>NZ_LR134477.1:2400000-3000000 GCF_900637975.1 Actinomyces viscosus | reverse complement strand
GTCCTGGACCCCACCAGCGAGCTGTCCCGCTACGAGGACCAGGTGCGTCGGGTCGAGGCCCAGGCCGCCGGGCAGATGGAGCTGGCCGGCTCCTCCCTGGAGGCCCAGTTCGCCGAGCTCGAGTCCTCCGGTGCCGGCCTGGAGGCCGAGGCCCGCCTGGCCGCCCTCAAGTCCGGGCAGAACCCAGCGCTGCAGTCCTCCCCGCAGCAGGCCCCCGCCCAGATCACCGACGGAGACGACGCCGCCATCAACGCCGCCTTCGAGGCCCTCAAGAACCAGGGTCAGCCGGCCGGCGAGGAGAAGTCCTCCTACTGAGCCGGCCCGGCCACCGAGGCGGCGCCGCACCGTCGCATCAGCCTGACAGCCGTCCGGTCCTCGTTACCACGACGAGGACCGGACGGTTGCGTTCCCGTCGGCAACAGCCCGGCGTCCTCCTCCACCTACGCCGGCATCTGTTCCGTCCTTGAATCGGGCTCCGCCTCTGCCTTCGCTCCCGATCCGAGGGCTACTGCACGACCGTTGGGTGCTACTGGTCGAGGGTCAGCCCTACTCCACGACGGCGAGAGGGTCGTGCAGTACAGCTAACGGTCCTCCAGTGAGATCTGAGGTTCGTTTGGAGAAAACCTGGGATCACTGGAGCCTCTCCGGGCGTCGCCGAAGGCTGTTTGACACTGGGACCGGTAGCATGGAGCCCATGAGTGTACCGACTTATCTTCTCGTCGATGGCGAGAACATTGACGCTACTCTCGGCATGAGCGTGCTGGGGCGGCGTCCTGAACCTGAAGAGCGGCCCCGCTGGGACCGCGTCCTCGCATACTGCGATGAGCTGTCCTCCGCCGAGAGTGAAGGGGACGAGGCCCGTGCCCTGTTCTTCCTCAACGCCACCAGCGGCCACATGCCCATGAGCTTCATCCAGGCCCTGCTGGCCATGGACTACCGGCCCGTTCCGCTGGCCGGATCAGGAAGCAATGAGGAGAAGGTCGTCGATATCGGTATCCAGCGCACCTTGGAGGCGCTGGCCGAGCGCGTCGAGTCCGGTCAGAACGCCCACGTCCTGCTGGGCAGCCACGACGGCGACTACATCCCTCACATCGAGCGGCTCCTTCAGGCCGGTGCCAAGGTGGGGATCCTGTGCTTCCGCGAGTTCCTCAACGCCCAGCTGGCCGGGATGGAGGGCGAGGGCCTGACGATCCACGACCTCGAGAGTGACGTCAAGGCCTTCACCATCCCGCTGCCGCGCGTGTGCATCATCCCGCTGGAGGACTTCGACCCACTCACCTTCCTCTAACCGCGTCGGCGGGGCGGCCACTGCCGTCGCCCCGCCACGTGCCACACTCCGACTCGCCGAAGAGCTGCAGCAGTTGCCTCTGTTCGGCAGCAACCACATAACCTCCGCTTTTTTGTGGGAATCCCAAGGTTTTTGAGCCTCGTAAGGTACTCTGGATCACATCAAGCACTTGACCCATCAACAGCAACCATTCGGAACTCGTTCAGGAAACGACCAGGAACTGAAGGGATGGTGTGGCGCATGGAGCGTTCCCAGCAGTCCCGCACCGAAGCTCACCTCCTTGTCGTCGACGATGAACCCAACATCCGCGACCTGCTCGCCTCGTCCCTGCGCTTCGCAGGCTTCGAGGTCTCGATCGCCGGAGACGGCAACGGTGCCCTCAAGACGGTGGAGAAGACCTCCCCTGACCTGGTGGTCCTCGACGTGATGCTGCCCGACATGGATGGTTTCACCGTGGCCCGGCGCCTGCGCGAGCGTGATGTGACCACCCCCATCCTCTTCCTGACCGCCCGCGACGACATGGCGGACAAGGTTCAGGGCCTGACCGTCGGCGGCGACGACTACGTCACCAAGCCCTTCGGCCTGGAGGAGGTCATCGCTCGCATTCGTGCCATCCTGCGCCGCACCCACGCCATCGAGAACGAGGACGACGGCGTCGTGCGCGTGGCCGATCTGGTTCTCGACGAGGATGCTCACGAGGTGTACCGAGCCGAGGTCGAGGTGGACCTGTCCCCCACCGAGTTCAAGCTCCTGCGCTACCTCATGCTCAACGCCGGTCGCGTCGTGTCCAAGGCCCAGATCCTCGACCACGTCTGGGAGTACGACTGGAACGGCGACGCCGCGATCGTGGAGTCCTACATCTCCTACCTGCGTCGCAAGGTAGACCAGATCCAGGGGGGTGACGGCCAGCCCGTCACCCCGCTCATCCAGACTCGTCGTGGAGTGGGCTATATGCTGCGCGAGCCCAAGGCCGAGTGATGGTCGCGGCGCGTGGGGGGAGCACGCGCCCGGCCAAGTCGTCCGGCAAGCAGCACCGCCCGATCAAGCGGGGCCGATGGCACCCGATCACCGCGCTCCAGCGGCCCTGGCAGGCGATGCCGCTACGCACCCGTCTGACTCTCATGACAACGGGACTACTCACCATCGGGCTCATCGTCGTCTCCTTCGTGGTGACCTCACTGCTCTACAGCCACATGATGGGGCAGATCGACAGTCAGCTGCGCACCACCTCGGTGGCCATCGGAAGCCAGGGCCTGGCCCAGATCCGCGAGGGCGGAACCAGCAGCACCACCTTCCCCTCGAGCTACTACGTCAAGGCCGAGTACCTCGATGCCAGCCGCAACGGGGAGTGGATCTCACCCGACACCGCCGCTACGTACGGCCGGCCACAGATCGAGGGCCTGGACTACCGACGCGCCCTGACCCACGCCGAGAAGGGCGACTACCCGATCACGACAGTCAACTCCGATCAGCCCGGTCACCAGTGGCGGATGATCACCCTCCTCATCAAGGACCAGGACACCGACCAGTACACCGGTGCCGTGGCCCTGGCCCTCCCGCTGAGCGACGTCATGGAGACCGTGGAGCGGACCCGCCTGGTGGTGGCCCTGGCCGACGTCTCGATCATCTCGGTGGGCGCGATCTTCGCCACCTACCTGGTCCACCGCTCCTTCCGCTCCCTGCGGCAGATCGAGGGCGTGGCGGGGAGGATCGCCCACGGCGACCTGTCGGCCCGCATCCTGGTGACCGAACCGCGCACCACGGAGGTCGGCTCGCTGCAGCGGGCGATCAACGCGATGCTCACCCAGAACGAGAGCGCCTTCGCCGCCCAGGTCGTGGCCCAGGAGCGGATGACACGATTCGTCTCCGACGCCTCCCACGAACTGCGCACGCCCCTGGCCGCGATCCGCGGATACGGCGAGCTCTACCGGATGGGCGGGGTGCCCGCGAACAAGACCGGCGAGGTCATGGGGCGCATCGAGACCGAGTCCAACCGTATGGGGCGCCTGGTCGACGACCTGCTCCAGCTGGCCCGGATCGACGAAGGCCGGCAGATGTCGATGGAGCCGGTCAACCTCACCGAGCTGGCGGCCGGGGCCCTGAGCGACATGATGGTCCTGGCCCCCGAGCGTGACTGCGGCCTCATCCCGCTCGACCCGCGTGACGAGGCCGCCGGCAGGGAGGCGCCCTCGCTCCAGGTCATCGGTGACCGCGACCGTCTCTCCCAGATCCTCACCAACCTGCTGGGCAACGTGGTGCGCCACACCCCGACCGGGACGCCGGTGGAGATCGCCATCGGCATGGCTCCCCCGCGCACCAGCCCGACGGCTCAGTCGGTGGTCGTCGTCGAGGTCCGCGACCACGGGCACGGGGTCCCGCCGGAGGCGGCTGAGAAGGTCTTCCAACGCTTCTACCGCTCGGACACCTCCCGCAACCGGGAGACCGGAGGCTCCGGCCTGGGCCTGGCAATCGTGCTGGGCATCGTGGCCGCCCACCAGGGTACGGTCCAGATGCTCCAGACCCCCGGCGGCGGCGCCACCGTCCACATCGAGCTGCCACCGGCACCGGCTTGGTAGGCCCGGTAGGCCCGAGCAGCCCCCCGCGCCATCACTGATCGATCAGAGCCGGACACGCCGTCCCCCGAGGACCCCGTCGACGCCCCTGCAAGAGTGGTGCGCGAGACACTGTGTCACGTCGACGTTGCGGCAAGGACAGTTCTACGATGACACGCGTTCCATTTCCAACACGGAGACTGACCCATGGGTGTCATCGACGCACCGCAATGGCTCCTGCCGGCCTTCACCCGCTCAGTGAAGGCGCTCGGCGCCACGCAGCCCCCAGAGGCGATCCGCTCCGCCGGCGAGCTCCTCATTGAGCGCTGGTCCACGCCGGACCGTCGCTTCCACAATCTTCGCCACCTCATCGACATGCTCGCGCGCGTCGACGAGCTGGCTGAGGAGTCCCACAACCCGGACATCATGCGGGTCGCCTGCTGGTACCACGGGTGCGTCTTCTCCTCCGACGCCGAGGAGGTCAGCCGGGGCAACGGCGGCGAGGACGAGTCCGCCTCGGCGGCCTTCGCCGAGGCGGACCTACGCCACCTGGGCCTCCCGATGGAGACGGTCAAGCGGGTGTGCTGCCTCATCGTCAACCTCAAGCGCCACATGCTCGATGACAACGACATCGACGCCCAGGCACTCATCGACGCCGACCTGGGAACCCTGGCCGTGGATCCGCAGACCTATGCCGAGTACGTGCGCCTGCTGCGCGAGGAGTACTCCCACATCCCTTTGGAGAAGTACCTGCGCGGTCGTCTGACGATCGTCTCGCGGCTCCTGGACCGGGAGCACCTCTTCCACTCCCCGCTGGGCGAGCGCTGGGAGCACGCGGCCCGGGAGAACTTGTCGGCCGAGCAGCGACGGCTCAAGGAGAAGCTCGTCAAGCTCGCCGTCGAGCAGGACGGCCGGGACACTCAAGACCACCAGGAGACACTCGCCCTCCTGGGCGCACCGACGCCGTCACCTACCGTCCCCGCAACCACGTCGGCTGAGCCCGCGGGCGGTGCCGCCGGTTCGATTCCTCATCGACTCGACGACGTCGCCGGGACCGCTCCGCGCACTCCTCCGCTGGGTCTGCGGGCGCTGACCCCGACCGCGCAGCCGGCGCCCGGCCTACCCGGCCCGTCCCGGGACGGGAACACCCTGCGCATCGACACCGCTGAGCTCAAGGCCCTCAGGCCCACGGCCTCGGCACCGAGCCCGGCCGCGGCCGTCTCCTCGGCACCGACCGCATCGTCGTCCTCAGTGTCGTCCTCACTGTCGTCCTCACCGTCGAGCGCGGCCTCGCCACGCACCCCCGCCCGGGGTATTCCGGCCGTCTCCACCGCTTCGTCCACTCGCCGCCCCGGCGAGGCGCCCACCGAGCGGGGCGAGGCACGTGAGGACAGGGATGGCGAGGAGCCGATGGCGCACACGGCCTCGATGGAGTCCTGCATCGCCGACCTGGACCTGCTCATGTGCTCGCGCAGCCGCTCCGATGAGGCCGAGGACCGCCGCGCCAGGGTCCAGGCCGAGCGGGACAAGCTCGCCGAGAGGCTGCGCGCCAAGACCCAGGAGGCCAAGGAGCTGCGCGAGGCCCGTACCGGTGAGATCACCCCCATCACCGAGGAGATCATCGACGACGGCGCCGGGGACCTCTGAGGCGATCCACCCGCCCGCCCCCGGCTCGTCGCGGCTCCCCCGGGGCCACAGGCCGCTATCGGCAGGCCCAGTCCACAGGGCCGATCGCCCGCCCGGCGCCTACCCGGGCTCGGCCCCTACCGTGAGAGGCACAGCGCGCACCCCGGTTCACCGCAGTGCGCACCAGCGGACCATCATGCCCGGCCATCGGGCCGCCTCTCACGAAAGGACCCCCGTCATGCCCGTCTACTCCGTCGACACCGCCGCGGTGGCCGACACCGCCGCCAGGACCCGCACCCGCATCTCGACGATCCAGACCGAGGTCGATGCCATGCAGGGCGATATCGGCCTGCTGCAGTCCTCCTGGACCGGGACGGCGTCGGACTCCATGGCCACCTGCGCGGCCGACTGGCACCTCACCCAGCTCCAGGTGCGGTCCAACCTCGACCAGATCAGCCTGGCCCTGGACAACGCCGCCGTCTGCTACGACGACGCCGAGACCACCAACCAGGGCCGTTTCTCCACCCCCACGCCGGCTCCCGCCCCTGCGCCGGCACCGGCACCCGCACCAGCCACGAGCCCCGGGCCCGTAGCCGGCTGGTAGGCGGCGGGCCGAGTCAGCCGGCTCCTGGCCGCATCCGTTGCGGCTGCTGCGCCAGCAGCGCGCACGAAAGCGGCGGGCCGCCCCTCACGCGTGTGAGAGACTGCCCGCCGCCGGGTCCCGGGCCCGGTCGCGCAGGGCGGCCGAGGCTACCGGGGTGTGACTGGTTCGTGACGAGTCACGTCGATCAGCAGTCGATCAGTACATGCCGCCCATGTCACCGGCACCGCCCTCGGCCGGAGCGGCCGGAGGCTCGGGCTTGTCGGCCACGACGGCCTCGGTGGTCAGGAACAGGCCGGCGATGGAACCGGCGTTCTGCAGGGCGGAGCGGGTCACCTTGACCGGGTCGGCGATGCCTGCGGCCAGGAGGTTGACGTACTCGCCGGTGGCGGCGTTGAGGCCCTCACCGGTGGGCAGGTTGCGCACGCGGTCCACGACGACGCCGCCCTCAAGACCGGCGTTGGCCGCGATCTGCTTGAGCGGGGCCTCCACGGCGACCTTGACGATCGCGGCACCGGTGGCCTCGTCGCCCTCGAGCTTGAGGGAGTCGAGGACCTCGGCGGCCTGGAGCAGGGCGACACCACCACCGGCGACGATGCCCTCCTCGACGGCGGCCTTGGCGTTGCGCACGGCGTCCTCGATGCGGTGCTTGCGCTCCTTGAGCTCCACCTCGGTGGCGGCACCGGACTTGAGGACGGCCACGCCGCCGGCCAGCTTGGCCAGGCGCTCGGAGAGCTTCTCGCGGTCGTAGTCGGAGTCGGAGTTCTCGATCTCCAGGCGGATCTGGGCGGTGCGGGCGTCAATGGCGTCCTTGTCGCCGGCGCCCTCGACCAGGGTGGTCTCGTCCTTGGTGACGACGACCTTGCGGACCTGGCCCAGGTCCTCCAGGGTGGCGTTCTCGAGCTTGAGGCCGACGGTCTCGGAGATGACCGTGCCGCCGGTGAGGATCGCCATGTCCTGGAGCATCGCCTTGCGGCGGTCACCGAAGCCGGGAGCCTTGACGGCCACGGACTTGAAGGTGCCGCGGATGCGGTTGACGACGAGGGTGGCCAGGGCCTCGGCCTCGACGTCCTCGGCGATGATGGCCAGCGGCTTGCCGGTCTGCATGACCTTCTCCAGCAGCGGGAGCAGGTCCTTGACGTTGGAGATCTTGGACTCGACCAGCAGGACGTAGGCGTCCTCCAGGACGGCCTCCTGGCGGTCGGGGTCGGTGACGAAGTAGGGGGAGATGAAGCCCTTGTCGAAGCGCATGCCCTCGGTGACCTCGAGCTCGAGGCCGAAGGTGTTGGACTCCTCGACGGTGACGACACCCTCGTGGCCGACCTTCTCCAGGGCCTCGGCGATGAAGGCGCCGATCTGCTCGTCAGCGGCGGAGATGGAGGCGGTGGCCGCGATCTCCTCCTGGGTCTCGACGTCCTTGGCGTCGGCGAGCAGGCGCTCGACGACCGCCGCGACGGCCTTCTCGATGCCGCGACGCACGGCGATCGGGTTGGCGCCGGCGGCGACGTTGCGCAGGCCCTCACGCACCAGGGCCTGGGCCAGGACGGTGGCGGTGGTGGTGCCGTCACCCGCGACGTCGTCGGTCTTCTTGGCGACCTCCTTGACGAGCTCGGCGCCGATCTTCTCGTAGGGCTCCTCGAGCTCGATCTCCTTGGCGATGGTCACGCCGTCGTTGGTGATCGTGGGGGCGCCCCACTTCTTGTCGAGCACGACGTTGCGGCCCTTGGGGCCCAGGGTGACCTTGACGGTGTCGGCGAGGGTGTTGAGGCCGCGCTCCATGCCGCGGCGGGCCTCCTCGTCGAAGGCGATGATCTTGGACATTGAGTTTCCTCCACTGCGTGGTAGGGGCGGCCGGTTCGTGCCCGCGACGGACGGATCGGTCCCCGGGCGTTCACGTCACGCCCGACGCCGGTCCTCACGTTCCAGCCTGGATGAACTTGGTGCATTCGTGGATGCATTGTCACTCGAGGACTCCGAGTGCTAACCGCAATGCTGGCACTCTCAGCCCTTGAGTGCAAGGCGCTCAGATCTGATCGGCACCGAATCCTCCGACGGCGAAGCAGAGGACCGTCGGCCCCTCAGCAGCACCCCATCGGCTCACGCCCCCTCGCCCGCGGATCCTGCCGCAGTGGCCAGCAGGATGAGCGCGCAGGTCCAGGCCAGAGGCGCGGGGCCCGCCGGGGCGCCGTCAGCCAGGACCTTCTCCGGCAGCGCTCCGGCGCCGGTGCGGTACGTCTCAATCCACGACAGCAGCCGGGTCCCCTCGTCCTCCATCCCCAGCGTCAGGGCCGACCAGGCCATGAGGGCGGTCTCCGGTGTCCAGGAGACGCCGTCGTCGCGCCAGCCGGAGCCCGGGGCCAGGCCGCCGGCGGGGCGTCGCATGCGCGCCGCGGCCGTCCGCCTGACCTCGCGCGCTCCCGCCAGCGGCTGAGTGAAGGGCGGCAGCACCAGGGTGATGGCGGCGTCGACGTCGTCGCCCCGCACGTGACGCCCCCAGGCCGGGGCGAAGCTCAGCTCCATGGCGCGGCGCACCACCGCGGCCCGGTCGGCCAGGTCCTGGGGCGAGGCCCCCAGGTCGACCCCGGCCCCGGCCAGCGCCGTCGCCGCCTCAAGCCCCAGGAGCACCGGTGCCGCCGTTCCCAGGGTGAGCACCCTCTCGGCGATCTCCCAGTAGTCGGGCGTCACCGCGGGCAGGTGCGAGGGCGTGTCGGTGATCGTCACGAGCCGGGAGGCGGCGCGCGCCAGGTGCGTTCCCAGAGAGCCGTTCAGGTCGGGGGCGGGAAGGCCGTCGGCCAGGAGCCGGGCCGCGGCCCACAGGAACCAGCCGACGCCGTCGGTCTGGGCAGGGCGGTTGTCGGGAGCCTGACCGTAGCTGGTGTACCGGGCCTCGAAGCCGCCGTCGGCCCGCTGCCAGGAGGCCAGGTTGGTCAGGACGCCGAGGGCCTCTCCGGGCAGGTTCACCGCGCTGAGGGCGGCCGCGGCGAAGGCGGCGTCCCGCGGCCAGACGTAGCGCCAGTTGCCGACCGGCGCGGCCACCACCGCGCCCGGGGGGAAGACCTCCGCGTCCAGCGGCCGCCCCTCGGGCTGGGAGGCTGGCTGGGAGGCTGGCTGGGAGGCGGGCTCGGAGGCCTCGCCGGTGGCGGGGTCGGCACTAGCGGTGGGGCCGGGGCTCTGGGGCGGCGACGCCGTCGGCCGGGTGGGCGGCCCGGTCATGAGCGCCGGCCCGGTCAGGGTCAGCAGGTCGGCCAGGGCGCCGTCGGCCAGGTCCTTCCAGCGGCCCGCTGGAAGGCGGGCCGTCTGGCGACGGGCGAGTGCCTGACGCGCCAGGGTGTCGCGCTCCGACGTCGTCAGCCCCCACGGCTCGGGGTCCTCGGGAAGGCGGGTCCCCGGCACGTAGGAGATCGTGTCGCCCGGGTTGCCCGGAGGCAGGGGATACAGAGCCCCTCCCCGGCCTACGACGAGGCCGCTGCTCCGCAGGGTCGGGTGACGGCGAGCCAGACCCTCCAGGCGGGGGCCGGCCCAGAGGGCCGCGGCGGCGGTGAGCGGAACCGCTGCGGCAAGAGCCAGGACCCGGCGGCGTCCGGGACGCGCCAGCGGCCTCATGGGCCTGTATTACCTGCTACGCCTTGTAGTCATCGCGCAGGATGACGACGATCGGGTTGGACTGCGCGTTCTCAGCGCTCTCCACCACGTTGGTGATCCCCAGCTTCTTGCCGACCTCCTCGGCCGCGGCACGGTTCTCCGGGGCGCTGAAGTAGACCGTCGACTTGGCCGGCTCCGCGTTCTCATAGATCCCGGGGGTGACCTCAACCGTGGTGAAGCCGCCGTTGGTGAGCTTGTCGCCGGCGCCCTTGGCCAGACCGCTGGTCTCCGTCCCGTTGGACACGGTGACCCCGGTGTTGAAGTCGACGTTGCCGGAGGCGCTGGCCGACGCGCTGGCACTGGGCTTGGCCGAGGCGTCGGCGGACTTGTCGTCAGCGGGCTTGGAGGCCTCAGCGGACTTCCCGCCCGAGGCCTGGTTGTTGGCCTGTCCGCTCTGGGCGGGCTGGGCCGAGGAGGCCGCATCCGATGAGCCCGAGCCCGAGCCGTTGAGGAACAGCGTCACGGCACCCCATGCGAGCGCCGGAACAATGATGATGATGGCCAGCAGCGGCACCCAGCTGCGCCACCGGGGCGCCTGAGCGCGGTGCACGCCCACCGGAACCGGACCGTCATCATCGCCGACGTCGAACTCGTCCTCGGGGTAGTCATAGTTGCTCACCCTCACAAGATACCGGTCCGAGAGCCGTTCGTCGGGTATTGCTCGCCACGTCCGGCTCACAGAACCGTGACATCGGGGTCGGCAAGATCCTGCAGGCGCCGTCACTGGGCCGTTAGGCTCGCAGCGTGACAACCGCCAAGCCCCTGTCCGAGCTCATTGACCCCTCCTGGGCGCACGCCCTGGCACCCGTGGAGCCCACCATCCACGAGATCGGGGGGCGGCTGCGCGAGGAGGTGGCCGCCGGCGTCGGGTACCTCCCAGCGGGAACGGACGTGCTGCGCGCCTTCACCTACCCGATGGACAAGGTGCGCGTCCTCATCGTCGGCCAGGACCCCTACCCCACACCGGGCCACCCCATGGGACTGAGCTTCTCGGTGGCCCCCGGTGTGCGCCCCCCGCGAAGCCTGGAGAACATCTTCCGCGAGCTGGTCAGCGACCTGGGCGTGCCCCAGCCGACGTCGGGGGACCTCACACCGTGGTGCGAGCAGGGCGTCATGCTGCTCAACCGGGTTCTCACCGTTCGCCCGGGGGCTCCGGCCTCGCACAAGGGCTGGGGCTGGGAGAAGGTGACGCAGCGCGCGATCGAGGCCCTGGTTGAGCGCGACGCCCCGCTGGTGGCGATCCTGTGGGGGCGGCCGGCGCAGTCCCTGACTCCGATGCTGGGGCACACGCCGATCATCGCCTCGCCGCATCCCTCCCCGCTGTCCGCCTCGCGCGGGTTCTTCGGCTCGCGCCCCTTCAGCCGCGCCAACACGATCCTCACCGAGATGGGGGCCGCCCCCGTGGACTGGCGCCTGCCCTAGAGTCCTTGGAGTCCCTGGAGTCCCTCGAGTCCGTGCAGCAGCCTCCTGCCGCCGGCGCCTCCACGGCCAGTGTCCTCTTGTTCTCTACCACCTGATCTAACACCCTCGCCCTCCCGCCCCTACTCCACCGGCCTCGGGTCCCACTGGACGGGAGCCGACCGCACTGCACGGGGTCCGGACCCTCGTGGAGTACACCCGCACCTCCCCCAGTAGCACCCGCCCCTCGTGCAGTGCGCTCTCCCACCGGCCGATCGCGCGGGCCCGGGCGCCGTCGGGCAACCCGAAACCCCGCTTTCCCACGATCGCCGACGACGATCAGGCCTTCCGCGTGGAACGCGGGCGGAGCCCATCTGGTAGACACGGCCCATGTCCGAGCACCAGTCAGAGCAGTCTCCTCAGTCCTCTCAGCCCCCAGTTCAGCCCGTATCGGCCGACGACGCCTCCGCCGCGCCGGCCTCGTCCCGATCCCGGGCGCGCCACGCCGCCGGCCCGGCCACGATCGACCTGGACAAGATCGCCCAGTACCTGCCGCGCACCGGCATCGGTACCGACGTCCACGCCTTCGCCGCCCCCGACTCGGGTACCCCTATGCGCCTGGCCTGCCTGGAATGGCCCGACGAGGTGGGCCTGGCCGGTCACTCCGACGGCGACGTCGTCGCCCACGCCTGCTGCGACGCCCTGTTCTCCGCCGCAGGTCTGGGCGACCTGGGCTCGAACTTCGGCACCGCCGAGCCGCAGTGGAAGGGCGCCTCCGGGGCCGCGCTCCTGAGCGAGGCCGCCCGTCGCGTGCGCGAGGCCGGCTTCGAGATCGGCAACATCGCCGTCCAGCTCGTGGGCGAGCGCCCGCGGGTGTCCGCCCGCACCGCCGAGGCCTCCCGAGCCCTGTCCGAGGCGGCGTCGACCCGCGTCTCCTTCACCGCGACCACCACCGACCACCTGGGGTTCCTGGGCCGCTCCGAGGGCCTGCTCGCCCTCGCCACCGCCCTGGTCTACCCGGTCCCCGGGGCCACTCGCTGCGACTGACCCGTCGAGGACGCGCGCGACCGCACCTTGCGGCCCGGATCCTGGGCTCCCGAAGCAGAAACCGGGCCGTGAGGTGCGGTCGCGCCGACATGAACGACCATGACCGGCCATGACCGGCCATGAAGAGCCACCAAGAGCCCGCACAGACCCAGCACACCACGCCAGTGCGCCACCCGCGCAACAGGCCCCGGCCCGGACCTCGGAGAAAACCCTTGAGACCCGGTGGACACCGGTGGCACGCGGCCAGGTAGCCTGTGCCCGTGAGCACCGCACCCACTGAGCCCACTAAGTCCACTGAGTCCGCCGCGCCCATCGAGCCGGCGGCGTCGGCGGCGTCCACGGGCACCGCCGAGCCGACCCTGCGCCTGTACGACTCCGCCGCCCGCGCGGTTGTGCCGCTGGCCCCCACGGCCACCCCCGGCCTGGTGACGATCTACCTGTGTGGTGCCACCGTCCAGGGCTCGCCCCACATCGGCCACATGCGCAGTGGCATCTCCTTCGACGTCCTGCGCCGCTGGCTGGAGCGCAGCGGCCAGCAGGTCCGTCTCATCCGCAACGTCACGGACATCGACGACAAGATCCTCAGCAAGTCGGCCGCCGCCGAGCCGCCCGTGCCGTGGTGGGCCTGGGCCCAGCGCTTCGAGCGGGAGTTCGACGCCGCCTACCGCGCCCTGGGCGTGGCGGCCCCCACCTACGAGCCGCGCGCCACCAGCCACATCCCCGAGATGATCGACCTGGTCCAGCGCCTGCTGGACGCCGGCCACGCCTACATCGGGGAGTCCGGCAACGTCTACTACGACGTGCGCTCCCTACCCGGCTACGGGGCGCTGACCAACCAGCGCCTGGAGGACCTGGCCACCACCGAGGACGAGTCCCAGCTGGACGACGACGTCGAGGCCGACAAGCGCGACCCGCGCGACTTCGCCCTGTGGAAGGCCGCCAAGCCCTCCGAGCCGGCCGACGCCTCCTGGGACGCCCCCTGGGGCCGGGGCCGGCCCGGCTGGCACCTGGAGTGCTCGGCCATGAGCCGCCGCTACCTGGGCGAGACCTTCGACATCCACGGCGGCGGCATCGACCTGCGCTTCCCGCACCACGAGAACGAGCAGGCCCAGTCCCACGGCGCCGGTTGGGGCTTCGCCCGCCACTGGGTCCACAACGCCTGGGTGACCATCAAGGGCGAGAAGATGAGCAAGTCGCTGGGCAACTCCCTGGTGGTGGCCGAGCTGCTCAAGCGCTACGACGCCGCCGTGCTGCGCCTGGCCCTGGGCACCGTCCACCACCGCTCCACCGTGGAGTTCTCCGAGGAGACCCTCGCCGACGCCGAGGCCCTGTGGGAGCGCCTGTCCGGCGCGATCCTGCGGGCCTACGAGCTGACCGAGCCCCGGTCCGACGACGGGCGCTCGGGCGCGTCCGGCGGGCTCAGCCCCGTCGACGCTCCCGCCGCGCAGGTGCGCGCCCGGGCCCTGCCCGATGAGTTCACCGCCGCGATGGACGAGGACCTCAACCTGGCCGGCGCCATGGCGGTCGTCCACGCCACCCTCAAGGCCCTCAACGTGGCCCTCGCCAAGGCCGAGGCAGGCCCGAGCGGCAGCCAGGAGGCCGACGCCGGCCTGCGCGAGACGGTGACCGGCCTGGCCCTGGACCTGCGCGCCCAGCTCGACGTCCTGGGCCTGGACCCGCTGGCCGACCCCTGGCGCACCCACGTCCTCGACGGCGTCGGCTCCTCCCAGGGCGGCGCCGCCATGGAGACCCTGGACCGGCTGATCCAGCACGACCTCGACGAGCGGGCCCAGGCCCGCGCCGCCAAGGACTGGCCGCGCGCCGACGCCCTGCGGGACAAGCTGACCCAGGCCGGCGTCGTCGTCGAGGACTCACCCTCGGGCGCCCGCTGGCACCTGGCCTGAGCGACCCAGCACCTCGCCGCCCCGCGGCGACTGTCTCCCCCCGCACATTCCCCGCACGTTCCCACCCCACGTTGAATCACCTCAGCACCATCACGAACAGGAGGCCCCGAATGCCCGGCAACGAGCAGTACCCCGGCGCCAAGCGCCGCCCCGGCTCGAAGAAGGGCCCCACGAAGGGCTCCGGCGGCCAGCGCCGCAAGGGCCTGGAGGGCAAGGGCCCCACCCCGCGCGCGGAGAACCGCGTCGGCCACCCCAAGGCCCGGGCGAAGGCCCGCGCCGAGGCCCGGGCCGCCCAGCCCACGCGGGCCAAGCAGCTCGAGAAGCTCAAGCGCCGCTTCGACGTGCCCGAGGACCACGAGATCCTGTGCGGACGCAACGCGGTGGCCGAGGCCGCCTACGCCTCGGTGCCCATCACCCGGGTCTTCATGGCGGTCTCCGCCCAGTCCGACGAGCGCCTGGGCGCCGTCGTGCGCCGCGCCGCCCTGCTGGGCGCCCCGGTGCTGGAGACCACCAAGCTGGACCTGGACGCCCTGACCGACTCCGCCGCCCACCAGGGCGTGGCCATCGAGGTGCCCGCCTACGAGTACACCACCGCCCGCGACCTGCTGGACCGCGCCCGCTCGCTGGGCCGCACGCCGCTGCTCGTGGCCCTGGACCAGGTGACCGACCCCCACAACCTCGGCGCCGTCCTCCGCAGCGCCGGAGCCTTCGGGGCCGACGGCGTCATCATCCCCGAGCGCCGCTCGGTCGGCGTCAACGCCACCGTCTGGAAGGTCTCCGCCGGCGCCGCCGCCCGGGTGCGCGTGGCCCGCGAGACGAACCTCGTGCGCGCCCTGGAGCAGCTGAAGAAGGAGGGGTGCTTCGTCGTCGGCCTGGACGGCTCGGGCAGCACCGCCATCGAGGACCTCACCCTGGCCGACTCCCCCCTGGTGCTCGTCACCGGCGCGGAGGGGGCGGGCCTGTCGCGCCTGGTGCGCGAGACCTGCGACGTGCTGGCCTCGGTGCCGATCAGCCGGAGCGTGGAGTCCCTCAACGCCGCCGTCGCCACGGGTATCAGCCTCTACGAGGTCGACCGCCTGCGGCGCCGGGCCGCCGGCGGCAGCGACTGAGCGGACCAGCCCGGCCGCCCAGACCTCCCCAACCATCCCTCCGGACCGGCCGCTCCGGCTGACCTGGTCACAAACGCCCGGCATTACCCGAACACTTCCCCATGAAGGCCCCGTTGCTGACACAATGGGCCGCATCCGATCCACAGGAGGTCCCCATGGCCCAGGACGCTTCGCAGCGCTGGAACCGCACCGACGGCGTACTCATCGCGCCGGGCACGACGCCGGAGGCGGTCGCCGACGCCTTCGCCGCGCGCGGGGTGGTCGTGCGCCTGGAGTGGTTCCCGGCCACCACCCACCTGCTCAGCCTCACCCTCATGACCGACGTCGAGGGCAGGGTCGCGGTGACGCCGCCCTCGCGCGGGGGCGTCGTGCCCGGCCCGCGCGTCAGCGAGCTCGTGGAGTCCCTGGCCCGGGAGTTCACGGCCGACGTCGCCGTGGGCCCGGCCACCTTCAACGCCCTGCCCGACGACGTCGAGCTGCCCACGATCTCCAGCCACGGCTCGGCCAGCGCCCGCACCGTGGTCGTCTCCCCGATGAGCGCCTACATGGTGCCGCTGCAGGCCACCCTGCTGGAGCGCCCGCTGGCCGTGGCCTCGACGCCGAGCCTGGACCGCCGCATCGTCATGTACTCCGGTGAGGGCACGGACCTGGGCACCTTCGGCTGGGACGACGAGTCCCTGCCGGCCCTGGTCCTGACCTCCGACGCCGAGGACATGTCCATCCGCGCCATCCCCACCGGGGACCCGGAGGACGACGCCGTCTTCTCCTGGGGCATGACCTCGCGCTACGTCTGGGGCGGGGTCGACGAGCCCGGACCGGCCCTGAGGTCCCTGGTCGACGAGCTCCTGGCGGACCTGACCGACGCCTCGGGGATCGTTGACGCCATCCCGGGCGCGGACCTGGAGGCCGCGACCGCCGCCATCGTCCAGCCCGGCATCGATGGTTTCGCCGCGATGCTCCAGGCCCTGGGGCTGCCCGACTGGGTGCTGGAGGTCCTCACCGGCCGCCTGGCCCCGGTGGAGGTCCCCGGCGTCGTCGTGCACGAGCCGCGCGGACTGTCCAACGCCGTGGGTCGCAGCGTGGGCCTGCTGCTGGCCGACCCCTCCACCCCGGGATCGGCCTTCTGGCAGGGTTACGTGCGCACCGTGACGGACAAGCCGTGGGCGGTGCGGGGCGCCGCGCTCCTGGAGGCGGGCCTGGGCGGCGCGCTCCTGGGGGCCGCTGTGCGCCGTCGCCGCTCGACCGGGAACCTTCCGGGCGGGGTGGCCGCGGTGGGCGCCTTCCTCCTCGTGGACGCCATCACGGAGGTCTCCCTGGCCTCCTGGACGCGTCACCGCGAGCTGCGCCGGCGCGCCGACGAGGAGATGGCCCTGGTCGCCGAGGAGCTCGGCGCCTGAGAGCCCGAGCCAGCCGGCTCGAGCATGTGGAGGGGCCTGTTCACGAGCTCGTCGTCATGGCTGCCGCCAGGGGCGGGCAGACTGGACGCACCGCGTGACCTACGGGGCGACTGAAGTCATCGCGAACCAGCTGACCAACGCTATAGGCAACGCCGTCATCAGGATCATCAGTAGCACAACGAGAGCGAAGATCAGCGATCCCTTCTCGGACCGGGACATACCGCGGAGCTTTCCGAAGCTCAGGGCGCCCGGATCGCCTTGGAGAATGGAAGCGCGGTAGAACACCGGGACCATCTGACCGGGCTGCACCGCGAACTGAAGACGCGGCTTAGGGCTCAGGAATGCTGTGAAACAGTCGACGACCACGCTCACCGGCCCCGGCGGCACAGCGAGTTTTATCGAGCCTTCGTAAGGTAGTCGCACCTGCCAACCATTAACAAGAAGATTCACGTGGGTCGTGAAGTAGAGGCGAACAGACGTATCGAAGTACAGGTCGATGAAGGCGCTGTTCTCCGGCGTCGCCCCGGGAAGCGCTTGAAAACTGGGGTCGTTCGCGCTCACCGCCACTCACCACCCGCCCCGCAGTGGCTTGACGATGACGAGGATCATGATGAGGGCCAAGAGCGCAGCCCATCCCAGCATCACCGCCGAGATGATGAGAGCCGTATTCCTCTTCTTGACGATGACCCCGTTTCCGATTCCGAGTCCCTCCACGGTCATCGTGGGAGTGGCCAGATCGAGCTGGGAGTCGCGGTAGACGATGCGCACCTCCTGCCCCGGGGCCAGCGCGAACTCGAGCCTGTTGCTCGGTCCGAGCAGGTCGCTCGGCCTCTCCTCGGTGATGACCACCGGCCCCGCCGGAACCACGACGCGCACCGAGCCGGCAGCCGGGATCCTCACGCTGTGCCCGTTGAGGGTCACCACGGGGTCCTCCGGCCTGGACATGGGGACGTAGGGGTCGCAGAGCAGGTCGATGGCGCTGCTGCGACCGGCGGTCACCTCCGGCAACGTGATCACTCCGATGGACGTCATACCCGTTTCCAGCACCTTTCATCTCGCAGGTGGCCTGAGAACCAGGCTATCAACCGCTCGGGTGGCAGGAGGCCCGACGGCGCGCTCGCTCCCTCTCTGCCGCTCCCCCGCCTCTACTCCCCTTTGAACTTCATGCCGGCGGTGAAGCCGAAGGGGTTGGCCGCGTAGTCGGCCAGCGTCTGCTCGTCGCGGGCCGCGAACTCGGCGTCGTCCTCGGGCAGCGGCTCCTCGTCATCGATGACGATCGCCTCCATCTCCTGGGTGTCCCCGACCCCGAGGTAGGCGCGCTCGTCGCGGTGCTGGGGCAGCACCGTGGCCACGTAGTCGTCCACCGCCTCCTGGGTGGTGACGAAGCGGTCCTGGGCCTCGGACATGTACCAGCGGTGCTCCAGGATCTCGTGGAAGATCTCCGCCGGCTCGAGCTTGCGGCGCATCTCCATGGGGACCGCGTGGATGGTGGGCTCGAAGACCTCCGCCAGCCAGGCGTGGGCCACGAGCTCGATGGGGTCGTCACTGCGCCCGGACATGGCCCGGTAGGCCTCCAGGTCGTTGAGCATGCGCTGCCCCTGACGCTCCTGGACGTCCAGGCCGGTCAGCCGCATCACCTGACGGTGGTAGTGACCGGCGTCGACGACCTTGGGCTGGATGGTGATGTGCTCGCCCTGGGAGTCGGTGTTCATGGTCAGCTCGGCGACGTCGTAGCCCATCTCGTTGAGTCGCTGGACGCGGCGGCGCAGGCGCCAGCGCTCATCCATGGAGAAGGACTCCTCGGCGGTGAGGACGTCCCACAGCTCGGTGTAGCGGCTGACGATGCGGTCCCCGACCTCGATGGTGTCCACGCTCGGCTCCAGCAGGGCGCCGGCCTGCAGGTCCATGAGCTCGCCGATGATGTTGGTGCGGGCCACGTCGATGTCGTAGAGGCGCTTGCCCTCGGTGAGCCCCTCGGGGTGGAGCTCACCGGTCTCAGCGTCCACGAGGTAGGCGGCGAAGGCACCGGCGTCGCGGCGGAAGAGCGTGTTGGACAGAGACACGTCACCCCAGTAGAAGCCCAGCAGGTGCAGGCGCACCAGCAGCACGGCGAGCGCGTCGATGAGCCGGGTGGCGGTCTCCGGCCGCATGTACTGGCTGAACAGCGCCCGGTACGGCAGGGAGTAGGACAGGTGCTCGGTGATGAGCACGGAGTTGAGCTCCTCCCCGCTGACGCTGCGCCGGCCGGTGATGACCGCCGTCGGCTGCACGCAGGGCGCCCCCAGCCGCAGCAGGTCGCGCAGGAGCTCGTACTCGCGGTGCGCCACGGACTCGCCGATCTCCTTGACCGCGATGACACGCTCGGAGAGGTTGACGAAGCGCACGATGTGGCGGGACAGACCACGGGGCAGCGCGGCGAGGACCTCGGTGGGCCACTCCTCCAGGGCTGTCTCCCAAGGGAGGTCAAGCAGCGCCGGATCAATCGTCGCTGCCGTGATCTTCATGGACTGGGACATGACGTCATTCTTTCAGGCAAGGGTCCCCTTCGCCTTTCGAGGCGTGAGCAGCAGCCCACACCCTTCACGACGTCGGGGGCGATCCGTTTCTCACCAGGCGAGGCGGTCTGCGGTCCGGTGTCCGACGGCGCCGCACCGCCATCCGCCGGCCCTCACGGACGCTCCAGTCCGTCGGCCCGGCTCCGCCTCGGTGAGCGCGACGACGGCGCCGCCCCCGCAAGAGGGGACGGCGCCGTCGTCGTCAGCATCCTCAGGCAGGCAGGCGCTGACCGGTGGAGGCGGAGAAGATGTGCTCCTGACCGGGACGGATCCGCACGTAGACGGTCTCACCCGGCTCGGGGGCGGTACGCGGGGGCACGCGCACGATGATCTGGCTGGAGTCCTCACCGGAGCCGAGCTTGGCCTCGGACTCCTCGGCACCCACGAGCTCGCCGTAGATGTAGGCGTCGGAGCCCAGCTCCTCGACGAAGGACAGGCGCACCGGGATGGAGTGCTCGTCCTGGGCGGAGACGACGTCGAGCGACTCGGGGCGGAACCCGATGGTCACCTTGCCGCCGTCCTCGGGGGTGATGGCGTCCAGGGTCGCCTTGGACAGCTGGATCTTGGCGGCGCCGACGGTGGCGACGTCGCCCTTGACCGTGAACTGCCCCAGGTTCATCGCCGGCGAGCCGATGAAGCCGGCGACGAACTCGTTGGCGGGGTGGTCGTACATCTCGCGAGGGGTCCCGACCTGCTGGAGCACGCCGTCCTTGAGGACCGCGATGCGATCACCCATGGTGAGGGCCTCGGTCTGGTCGTGGGTGACGTAGACCGTGGTGACGCCCAGCGAGCGCTGGAGCGAGGCGATCTGGGTGCGGGTCTGGACACGGAGCTTGGCGTCCAGGTTGGACAGCGGCTCGTCCATGAGGAAGACCTTGGGCTTGCGCACGATGGCGCGCCCCATGGCCACACGCTGACGCTGACCACCTGAGAGCGCCTTGGGCTTGCGGTCCAGGTACTCGGTCAGGCCCAGGATCTTGGCGGCCTCACGCACGCGCTTGTCGATCTCGGCCTTGGGGGTGCCCGCGATCTTCAGGGCGAAGCCCATGTTGTCGTGGACGGTCATGTGCGGGTAGAGCGCGTAGTTCTGGAAGACCATGGCGATGTCGCGGTCCTTGGGCTGAACGTCGGTGACGTCGCGGTCACCAATAAGAATGCGACCGGCGTTGACGTCCTCCAGGCCCGCGAGCATGCGCAGGGAGGTGGACTTACCGCAGCCGGAGGGGCCAACGAGTACGAGGAACTCGCCATCGGCGATCTCGAGGTTGAGAGCGTCAACACTGGGGCGGTCATTGCCCGGGTAAATGCGCGTGGCGTTCTCGAAGGTAACAGTTGCCATGGGTGGTGCTTCCCTTCACCGGCAGGTACGTGCCGGACGATCCGTCGTGAAAGGTGCCGATGCGTGTCCGCATTGACACGTACCGCGGTCAACCGATCGACCGTGGACGGGTTCATCTTGACATACGTTCCCCACTTTGACCAGCGATTCACAGTGAACTTCCAGGGTGATCTTCTGCGGTGATGGCGAAGAAAGACCGCCCTCCACCCGGTGTACGCCTCCCCATCCGCGCCGTCGACGACGACCTCCCCGACCACCGGGAATGACGCTCCAGCACTGGCTTTTGTCCCGCGACATGGCCCACAGTCGGGCGAAGAGCCCCACAGGGACGGGGCGCCCGCGAGCCGATATAGCCCGGTACTGTGGGAGTCATGACGCAGAACTTCGACGCGCAGCCGGGCGAGCCGGTCACCCTGAGCAAACTGCGCGCTGGCACCCTGGTGGGAGGCTACCGACTTCTGCGTCGCCTGGGCGCCGGGGGCATGGGCGTGGTGTGGGAGGCCGCCGACGAGGGCGGCCGCCACGTGGCCATGAAGATCCTCCACCCCCAGATCGCCGCGGACCCCACGGCCCGACGTCGTCTGGACCGTGAGGCCAGCGTCCTGGCCCGGGTGAGGGACACGCGCGTGGCCCGGATCCTGGACATCGAGACCGGGGACGGGTCCCTGGGCATCACCTTCGTCATCACCGAGCTCGTCGAGGGCCCCACCCTGCAGCACGAGGTGGAGCACGAGGGCGTCTACGACCTGACCACCGACGCCCGGGACCTGGCCGACCTGGCCCACGGGCTGGTCGACTCGCTGCGCGCGGTCCACTCCGCCGGTGTCATCCACCGCGACCTCAAGCCCTCCAACGTCATGCTCGGCGCGCAGGGCCCGGTTCTCATCGACTTCGGCATCGCCCAGGTGGCCGACGACGTCCGACTCACCCAGACCGGTCAGGTCACGGGCACGCCCGGCTTCATCCCTCCGGAGATGCTCGACGGCGGGGAGCCGACCGCCGAGGTCGACTGGTACGCCTGCGCGGGCGTGCTCCTGTTCACCGTCACCGGGCTGGCGCCCTTCGGCTCGGGGGCGTGGCAGGTGGTCTTCCGCCGCGTCTACGCGGGCACTCCGGAGCTGGGCGACCTGGAGCAGGAGAATCCTGCGCTGGCGCGGGCCTTCACGGCGGCGCTCGCTCCGGAGGCGGAGGACCGGCTCAGCCCGGACGGCCTGCTGGAGGTGCTCGACGAGATCGCCGAGGGCGGCACCGGCCAGGAGGCCGTCGACCGCCTTCTGGGGCCGGAGGAGCCCGAAGACGACTCCGAGGAGTCGGAGACGAGTACCAGCACGTTCGTCCCGGGGTACGGCACCACCCCGGGTTACGGCGTCGCGCCGGGTTATGGCGTTCAGCAGAGCGCCGGTAGCGCGTCCTCGGCCTCCCCGGCCGTCTACGGCAGCCCCGTCTCTGCGGGCTCGGCCGCTGAGGGCGGGTACGGCTACGGTGCGCCGTCGGCGTCCTCTGCCTCATCGGTTCAGCCCCCACCGGCTATTCCGCCTCGGTCGTGGTACCGGAACAGCGGCTCGATGCCGATGGGTCAGGCCCAGTCGATGCAGTACGGAGTGGGAAGCCCCGCGCCTGTCACGCCGTCGGGAGCCTACCCGCGGCCGGCGCCATCCGGGCAGGTGCCGATGTTCCCCTACTCGGGCTACCAGCACACCAGGCCCCAGGCCGCTTACCCACAGCCTTTCGCCGGACCGCCGATGAATCCGGCGGCCGGCGCCATGGTCCAAAGAGGGCCGATGGCGCCGACTCCGCACCCAGCCGGTGCCATCCGCCACGACGACCTGCCTGACTGGGCCCAGGAGCCAGAGAGGCGCCCGCTAGTCGTGCTGGCTTTGGGATTCGCGCTGTCCGCTGTCGGGGTCCCGAGGCCGGGTTGGACGGCCATTCTGGCGGCATTGGTGATCGTCATCGCCGGCGTGGTCGGGCGCGCCCAGGACGCTCGACGGTGGAACCGGCTGCAGCGAGGGTCCGCCTCCCCGGCCGACACCTCCCGAATGTGGGCCATGACTCCCTGGTACCTTGTGCGTTCCCTGCTCTCCGTCGGCTGCGCCTTCGCACTCGGCCTGGGGGCGGCGCTCCTGATCCTTTACATCGCCCTCTCGACAGGCATCATGGGTTCGGACCCCACAGTCCTCACCTCACTCCCAGTCACTGTCCGCTACACCTTGATCATATTCACGACAGTAGCCTCCTATCTGTTGGTCCAGTGGCTGGCGCCGTGGGGAACAGCGACCCGCCGCGGCGGCGCGCACATCATCAACATGATGATTCCCAGCAGTCACCGGAGGAGGACCGTCACCCTGGTGTTGATCGCCATCGGCCTGATCGCGCTTCTCCTAGCCTTCGTGGGAGCGGTACCGTCCCCCAGCTTCCGTCCCTTCACCAGCATTTGATCCCCGCATCAGTGCCGTAATCTCTCCCGCAGCTCTCCCTGCCATGACCACGAGGCGCCCGGCGACGATTCGTCCGCCCCGGCTCCCGACGACCGATGCGTCACAATCCGCCACCGGCAGACGTCAGGCGTGGTTTCCCACAGCGTCGTCGGGCAGAATGGCATCGCTACAGCCACACCTTATTGACGGTTCACCTACGTCGTCAGTCCGCCCGCCACCGCACTACAAGGAACCACAAGGAGCTCCGCGTGTCCACAAACCAGCCCCGCCAGACCAAGGCCCAGCGCCGCGAGGCCGCACGCCTCAAGGCCAAGGAGCTGCGAGAGGCACAGGCCCGCCGCGCGCACCGCAACATGATCGCCCGCCGCAGCTTCATCGGAGTCGGTGGCGCGGCAGCGGTCGGGGGCCTTGGCTACCTGACCTACCTGGCGGTCAACCGGAACGAGAAGGACTTCCCCGCTGCGGGCAAGGGCCTGGCCACTGAGAAGGCGAACCAGAGCGGTGTTCCCAAGCAGGTCCTGGCGGACGCCTCCTGGACCTACGGGGACGGCAGCCAGCTCGACACCGTTGCCGCCTCCGCCCCCGTCCTGGACATCTACTTCGACTACTCCTGCTCGCACTGCGCCCAGTTCGAGGGCACCCACACCCAGGAGATCAACCAGCTCCTGAGCGACAAGAAGATCACCCTGGCCCTCCACCCCTGCAAGATCCTCAAGCAGCAGTGGACCAGCGTGGTCATGAACGCCATGGGCGTGGTGCTCGACGAGGCCCCGGCGCAGTCCCTGAGCTTCCACGGCGCCGCCTTCGAGATCCTCTCCCAGGTGCTGCAGAGCAAGGACCAGAGCCTCATGACCGTGGAGAACCTGGTCGCCGCCGCCACGAAGGTGAGTGTCCCCAGCGAGGTCTCCGCCAAGTTCAAGTCCGCCGTCGACTCGGACAAGTACAAGAACTGGGTCGAGCTCGGCGACAAGGCCTTCGCCGACAGGGACCTCCAGGGCACCCCGACCGTCTTCTTCAAGGGCGAGCAGGTCGACCTGAGCAAGCTGCAGTCGCCGACGTCCCTGACCGAGCTCGTCACCGGGTCCACGCCGACCGCCCAGCCCACCGAGCAGTCCTCCCAGCAGCCCGCTCAGCAGTCCACTGAGCAGCCTGCCGAGCAGCCCGCTGAGCAGCAGGGCGCCGACGAGGGTGCGGAGCAGCAGGGCTGAGCCCGAGGCGGCTCCCGCCCGCGTCCCGCACGGATCTCTCCGCGGGCCCGACGGCGCCGAGGCGGGTTCACCCTCCCCCGGTTTCCCGCCCCGGTGCGGTCTGTGCCAGACTGTCCCACGCACCCGCGGCCGCCTGGCCGGCCGCACGCCGCTTTAGCTCAGTTGGTAGAGCAGCTGTCTTGTAAACAGCAGGTCGTCGGTTCGAGTCCGACAAGCGGCTCCACTCCTTGGCAGCAGCCGTCCGGGGCCTGGCGCACTCCCGTCCCAGACCTGCCCCACGGCCCGGCAACGAACGCACCACCGGGAGGGGACATGTCGGTGACCGCCGCACCGCAGGCGCCGTCGTGCCTCCTCCACGACGCCGGCACCTGCCGCTCCTGCCCTCACCTGTTACTGCCACTGCCCGATCAGCTGGCCGCCAAGCAGTCCCGCGTGGCCTCTCTGCTGGCCGAGCAGGTCCCGGTCGACCTGTGGGAGGAGCCGGCCGCGAGCGCCCCGGAGCGCTTCCGCAACAAGGCGAAGATGGCGGTGGCCGGGACCACCGCCCGCCCCACCCTGGGGATCCTCGACGGCGCCGGCCACGGCGTCGACCTGCGCACCTGCCCGCTGCACGTGCCCGCGATCGAGGCTGCGCTGCCGGTGCTGGCCGACCTCGTCACCGACCTGGGCCTGCACCCCTACGACGTGCCCGGGCGGCGCGGCGAGCTCAAGCACGTCCTGGTGACCGCCTCGCCCGACGACGACCTCATGGTGCGTTTCGTCCTGCGCTCCCGCCGCCACCTGTCCCGGCTGCGCGTCGCCCTGCCGGACCTGCAGCGGTCCCTGCCTCAGCTGGCGGTGGCCGGCGTCAACATCCAGGGCGTCCACCAGGCCGTTATCGAGGGTCCCGAGGAGATCGTCCTGACCGAGGAGGACCGGCTCCTTATGCGCCTGAGCCTGTCGTCGCCGGGCCCGGGTTCCTCGGCCGGCCGGGGCGCCGACGACGTCGAGCTGCCGCTCTACCTGCCCACCCGTTCCTTCTTCCAGACCAACACGGCCGTGGCCGAGGCGCTCTACGCCACCGCCCGGGTCTGGGGCGAGGAGTCCGCTCCGGCCAGGGTGTGGGACCTGTTCTGCGGCGTCGGCGGGTTCGCCCTGGCCCTGGCCGCGCCGGGCCGCCGGGTGCTGGGGGTGGAGGTCTCGGCCCCGGCCATCGACGGGGCGCGCGATGCCGCCGCCCTCATGGGACTGGATCCGGCGCTCGTGCGGTTCGAGGCCGGTGACGCCCGTCTCCTGGACCCGGCCGTCCCTGGTGACGGCGGCGTCGGGGCACCCGGGGCCGCCGGGGCGCAGCGGCCGGATCTGCTCGTGGTCAACCCGCCGCGACGCGGGGTCGGGGAGCAGCTGGCCGGACGGATCGAGGCCTCCGGTGTGGAGCGGGTGCTCTACTCCTCCTGCAACCCGCGGACGCTGGCCGCGGACCTGACGCACCTGCCCTCGATGCGGGTGGCGCGGGCCCGCCTGTTCGACATGTTCCCCCACACCGACCACGCCGAGGTGCTCGTCGAGCTGGTCCGCGCCTAGCTCGTGCAGCTCGTCGTCGCGCGGTGCTGCGTGGGTCTGCGGTAGCCGGCTACTCGAGCTCGTCCAGGGCGGCGCGCACGTCGGTCAGGCAGGTGTTGATGGCCTCGGCCTCGTAGGGGACCTCGAGGTCGCGCACCCGCACGGCCAGGTCGGCCAGGTCCCGGGCCTCGGCGAAGCCGGCACCGGCCAAGGTGCGGGCGGTGGCCACGGAGTCGGCCTGCCCGGCGCCGGCGGCCGCGGCCGCCTCGACCAGCTCCAGGATCGGGCCCTGGAGGACACCGAGGTCCTCGGCCACGAGGTCCAGCTCGCCGCCGACCAGCTCGCGGCGCGCGTCCAGGAGGGCCACGCGCTCGGTCAGGGTGCTGGCGCCGTCGCTCAGGGCCGCGCACAGCTCCTTGAGGCTGCCGACGGCGTCGTTGGCGTCGGCCTCGTCCTGGCCCTCGATGATCTGGAGGGCGAAGATCCCGGCGGCCAGGTTGTGCAGGCGGGCCAGGGCAATGCGGAAGCTCACCGAGTCCAGGTCGCCGCGCAGCGCCTCGATCTGGCTGCGCAGCGGGTGGAGCTGCTCGGAGCATTCCAGGACCAGGGCGTCGACCTGCCGGCAGCGATCGGCGACGTCGTCGGCCTGGGGCCCGTGGCCGAGGACCGCGACGTCGGTACCGAGGGCTCGCATGGCCTCGCGCAGGGCGCCCAGGCGGGCCGAGAGCGCCTCGATCTCCCCGGCCCGCGTCCCCAGGAGGTCGACGAGGCGCCGGCCCTCCTTGAGGATGCCGACGAGCCCGGCGGTATCGGACTCGATCCGGCTCATGGCCGCCAGGATCCGGGCCACAGGCCCGTCGGCCTGCGGGCTGTCGGGGATGCCGACGCCGTGGGCCAGGAGCGCTCCGACCTCGGCGACCAGCACCCGGCGGGTGAAGTCGATGGCGTCGGAGTAGCCCAGGGCCCGCAGCTCGGCCAGGAGGGCGGCCTGCCCGGCGGCGGCCACCTCCCGACGGGTGGAGCCGGCCGCCGCGGAGGCCTCCTCGACGTCGCGGACCCGGGCGTAGGCGGCCTCGACGTCGTCGCGCAGGTCGGTGAGCATCGGCAGGGTGCGCACGGACAGGTAGCCGGAGCCGGAGGGCACGATCGTGGCGAAGACGCGGTAGCGGCCGTCGTCGGAGGAGCGGTTGGTGATGTAGGCGCTGGTGGCCCGGCCCTCCTCGATGGCGTCCCAGATGCTGCGGAACAGGCCTGCGGGCATGTCCGCGTGCCGCACCACGTTGTGGGCCCGCCCCACCAGGGCGCCGCGCGGGTAGCCCGACAGGCGCATGAAGGTGGAGTTGGCGCGGCGGATACGGCCGTGGGAGTCCGTGGTGGAGAAGAAGAGCTCGTCGGCGGCGAAGACGTGCTCGACGGGAGCGGCGGACTCGACCATGAGTGACCTTCCTTGAGGGCGGGGCAGGCGCCGGGTGGCAACGAGGCGGACGCGAGCGGCGCCTGCGGGGGCCGTCGTGGGACCTTGGTCGGAAGCCTACTCGCGGCCGCTCTCCGCGGCGGCCGATCACGAGAGGTCGACGCATCACAGTGATCCGGCCGAATCCTGCCGGTCGACCGGTCACCGGCGACGACGGCGCCGTGCTGGGCCGGCAGCCGGGCGGGGATGACTCCCCATGGCGGGCCCGCGCCAAGGCCCTGACAGGTCCCGGCGGGCTCCTTAGCCTGGCCTCATGACCCCGCCCGAACCCATGAGACTGTCCGGCTCGAACCTTCTCGGCCCCTCTCGCCGTCACCTGCTGGCGATGGCCGCCCTGGCTCCTGCAGCCGCGGCGCTGCTGGGCGCGTGCTCGTCGGCCTCCGGCAAGGCGCTGACCTCCAAGGCCGCCCATGAGACGGTCTCCCCCTCCGACGTCGCCTCGCAGGTGGCCGGCGCGGCCGCCGCCTGCGACCAGCTCGGCGGCCGGCTCCTGTCCCACTACCTCAAGGCGGACTCCGCGACGACGGCGATGGCCTCCCCCGTCAGCCTCGCCCTCGTCATGGCGATCCTGGCCGACGGCGCCACGGATGCCGCCGCACAGGGCTACGACGCGCTCCTGGGGCTCTCGGGGGGCGAGCGGGACCGCGCCTGGTCGGCCATCCAGAACTCCCTGAACCGCTACGACGGCGACCTCAAGGGCTTCGACCCGGACCAGGCCCCGGACACTCCGCTCGTCCACCTGGCCAACCACGTCCTCATCGCCGACGAGAAGGACCTTGAGGTCAAGCAGTCCTACCTCGATGAGGTGCTGCGCTGGTTCTCCGTCGAGATCGAGCAGATCGACGTGTCCTCGATGAGGAAGAACCTCGACGCCTGGGCCTCGCGCAACACGGCCGGCCTCATCCCGCGAAGTGGCCTGACCATCACGAAGGACACCCGCCTGGTGGTGCAGAACGCCCTGCTCTTCGCGGCCCAGTGGAACGCCCCCTTCAAGGCCGAGGACACCTCGCAGAAGGACTTCACGCTCGCCGACGGCAAGACCGTCAAGGCCGACCTCATGCACGACACGCGCTCCATCCCCTACGCCACCGGCCAGGGCTGGGCGGCGGTGCGCCTGGACTACGCCAGCGGCCAGAGCAACGCAGACGGGTCCCGCAAGGACTCCCAGCTCGCCCTCGACGTCGTCCTGCCCGACGCCGGAACCCTGCCGGCGGCCATGGACGCCGGAACGTGGGCCGCGGCGTCGGCCGCCCTGGACTCCGCCGACGCCCGCGAGGTGAGGGTGGCCCTGCCCAAGCTGGATCTCACCTCCGAGCCCAAGCAGCTCCTCGACTTCCTCAAGGAGCAGGGCCTCGACCCGCAGGGCCTGGACCGGATCGCACCCGACCTCGCGCTGGCCCAGGTGGTCCAGCAGGTGCGCCTCATCCTGGATGAGGAGGGCACGGTGGCGGCCGCCCTGAGCGAGGGAGAGGTCGCGGTCATGGCGGCTCCGGAGCCGGACGATCCGGTCGAGCTCACGGTGGACCACCCCTACGTGCTGCGGCTGCGGGACCTGACCAGCGGCACCGCGCTGGTGGAGGCCGCCGTCATGGATCCCACCGTCAAGACGATCGGCGCCTCGGCCTGACGGCGCCGCACGACCCCCGGCGAGAATCTTCCGGTCGGTGGGGCCGCTTCGCCGCCCGCAGCACCCCGAGGCGGTAGGCTCCGGGGCTGACAGGGAGCCGTTGCCGGAGCACCCGTCTCGGCCCGCCGCCGCATCCAACCAGCAGGAGAACTCCTCATGACCGTCGAGCTCGTCACCGCCTCCAGTCCAGAGATCGTCGAGGCCATGGAGCGCCTCATCCCGCAGCTCTCCCGCAGCGCCCCGGCGCTGAGCGCCGAGCAGTGCGAGGCCTTCATCGCCCAGGAGGGGGTCTTCCTCTTCGTCTTCCGCCCCGAGGCCGACGCCGGCCGGAGCGCCCCGATCCTGGGCATGCTGACGCTGGCGACCTTCACGATCCCCACGGGCCTGCGCGCCTGGGTGGAGGACGTCGTCGTCGACGGCGAGGCCCGCGGCCAGGGCGCCGGCCAGGCCCTCGTGGAGGCCGCCGTCGAGTACGCCGGCAAGATGGGGGCGCGCACCGTGGACCTCACCTCGCGACCCTCGCGCGAGGCGGCCAACCGCCTCTACCGCCGTGCGGGCTTCGAGCTGCGGGAGACCAACGTCTACCGCTACGCCCAGGCCTGAGCGCTGCGGCGCACGTTCTGCGAGTCCGTCCTCTTCCCGGTCCGGGTGGAGGACGGACCCTTTTCTCGGGGCCTTCAGGCCATGAGTGCGTCGATGAAGGCGGCCACGCTCGGGGCGGTGCGCCCGCCGGCGGCCGCGACGACGTCGGCCGGGGCCCCGGCGATCGCGCAGGGGGTGTCGGCGTGGGTGAACATGGAGATGTCGTTCCACGAGTCGCCCACGGCGGCCACCTCGCTGACCCCCTGGCCCTGTGAGGCGAGGAGCTCGGCAAGGCGTTCGAGCCCCGTTCCCTTGGACTCGCCCGCGGCCGTGACGTCGACGAAGCCGGTCGAGCGGGTGCAGCTGATGCCGTCAACCGTCTCCTCCAGCGCCCGGGCCAGCGCCTCGGCGGCCCGTGGGTCGGGCACGTGCAGCGGCATCGAGGTGACTCCCAGGGCCGCGACCCGGGACAGGGGCGCCGCGGTGAAGCGGTCGGCGGGGGTGCGCTGGTCGGTGGACAGCCCGATCGGGTCGTCCAGGACGTAGTCGCGCTCCAGGGTGGAGGCGAAGACGGACACGGGCGCGTCGCTGACGATGCCGACCGCCCGAGTCACCTCCCGCACCTGGTCGGCCTCCAGCATGCGCGTGCGGCGGACGCGACCGGCGGCGTCGATGACGGTGGTGCCCGTGGCGCACACGGCGTAGTCGAAGTCCAGGCCGATGCTCGTTGAGGCGCGGGCCACCTCGACCGCGTGCTGGACCAGCTGCACCGAGCGGCCCGTGGCCAGGACCAGGAGGTTGCCGGCCTCGCGCCAGCGCACCAGGGCCTCGGCATCGGCCTGCCCGACGGCGTGGTGGAAGACGAGGGTGCCGTCAAGGTCCGTGGCGAGCAGGCGCATGGCGGCGAGCATAACGCGCGCGGTCAGCGGCACACCTCAATATCAGCAAAATCTTCACAGACGACGCGGCTCCGCGTCACGCATGACGATTCTGTTGACGTAGAGGTGTCTAGGCGGTCGGGCGGCCCAGGATGGAGTCGATGAGGTCGGCCAGGCTGGAGACGGTGCCGTCGCACTGGGCCACCACCTCCGGCGGCGACCAGGGCAGGGCGTAGGCGTGGTCGGCTGCCTGGTGCATGGAGATGTCGTTCCAGGAGTCCCCGATGGACCAGGTCTCGATGGGCTCGACCGACGCCTCGGCAGGCGCAGGGGCGGCCTCGGCGGAGTCTGCGGGGTCACCGTCACCGGAGTCACCGGACGGGGCCGGCGGCTCACCGAGGTCCGCCACCAGCCGCCTGAGGCCGGCGCCCTTGGAGGCCGCAGCGGGAACGACGTCGATGAAGTCCTGGTTGCGGAAGCCCACCGCCTGCCCGTCCCAGCGCCGGCGCAGGTAGGTCTCGGTGCGGGAGGCCGTCTCCGGATCGGTGAAACGCATGGGCACGCCGATGATCTCGCGCCCGTCCAGGTCGCGCCGGGTGGCGGGGCGGAACAGGGTCAGCAGCTCGGACCCGGTGCCGATCGTGTCGTAGATGAGCAGGTCCTCATCCAGCCCGGTGGTGAACACGGTGACGCCCGGGGCCCCTTCGACGAAGTCGAGGATGTCCTCGACGACCCCGGGCGGCAGGGCCGTGGAATGGCGCACCCTGATGTCCTCGTCCACGATGGCGGCCCCTGTGTAGAGGATGGCGTTGTCGAACTCCAGGCCCACGGGCACCACGACGTGCTCCAGCGCCGAGACCGACCTGCCGGTGTTGATGACCAGGAGGTTTCCGGCCTCCCGCCAGCGAGCCATGGCCTCGCGGTCGCGCAGCGGGATCGTCCCGTTGAAGACGATGGTGCCGTCCAGGTCGGTGGAGATGAGCCTGCGTGGCATGGGAGTCCTTTCCGTCCGGGTCCTGCGGATCCTCAGACGCCTCGGAGGGGCCTCGGAGCCGTCTCGGGAGCCTTCACAGCGGGCCTATTCTCCTCGACCGTCATCGGATGTGTCAGCGGGCTCATCGGGCTGGTTGCCGGTCCGCCCGCCGACGTCCCCCTCGGCGCCCTCATCGGTTTCACGATCGGATTCCCGCACGGCAGTCTCCCGGCGGGTCTTCTTCTCCGCCTTGCGGGCCTTCTTGGCCTGCTTCCTGTCCTCGCGCTCCTGGCGCTCGCGGGCCCACTGGGCGTAGTCCTCCAGAAGCCTGCGCGAGTCGGGGGTGAGGATCTTGTTGTCCTCCAGCAGTCCCTCGGCACGCAGGGTCATGAACTGCAGGTACTCGGGGTTGCGGGTGAGCCCGTACTGACGCTTGGCCTCCTCCAGGTCGGAGACGTCGCGACTCACCTGACGCTCGATCATGGCCCGTCCGCCCATGAGGAAGATGGCCACGACGAGGGCCAGGATCGAGCCGATCCCCCGGGTGAAGGGGTAGAGGACGCAGGCGATGACCATGAGCCAGGTGACGTACTTGCCCATGGAGTGGGTGTAGCCGCGCCAGCGGCCGTCCTCCCCGGTAGCCCAGGTGCGGATCTTGGTGCGTCCGTCGGGGTCGCCGCCGTTGAACCAGTCACGCACCCGGGAGCCCAGTGGCTTCCCGCTGTTCGTCTTGCTGTTCTCGCTCATGCGTGCTCGCCTTCCAGGATCGTATTGATGAGCTCGGCCATGGAGCCCACGGTCGTCTCGCACGCGGCCGTCACCTCCGGTGGGGACCCGGGCAGGGCGACGGCGTGGTCGGCGACGGCGTGCATGTCCAGATCGTTCCAGGAGTCGCCAATGGTCCACACCTCGACGTCCCTCCCGGCCAGGAGGCCATCGAGGAGGGTTCGCAGGCCCGCGCCCTTAGTGGCCCCGGCGGGCACGAAGTCGAGGAAGTCCTGGTTGCGGTGGCAGTCCACAACGCCTTCCCAGCGCTGGGAGAGCTCGTGGTACAGGCGATCGCGCAGAGCGGCGTCGGTGACGCGCAGGGGCACACCGATGAAGCGGTGAGCATCCATCTCCTCCAGGGTCAGGTGCTCGAAGACCGCCAGGATGGAGGAGACCTCCTCATTGTTGTCCGCCAGGATGTAGTCGGTCTCGATGGTCGTGGCGTAGGTGGTCACGCCCGGTAGGTCGACGGTGCGGGTAGTTACGTCCCGGGCGACGCCGTCGGGCAGGTAGCGGGCGGAGAGCACCTGGTAGCCGCCGTCGATGAGAACCGCCCCGGTGAAGACGATGCCGTAGTCGAAGTCGACGCCCAGTGGCTCAAGGACGTCGCGGGTGGCGAAGGAGGACTTGCCGGTGTCGACGGCCAGGAGGTTGCCGGCCGCCCGCCACCGGGACATGGCCGCGCAGTCGGCTGGGGAGACGGAGCGATCGAAGACGATGGTGGCGTCCAAGTCGGTGACGAGGAGTCGGGTCACACTGGTTCCTTGCTGCAGAAGGGGCGCTAAGGGCGAAAGCTGGCAGGCGGGGGTCCCGAGGAATCGGGAGACGACGTCGGAGGATTGAGGCGGCTCCCTGACGGAGCCCTGGCAGAGCACCGACGGAGCTGACGGTGGGATCTGAAAGGAGCCTTGGGCATTCTACCGAGCGCGCGGGGCGGGGAGGGCACCGGAGATGAGTCGCCCGGTGCCCTCCCCGCCCCGAGACGGGCTGGCCGATGCAGCCGTCAAACCCCCAGGAAGCCGGTCCAGCGCCCCAGGATGCCGACGACGAACATGCCCAGGATGATCCACAGGGCGTTGACCTTCTTGTTGAGCAGCCACATGCACAGGAAGGTGAGTCCCAGCGCCGCCAGGCCGGGCAGCAGCTGATCGAGGATGGACTGGACGGTCGTCACCTTGACGATCTCCGTGTCCGGATCAGTCACCTCCGAGACCACGGTGGGGAACTTGATGGTGGTCCACTTGGAGACCAGGGCCCCCATGACGAACAGACCCATGATGGCGGCCATCTGAGTGATCTTCTTGAGCTGGCCGCCACCGACCTCGGTGACCATCTCGGTACCGCGCTCGTAGCCGAACTTCAGGCCGTACCAGCGGGTAAGGACACGCAGGAGGTTGATGCCGACGAAGAACAGCAGCGGACCGACGATCGAGCCGTTGATGGCCAGGGAGGCGCCCAGCGCCGCCAGGACGGGACGGGCGGTCCCCCAGAAGATGGGGTCGCCGACGCCGGCCAGCGGTCCCATGAGGCCGACCTTGACGGAGGTGATCGTCTCCTCGGTGATCTCCTCGCCCTTGGACTTCTGCTCCTCCATGGCGGCGGTGACACCGAAGACGACCGAGGAGATCCAGGGGTGGGTGTTGTAGAACTCCAGGTGCCGCTTGAGGGCGGCGGCCTCGGCAGCCTTGTCACCGCGGTAGAACTTCCTGATGGCCGGCATGAGCGTGTAGCAGAAGCCCATGGCCTGCATGCGCTCGAAGTTGAAGGAGGCGAGCAGGAAGGTGGAGCGCCAGTACATCCGGCGCAGGTCGCGGGTGGTGAGCATCTTCTCCGACGTGGCCGGAGCGTTCTGAGTAGTCATAAGAGTCTTCCTTCCGGCTCAGTCGAGCTCGTCGTCGAGGTCGTCGTCCAGGTCGCCGCCGGAGCCACCGCTGGCCGCGGGCGAGGCGGCGGCGGGCAGACGCACGGAGTCGTGGAACTCGGGGTTGAGCTGGACGTAAATGACGGCGAGGCAGGCGCCGAGAATGCCCAGGGCCACGAGGGTGACGCCGTTGGGGGCGAGCTCGATGACCCAGTTGGAGATGCCCTTGCTGTGGTCGGTGACCGAGGCCGAGCCGCCGACGGTGGTGGCGAAGGTGGCGAAGATGAAGCCCAGGAAGAAGAAGGGCATGAGCTTGCGCGCCCTCATCATGTTGATGACCATGGCGTAGCCGACGACGACGATGAAGCCGCCGGCGATCCCCAGCCCCTCGGTAATGACCTTCGGGATGGCATCGAGGGCGTTCTTGACCGTGTCGCCGGAGGCGAGGGCCGCGACGGCGGCGGTCGGGATGGCCACGCGCAGTCCCTGGAGGCCCAGGGCCGTGAAGTGCATGATGGCGATGCCCCGGTAGTTGGCCTGCTCGGCGTAGCGATCCGCCTGGTGGGCGAAGAAGATGGCGATCGTTCGTACGAAGATCGTCAGGGCCTGGCCGGCGACGGCCAGGGGGACCGCCACGGTGATGGCGGCGTCGATGGCCGCCTTGGCGTTGCTGACGTCACCCAATGAGGCGATGGCGATGACGGTCGAGACCGTGGAGGCCAGCGCGGCGTCGGGAGCCATGGCGGCACCGACGTTCAGCCAGCCCAGGGCGATGAGCTCCAGGGAGCCACCGACCATGATGCCGACTGCGGGGTTGCCCATGGCGATACCGGTCAGGGTGCAGGCGACGAGCGGGCGGTGGAACTGCCGCTCGTCCAGGACACTGGCCATACCCGCGACGAATGCCACGAGCGTGACCAGAATGATCTGGATCAGGTTGATGTCTTGCACGGTATGTCTCTCTCACGTGAGGGTTGACAGGACACCCCTCCTGCTCCCGCCACCGGAGGGCGCGGGATGGGAGTGTCGAGGGAGATGCGGGGAATGGACGCAGGAGACGTCGGAGGCCCACAGGGCTCAGAGTCGTCCTCTGAGTCCTTAGAGCAGGCCCTTGTCCTTGAGAGCCCCCATGAGGTCGGAGCTCGCGGTGGAGGGCACCTGCTGGATGTACTGCTTGATGCCGCGCGAGTCGATCTCCTTGAAGGCCTCGACGTCCTCGGGGCTGGCGTAGACGGCCTGGGAGACCTGGCTGGTGCCCTGCTTGAAGGTCATGCCGCCGACGTTGACCTGGTCGACCTCGATACCCAGGTCGAGCAGACGCACGATGTCGGCCGGGGTCTCGACGACGATGACGGCCTTGAGGTTCTCATACTTGGGGTTCTTGTAGACGCGGGCGGCCTTCTCGACGCCCAGCACGTGAACCTTCACCTTGCCGCCGCCGGTCTGCAGCATGAGGGTCTTGCGCAGCTCGTCGTTGGCGGCACCGTCGGAGACGGCCAGGATGGCCTCGGCTCCCAGGGATCCGGCCCAGTTGTTGGCGACCTGTCCGTGGACCAGGCGGGAATCGATACGCAGGAGCTTGACATCCATCAGAGCTCGTCTCCTTCATCGTCAGAAGTGGTGGTGGGTGCAGGGGTGAAGACCTCGGAGAGGACCTTGACGCCGTCGGTGGCGGACGTCCGGGCGGCCTCTACGAGCTCGGCGAGCCCGGCGCCGGCGAGGCGACGGGACAGGACCTCGATGACCATGGGCAGGTTGACGCCGGTGACGACGTCAGCGTCGTCGCGCCCCGCCGCGAAGCGGGCCGCGGCGTTGTAGGGGCTGCCGCCGAAGAGGTCGACGAGGATGAGGTGCTCCTGGCTGGAGGAGGCCTCGACTGCGGCGGTGTACTTCGCCAGCAGGTCGTCGGGCCCCTCCGAAGGATCGAAGGTGACGGCGACGACGTCGTCACTGGGGCCGACGATCATCGCAGCGGAGGCGAGGAGGCCTTCAGCCAGGTGTCCGTGAGCAGCTATGACCAGGGAAGCCATGGGCGGGAACCTTTTCCAATCCGGGCTGCCGCCAGGCATCCGTGAGGCCTGGGCAACAGCGATGTGTGTGACATGGCGACGATAGGGACGATCGGCGTGATGACCACCACTCAGAAGCCCACCACTTTCACACAAAAGCACACAGAACCAACACTGCTAACTCGCGTTAGCGTTGAGCAACATCAACCTTTTGGCGTAAATACGCGTTTTTAACTCACCAATCCCAAACAAGGAATGCAAAAACCGGTTGGTTGTGTTTTGCATCACGTCGTAGGACGATGGTCCTAACTCTCGTCGGTGGGCGTACCGCTGGGCACGTTGCGCTCAAGCTCGGCCAGCCAGGCCGTCGCCGCGGCGTCGGAGGGCATGCGCCAGTCCCCGCGCGGAGACAGCGAGCCGCCGGCCACCACCTTGGGCCCGTTGGGCAGGGTGGAGCGCTTGAACTGGTTGGTGAAGAAGCGCCGGTGGAACAGCTCGAGCCAGCGGCGGATCTCGGGCAGGTCGTAGGCGACCTTCTCCGCCTGCGGCAGCCCCTCGGGCCAGTCCCCGGCGGTCGCGTCCGACCACGCCCGCTGCGCCAGGAAGGCGATGCGGCTGGGACGCGAGCCACGGCGCAGCACGTGCCACAGGGTGAAGTCCTGTAGGGCGTAGGGCCCGATCTTGGCCTGGGTGGACTGGATGGCGCCGCCGGCCTCGGCCGGGACCAGCTCGGGGCTGATCTCGGTGTCCAGGATGGACAGCAGCGTGCGCCCGACGGCGTCGTCGAACAGCTCCTCGGCCACCACCCAGCGGATGAGGTGCTGGATGAGGGTCTTGGGGATGCCCGCGTTGACGCCGTAGTGGGCCATCTGGTCCCCCACCCCGAAGGTGCACCAGCCCAGGGCGAGTTCGGAGAGGTCGCCGGTGCCCAGCACGATGCCGCCGCGGTGGTTGGCGATGCGGAAGAGGAAGTCGGTGCGCAGGCCCGCCTGGACGTTCTCAAAGGTGACGTCGTAGAGGTCCCGCTCGCTCACGCCGTCGGGAAGGACGCCGGTGCGCGCGTACTCGCCGTAGGGGTGGCCCATCTCGGTGAGCATCTGGGTGGCGGTGGCCCGGATGTCGAGCTCCTCGAAGGTGCAGCCCAGGCCGACGGCGAGGTCCTCGGCGTTGCGGCGGGTGCCGGCGCTCGTGGCGAAGCCGGGCATGGTGATGGCGTGGATGTCCGAGCGCGGCCGGCCCAGGCGGTCCATGGCGCGGGCAGCGACGATGAGGGCGTGGGTGGAGTCCAGACCGCCGCTGACACCGATGACGATCTTGGGGTTGCCGATGGCCCCCAGGCGCTGGACGAGGGCGGCCACCTGGATGTTGTAGGCCTCGTAGCAGTCCTGGGCGAGGCGGGCCGGGTCGTCGGGCACGAAGGGGAAGCGATCCACGCGCCGGCGCAGGCCGATGTCGGTGCGCGGGACCGTCAGGTCGGCGCCCCCGATGGCGATGCGCCGGAAGGCCGCCGGGTCGGTGAAGGTGGTGGCCCGCACCGGGACGCCGGCGCCCGGGGCGCTCAGGGTGCGGGCGTTGTCGGCGAAGGTCCCCTGGCGCAGGCGCTCGGCGCGCAGTCCCTCGATGTCGACGTCGACGACCGTGGCGCGCGGACCGTCCGGGAAGCGCTCGGTGGAGCCGAGCAGCTCGCCGTTCTCGTAGACGAGGGTCTGGCCGTCCCAGGCCAGGTCCGTGGAGGACTCGCCCTGCCCGGCGGCGGCGTAGACGTAGGCGGCCAGGCCCCGGGCCGACGACGAGCGGGCCAGCAGCTCGCGGTCCTCGGCCCGCCCCACGGTGATGGGCGAGCCGGAGATGTTGACCAGGACCGTCGCCCCGGCCAGCGCCGCCAGCGACGAGGGCGGAACGGGCACCCACATGTCCTCGCAGACCTCGACGTGGAAGACCAGTCCGGGGACGTCGTCGACCTCGAACAGGAGGTTCGCCCCGAAGGGGACCCGGGCGACCGGCCGAGCGGGGGCGGCAGTGGATACATCGCCTACGTCGCCGTCGGAACCGGAGTCGACGGCATCGCTGACATCGCCGACATCGCTGCGCACGCCGGGCAGCTCGATATCCTCCACCCCGGCGGGCAGGGCGTCTCCGGGCGCGAAGTGCCGCTTCTCGTAGAACTCCCGGTAGGTGGGCAGGTAGGACTTGGGGGCGACGCCGCGCACCCGCCCGCCCTGGATGACCAGGGCGCAGTTGTAAAGACGGTCACCCAGGCGCAGGGGCGCGCCGACAACGAGGGCGGGCAGGAGGTCGGCGCTGGCGGCGCGCAGGGTCTCGATGGCCGCCAGGACGTCGGACAGGAGCACGTCGGACAGGAGAAGGTCGTCGATGGCGTAGCCGGTCAGGCACAGCTCGGGGAAGGCGGCCAGGCAGACGCCGTCGTCGGCCAGGGCGCGGGCCTGCTCGATGATCGCGGCAGCGTTGGCGGCCGGATTGACCGGCACCACGGGCAGGGTGACGGCGGCGACGCGGGCGAAGCCCTGGTCGTAGGCGGAGAGGAACTCGATATCGGCCGCGGGGCGGGACACGGCAGCGCTACCAGGGGCATTCACAGGGGCATTCACAGTCTCGGTCACGGCTCGATCCTCCCATCGACCGGGGATTCCTGCGAGACCGCCGCCGTCGTGTCACCGACGGGGACCTCCTGCGCGCTCGGGTGCGCTCGGGTCCGGGCGGGGACATCCCACACGTACGGGGACAGAATTCCCGTCCCCGTACGCGTCACGCGTCCCCGCCGAGAAGACGACCCACCCGGCCACGTGGAACGTCCCCGCCGAGCAGCAGGCTGCGCCCGCCACGTCGCCCGTGGAACCGGGGGCGACGAGGTGGGCGCAGTCCTGGCCTCACGCATGCGCCCGAGGCACCGCCTGGAACCGGTGGCGGCGGGGTCGGGCACGGGTCAGAAGAAAACGTGTGATGCACAGGCGACAGGACAGGAGCAGTGAGGAAACGGCGATCACCTTTCTTTCGGCGCAGGTGGGCGGCCCGACGCCGCCAGGGTTTGTCAGCGGGCTTGACTTGAGTGGTCCTGATTCTGGTACAGGTCATGTTGCCGCGGCGCTAAAGACCGCCGAAAGGTCGTCGTGGACCGGGGCCCGGCCGATCCCGGCGCTCCCGAGCCGGCCTGAGCCGGTCTGAGCCGACCCGAGCCGACTCAGGACCGGTCTGCATGGATCAGTGCCGGCTCAGTACTGGGCGGGAGCGGGTTCGTCGAGCATGAGGCACCAGGCCGCGATGTAGACCAGGAACATGGGGCCGGGAAGGAGGCAGGCCAGGATCGCCCCAATGCGCACCGCGGTCACCGGCATGCCCCAGGCCTCGGCCAGGCCTCCGCAGACGCCGCCCAGGATGCGGTGCTTGCGGGAGCGCCGGGGCAGTGAGCTGCGGAAGCGGCCGAACTCGCCGGTTCGACCGGAGGAGGAGCCGGCGTCGCTCTCGTTGCGGGCGGACTGGCTGAACTGACCGGGGTACTGCTGCTGTGTCATGTCCACAAGTCTGGCGAAGACGGTCCGCCGACCGCCATCGGGGAGCACCCTGAGAAATCCCCGATGTTTCTCGGGATGCGCCCCTGAGCGCTTGCTCGAGCCCGGAGGGCCGCGTACTTTTGTTACTGTCGCTAACGCGCGTTAGCGGATGTGGGCGAGAAACAGAGCTCCAGCACCTCCTCACCGCCCCGCCGAATCGGCCCGTGCCGGTCCGCCGCTCATGCGCGTCCTCACGCAGCCCCCATCCATGCCGAACCCGTTTCCCGGAGGACATGCCATGAGTCGGATCAGCCGACCACTCAGCGCCCTGACCGCTTCCTGCCTGCTTGCAGCCGGCTCTACGCTGGTCTCCATGCCCGCAGCCGCAACCAGCCAGGCCCGACTGGCCCCAGCCGCCCCGGCGGCCCCAGCCGCCCCGAACGCCGACCAGTCCGGCGAGCAGTGGCGCCCGCAGAACCACTACACCCCGCAGAAGAACTGGATGAACGACCCCAACGGGCTCGTCTACTACGACGGCGAGTACCACATGTTCTACCAGTACAACCCTGAGGGCTCGGACTGGGGCAACATGTCCTGGGGCCACGCGGTCTCCAAGGACCTGGTCCACTGGGAGGAGCTGGGCGTGGCGATCCCGCACACCTCCCAGTACGGGGTGTTCTCCGGCTCCGCGGTCATCGACACCCAGAACACCTCCGGCCTGGGCAGCCCGGACAACCCGGCCATGGTGGCGCTGTGGACGCGCGCCGACGTCGGCGGCAACCAGTCCCAGTCCCTGGCCTACTCCACGGACAAGGGCCGCACCTGGAACCTGTACAACAACGGCGACCCGGTGCTGGATATCGGCTCCAACGAGTTCCGCGACCCGAAGGTCTTCTGGGACGAGACGGCCGGCCGCTGGACCATGGTGGTCTCCCACGCCACCGAGCACCGCATCTCCTTCTACTCCTCCCCCGACCTCATCCACTGGACCGAGCAGTCCAGCTTCGGCGGTGAGGGCATCACCTCGGCGGTGTGGGAGTGCCCGGACTTCTTCCCGCTGCCGGTCGACGGCGACTCCAAGCAGGTCAAGTGGGTCCTCGTCGTCACGGTGGCCGACTCCGCCCAGTACTTCGTGGGCAGCTGGGACGGCTCCACCTTCACACCCGAGGACATCCCCCACTACACCGGCGAGGAGGGCACGACCCTGGCCGACTTCGAGAACGGCTACGCCGGCTGGAAGGCCGACGGCGCCGCCTTCGGCTCGGGCCCGGCCACCGGGGACCTGCCCGGCCACCAGGGCAAGGCCTACGTGGACTCCTTCGGCAGCGGCGACGCGGACACCGGCACGCTGACCTCGGACGAGTTCACCGTCTCCTCGTCCTACATCAACCTGCGCACCGCCGGCGGCAGGCACCCCTACAACCCCCAGGCCACCGGCGACAACGGCGGCGGCAAGCTCCTGGCCGGCTTCGACGGCACCTGGGACGGCTGGACCGTGGAGGGCACCGCCTTCGGGGCCACGCCCCCTCAGGGAGCCACCCCGGGCCAGCAGCCGCTGGTCAACCACTCCAGCGCCGGACTGCTCAACACCTACTTCGACGTCTCCACCGGGCAGGGCTCCGACACCACCACCGGGACCGCGACCTCCCCGACCTTCACCATCGACTCCACCTACCTCAACCTCCTCATGGGCGGTGGCAACAACCCGCGCCCCGAGGGAGGCGCTGACGACGGCTCCGGAGCAACCGTCGTCGAGCTCGTCGTCGACGGCAAGGTGGTGCGCTCGGCCACCGGCCGCAACCTGGAGGAGCTCAACTGGCAGAGCTGGGACGTCAGCGACCTCAAGGGCAAGTCCGCCCAGATCGTCGTCACCGACACGGCCACCGGCCCCTGGGGACACATCCTCCTGGACGAGGTGCGCGCCTCGGACACGAAGGCCTCCCCCTTCGCGGACAACACCTCGGTCAACCTCGTCGTCGACGGCAGGGTCGTCGCCTCGGCCACCGGCAACAACTCCGGGACCCTGGACTGGACGAGCATGGACGTCTCGGCCTACAAGGGCCGCAAGGCCCGGCTCGCCATCGAGGACCACAACGGCAACGCCGAGGACTGGGGCCATCTCATGGTCGACCAGGTCATCCAGTCCGACACGAGGGCCTTCTCCGGGGCCGACGCCGTCCCGCGCCTGGACTACGGCAAGGACTACTATGCGGCCGTCACCTGGAACGACGCCCCTGACGGCAAGTGCTACCAGGTGGGCTGGATGAGCAACTGGGCCTACGTGCGCGACCTGCCCACCACCACCTGGCGCACCGCCATGTCGACGGTGCGCGAGCTGGGACTGACCCGGGTCGACGGCAAGCTGCGACTGACCGCCCAGCCGGTCACCGCCCTGGACTCCCTGCGCACCGGTCAGCAGGTCACCCAGAAGGACACCGACATCCCGGTGGGCGACACCTCCCTCGGCCAGGCCGCTCAGGGCACCTCCCTGGACATCAGCGTCGACCTGAGCCCGGGCAAGTCCTCCTTCGCCGGTCTCAAGGTCCTCGACAACGGCGAGCAGTACACGCTCGTCGGGTACGACGCCAAGGCCAAGCAGGTCGTCGTGGACCGCACCCACTCCGGGGTCACCGACTTCTCCCCGAAGTTCCCGGACCGCTCCACCGCCCCGCTGTCGCCGGACAGCGAGGGGCAGGTCCACCTGCGCGTCGTCGTCGACGCCCACTCCGTGGAGGTCTTCGCCGCCGACGGCACCCCCGTCATCACCGAGACGGTCTACCCCAAGAAGGGCGCCACGAACGTCTCGCTCTACGCCGAGGGCGGCACCGCCCACGTGGACACCCTGAGCCTGTGGCACCTGGGGTCCGCCGACGACGCCGGTGGCGCGGCCGAGGGGCCCGACTCCCCCGGGCCGGGTCAGCCCGCCACCCAGAGGCCGGGCAACAACGGCCAGGCGGCGGCCGCATCGGCCTCGGCGAGCCCGGCTGCCGCCGCTGCCGGTCAGAGCAAGGGGAGCGGGTTCCCGCTGGCCCGCACCGGCGTCTCCCTGACACTGGGAGTCCTGGCCACGGTGGCCACCACCACCGGCGCCTACATGCTGCGCCTGCGCCGTCGGCAGGTGTGACCGCTGCGCCCTCTATAACGGCCGGGGACGTTCGACGCCGTCGGGGACAGAAATTCTGCACCCGTACGCGCAGGATGTCCCCGCCCGCGCTCTGGGCGCGTGATGGGCGCACAATGGGCAGGTGATGGGCGGCGCGGTCAGGCCGAGGAACGGTGGATGATCTGCCCCGGCAGGAGCGTCTCAGCGGGCACCTCCTCGCCGGCCATGAGAGCCAGCAGGTGGGAGACCGCCACCTGCCCCATCTCCTCGAAGGGCAGGGCGACCGTGGTCAGGGCGGGGTGGACCTGGTCGGCGATGAGCTCCTGGTCATCGATCCCGATGACGGCCACGTCCTCGCGCACCCGCAGGCCCTGCTCACGAATGGCGTCGTAGGCGCCCATGGCCATGCGGTCGTTGCCGCACACCAGACCGGTCAGCCAGGGGTGGTCCGTCAGGAGGCGCGCGGCCGCGGCGTAGCCGCCCCGGGTGGTGCCGTGCCCGACGGCGACGCTCACGGTGCTCCAGGGGATGCCGGCCTGCTCCAGGTAGGCCTCGCAGCCCGCGCGCCGACCCGGCGCGGCCTCGCCGTCGTTCGGGTCCAGCTCGATGACGCCGATGTCCCGGTGGTGCCCCTCCAGGAGGGCCTGGGCGGCCAGGCGTCCCATCTGCTCCTCATCGGGGCGCACGCAGGGCAGGCCGGAGACCGGGTCGATGCAGTGGACCAGGACGGTGGGGATCTCGCGGGCCTGCGCCGGCATGCGGACCTGGCAGTTCCAGCCGGTGGCGTAGATGATGCCCTCGACCCGGGACTTCAGGAGCGTCTCGAAGGCCTCGGAGTCCATCGACGCCTCGGTCGAGGTCGGCACGATGAACAGGGTGTAGCCGGCACGCCGGACCGTGTCCTGGATTCCGCGGATCGTGGCGGCGCCGAAGGGGCTGGTGACGATCTCGGAGACCAGCCCGATGAGAGAGGAGCGGCGCGAGGCCAGGGCACGCGCGCCACCGTGGGGGCGGTAGCCGAGCTCGGCGGCCGCCTGCTGGACGCGCTCGCGCGTCTCCGAGGCGATGCGGGCGCCGTCGCGGTTGTTGAGGACGAAGGACACCGTGGTACGCGAGACGCCGGCCGCCCGGGCCACATCCTCCATGGTGGGCCTGTAGGTGTCGCTCACCCCGCCTCCTCCCGGTCCCTCCGAATCCACCGCCCGCTCGCGCCGGCCGTCCCGGCTGGATCCGGCACGTGCGCCGTCAAGCGGCTTGGAGGCAGTCTGCCAGGCCGACGACGCCGCACATAACCCTGAACGCCAGCAGGCGGGTCATCGACCGGAACCACACCCGCCACCCTGTGCTCCGCAACACCTCACGGCTACGCTGGCTCCTATGACAGCATCCCCCGCTCCCAGCTTCACGGTGCGCGCCGTCCTGTGGGACATGGACGGCACCCTCATGGACTCCCAGCCCTTCTGGGACGAGGCCTTCATCCACCACTGCCAGGCCCTGGGCGGCGACCCTCGCCCTGAGCTCGTCGCCCAGATGACGGGCGCCTCCATCCGCAAGGCCCGCGAGCTCATCGCCGCCACCGGGGCCACGCCGTCCTGGGACGACCCGGCCACGCAGGAGGCCTTCGAGGCGATCGCGCACGACGTCGAGGCCTCGGTGACCGCCGCCCCGCCGCTGCTGCCCGGGGCGCTGCGGATCACCTCGGCGCTGTCCGAGGTGGGGCTGGCCCAGGCGATCGTCTCAGCCTCGCCGCGCAGGATCGTGGAGAAGGTGGCCTCCGCGCTCGGTGACGTCTTCGCGGTCCTGGTCACCGGCGACGACGGCGTCGGGGCCAAGCCCGACCCGCTGCCCTACGCCACGGCGGTCGAGCGCCTCGACCTGCGGCCCGAGGACTGCGTCGTCGTCGAGGACTCCCCGACGGGTGCGGCCTCGGCCAGGGGCAACGGGATCCACGTCGTGCAGATCGGCGCGCAGAAGCACTTCCCGGCCGACCCCGGCCTGGTCGTGGTCCCGGACCTGGCCTCGATCACCCCGCACCTGCTGCTGTGGGCGCAGCGCTGAGGCGGGACCGACGAGGCCGCCGGGCCGACGACGGGCAACCTTGCCCGCTCAAGGCGCCGCCACACGCAGGACCGGCTCGGGAACCGCGGGGTTCCCGAGCCGGATGGGACGAGTAGGGATACGTTGAGGACTGGCGTGAAACGGCTCGACTGAGGGCGTCGTCAGCCCACTCAGGCCGCCTTGGGCCGCTGCGGGGTCTCCGGGGTCTCCTGGGACGCCCACTGGCTGCGCAGGCAGTCGGCGTAGAGGCGGATCTCCGCCACCAGGTCGGTGCCCAGGGACTCCGAGGCGGCCGTCTCGGGCGTCGTCGAGCACAGCCACTGCAGCTGGAGCCCGTCGGTGAGGGCGACCAGGCTGCGCGCCACGAGGCGCGAGGGCATCTGCGGGTCCACGAGCCCGGCGGCCTTGCCGGCCTCGAAGCTGGCCTCGAAGCGCTCGACGGCGCCGTTGAGGTGGTCGGCCATCCAACGGTGCGCGGGGTGCGCGGCGTCGAGGACCGAGACCGCCGTGGCGGTGTAGATCGCCGTGAGGTCGCGGTGGGCGACATTGCGCTCAAGCAGCTCGATGTAGCGGTCCAGCAGCGCCCACGGGTCGGCGTCGAGGTCGGCGGCGGAACCGGCGACATCCAGGGTGTCCACGTTGCCGACGGGGTCCACGGGGACGTCGACGACGTCCTCGCCAGCAGGGGAGTCCACCAGGATGCTCAGGGCGTCCTCGCGGTCGCGACGCTCAAGCACCTTGGCGAAGAGCTCGTCCTTGGAGGAGAAGTGGTGCAGCAGCCCGGCCTTGGAAATGTCTGCTGCGTTGGCGATGTCGGCCAGGGAGGTGCCGGCATACCCGTGCTCTCCGAAGAGAACCACGGCTTCGTTGAGGATGCGTGCTCGCTTGTCCTCACTGCCCGCTCGGGGGCGCCCGGGTCCGCGCCGCCTAGCCGGGGCAGCTGGAGGCGGAGTCGGGGTACTGACAGTGTTCATGGCCGAATCATGGCACCTTCCAGTAAGGGAATTGCAAGGCAGAATGGCGTTCATCGGAATAATCCGCTCAAGTGTGACCTCCACGTGCCCTACCCGTGACGTGGATGACGACTTGATCTCTGTTTTCACACAATTAACCGGCTCCTACCAGCGCAGAGATCTCCTACCGTACGGTCTGTTGCAACCACTGGGATCCACCCCCTCCAGCACGCCCACTCACTGCCCAGATGGCCTTATGAGAACACGCAGGTTCGCATGGCAGAGCCACCCGGGTCACGGTTTCGTAACACTTGCGGAAATCTTGTTTCCGGTTCAAATACATGCGGCGGTCAGCCTCGTGCCGGCACGAGGCTGACCGCCGTCAGCGCCGTCGAGCACGCACCGTCAGGAGACGGTGACGCTCCCCGAGGGCGGCCCGTTGGCCGCCCCGCCGTTGACGGTCGTCACCGTGATGGAGGAGGACGTCGAGCCGGCCGTGATGGCGCCGTCGGAGGTGGTGGCGTCCATCGTCAGGGCGAGGGTGCCGCCGTTGGAGCCGGATGTCCCCCAGCGGTCCTCGCCCGCGGTGGCCAGACCACCGGTGGTGGTCAGCGTGCAGGCGGTCAGGGTCGCCTGCGAGGAGGTATTGGTGACGTAGAGGATCGGGACCGCCTGGGTGCAGGTGAGGCTGACCCTGGTCATGGCCAGGGTGGAGACCTCCGTGGCGGCGTCGGCGTCGGCGGCGTCCCCCGACATGGACTGGTAGAGCATGACGCCGCCCTTGGTGGAGGCGCTGGTGAGCGTCGAGTCCGAGACGGTGGCGTGATTCTTCCCCTCGACGACGACGGCCTGTGAGGCATTGGCCTGACCGGTCAGGCCACTGACGGTGATCTGACCGGTGGAGTAGAGGCACGGGGAGCCGTCGCCGTTGGTGGTGAAGGTGTTGGCGCCCTCGACGGTCACGGTTCCCGAGCCGCGGTCGGTGGCGACGGCGGCGCAGTGGGCGCCCTGGGTCTCGATGGTGAGGTCGGAGCCGTTGATGACACCGGCGTAGGTGGCGTGCAGGCCACGGGAGGACTCCCCGGTGGTGGCGATGGCGCAGGCGGTGACAGTGGCGCTGGCACCACCGGTGGCGACGACGGCGTTGGCGCCCGAGGCGTCGGTCGTCATGGTCGTCTCGGTGACCGTGGCGCTCGACCCCTCGCCGACGACCACGACGGCGGAGTTGAGGCCGTAGAAGTTGTAGGAGTCGTCGACGCCGTGCTGGCCGGAGGAGGTGGCGTCCCCGGTCTTGGCGATCTTGGCGTTGGTAACCGTCAGCCTCCCGCCATTGACCACGAGGAAGACGGCCTGGTCGGAGGTCGTCGACTCGAAGGTGCCGCCGTCGATGGTGGCGGTGGTGCCGTCGACGAGGTAGGCGCCCGAGAGGGTCATCTGCTTGTCTCCGATGGTGCCGCTCCAGGTGCCGGCCGACAGGGAGGTGTTGGAGGCGCTGGCCTCGTGGTATTCGGGGGAGGCGGAAGCCCGGGAGGACCCGGCCGAGGCGGATCCGGCGGTCGAGCCGGCGGTTGCGGCGGAGGAGCCGGCGGCGCTCGCCGCCTCAGAGGTACTGCAGGCTGCGATGAGTCCGGCGGTTCCCAGACCGAAGCCGGCCATCAGGAGGCTGCGGCGTCTCATGGCGAAGGAGACTCCCGGGTCGCAGCCGCGCAGCGCGGCGTCGGCGGACGTGACGGACTCGGCGGAGTTGGTCGGTACGGACAGGGTCATGGTGCATCTCCTCGGATCAGCAGGGCGGTACGGCAGACAGGGCGGTGGGGCTCTGCCGCCGTGCCGACGGTCGTCCTTGTCGTTTGTCCTTGTTGCTGGGATCACCCAGGGGCGCCCGGGTTCCGTGCCTCCACTCTTGGGCGCCGGTCTGTCAGCCCGGCAGCACTCCCCCATGACCGCACTGTGAATCCGGCCGAGACGCATCGCGAACGCATGCCCATGCAAAAACGATGCATTATACTCGTGCCATGACTGCACTCACCGGGCTGCTCGACGAGCTCGACCTCAGCGACCAGGAGCTTGCTGATGCGATGCGCGACGCCGCCGCCCGCACGTCGCACGACGGCGTCGGCCCCCTGACAGCCGGCATGGCCGACTTCCTGACCCGGACCACTCCCCGCGGAGGGACCAAGACCACCTCCCGCAAGGTCGCTCGAATCCTGTCGGACCGTGCCTACGCCGAACAGGTCACCGCCCAGCACGAGGCCGTTCGGGCTGCCTGCGACCTGGCGCGATCCTTGAGCACGCGACAGGTCGCCACCCTGCTCGGCCGCGCGACGACGACGATCACCCGCGCAGCCGGACGCTCCCTCTACGCCTACTCGGAGGGGCGGTCGCTGAGGTTTCCGACGTGGCAGTTCCACGACGGCCACCCGCTCCCGGGACTGGCGACGGTCCTCCCGGCCCTGCGGGAGGGGCTGGCAGCGGCGACCGTCGAGGCCTGGATGACGACGGCGGACCCCGAGCTCCTCGACGGGATGGCCCCCAGGCAGTGGCTGATCGCCGGCGGGGACCCGGCGGAGGTCGTTCAGCGGCTCTCCGACGCGGACCACCGGTGAGCCCCCGCCCGAAGAATCCTCCGCGACCGCCATCGGTGTTCCGGACCCGCCCGGAGGACGTACTGACCGTGGAGCGCGCCGAGCTCGCCCGCATCGCCTTCGCAGCCAGCCGCTTCCCCCTGCCCTGGGGAGAGATGAGGACCTGGGGGCCGCACCCGCGGTGCCGCTGGGACCCTCACCCTCCGCCGTCGGGAGAGCATCCCGACTGCGGCGTCCTGTACACCGCCGGCGACCTGCTCACCTGCGTGGCAGAGGTCTTCGCCGACACCCGCCTCATCGACACGCGCAGCGACATGCCCCTCCTGCAGGTGTGGGAGGCAACGCGCCCGCTGCGCCTGCTCGACCTCACCAGCACCTGGGCCCTGCGCAACGGAGCCTCAGTCAGTCTCGACAGCGCTCCCCGGTCGACGTGTCGCGCCTGGGCCCGGGCCATCAGGGATCAGCTGCCCGACCTCGACGGCCTGCGCGCCCGCTCCACGATGACCGGGCAGGACATGACGGTGCTGTTCTCCCCAGCGCAGGACAGCCTGCCGACACTGCCCCGGGACACGGCTCCGCTGGCCGACGCCACGCTCTACGCCCTGCTGACCGCCCTCGCCCCCGAGATCGGTTACGAGATCATCTAGACCGGCATCCGCCTACGGGCGACCTTTGTCTTGATAAATCAACCGAAAGTCGCTCCGAAGAGCCGTTTCCGCACCCGGAGGCCGCATGTGACCTTGCGCGCGCCGGGGTACCTCCCGGCAGGTTAACCGGGCCCGAGCACCCTACGATGGCGATATGAGCCCCTCGACCCCGCAGCCGCCGCGGCGTCCCTCCCGCTCCAGGCGGGGCCCCGGCCGCGCCTCGTCGTCGGCCTCAGGACGCCGCAGCACTCCTGCCGCTCTGCGCCGCAGTCCGGCCGGCCAGCACTCCACGCACCGCCGTTCGTCGGAGGACCCCGACCCCGCCAGCCGCCGGGCCCTCGTCGTCGCCCGCCGCGAGCGCCAGCGTCGTCGCAGTCGCAGCCGGCTGTTCTACGGCACCACCGCGGTGGTGGCGCTGGTTCTCATCGTCGTCGGTCTGCGCATCTGGGGCTTCCACCCCGGGTTCGCCCTGCCGCTGGACTCGGCCACCCCTGAGACTCCGTCCCCGGCCCCGGCGGAGGCGGGCCCGTCATCCGCCCCACCGAGCGCGAGCCACGCGGCCTCGCCAACGGCCGCCCCCTCGTCGGCCTCACCCAGTTCATCGGCCTCGACGCTGCCGGCCCCGCGGCTGGACGCCGAGGGGTTCGCGCACTCCGACGCCGTCGGCGACGGCACCTGGACGATCGCCCCGGCCGTGCCCGTCTCCCGGCCCGCGGCCGGGACCGTCTACCGCTACGTGCTCCAGGTCGAGGGCGGCACCCACGTCGACGCCGCGGCCGCAGCCCCCATCGTCGAGAGAACCCTCAACGACGAGCGCGGCTGGTCCACCGCGCAGAACACCTCCTTCGAGCCGGTGTCGGACCCGGCCGCCGCGGACTTCATCTTCAACATCGCCACACCGCCCACCGCCGACGCCCTGTGCTCGCCGCTGGACACCGGTGGCATGTGGAGCTGCCGCAACGCCAACAACGTCGTCATCAACTCCGACCGCTGGAACTGGGGCGCCGTCACCTACCCCGACGTCGACTCCTACCGCACCTACGTCACCAACCACGAGGTGGGTCACTTCCTCGGCCACGAGCACGAGTTCTGCGCCGGCGCCGGCCTCAAGGCCCCTCTCATGGCCCAGCAGAGCCACGACCTCGCAGGCGGCTGCGTGTACAACGCCTGGCCCACCCAGGACAACCAGCCCGGCTGAGGCGCGCGCCTCCGCGGGCAGCACGAGGGGGCGGGCCCACCGCACGGGTGGACCCGCCCCCTCGCTGTCGCCCCGGCCCGTTCGGGCCGGTCGCCGCTCAGCTCAGTCGGCCGTCCCGGCTCAGGCCGGTGACGCCGCCGAGGCCGCGGAGGGCAGGTGCGCCTCCCCCTCGGCCCGCAGCGTCAGGCCGTCGCTGCCGTCGACCTTGTCGACGATGACTCGCTGGCCATCGAGGACCTCCCCGGCCAGCAGCATGCGGGCCAGGCGGTCGCCGATCTCGCGCTGGACGAGGCGGCGCAGCGGCCGGGCGCCGTAGGCGGGGTCGTAGCCCTCGTCGGCCAGCCAGCTGCGGGCCGCGTCGGTCACGTCCAGGCTCAGGCGCCGGTCCTTGAGGCGCTTGGCGATGCGCGCCAGCTGGATCTCGACGATCTCGCCCAGCTCCTCCTTGGTGAGCGCCTCGAAGATGATGATGTCGTCGAGACGGTTGAGGAACTCCGGCTTGAAGGAGGCCTGGACCACGCTCATGACCTCGTTGCGCTTCTCCTCGGGGCTGGTGAGCGGGTCAGTGAGGTACTGGCTGCCCAGGTTCGAGGTGAGCACGAGGATGACGTTGCGGAAGTCGACCGTGCGGCCCTGGCCGTCGGTGAGGCGGCCGTCGTCGAGCACCTGCAGGAGGATGTCGAAGACCTCGGGGTTGGCCTTCTCGACCTCGTCGAGCAGGACCACGGAGTAGGGCCGACGCCGCACCGCCTCGGTGAGCTGGCCGCCCTCCTCGTAGCCGACGTACCCGGGAGGGGCGCCCACGAGGCGCGCCACGGAGTGCTTCTCGGAGTACTCGGACATGTCGATGCGCACGATGGCGCGCTCGTCGTCGAAGAGGAACTCGGCCAGGGACTTGGCCAGCTCGGTCTTGCCCACGCCCGTGGGGCCCAGGAAGAGGAAGGAGCCGGTGGGGCGGTCGGGGTCGGAGACGCCGGCCCGCGAGCGACGCACCGCGTCGGCCACGGCGGCCACGGCGGCCGCCTGCCCGATGAGGCGCTCACCGATGACGTCCTCCATCGTCAGGAGCTTCTCGGTCTCACCCTGGAGGAGCTTGCCCACGGGGATCCCGGTCCAGGAGCCCACGACCTCGGCGACCTCGGGGGCGCCGACCTTCTCGGCGATCATGGGGTCACCGACTGCCTCCTCGGCGTCGTCGGCGGCCTCGGCCTCGCGGATCTGGCGCTCCAGGGCGGGCATGTCGCCGTAGCGCAGGCGACCGGCCTCCTCGAAGTTGCCCTCGCGCTCGGCCAGGTCGGCGCGGGTGCGCATCTCGTCCAGGGCGGCGCGCAGCTCACCGACCCTGTTGTGGCCGGCCTTCTCGGCCTCCCAGCGGGCGTTGAGCGAGGCCAGCTCCTCGGAGGCGTCGGCCAGCTCGGCGCGCAGGCGCTCAAGGCGGTCGACGTCGGCGGGGTCGGCCTTGGTCACGTCCTTGATGGACTCATCGAGGTAGGCCTCCTCCATGCGCATGCGGTCCACGCGGCGGCGCAGCTCGTCGATCTCGACGGGGCTGGAGTCGAGCTCCATGCGCAGCCGGGAGGCGGCCTCGTCGACCAGGTCGATGGCCTTGTCGGGCAGCTGGCGGCCGGTGATGTAGCGGTCGGACAGGGTGGCGGCCGCCACGAGGGCGCCGTCGGAGATGGTCACCTGGTGGTGGGCCTCGTACTTGGGGGCGATGCCGCGCAGGATGGCGACGGTGTCCTCAACGCTGGGCTCACCGACGAAGACCTGCTGGAAGCGGCGCTCCAGGGCCGGGTCCTTCTCGACGTTCTCGCGGTACTCGTCCAGGGTGGTGGCACCCACCATCCGCAGCTCGCCGCGGGCCAGCATGGGCTTGAGCATGTTGCCGGCGTCCATGGCGCCCTCGGAGCCGCCGCCGGCGCCGACGACGGTGTGCAGCTCGTCGATGAAGGTGATGACCTCGCCGTCGGAGTCCTTGATCTCCTTGAGGACGGCCTTGAGGCGCTCCTCGAACTCACCACGGTACTTGGCTCCGGCCACCATCCCGGACAGGTCCAGGGCGATGAGGCGCTTGCCGCGCAGGGACTCGGGCACGTCACCGGCGACGATGCGCTGGGCCAGACCCTCGACGACGGCGGTCTTGCCGACGCCGGGCTCACCGATGAGGACCGGGTTGTTCTTGGTGCGCCGGGACAGGACCTGCACGACGCGGCGGATCTCGGAGTCGCGGCCGATGACCGGGTCGAGGCGGCCCTCGCGGGCGGCCTCGGTGAGGTCGGTGCCGTACTTCTCGAGGGTCTTGTAGGTGCCCTCGGGGTTGGCCGAGGTGACGCGGGAGGAGCCGCGGACCTGGGGCAGGGCCTCGATGAGGGCGTCCGGGGTGGCGCCGGCGTCAGCCAGGATGCGGGCCACGGCGGGGGTTGAGCCGGAGGTGTCGCCCTTGGCCAGGCCGATGAGCAGGTGCTCGGTGGAGATGTACTCGTCGTCGAGCTCCTTGGCGACCGAGGAGGCGGCCTCCAGGGCGGCCAGCAGCGCGCGCGAGGGCTGGGGCTGGGTCATCGAGGAGCCCGAGGAGGTGGGCAACTGGGTCAGGATGCGGCGCGCGGCGGCCCCGACGGCCTGACGGGCCGCGGCGTCGGGAGAGACGGCGGCCAGGAGTCCCGCGGCGACGCCGTCGGGCTGGGAGAGGAGCTCAACGAGCAGGTGCGCCGGCTCGATCTGGGGGTTGCCGGCCGCAGCGGCCGCCTGCATGGCCCCGGAGATCGCCTCCTGCGACTTCGTGGTGTAGTTCGTGTCCATATGGACCTCCTTTGAGGTTGGTAACGTCTTGCGTCTTCTGGCCACCTCAACCTTCGCAGGGTTGAGTCTATTCCGCTCAACTTTCTGAGCCGCTGGTGAGGTGGACTACTTCTCAAGGCTCGCCGGAGGCGACGCCGCCGGCGATCACGCCGCGCCCACCACACAACCCGACCACGTGAGACCGGCATGGAGAACATGGAGAACAGAACGCTGCCGTTCAACGACGCCAACAAGGTTGCTCCACGCTAACTCCCCCACCCGGAGAAACCATGAGAACCCCACACATAATCGCCGACCCGACACCGGAGAAGCCCCAAGGAGCCACCACATGGAGAACTCCCAGGAAAAGATGATCTCCTGACAAGGCCCGCTTCCCCTCCTACCCCTTTGGAGCATCATGAGAACCACACGCACCGCCGCGACCCTGCTGGCCGGCCTGGCGCTAGCCACCACCCCCGTTCTGACCGCCTGCTCGCAGAGCGCGACGAGCTCGGGCTCCGACTCGTCCAGCTCGTCATCCAGCTCGGCCGCATCCGATAGCTCTGCGAACTCGACCGAGAGTGACAAGGACAGCAGCGCAACCGCTTCCAGCACCACGAGCAGCAACCTCCCCAAGGAGACCCCCTCGGGATACCAGGAGGTGACCGCCCCCACCGTCGGAGTCAGCTTCGCAGTTCCTGACAGCTGGCAGAGCCTCGGCGACCTCGACCCCGCACAGAAGCAGGCGGCGGCACAGACCATGGGCATCGACGTCAACACCCTGGAGCAGCAGATGGCCAGCCTGGACATCTTCTACCGGGCCACCGAGCCCGATGAGAACGGGTTCTCCAACAACAGCAACGTCGCCAAGACCCTCGTACCGATGCAGCAGGCTCCCACCGAGTCGGACATGGAGACGATCATCTCGCGGACGCCCGGGGCGACGAAGACTAGCTACTCCACCAAGGAGACCGCCAACGGCGAGGCCGCGGTCGCCTCCTACACCATCACGATGAGCGGCAAGCAGGCGAACGGGGCCTACATCCTGGCCCCCACGAAGACCGAGGGCCAGTATGCCGTCATCACCGTATCCGCCGGAAGCGCGGAGAAAGTCGAGGAGCTGGCCACGGTCATCACCGATACGCTCCACTGAGTCCGGACGGGCGCAGCCCCAATCCGATGGAGACGTCTCGCGCGCACGGGAGCGCAATTCCTGCACCCGTACGCGCGAGACGTCTCCGCCCACGAGGAGCACCGCGCCATACCACCAGCGCCAGCTCCGTGGAAACACTTGACAGACCAGGACGCACAGGAACACCATATCGACTATCGATACATCGATAGTCGATATGGAGCGTCGTCATGACCGCCAGCACCGAAGCCTCCTCAAACACCGAAGACACCAACGTCGACGACGACGCCGATCCTGCCGCCAACCAGGCCTCCCCCGACGCCGCAGCCGGCCAGGATGCCGGCGTCGGCCCCGTCAGCCTTGCCTTCACCTCGTTCCTGCTGGTCCTGCTGTGCTTCTCCCCCTTCCTCATGCTCGGATCGAACCTGTGGGACCTCGTCAACGGTCGCGGCCTGCTCCTTGAGTTCACGGACAGCAGCAGCGCGCCTGAGGAGCACCTGTCCTTCGGACGCGCGACGGTGGAGATGAGCTCCGGCTACTCGACGATCTACGGGACCGTGCACGGACTGTCCGGCGGCGCGCAGTTCTTCACCGGCCTGTTCATCACCGTTCACCTCGTCCTCATCGCGGCCTGCGCCGTCGCCTTCGTCCGGTTCATCGCGGCGATCCGCCCGGGTCGGCCGGGATTCGTCGACCAGCTCTTCACCCGGGGAGGGCACCTGTTCTGGCTCCTGCTGGGGCAGACGCTGAGCTCCCTCGCACTGCACATCACCGGGATCGCGATCTCCGACGAGTACCTCACCGTCGGCAACCCCCAAGGGCAGTCACTCACCGGATTCATCCCCACCGGTAACGATCTGCCGACACTGAAGAGCATCATCGTCCTGATCCTCGCAACGCACCTGCTGCTCGCCCTGCACCGCACCTACCAGCACTCCAGCGCCCTGGCCGCGGAGAACACCGCCTTGCGCGAAGAGACCGAGGGACTTGTGTGAGCCACGTCGTCTGTCACCTCGATGAGCTGCTGGCCGCCCGCGGGATGACGCTCGTGGAGCTCTCCGAGAAGGTGGGGGTCACCACCGTCAACCTCTCGGTGCTCAAGAACGACCGCGCCAAGGCCATCCGCTACTCCACGCTCAGTGCCATCTGCGAGGCGCTGGGCTGCTCGGTCGGCGAGCTCCTGGAGGTCGTCCCGGACTGACCTGCCAGGACTGTCGGCACGTACGGGGACATCCTGCGCGCAAGGGTGCAGCAGCCTCTCGGCCGGGGACATGCCGCGCGTACGGGTGCGGGTTTTCCGTCCCCGGCCGCGCAGGACGTCCCCGGCCGGAACAGAAGGTCCCCGACGGCGTCGAGTGCCCCCGGCCGGGAGGACACCGTAGGCTCGACGTCGATGACCAAGCCCGCCTCCCCCTCCGACGGCGCCCGCTCCGCCCGCGTCGACGACGACGCCGTGGCCGCCCGCCGAGACGCCCTCCTGGCCCACGCGGCCGACCTGCCCGGCGCCTGGGCGGGCGACAAGCCCGAGTGGGACATCCCCGTGGCCTCCGTGGGGACCCGCCTGTTCCTGCTGCTCATCCCCCACACCGACGGCCGCCTCCTGGCCAACGTCAAGCTCGACCCCGAGGACGTCGTCGCCGTGCGGTCCGCCTACAGCTGGGTGGAGCCGGGCTTCCACCAGTCCAAGCGGCACTGGGCGAGCATCGACCTCACCAGCCCCGACTACCGGCCCGACACCGCCGCCGACATGGTGGAGGACTCCTACCGGCTCGTCCTGACACTGCTGACGCGCCGAGTGCGCGAGGCCGTCCTCCTGGCCGACGCCGCAGGCGCCCCCGCCCGCCCCACCTGGCAGTGGTGAGGGACCGAGCCGCCCTCGCCGGGGACATTCCACCCGTGCGGGTGCACCCGCCTTCCAGACGGGGACATGCCACCCGTACGGGTGCAGGTTTTCCGTCCCCGGCCGCGCAGGACGTCCCCGGCCAGGACAGAGGGGCCCGCATAGGTGACGCACCACCGTAAACCTGGCACTATTCAGGCGAGGCCGCCGTTATCCGACGTCCGGCCACCCGACGGAAGGAGACACACATGGGACTTGACGACCTGGCGAAGAAGGCCGGTGACGCTCTCAGCTCCGACAAGGCCGAGGCGATCAGCGACAAGGCGCTGGACGCCGCAGCCGGCGCGGCCAAGAAGGCGACCGGCGGCAAGTACGACGACAAGATCGACACCGCCCGCGACGCCGTCGACGGCAAGCTCGGCACGGAGTGATTCGGCTGAGAGCCTGCTTGACCCCAAGCACCGCGGTCTTCTGATCGCAGGAACGAGGGCCCCGCACTGAGCTGTGCGGGGCCCTCGTGCGGTCCCGGTCCATCTGGGCCCCTCTCCCATGCGCCTGCGGCACCGGTCACCGCTGCCCGGTGCCGTCGACGCAAGGGCCCAGTCGTCTCCCACCGGGACGTCTTGACCCGCCTCTCCTCGGGATTCCCAACCCTTCCTACTGCGCGTTGAGCGCGGCGGTCGGAGGAGTGCGGGAGGCGCGAACAGCCGGGTACACGCCAGCCAGGGCGCCGATGACGATGGTGACGCCCAGTCCGCCGGCGATCGCCACCACCGGCAGGCTGAAGGGCCAGCCGTTGGCGGCCGACATCGCGGCCGTCACCCCGATGCCGATGACGCACCCCAGGGAGCCGCCCAGGGTGGCCAGCAGCAGCGCCTCGGTCATGAACTGCACGAGGATGTGACTGCGCATGGCCCCCAGGGACCGTCTCAGACCGATCTCCCGACGGCGTTCGAGCACCGAGATGATCATCGTGTTGGCCACCCCGATGCCGCCGACGAGCAGGGCGATGGAGCCCACGCCCAGCAGCAGGCCGGTGAAGGCCTTGTCGGCCGCGTTCTTGGCCTCCAGCGCGTCCGAGGGCCGCGAGACCTTGACCTCGCTGGGGGCCTGCGGCGAGATCGACGGCGCCAGGAGCTGGCGCACCTGGGCGACGGCGGAGTCCTGGCTGCGGGTGTAGACCGTCGTCGGCTTGGCGTCGTGCCCCAGCAGGTTGGTGGCGACCCCCTGGCCGATGAGCGCGGCCGAGTCGAGCTCGGGGGCCAGGACCACCGGCTTGAGGATGCCGACCACCGTGAACCAGCTGCCGCCGATCCACACCTTGGTGCCCGGCGTGACGACGCCCAGGCGCTGGGCGGCCGTGTGCCCCAGGACCGTGGCCGGGTACTGGCTGGTGGCCTCGTTGAGCCAGGTGCCCCGGTCGACCTGCCCGGCCACGACGTCGAGCAGCGAGCGGTCCGCGGCCATCGTGGTGATGCCGCCGGAGGCGTTCTTGTCGATGAGCGGGCTGCGGTAGACCAGCGCGTTCTTGACCAGTCCGGTGCTCGAGGCGCTCTCGACGTGGTCGATGAGCCGGACCTTGCCGACGGTGTCCTGCGGCAGGGACGAGGAGTTACCGAACAGGTCCTGCCCGGCGGAGGCCGTCAGCAGGTTGGTCCCCAGTGAGTCGAGCTGGGCGGCCAGCTGGGCCCGGCTGGAGGCGGAGATGCCGACCACCGCGATCATGGCCGCGATCCCGATGGCGATGCCCAGGGCGGACAGGAAGGCACGGGTGGGGCGGGCCTTGATTCCGGTTCCCCCCAGGCGCAGCACGTCGGACAGGCGCAGCCGTGAGCGCTGAAGCGGCCTCGCCGAGGTCTCGGGACGCTCGGCGCCGTGGGCGTTGCCGCCCTCCTGCGACCTGCCGGCCGGCGCCGGGTCAGGCCGAGGCGGCGACGTCGGCGCGGACGGCACTGACGTCGGCAGTGGCGACGTTGTCTGCACGATCGACCTCCTTGTGGTTGGACTTGCGGCTGGAGTCCCCGACGACACGGCCGTCGCGGATGGCGATCTGCCGGGGCAGCTGGGCGGCCAGCCCGTTGTCGTGGGTGATGACGATGATGGTGGTTCCCTGGGAGTGGAGCTCGTGGAGGAGCTCGACGATCGAAGTCCCGGAGGCAGAGTCGAGGTTCCCGGTGGGCTCGTCGGCCAGCAGCAGGGACGGCTCGCCAACGACGGCGCGGGCGATGGCCACCCGCTGGCGCTCACCTCCGCTCATCTGATGGGGGCGGTGGTCGAGGCGGTGGGCCAGGCCCACGCGCTCCAGGGCGGCTCGGGCTCGGCGGCGCCGCTCGGAGCGGGGGATGCCACTGTAGAGGAGTCCGTCGGCCACGTTGTCGACCGCGTTGACGCCGTCGGCCAGGTGGAACTGCTGGAAGACGAAGCCGATGTGGCTGGCACGCAGGGCCGAGAGCTTGGCGTCGGGCAGGGAGCCGACGTCGACGCCGTCGATCTCGACGGTGCCCGAGCTGGGCCGGTCCAGCGTGCCAATGAGGTTGAGGAGCGTGGACTTGCCCGAACCGGAGGGGCCGACGATAGCAACGAACTCGCCGTCGTCGACCTCCAGGCTCACACCTGCGCAGGCCGCCACGGGCGGCTCACCGTAAGTGCGGTAGACGTCCTTGAGGGACAGGATGCGGCTCATGTCTGGGGCACCACCACGGTCTGTCCCTCTGAGATGCCGTCCCCGGAGATCTCCACGCGTCCGCCGGCGAACAGTCCGACGCTCACCGGCGCCTTGCGAGTGGTGCCGCCGGACTCGACGATCTCGACGCCGTACTCCCTGGGGGTCAGGGCCAGCAGGGCACCCACCGGTACTGACAGGACGCCCTCACGCTTCTCGCTGGGCAGGGCCACAGTGACCGAGACCTCCTGGAAGTTGGCGGTCGCGGAGGCGTCGGCGAGGGTGATGGTGATGGGGACTACCCTCTCCTTCGTCTCGTTTCCGCCCGAACTGGATCCTGAGCTGGATGTCTTCTCGGTGGGAGTGCCCACGGAGGTGATGGTGCCGGTGGTGGTCATGGCGTCGGGCAACGTGATGGTTACGGCGGTGCCGACGGCGGCCAGCTTCTGATCGGAGAGCTTGACGTTGGCGTCGATCACCTGGCTGGTGGAGGTGACATCGTAGAGCTCGGAGTCGACGGCGGCGCGGTCCCCGACGCGAGCACTGACCGTTCCCACGCGCAGGTCGCCGGGGACGAAGACCATCCGCCCCAGGGGGATGGTCCCGCTCTGGGGCAGCCCAACCGCCTTCTGCCACTTCATGATGGCGCGGGTGGTAGCCCAGCTGAAGTGGTTGTCGGGCTCGTAGTCGAAGTAGCCCAGGTCCCTCAGGACCGTCTCGAGCTGGCGGATGTCCTCACCGTTTTCCATACCGGCCTCGAAGCTGCGCCAGGCGGGCAGGGAGCCGTGCATGAGGTAGGCGATCTCGGTACCGGTGCGGTAGAGGACGTCGCCCTGGGTCAGGACGGTGCCGGAGGCGGGCACCTGGATGAGGACGCCCTCGAAGCCGGCCTTGAGCTTGCGCGCCTCGGAGTAGCGCAGGGTCCCGGTCACCGAGGTCTCGCCCTGGAGGTCGCCCTTGGTGATGGTGTCCGTGGCACCGGAGAAGGACGACTTCGTAGGCTGCGGCTTGGCGGCGAAGGGGCCGGAGCGGGTGACGAAGGCCCCGGTCCCGGCGCCGGTGGCCAGGACTGCCCCGACGCCCATGGCCAGGAAGCTTCGACGCCGGGTGCTGTGCATCGTCGTCATGGCTAGTTGTCCCCCAGGTTGGAGAAGCACTTGTTCATGACGTCCTGGGGGATCTCGCCATTGAGCTGGAGCCCCTTGCCAACTTCAGGGTCGGGGACGTCGTAGCCCTCCTTGCGCAGACACTGTGCGGCCTTGACCAGGTCCTGCTGCACCTCTGGCTTGGAGAGGTCCTCGGAGCCGGGGGCGGGGCCGACCTCCTTCTCGCACTCCTCGATGGCCTTATCGGCGGTCTCGCTCTGAGGGATCTCGACGTTGCCCTTGGAGTCGGGGTCGGGGACGTCGATACCCTTACCCCGCATGCACTGGGTGAGCTTGAGCAGATAGTCATCACCGCTTGACTGCGAGGCCGCCTCCTTGGCGTTGTCGGTGGCGGAGGTCTTGCAGCCGGCAGTCATGCCTACGGTGCAGGCAGCACAGGCCAGAAGGGCGAGGGCTCGGAGGGAGAGGTTCGTTCTTCTCATAGTCAGGAGAGTTCCTTTTCGGTACCGGTCAGTGCCGGGGATGCCGGCCGGGCTACGGTGCAGCGCCCGGTGATGTCCCCACAGCCAACTGGGACCGACGTTGCGAGAACCTTCAGGAATCCGCTTATGTGCTGGCAACACGCTCCCTGGTCAGGTAGTAGGGGAAGATGGTGTCCGACGCCGTCCGGTGGCGGTTCGCGAGCCCGGAGCCGCGAGCCCGGACCATAGTGCGAAGGAAGAGAGAAGAAGGAGGACGGGACAATGCGCGTACTCGTCGTGGAGGATGAGGAGTATCTGGCCGAGGCCATCGCCACGGGTCTGCGCCGTGAGGCCATGGCGGTCGACGTCGTCGGCGACGGGGCCAGCGCCCTGGAGCAGGTGGCGACCAACGACTACGACATCCTCGTCCTGGACCGGGACCTGCCCGTGGTACACGGCGACGAGGTCTGCCGCCAGGTGGTCGCCGAGCACCCGAGCACACGGATCCTCATGCTGACGGCCTCGCGAGCGCTGAACGCGCGCGTGGGCGGCTTCGAGCTGGGGGCGGACGACTACCTCACCAAGCCCTTCGAGTTCCCCGAGCTGGTGGCCCGGCTGCGGGCTCTGGGGCGGCGCAGCCAGCCGGCGCGCACCCCGGTCATCGAGGCCCACGGGGTACGTCTGGACCCCTTCCGCCGGGAGGTCTACCGCGACGGACGCTTCATCCGTCTGAGCCCCAAGGAGTTCGCGGTCCTCCAGGTACTCATGGAGGCCGAGGGCGGGGTCCTCAGCGCCGAGACGCTGCTGGAGAAGGCCTGGGACGCCAACGCCGATCCCTTCACCAACTCCACGCGGGTGACGATCTCGCACCTGCGTCGCAAGCTCGGAGAGCCCTGGGTCATCCAGACGGTTCCCGGAGCCGGCTACCGGTTCAGCGCATGACTGGCGCCGCTCAACCGCAGCCCGCGAACAGGGAAGACACAGACGCCGGCGGACATCCACCATCCGACTCCGGCCACACCCCGGAGGACCGGCTTCGCCGTCCGCGCCACCTGAGTATCCGGGCCCGGCTGACCGCCACCTACGCGAGCCTGGTGACGATCTCGGGGGCGGTCCTCATCATCCTGGTCTACTTCTACACCCGCTACAACACGCTCTCCATCGCCTTCGACCCGCAGCAGGTTCCCCAGATCGACCCGACGACGCCGCAGGTGGTCCAGGCGAACACGAACCTGTTCGAGCTGCTGGACACGATCCTGCGCTCCGCCGTCGGGGCGCTCATGCTGCTGGCAGTCGTGTCCGGGACGGTCGGCTGGGTGCTGGCTGGACGGATGTTGCGGCCCCTGTCCTCGATGAACGCGGCGGCCAAGCGCGCTGCCTCGGGTGACCTCAGCCAGCGCCTGGCCCTGTCCGGGCCGCGCGACGAGATCCACGACCTGGCGGACACCTTCGACGACATGCTGGCCTCGCTGGAGCGCTCCTTCTCGGTGCACCGCCGTTTCGCGGCCAACGCCTCCCACGAGCTGCGCACGCCTCTGGCCACCACGCAGACGATGATCGACGTCGCCCTGTCCGACCCGCAGGCCTCCACCGAGGACCTGCGCCGGGTCCTGAACCGGGTGCTGGAGACCAACCGCGCCAACCGGGAGACGATCGACGCCCTCCTGGACCTGGCCGACGCCCAGTCCGGCAGGCTGGCCCACGAGGACGTGGACATGGAGGCCACGGTCCGCGACGCCCTGGGACTCATCGCCCCGGAGGTGGCCGAGCGCGACCTGCGCCTGTCCACCCACCTGCTGCCCGCCCGGGTCCCGGGCGATCCGGTGCTGCTGCGCCAGAGCGTGTCCAACCTACTTCGCAACGCGGCCCGCTACAACGTCGACGGCGGCAGGATCACGGTCGGGATGGCGCACCTGGCCGACGACGTCCGGCTGACGATCCGTAACGACGGCCCCGTGGTGCCGGCCGACAGCGTCGAGTCCCTGCGCGAGCCCTTCGTCCGCGGCGAGGGACGGGGGCGGACTCGGGGATCCGGGCACGGACTGGGCCTGGCGATCGTCACGGCCGTGGCCACCGCCCACGGCGGCGCCCTCCACCTGAGCGCCAACCCCACCGGCGGCCTGACCGCCGTCCTCGAGCTGCCCGGCAGCAAGGAGGAGCCGACCGCGTCGCTGTGACCCGCCAACGCCTGACGGCCGCCAACCTCGCTGGTTGGCGGCCGTCAGGTGTAAGCAGCCGGTTGCTGGCGCGAAGACTGCGGGCGCTGCGTCAGGCCTGCGGGCCCGACTTGCTGGAGTTGGACACCAGCTCGATGAAGAGACGGATCACGAAGAGAACCGTGAGGTACGCCGGGGCGGAGAACACGAGGCTCATGAGGAACGACATCGCGTCGAAGGTGGAGCCGTCGTAGTTGCGGGGGTCGGAGATCGCGCTGGCGACAGCACCCATCTTGCCTCCCATGTAACCGACGCCGAGCCAGCCCAGGCCGACGGCGATCGAGGCGACGATGAACACGATCCGGCTGTACTTCGTCACGAACTCCTTGGAGGTGTCGAAGAGGCTGCCGACGAGGGAGTCGCCCGAGGCGGCGGGCGGGTAGGGCTGGCCCGGAGCGCCGGGGGCACCGGGGGCGCCCTGGAACTGCTGCTGGGCGGGTAGGGCTGGCCCGTGGCCGGAGCAGAGGGAGCGGAGGGCTGCTGCTGGTAGAAGGGCTGACCGGGGTTGGGGGGCTGAGTCATGAGACTGTTCGCTTCCTTCAGTGTTGGGGACGCAGGCAGGCTACCGCGTCCACTCTGCCCTGTGAAACGGACAGGTCAACCCTCACATCTTGCGAGACGACTCACACCACTCGCGATCCGGGGAGATTTCGTTCCATTGGGGCAGTTATCTGCCGTTTTACGGCGCGGACGCCCCCGAGGAACCGGGGGCGGTGCGCCAGCGCAGCCGCCGGGGAAGATCTCCCCATGGACTCATATGCCGAAACGTGCCCCTGACCGTCAGCGAACCAGCTCGTACGCGCCAGGAGACACGGCGCGCCCCACCGGGGTGACCGGAGCGGGAGGCGCCGGGAGCCGGCGGCTGCGCTCACTGCGGGCGACGGCGGTGCGCAGCAGGGTCTCGAAGGGGCCGGCGTGGCCACCATATTCCATGACTGCGCACAGGCCGACGGTCACGACCCACACCGCCAGTGCGATCCCGGCGGCACGGGCCTCTCCCAGGTGGAGGCTGATCCCGGTCAGGGCCGGGACGACCAGGAAGATGGTGGCGAAGAGGAAGGTCTGGGCGAGGTAGGCGGTCATGGAGCGGCGTCCCACGCTGGCGAGCAGCCACCTGAGACCGGTCAGCCGACCGTCCGACGTCGGACCGCCCGCGTAGAGCGCCAGGAGAGCGAGCCAGCCGCAGGCCCCGGCCAACCCCGTGACCTCGTGAAGAGGAGCGGCCCAGGCAGCCAGGTGCCCACCCGTGAACCAGATGGCGTACCCCACGCCTCCCGCAGCCCCGATTCCCAGACCGATCAGGCCGACGGCGACCAGGAGGCGACGGTGGCGCTCGGGGTGGGTGATGAGATCGGTGTCGGCCAGGCGGGCACCGAGGAACATCGCCGGGACCACCATGGACAGGAGCGCCGTCGCAACGGTGTTTCCGCCCCAGGAGGTCACGCTGGCAACGACCTGGGACAGCGGGGAGCTCGATCCGGTGGCCTCCGTCTGCGCAGCGGCTGCGCTCAGGCCCTGGGCCGCCATGAATCGCCCCATGTTGTACATCGTCGTGATGACGAGGGCGGTGAGCACGGCGCTGACGACCGCGGCTCGCTTCCAGTGCTTGCGGGCGAGCCACCCGGCGAAGACGACGGCGACCAGTCCGTAGGTGCCGATGATGTCGCCGGAGAACAGCGCGGCGTGGGCGGCGCCGAACAGGATCATCCACAGGCCTCGACGCCGCACGAGGCGGCGGGCGTCGACGGTGGCCTGTTCGCGGGCCCAGGCGACCTCCTGAGGCGTCGGCTCACAGCCGGCGTCAACCCCGGGCAGGGTATCGAGGCGGGCCGCGGTGCCCGAGGCGATGCGACGGTTGATCATCGTCGCCAGCCCGAAGCCGAACAGGAGGGCGAACAGCGGGTAGGCGCGGTGATCGACCAGGAGGGTGCGCACCCACAGCCAGGCCGTGTCGGCGGCGTCGCCGGGAGCCGAGGACCGTGTGGTGATGACCCAGAAGGGGATATTGGCCAGCGCGATGAACAGGAGCATGAGGCCGCGGGCCACGTCCGGGGCCGGGAAGCGCGGGCCCCGGGAGCCGGTGAAGGAGGTCGTGAGGTTCATACCCTTCACGGTAGGAAGCGGCAGTGATTCACACCTCCCCCACAGGGGCTGTCCAGCGGTGTTCGTCCGCTCCACCCCAGGGATGAGCGGAGCCCCGGCTCCTCCTCCCGGAGGGCCAGGGCTCCTCGTCCTCTGACTTTCCTCTCAGTCGTCCCACCCGGGGGCGGCATCCGGCAATCCGGCTGAGGCTCAGGCGTCCACCGGCAGGTAGTGGCCGAGAGCCGGTGTGCGAGCCTGGTTCATCAGCATGGTCGTGTCCGCCGACTGCGGGATCGGCGCGTCCGCGTGCCGGGCAGGAGCCTGCTCGACGCGCGGAATCGTACGGCGGCGCTCGCTGCGGGCGACGGCGGTGCGCAGCAGCGTCTCGAAGGGACCGGGCACGCCCAGCCGTTCCATGACGGCGCAGGCGCACGTGATCGTCAGCCAGGCCATCGCCGCGACCGCGGCGGCCGCTGCCGTCCCCAGTGTCAGGAAGGTCCCGGTCAGCCTCGGCATGATGACGAAGACGGTTCCAAGCATGAGGGTCTGGAACAGGTAGGCGGTCATGGAGCGGCGTCCCACGCTGGCGAGCAGCCACCTGAGGCCGGTCAGCCGACCGTCCGACGTCGGGCCGCCAGCGTAGAGGGTCAGGACGGCGAGCCAGCCGCAGCCTCCGGCCAGGCCCAGGACCATGATCAACGTGGGATCGACCTCCCAGGGCTGAGAGCCCGTGAGCGGGGCCAGGATCTCGTGGAGCGCCCCGAGGGCCCCGAGAGCCAGGCCGCCGACGCCGAGAACCACCAGGAGACCGCGGTGGCGCTCGGGATGGGCGATGAGGTCGGTATCGGCCAGGCGGGCACCGAGGAAGGCGGCGGGAAGAACCATCGTGGTGAGGGACACCCCGACGGCGAGGATGAACCACCCACCGACGTTGGTGACGAACCAGGGCAGCGCCGACAGTGCCGAGTCGGCCGCGTCAGTGGTAGCCCCGGCCGCCGGGGCGGTGCTCCCTGCGCCGGAGGCGGCCGCTGCGCCGTCGGGCGCGGACAACATCGACAGGACCACCGGCACGACCTGGATCAGAAGGACGAGGGAGCACACCGCCAGCTGGCGCTTGTGGTGCTTGCGGGCGAACCATCCGGCGAAGACGACGGCGACGATGCCGTAGGCGCCGATGATCTCGGAGGGGAAGAAGACGCCGTGGACCAGCCCGAACAGCACCATCCACAGGCCGCGGCGCCGCACGAGGCGGCGGGCCTCGATGGTCGCCTGCTCACGGGCCCAGGTGACCTCCTGCGACGTCGGCTCACGACCGGCGTCAACCCCGGGCAGGGTCTTCAGGCAGGCCGCGGTGCCCGAGGCGATGCGGCGGTTGGTCATCGTGGCCAGCCCGAAGCCGAACAGGAGGGCGAACAGCGGGTAGGCGCGCTGGTGGATGAGCAGGGTGTCGATGATGCTCCAGGTCCTGTCGGCCGCGGACAGCACGGCACGCCCCCGCGAGTCGGAGGGTGCGGAGACCCAGAAGCCGATATTGGCCAGGGCGATGAGGAGCAGCATGAAGCCGCGGGCGACGTCGGGGGCGGGGTAGCGCAGGCCGCGAGAGCCGGTGAATGAGGTCGTGAGAGAAGGCGTCGTGCTCATGACTCGACCGTATGAAAACCGGTCACTGCGCGGCGTCCGCCTTAAGCGCCGAGATCATGTCCCTCGAAAGGCGGAGGCCCTCCCCCGACCATTCTTCCGGAGGAGGGTCCGGGGGCATCGGGGAAGACGGCTCGCGGCCCGACGTGAACGGTTAGGTCCTGTTGCGAAAGCAGGGTGGTGCATCTGCGCGTTCGTAGGGTAGGTCGCGCGGTCGTACCCTTTACCCCTCTGTGCTGTCTCCTCACTTCTGAGACGTTTGAGTGTCATGACTTCTGAGACACCGGTGGGTGTCATGACTTGTGAGACGTTCGGCGGCGTCGGGGTGGTTGCGGGATGAGTCGGTAGGGCAGTTTTCTGGTGTCGATGGTGGCGCGGTTGCCTTGCTGTCTCTGGGTGGGTTGGGGCCAGGGCAGGGACACGACGCGGCGCTGGTGGTGGTCGTAGATGTCCAGGCGCGTGGGGTACTCGATCAGGGTGACCTCGGTGCCGCTCATCGGCTTGCCCAGAGACAGAGCCCGGTTCTTGTAGGACACGGTTCCGTTGGACATCACGGTGCGTCGGGCGCGGTCCACGGCGCTGTCCGATCCTGCGGGGCCGGTGGGGTCGGGCAGGCTGATGGGGCCGCCGCCGGCTGGGAGGCGCTCCAGGTCGATGGGTGCTGGGCTGGCCAGGGCCCTGGGGGTCTGGGTCCACACCCTCAGTGGGGTCAGTGCGGCGCCGTGGCCCTGGTGCTGTCGCTCGGTGTTGTAGTAGCTGGTGAAGTGGTCCAGCTCGGTGTTGAGCTCCGCCAGGGTGCTGGCCGGGTGAGCCCGCAGCCAGGTGGCCGCCGGCTGGTGGGAGCGCTCGACCTTGCCCTGGGTCTGGGGGTGTCCCACCCGCCCGCTGATGGGGCGGATGCCCTGGGACGCCAGCCACTTCTCGGTGGCACCCGGGCCCGCGGTGCGACTGGTGTTGAACGCCGCAGCGTTGTCCGACCCGATCGCCGCCGGGCGCCCCCAGGTGGTGAAGGCCTCCTCAAGGACGCTGCGGGTGCCGGCCACGCTCTCCCCGCCCCACAACGCCCTCAGGGCGGTGATGACCCGCGAGCAGTCGCCCAGCGACCTGGTAGATGGTCACCAGACGCTCCTCCAGGCGCCACTCGAAGCCGTCGATCTGCCACAGCTCGTTGGCCGCGCTGCGGGCGTGGCGCTTGTAGGACACTCTGGGACGCTTGCGCGGGGCCGGGGTCACCAGGCCGGCCCTGCGCAGGCTGCGGGCGATCGTCGAGCGTGAGGGAGCCGGGACGCTGGCGCCCTGACCCCTTCACCCACCACACCGAGGCCGGACCCGCCTCGCGTCCGGCGGCAATCAGGTCGGCTCGTACCTGGGCGATGCGCTCATCGGTGTCCGGGCCCCACACCCGCGCCGGGCGGTGCGGGGCCCGAGAGCCCGCAGTCAGCGCGGCAGTCAGGCCCTCGTGCTCAGCACGCCGGCGTATCCGGTAGAACGAGGCCCGCGAGACACCCACCTGAGCGCAGAACTCCTCCACACTCATCCCACTGGTCCTGGAGTCGAAGTCTATGACCTGCTGTCGCCGAGACGGCGAAATCGAGTTACCCATAACCCCCAGGCAACCCGCCCCACCGGTGTCTCAGATGTCATGACATCCGAAACTCTCAGAAGCCATGAGACATCACAGTACCCTCTACCCCTCGAACGCGAGACCTACCCTACGACCGCGACAGAGCGCTTGCGCTCGCTGCGGGCGACGGCGGTGCGCAGCAGCGTCTCGAAGGGGCCGGCGTGACCCCCGTGTTCCAGGACCGCGCACAGCACCACGGTCGCGGCCCAGACCGCGAGCGCAATAAGGGCGGCTGCGGCCTGCCCCACCCACAGTCGCCGGCCTGTGAGCAGGACCGGGATGAGGACGAAGACGATCCCGAACAGGATCGTCTGGGACAGGTAGACGGTCATGGACCGACGCCCGACGGCGGAGGCCAGTCTGCGCAGGCCGGTGAGTCGGCCGTCCGGCGGCGGCCCGCCGGCGTACAGGGCGAGCAGCGCCAGCCAGCCGCAGGCGCCGACGATGCCGAGGACCTCCTTGACGGCGACGTCCCACGGCCACTCCGAGATGGGCAGCACACCGGTCAGGGCGCTGTGGAGAGCGCCGAGCGCCCCGAGGGACAGGCCGCCGGCTCCCACCAGGACGAGCAGGCGACGGTGCCGCTGCGGGTGAGTGATGAGTTCGGTGTCGGCCAGGCGCGCACCGATCACCGCCGCGGGAACGATCAGTGCAACGAGGACCTGGAGGAACAGGCTCACAGTCCACACCTCGATGTTGGTGACGAACCAGGGAAGCGCGATCGCGACCGAGCCCTCCTGCGCTCCGGACCATACGGCGACGCTCTCCGGAGAGGCAAAGCCCATCGCCAGGAAGCTGCTGGTGGCCACCAGCATGATGACGGCGCCGATGGCGTACAGGTTGGCGTACCTCTTGCGGGCCAGCCACCCGGCGAGGATGACGGCGACCAGGCCGTAGGCGCCGATGATGTCGCCGGAGAAGATGATGCCGTGGACGAACCCGAACAGGAGCATCCACCATCCCCGACGCCGCACGAGGCGCCGGGCGTCGAGGGTGGCCTGCTCTCGGGCCCAGGCGACCTCCTGCGGCGTCGGCTCATGACCGGCGTCCGCGCCCGGAAGGGACCGGAGATAGGCCTGTGTTCCGGAGGCGGCGCGCCGGTTGATCATGGTCATGAGCCCGAAGCCGAACAGCATCGCGAACAGCGGGTAGGCCCGGTGGTCGACGAGGGGCACCCGGACGAACACCCACCAGGTATCGGCCACCGACGCGTGGACGGTGCCGACGTCATCGGGCGTCTTGTTCCATGACGGGACGTTGGCCACGGCGATGAGCAGCAGCATGAGGCCCCGGGCGACGTCGGGGGGAGGGGTAGCGCACACCCCGGGAGCCGGTGAAAGAGGTCGTCATCCGCATGCCAGCCACCTTACGGTTGAAGCGGCTCGACCTTCCTCCCCCACCTGGGGGATCGTCATTCCCCCGGCAGACCCGCCCCTGTCCTCGTCAGCGCTGCGGGGCCCGCGTGGGCCTCGTGGGGACGAGCGCCGTGCTCACGGGGCTCGTCCCGTGAGCGACATCGGCCGGGTTCGTCGGGCGCCCGCCTCCCGGCTCGGGGCGACGGCTCTCGTGGCCGCGGCTCCGTCGACCGGGAGCGACGACCTGGACCTCGCCGTCGGCGGCCGCGGCGAAGATCCGCTGGACGACGGCCTCCCGGGTGCGCATGCGCGCGTTGTCGGCCTCCAGCTCCTCGACGCGGGTCTCCAGGTCGAGGATGCGGCGGATGCCCTCGAGGTTGATGCCCTCCTGGGACAGGGACTGGATGCGGCGCAGGCGCTCGACGTCGCGGTGGGAGTAGCGCCGGCCCCGCCCGCGGGTCCGGGCGGGGCTGACCAGTCCGAGCCGGTCGTACTGGCGCAGGGTCTGAGGGTGCATTCCGGCGAGCTCGGCCGCCACGGAGACCACGTAGACCGCGCGCTCGGAGGCGTCCTCGGCCAGGTAGCCCAGGCCCTGCCCGGCCCGACGCCGGCTCACTTGGCGGCCTCCTCCATGAGGGTCGCCCGCGGGTCGGTGTCTCCCATGGCCTCATCGAAGGCGTTGAGGGCCTCCTTGGCGGCCCTGGAGAGCTTCTTGGGGACGGCCACCTCGATGGTGACCAGCAGGTCGCCGGTCTTCTTCCGGGTGGTGGCGCCCTTGCCGCGCAGGCGCATGACGGTTCCTGAGGAGGTGCCGGGCTTGATCTTGATCTTGGAGGTGGTGCCGTCGAGCAGCGGGACCTCGACCGTGGCACCCAGGGCCGCCTCGCGCAGGGTGACGGGCAGGTCCATGCGCAGGTTGGCGCCGTCGACCGGGTCGATGGAGTACACCGGGTGCTTGTTGACGCTGATGGTGACCACCATGTCGCCGTTCTCGCCGCCGTTGAGGCCGGCTCGCCCCTTGCCGCGCAGGCGGATCTTCTGGCCGTCGCGCACGCCCGAGGGGATGCGGACCTTCATGGTGCGCCCGTCCGCGGTCAGCTCCACGGTGGTGCCGGCGACGGCGTCGCGCAGGTCCAGTGCGGCCGAGGTCAGGACGTCGGCGCCCTTCTGCGGCTGGGGCTGGGAGCCGAAGCCGCCGAAGCCGAAGGGGCCGGGGCGCCCGCCGGAACGGGTGGGGCTGGGAGTGCCGCCGAACATGCGCAGCAGGTCGTCAAGGTCGGGCTCGCCGGCTCCTCCGGCGGTCTCGAAGCGGACACTGCCACCGCCTTGACCGCCGAACATCGAGGAGAAGATGTCCTCGAATCCTCCGGCGCCGCCTGCCCCGCCCGGCCCGCCGGCCTGGAAGCGGGCGCCGCCTCCGGCCATGGAGCGGATCGCGTCGTACTGCTTGCGCTCGGCCTCGTCGGACAGAACGGCGTACGCCTCCCCGACCTCCTTGAACTTGTCTGCCGCCGCGGCGTCATCGGGGTTGCGGTCGGGGTGGTACTTCCTCGCGAGCGTACGGTAGGCCTTCTTGATGGCGGCGGCGTCGGCGTCCTTACTCACGCCGAGGACCGCGTAGAAGTCCTTCGTCATCCAGTCCTGACTGGCCATGTTCGTGTCACCGCCTCCTTATCCGGGTGATCGTGGGTATTCCTTATCTGATAACAACAGTGATCGCTGCACGTGTCGCAGCGTCAGAAGATCGTGGTCAATGGTGTGAGTGGAGCCCGTGCTCGGGCGTCCGGTGGTCCCCGGTCCGACGGCGGACCCGAGCCAGCGTCTCTGGCGGGTCCGGGTCCGCCGTCGGACCGGGGTGGTTGACGCGCAGGCGCCGTTGTCAGGCCGGGTTGGCGACCTGGACGCGGGCGGCGCGCACGACGCGCTCACCCAGGCGGTATCCGGGCTGGAGGACCGCGGCGATGGTGGGCTCGGTGACCTCGCTGGACTCGGTGGCCATGAGGGCCTCGTGGACCGTGGGGTCGAAGACCTCGCCCACGGCGCCGAAGCGCTCCAGGGAGTACTTCTCGGCCAGGATCGACTCGAGCTTGCCGGCCGTGGTCTCGAAGGTGCCGGTCAGGTCTCCATGCTGGCGGGCCAGCTCGATCTCGTCGAGGACCGGGATGAGGGCCTCGACAACACCGGCGGCGCCAGCCTCACGGTGAGAGGCCGCGCCCTCACGGGAGCGACGCACGAACCCCTGGTACTCCTGCTGGAGGTTGTAGAGGTCCGCCCGGGCCCGGGCCAGGTCGTCGGCCGCCTGGGCGGCCTGGGCCTGAGCCTGGGCCAGGGGGTCGTCCCCCGCCGCCTCCCCGTCGGGGGAGGCGGCGTCGGACTGGCCGGCCGCGCCCTCGGATGAACCCTGGGCGAGTCCTTCGCGGACGTCGTCGGGCACCTCCTCGAAGGCCGACTCGACGGCCGCCTGGAGCTCGGGGTCGATGCCCTCGTTCTCGGGGGTGGGGCCAGCCGCGGTCACTTGGAGTCCTCGTCGTCGACGATCTCGGCGTCCACGATGTCCTCGTCGTCGGAGGACGTGGAGCCGGCGGCGGAGCCGGAGCCGGGCTCGCTCTGGGCGGCGGCGTCGGCCTGGTAGATGGCCTCGCCGACCTTCTGGGCCACCGAACTCAGCTTCTCCTGAGCGGTCTTGACCGGCTCGATGTCGTCGCCCTCGAGGGCCTTCTTGAGGTCGGAGACGGCCTCGGAGACCTCGGAGTGGACGTCCTCGGGCAGCTTGTCCTTGTTGTCCTTGAGGAGCTTCTCGATGGAGTAGGCCTGCTGCTCGGCGGAGTTGCGGGTCTCGGCGTCCTCGCGGCGCTTCTTGTCCTCCTCGGCGTGAGCCTCGGCCTCCTTGACCATGCGGTCGATATCCTCCTTGGGCAGAGCCGAGCCACCGGAGATGGTCATGGACTGCTCCTTGCCGGTGCCGCGGTCCTTGGCCGAGACGTGGACGATGCCGTTGGCGTCGATGTCGAAGGAGACCTCGATCTGGGGCACGCCGCGGGGGGCCGGGGCGATGCCGGTCAGCTCGAAGGTGCCCAGCGGCTTGTTGTCCCGAGCGAACTCGCGCTCGCCCTGGTAGACCTGGATGAGCACGGAGGGCTGGTTGTCCTCAGCGGTGGAGAAGACCTCGGAGCGCTTGGTCGGGATGGCCGTGTTGCGCTCGATGAGCTTGGTCATGACCCCGCCCTTGGTCTCGATGCCCAGGGACAGCGGCGTGACGTCGATGAGCAGGACGTCGTTGCGGTCACCCTGGATGACACCGGCCTGGAGGGCCGCGCCGATGGCGACGACCTCGTCGGGGTTGACGCCCTTGTTGGGCTCCTTGCCGGTCAGCTCACGCACAACCTCGGTGACGGCGGGCATACGGGTGGATCCACCCACGAGGACCACGTGGTCGATGTCGGAGACCTTGACACCGGCGTCCTTGATGACGTTGTGGAAGGGGATCTTGGTGCGCTCGAGCAGGTCCGCGGTCATCTCCTGGAAGTTGGAGCGGGTGAGCTTCTCATCGAGGTGGATGGGGCCGGACTCGCTCATGGAGAGGTACTGCAGGTTGATGTTCGTGGAGGTCGCCGAGGACAGCTCCTTCTTGGCCTGCTCGGCGGCGTCCTTGAGGCGCTGCATGGCGATCTTGTCCTTGGACAGGTCCACGCCGTCCTTGCTCTTGACCTGCTTGACCAGCCAGTCGACGATGCGGGCGTCCCAGTCATCGCCGCCCAGGCGGTTGTCGCCGTTGGTGGCGCGCACCTGGATGGTGGAGAAGCCGTCGTCGTCCTTGCCGACCTCGAGCAGGGAGACGTCGAAGGTACCGCCACCGAGGTCGAAGACGAGGATGAGCTCGTCCTCCTTGCCCTTGTCCAGACCGTAGGCCAGGGCCGCGGCGGTGGGCTCGTTGACGATGCGGTCCACGGTCAGGCCCGCGATGGTGCCGGCCTCCTTGGTGGCCTGGCGCTCGGCGTCGTTGAAGTAGGCCGGGACGGTGATGACCGCGTTGGTGACGGGCTCGCCCAGGTAGGCCTCGGCGTCGGTCTTGAGCTTGGCCAGGATGCGGGCGCTGATCTCCTGGGCGGTGTACTTCTTGCCGTCGATCTCGACGGACCAGTCGGTGCCCATGTGGCGCTTGACCGAGGAGATGGTGCGGTCGACGTTGGTGACCGCCTGGCGCTTGGCGATCTCGCCGACGAGGATCTCGCCGGACTTGGAGAAGGCCACGACGGAGGGGGTGGTGCGGCCGCCCTCGGCGTTCGGGATGATGGTGGGCTCGCCCCCCTCGAGGACGGCGATAGCAGAGTTGGTGGTACCGAGGTCGATACCGACAGCGCGTGCCATGTGATGTGCTCCTTGTGTTGCTTGGTCGATGTCTGTGGTGAAGGCCGGAGGTTCCGGCGTCTTCGAGTTGAGTCGTATGCACTCAGGATTGTGGTTGAGTCGAACTCTGTCAACCCGACGGTGCCCAACCTTGAGTCTGACTGGCTCAACCTTGCTGGCGATCAGTCCATTCCGAGAAGACTCAGTGACCTGTGTCATATGCGTGGGTGCAGTCCAGCCCGACCCAGCCTGCCCCAGCCCTCCAGGGGCCGCTCCACCTGACCCCGCCCACCCCAGAGCCCGGCGATCCTGCGGAAAGTGTCACGACGGGAGACTTTTCAGAGCCGGCAAGGCTCACTCCTCTGTACCCAGAGCTCTCCGACCTGCACAGACACCTCCGAGCCCCTCGGCGCCACCCCCGCCGAACGCCGCCCCCACTCCCGAATAGTCGCCCGTCGTGACACCTGCGCACCTGCTGCGAACATGACAGCCACCGCCGGCACCGTTGAAAACCCGGTAGCGTCGTGGGTATGAGCGCCCAGTCCGAGGCACAGGCCGACCTTCCCGCGCCCGAGGACGTCTTCGAGCACCTGCGCCGCGAGGACGGTGAGCACGTGGGATACATCGAGATGACCGATGATGGCCGGTTCATCCCGTACGACCTGCTGTGGACCCGCAGGGGCGCGGCAACGGACCTCGACGAGGCCGAGGCGGTCCTGGACGCGATCGGCCTGCGGCTCCTGGCGGAGGACTGGCTCCTTCAGGAGCAGGATCCGCAGACGGGCGAGGAGACCTGGGCGCGCGTCAGGATCCGCGAGATCCACCGGGACCGCGTGGTCGTGTCCAGGGCGATGGAGGACCTGTCGGCCGGCATCGCCAAGTCCGTGGACCTCATCGGCGCCATCGAGCTGCCTCTGCCGACGACGCGGCTGCGTGCAGCCCCCTGAGCGCCCGCGCGTTCGTAGGGTAGGTCGCGCGGTCGTACCCTCTACCCCTCGAACGCGCGACCTAAGGCACGACCGCGACGTCGACGGCCGGAGAGGACCCCCTCCAGCCGGACATACGCAACAGAACCTCGCGCAGTCGGTGGGCGCCGACGGACCGGAGCCGTCGCTACCCCAGGCGACGCGTACGGCGCTCGGCCTCCTGGGCCGCCAGACGCTCCTTCTCGCCCCGGTCGTGCACCCCGAAGACCGCCAGGGCGTTGGCGAGGACACCGAGGACCACGATGACGATGCCGAAGGCCACGCCGCTGGCCTCCCCGGTCAGTCCCACCAGCGGACTGACGAGCCCGCCGACGACGAACTGCAGAAAGCCGAGCAGCGCGCTGCCGGTTCCCGCCCACCGGCCGGTGCGGTCCAGCGCGAGCGCCGGGGCGTTGCCCATCGACAGCCCCAGGCAGGCCACGTGGGCCAGGAAGAGCGCCACGACCGCCACCATCAGCGGCACCCGCCCCGCCCCCGTGACCGGCTCGCGCAGCCAGATGAGGCAGACGGCGGCGAAGACGACGTCGACGGCCAGCCCCGCGATGAGCCCGACGCGCACCTGGCGGGCCTGGGAGAAGCGGCGCACCAGGGAGGCCGCCACGGCGATCGTCACCGTCACCGTCGCCCCGCACAGGCCGAAGACGGCCGTGTAGGCCACCGTCCCCATCCCCAGGACGTTGCGCAGCACGAAGGGCGCAGCGGACAGGTAGGCCATGAGCAGTCCGAAGGACAGGGCGTTGATGAGCAGCAGGCGCACGAGGACGTGGTCGCGCGCCAGCTCACGGGTGCCGTCGAGGAGGATCCGCAGGCCGCCGTCGTGGCGCTGCTCGACGGGCAGGGACTCGGGCACCCAGAGCGCGACCATGAGCACGAGCACCCCGGTGAAGGCGGCGACGACCCCCAGGATCCCGCGCCACCCGATGGGCTCGACGAGCACCCCGCCGAGGATCGGCGCGACCACGGGGGCGATCCCCTGGATCGCCATGACGACGCTGAGGGCCTGGGTGGCGGTGATCCCGCGGGAGCGGTCGGAGATGACGGCCCGCCCCAGGACCATGCCGGCCGCTCCGCCGAGCCCCTGGAGGAAGCGGGCGCCCAGGAGGACGGGCAGGCTCGGGGCCAGGGCGGCGCCGATGCTGGCGGCCAGGGCCAGCACGCTGCCCCACAGCAGGAGCGGGCGCCGTCCGAAGCGGTCGGACAGGACCCCGATGGTCAGCTGGCCCAGCGCGATCCCCACGAGGAAGGTCGTCATCGTCAGCTGGACGCTGGAGGCGGAGACGCCCAGGTCGTCGGCCATCTGGGCGAAGGCCGGCAGGTAGGCGTCGGTGGCCAGGGGCGCGACGGCCGCGAGCGCGGCCAGGGCGATGAGGAGCGTGGTGGGGAAGGTCGCCCTCAGGCCGCTGTCGGCGGGGGCGCCCGGCGTTGATGTCATGCTCCGAGGGTAGGGAGGTTTCCGGCCGGTGCGTCAGTGCCCGGGCGCGTGATGCAGTGCACGGAGCCGGCGGCGCGCACCACACACCCTCACCGGTATTCGTGTCACTGCCCACCTCTAGACTGACCGAGTGACCGACCCGCTTATTGCCTCTCTGACACGTGCCGTCGAAGCTGCTCCCGACGACGTCCGGCTGCGCACCCACCTGGCCGAGCTCCTCATCAGGACCGGCCGCAACGCCGAGGCGGTCACGCACTGCGCCATCGCCCTGCAGCACGCCCCTACCGACGACGCCGCCCGCGCCCTCATGACCAGGGCGCTCTCGCAGCAGGCCACCCAGGTCCCCAGCGAGCAGGCGCCGTCCAACGCTCCGGCGCCCTCGGAGGTCGCCGCTCCCACGGAGTCAGGGTCACCGGAGGCTCCGGTTCCCAACGGCTTGCCACCATCGGAGGGGGCCGGGGGCTTCGACTGGCGCCGGGCCGAGGAGGACCTCGGCGGCGGACCGGCCGCGCCCTTCGTGTCCTCCGTGCCATCCGGGCCCTCCAGCTCCGACCGGGACCTCTCCGAGCCTCGCCCGGTCAGGGCCGACGGCCATAGCCAGCCGGCGGACTGGGAGGTGGAGCGCGCCGGTGTCTGCCTGGCCGACGTCGGCGGCATGACCGAGGTCAAGAACCGGCTGGAGGCCTCCTTCCTGGCGCCCATGCGCAATCCCGAGCTGCGCCGGCTCTACGGCAAGAGCCTGCGCGGTGGTCTGCTCCTGTACGGCCCGCCGGGGACGGGGAAGACCTTCATCGCCCGCGCCGTCGCCGGTGAGATGGGGGCGGGCTTCCTGTCGGTGACGATCTCCGACATCCTGGACCCCTACATCGGCAACTCCGAGGCCAACCTCCACAACATCTTCCAGCAGGCGCGTGACCATGCCCCCTGCGTCCTCTTCCTCGACGAGCTCGACGCCATCGGTATCAAGCGCTCGCTCTCGCGTCACTCGGGTATTCGCAGCACCGTCAACCAGCTCCTGGAGGAGCTCGACGGCGTCAGCAGCGACAACGAGGGCGTCTACCTGCTGGCGGCGACCAACGCGCCGTGGGACATCGATCCGGCGCTGCGCCGGCCGGGGCGGCTGGACCGGACGCTGCTCGTCCTGCCTCCGGATGAGCCGGCACGCGCCGCCATCCTGCACACCCATCTGCGCGACCGCCCCGTGGAGGGGATCGACCTGCAGGCCCTGGCACGGGTGACCGAGGGGCTGACCGGTGCGGACCTGTCGCACGTGTGCGACTCCGCCGCGGAGAAGGCGCTCATGGACTCGGTGCGCACCGGCCGGCCACGGCTCATGAACATGCAGGACATGTACGCGGCGCTTAAGGAGATCCGCCCCTCGACCGGCCCCTGGTTCGAGACGGCGCGCGCAGTCGTCGAGTACTCCGACGTCTCCGGAGAGTATGAGGAGCTGCGCGAGTGGATGAAACGGCACCGCATGCTATGAGTGACGACGTATACACCCAGGAGATGGACCGGGCCGATTGGCTCGTCGACGCCGGCCAGTACGAGCGGGCCGTGCAGATCCTCGGCCGTCTGCTCGCCGGCTACCCGGACAATGCTGGTAGGACCTACAAGGCTCTGGCGGCGGCGCACAACAGCGTGGATCGACTCGAGGACTCTGAGGCCGCGGCTCGCAGAGCGGTCGCGGCACTGCCGAATGATCACAACGCCCATCGGCTCCTGGCCTACGCCCTGATCTTCCAGAACAGGGAGCCCGAGGCGGAGCGCTCGCTGAGAACCGCCCTGGAACTGGCCCCCGAGGACGATTCGCTGTTCTATCTCATGTCCACGGCACTGACCAGGATGGAGCGCACGGAGGAAGCACTGTTCTACGCGCGCGAAGCGGTCAGACTCTCACCAGAGTCGGCCGACAGCCACGCGGTTCTGGCGTGGGCCCAGATGAAGACGGACCCGGAGACCGCGGAAACCGCTCTTCAGGAGGCGCTGGCACTGGATCCTGTGAACGAAGACGCTCTGCTCCTCCAGTTCCAGGTACTCGATCGCCGCAGGAACTACCGTGGAGCCACCAAGGCCCTTGCCGCATACACGGCCCAGACCTCCCACCATGAAACTGCACGTAACGCGGTCGACGCCTTCTTGGTGAAGGGCATCGCCTTCGCTCATATCGGATTATTCGTTTGCGTCCTGCTCCTGCTCACGCTCCTCGCTCTTGTCAGGATCGCAGATCTGAGCAGTTGGCTTCTTCTTCCCCCACTGATTCTCACAGCAGCCCTCACGTATCGGACGACAGCCGCACGTATTCAGTCTTTTCGACTCGCGTTCACGAATCGCAGCCGACGGATACTGCGCTCTTTCATTCGACATCACCCATTCCTGAGCCTATGGACCGCAGCTGTCGCAGTTCTCTGGGTGGGGCTCGCTGTCGGCTTCGTCCGTACGATCCAGGGGAACGATGTCGTTCTCATCAGCGCCGCTGGAGCTACTTTTGGTCTCACTGCGCTCTACTGCGTCTGCATCTCACTTACGAACCGTCACCGACGCCGGAGCAGCTGACTGCGTGAGGCTACCGGTCAGGCGTCCTGATCTGTCTCGGGGGCGACCATGACGTGGTCGCCGTCGGGCACGATCCGCACCCGTAGGCCGTAGACCTCGGCGAGGATGTCGGGCTGGAGCACCTCGGCGGGCGGCCCCTCGGCCAGGACCTTCCCGTCGGCGAGCACAGCGAGGCGGTCGCAGAAGCGGGCCGCCAGGTTGAGATCGTGCAGGGCGACGACGGCGAGGCGTCCGGTATCCCGGTGGCAGATCCGGTGCACGTGGGAGAGCACCGAGACCTGGCGGCGCAGGTCGAGGGCGGAGGTGGGCTCGTCGAGCAGGATGAGCCCGGGCCGGCGCACGAGCGTCTGGGCCAGGGCGACGAGCTGGCGCTGCCCGCCGGAGAGCTGGCCCAGCGGCCGGTCGGCGAGCTCGGCCACGCCGAGCTCGTCCAGGGCGCCCCAGGCCAGATCGATGTCGGCCCGGCTCGTGTGCCAGGTCATGCCGCGCCGCGAGGCGGTGAGCACCGACTCCAGGGCGGTCAGGGCGGCGTCGCCGGGCAGGCCCTGCGGCATGTAGCCGATCATGCCGCGCAGGTCCCGGCCCCGGTGGCCCTCGAAGGTGATCTCCCCCAGGTAGCGGCGCAGCTGGGCCACGCAGGTGACCAGGGTGGACTTGCCGGCCCCGTTGGGGCCGAGCAGGCCGACCATCTGTCCTGTCTCCCAGGTGGCGTCGACGCCCTTGAGAACCGCCCGCCTGCCGTAGGAGAAGGTGAGGTTGTCCAGTGTCAGGCTCATGATCCGCTCCTGACGGCCGAGTGCTGGCGTCCGAAGATGATGGCGAGGAACACCGGCACGCCCACCAGCGCGGTGAGGATGCCGACGGGTACGGCCACTCCCGGCACGATGACCTGGCTGGCGGCGTGGGCGGCGGTCAGCAGAGTGGACCCGGCCAGGATCGAGGCGGGCACGAGGAAGCGCTGGTCCTCCCCCACCAGGCCGCGGGCCATGTGCGGGCCCACGAGCCCCACGAAGCCGATGATCCCGACGAAGGCCACGGACAGGGCGGCCAGCAGCGCCACCCCGACCAGGGTCCAGGAGCGCACGCGCGCGACGTTGATGCCCATGGCCGCGGCGCGGGCCTCCCCCAGGGTGATGGCGGTCAGCCGCCAGCCGTTGACCCAGAAGACGGGCGTGGCCACGAGCAGCGCCACCGTCACGGTGATGACGGCCGGCCAGGTGGCGCGCATGAGGGAGCCCATCGACCAGAAGACGATCTGCTGGAGGCTCTCGGTGGAGGCGCGGTACTGCACGAGCGCCAGGAGCGCCTGACAGCTGAAGACCAGTGCGATGCCCAGCAGGATCGTCATCTCCTTGGTCACCGAGGGCAGGCGCGAGACCATCGCGATGGCCAGGGAGGCCGCCAGGCCGGCCGTCATCGCCGCGATCGGCAGGGTCGCCCCGGTGGCCACCGGCAGCACGAGCCCGGTGACGATCGCCAGCGCCGCCCCCAGGGCCGAGGCCGCCGAGATCCCCAGGGTGAAGGGCTCGGCCAGGGGGTTGTCGAGGATCGTCTGCATCTGGACGCCGGCCAGCGACAGCGCCCCGCCCACCAGCACCGCCAGCAGCGCCGGGGGCAGGCGCAGGTTGACGACGATGTTGGCCACCCACGGGTCGTAGTCGGCGTAGAAGAGGGAGCCGAGCACCTGTCCGGGGCCGAACCCCAGTGGCCCCACCATGAGGGCCGTCAGGAAGACCGCCAGGAGCAGCCCCGTCAGACCGGTCAGCATCGCGATGCGCCGCAGGGTCCGACGCCGGTAGGCGGAGTAGGCCGACGACGCAGTGGTCGCCCCGTCCGCGGGGGCGGCCTCCTTCTCCTTCCCGGTCGCCTGAGCGGGCGGCTCGGCCGTGCCGGCTGCCGCGTCGTCGAGCCCGGAGGCCGCGGCGTCGACGTCGCCGACGTCGTCGACGCCGCCGGCTGCGTCACCGGAGGGGACCTGAGCGTTCGGGGTGCCCATCAGATGGAGGTGAAGAAGACGCCCTCGGCCTTCCACGGCATGTACTGCTCGTGGAAGTCCTTCCAGACGGTCTCCGGGTCGATGTCGGCGAAGGCCTCGGGGTTCTGCCACTTGGCGAAGGTGAGGTAGGCGATGAAGTTGTAGGGGGCGTCGTAGAACTGGTGGTAGATGCCGTAGACGCGCCGGTCGGTGAAGGCCTGGATCTGGTCGTATCCGGGCTGGTTCCTCAGCTGCTCCAGGCTGGCCTTGGCGGAGGCGTCGTCGGCCTTGTAGCCGAGGTGGACGTAGCTGGTCTGGGCGGTGTCCTTGATCTTCTGGTTCTGCCACTCGCCGCCGGTGGCGATGATGTTCTGGGGGTTGGAGGCGATGACCTGCTCGGGGGTGAGGACGCCCTCCTCGCCGGACAGGAGGCTGTCGGCGATGTTGGTGCCGCCGGTGGCGGTGACGATCGCGCCCAGGTTGGCGGTGGAGTAGGTGGAGCCGGGGTCGTTGACGCCCGGGCCGCGCCACAGGAAGGTGGTGGGTTTGGTGGTCAGGGACTTCGCCTTCTCGACGACGGGGTCGACCTGCTGCTTGTAGAACGAGACGAAGGCCTCGGCCTCCTTGCGCCTGTCGAACAGGGCTCCCAGGAGGGTGACCGAGGGGACGGTGTTCTTGACCGGGTCACGGCGGAAGTCGGTGACGACGTAGGTGATCTTCTGGCCGTCGAGCTTGTCGAGGTAGCCCTTCTCCTTGGCCGCGTTGTAGACGTCCAGGGTCATGACGAAGACGTCGGGCTTGTACTTGACGAGGGTCTCGATGGGGAGGTTGTCCTTGGCGATGGAGCCGATGGTCGGCAGCTCGGCGGCCTTGGGGGCGACGGCGACGACCTTGTCGTAGAAGTCCGGGGCGGCCTTCTGCAGGTCCTCGCCCCAGGCGACCACCTTGTCGATGGGGTTGGCCTTGTTGAGGAAGGCCAGGGAGTAGACGTGCCGGGACTCGCTCAGGACGATGTTGGTGGGCTGGGTCTCGAAGGTGACCTTGCGGCCGGTGATGTCGGTGACCTCGAAGCCACCGCCTGAGGCGCCTGCGGACGCGCCGCCGCTGGAGCTCTTGCCGGCGCGGGAGGTGACTCCGCAGCTGGCGAGCACGGCGGTGAGGGGAAGGGCCATGAGGAGGGTACGACGGCGCATAGGAGTCCTTTGGTGACGCGAAGGAGGAAGCGGATCACCTAGGACCTTAGTGCTACCTAAGTTAATTTGCCAAGAGGATAGACCTCAATTTAGTAAGGTCGAACAAATATCACAGGGACAGCCTGGACGTTTCCCCCTGGGGCAGGGAGAGCAACGCACCCCCGTCACTGCGCCGCGAGGGTGTAGGCGGCATGGACGGCCAGAACGGCGAGCAGCGCGGCGAGCGGCGGCAGGTACTTGCGCGGGTGGCGCACGACGTCGCGCTCGGACTTCCAGCCCGTCAGCGGCCGGTAGACCTCCAGGAGGACCGCGGTTGCCGCTCCGGCGACTGCGGCCGCGACTGCGGCCGCAACGGTCTCGGCGAGACTGCCACCCCTCCAGACGAGCAACGCGCCCACGACACAATTGGACGCTGCATACAACAGCGCGAGGTCCCTGGCGTAGGCGGCAAGGACTCGCCGCGAGCCTGGTGCGGCCAGCACCACGGCGCGCGTGCTGAGGTAGCGGGAGAAGTAGGCGTTCAGTGGCGTGTTGACCACGACGAGGACCAGGGGCAGCGGGAGCGTCAGGCCGCGGTCGGTCATGGTGTACGTGAAGACGAGGGCGACGACGAGCATCACCAGGGTGTTGACCTGCGTGGTGCGCACGGTCACCAGCTCGCCCAGGAGCAGGCTGCGGCGACCACCCCGGACGGTGCCCACCTGCGTGCGCCGCGCCCGCAGTCCACCGGTGCAGGCGATCGCGGCGAGGCCGGCGCCCAGGAAGAGAGTGGCCGAGGCCGCGGGAGCCGCCCACCAGGCGGCCGCTCCGACGACGAGGGCCCCGGCGGCGGCGGCACGCCGCCCGCTCGACTCCCCCGCCCACAGGGTCAGTCCCAGCGCCGCGGACCCGAGTCCGACGGCGAGCATCTCGACGGCCAGCAGCACGGCGCCGGCGTCGAGCCTCCCACCGGCACCACCGCGCCCCGCCAGCAGGGCGAGCAGGGTGATGGGCGCGGTCACCTCGAGGAGGACGACGCCGTCGACCGCGAGGAACGTGGCTCGGGCGAGCTCGCCGCGCCGGAGCGGGAAGCGGGCCAGCTCGTCCCAGCGTCCGGAGCCGACCCAGGCCGAGGCGATCGTGGCGGTCTGGCCGACGGCGGCCAGGACGAGCCCCGTGACCGCGACGCGGGGGCTGACGTGGATATCGAGCGCGGCTGCACTCCAGACGGCCAGGGCGCACAGGATGACGGCGCCCAGGGCGGTGCGGCGTCCCACGAACTGGCCGGTCACCGCCGTCAGGGCGGCCCGGCTAACCGACCAGCGACGCCACGGCATCGGAGTCCTCGGGGGTGGCGAAGGGGCCGGTCATCCGGCCGGCGGAGAGCACGTAGAGGCGCCGGGTGCAGCGGGTGAAGGACTCGGCGATGTGGGAGCTGAGCAGGATCGAGCGGCCGGACGCGGCAGCCTCGTTGATGGCGCGGTACAGGAACTCGGTGGCGGTGAAGTCGAGGAAGTCGACGGGCTCGTCCAGGAGGAGGAGGGGCGTGGTCAGGTAGAAGGCGGCGATAAGGCCCGCCTTCTTGCGTGAGCCGCTGGAGAGCCGGGAGAAGGAGGTGGTTCGGTAGCGGCCGTAGTCGAAGCCCTCGATCAGCTCCTCGAGTCGGCCCCGGTCCGGGCGCAGGCGGTAGGCGCGCTCCAGGAAGCCGATGAAGGCCTCCAGGTTCCAGGTGGGGAAGGAGTCGTCGTCGGCCAGGCTGAGGTAGCGGGCGGCCTTGAAGTGCTCGTCACCCGGGCGCACGTCACGCCCCCGGTAGCGCAGGGCGCCGAGACGCGCCCCGCGGTGGACGTCGCACAGGGAGGTGAGCATCGTGGTCTTGCCGGCGCCGTTGAGGCCGATGAGCCCCACGGCCTCGCCGGGCGCGAGGGCGAAGGAGACGTCGGTGAGCACCGGCCGGTCGCGCTCGTACCAGGCGGACAGGCCCTCGACCTCAAGGAGAGGGGCCGGGGCGTCGTCGACAGCGCTCATGAGGCCAAGGGAGAACGACGGTCGCTGTCGTCATCGCCGCCGGAGGACGAACGCATCAGCGGCCCCAGGAAGCTCAGGGCAACACCGGTGAAGACGACCGCGAGCGCCATATCCCCTCTCCTGAAGGAGACGACGGCCACCACGCAGTTGAGCACCACGGCGAAGATCCGAAAAATACGTCGACCCCGATCCGACAACACGGCGGTCCCCTCCTTCACAGGCTCACGTCGCGGGCACCGGCTGCTCGTGCCCGCCCCCACTGTAGGCCCGGGACGGGCCGCACCAGAGCGCTTCAAGGACTACTTCGACGCGCAGATTTCACCCCCTGGGAGTATTGACACCCGACGCGCTGCCGCCTTCCTGCGTCGTGCCGACCTCGCAGCTTCACAGGAGACCCACAAGGACAACCTAAGCCTGGCACACACCGCCCGGACACGGTTGTGCCATGCACAGCTCCGACACCCTCAGCCCGGCCGAGCCGCCCCAGACGGACCAGGACTCCCAGTCCGGCCGGCACCGCCGTTCGGCGAAGTCCCGTAAGCACCCGCGCCGTCGTTTCCTCCTGGGAGGCGCCGCCGTCCTGGGCCTGGCCGCCACCGGCACCAGCGCCTGGGCCCTCAACCGCTTCGTCATCGACCACGTCGAGGTCGACGACGTCACCGCCCTGGAGGCCAAGGCGCAGAACGCCGTCGCCAGCTCCTCGGCTGCCCCGGCCACCAACGAGACGGTCGGGGAGAACTCCTACTCCTCGTCCAACACGAGCATCGAGATCCAGCAGGTCTCCACCGGCTCTGGCAACGACACCGTCACCTACTACGTGGCCGACGTCAAGCTCACCAACGCCACCGACCTGCGCAGCGCCTTCGCCAACAACTCCTTCGGCACCAACATCACCGCCAAGCCCTCCGTGATCGCCTCCGAGCACGACGCGATCCTGGCCATCAACGGCGACTACTACGGCTTCCGCAGCGACGGCATCCTCATCCGCAACGGCGTCATCTACCGCGACAGCGGCAAGCGCGACGGCATGGCCTTCTACACCGACGGGCGCGTGGAGGTCTACGACGAGACCACCACCAACGCCCAGACGCTCCTGGACGCGGGCGTGTGGAACACGCTGTCCTTCGGGCCGGCGCTGGTCAACGGCGGCCAGGTGCTCTCGGGCATCGATCAGGTCGAGGTCGACACGAACGTCGGCAACCACTCCATCCAGGGCAAGCAGCCGCGCACCGCCGTGGGGTGGGTGGAGACGAACCACCTGAAACTCGTCGTCGTCGACGGCCGCAGCGAGGGCTACTCGCGCGGCGTGACCATGACCGAGCTCGCCCAGATCATGGCCGACCTGGGGTGCGCCTGCGCCTACAACATCGACGGCGGCGGCTCGTCGGCCATGTACTTCAACGGCTCGATCATCAACCAGCCCTCCAACGGGGGCGAGCGCGACACCTCCGACATCCTCTACATCGCGAACGGATCCTGAGATGAACGGCACCGACAGCCTCACTGGAAACCCCACCGAACGCCTCGCCACCTCCTCGAACAGCACGGCCCGGATTCCGAGCGGCGCTCCCGCGGCGGACGCCAAGGCGGTCACCCGCCGCTCCGTCTACCCGCAGTCCTACCCGACGGCATACCCGACGACGCGGCTGAGCCGCTCCGGCGGCGTCGAGCAGGCCGCCTCGGCGGTGGTGGGCGAGGCGCCCCGACGGGCGGCGGAGTCAACGGCCAGGGGCGGCGGCAACCGCACGGCCGTCCAGGGCTCGCCACGCGTCCTGCCTCGGGTCATCGCCCCGGCGAACCGGACGGTTGTCGGCCCGTCCGCCGGCAGCCAGGCGGCGCCGCGCGCAGGTAGCGCGCACCGCCCCCGGACGGCGGTGACGCTGGTGGTCCTCATCCCGGCCTACAAGCCCGACGAGCGTCTGGCCGAGCTCGTGGCCCGCCTGCTCGGGGCCCGCCGGGACTGCGCGGTGCTCGTCGTCGACGACGGCTCGGGACCGCAGTACGCGCCCTTCTTCTCCGCCGCACGCGCCCGCGGCGCTCAGGTGGTCAGCTACCCGGTCAACCAGGGCAAGGGGCAGGCGCTGCGCACGGGGCTGGCTCACGCGGCCGCCACCTGGCCGGAGGCGGACGTGGTGTGCACCGACGCCGATGGGCAGCACACGCCGTCGGACATCGAGGCCGTGGCCGCGAGGGTGCGCGAGACCGGGCACATGACCCTGGGGGTGCGGCGGTTCACCGGACCGGTGCCGCTGCGCAGCCGGATCGGCAACGACGTGACCGCGCTGCTGTTCCGCGGCGCGACCGGCTGGAGGCTGGGAGACACCCAGACGGGGCTGCGCGGCTACCCCGCCGGGCACCTGGCCTGGTTGCAGAACGTGCCCGGCGACCGCTACGAGTACGAGCTCTCCGCCCTGCTGCGCGCCCACGAGCTGGGGCTGGTGGTGGAGCAGGTGGAGATCGCCACGGTCTACGAGCCGGGCAACACCTCCTCGCACTTCAGGCCGTTGCAGGACTCGGCGCGGATCTACGCCCCGCTGCTGCGGTTCATGGGGGCGTCGCTGGCGAGCTTCGGGATCGACTGGCTGGGCGTCATGGTGATCTTCGCGATGACCGGCAACCTGCTTGCGGCGGTCGTGGGGGCCCGGCTGATCTCCGGGACCGCGAACTTCTTCATGAACCGCCGGGTCTTCCGGGCCCGCCGCGGCACCGTGGTGCGCACGGCGGTGCGCTACGTGGTGCTGGCGGTGAGCCTGCTGGCGGCCAGCTACCTCATGCTCGAGGCGCTCACCACGATCGGGATCCCGCTGGGGATCGCGAAGATCCTGGGCGACGGGGCCATCTACGTGGCCAGCTATGTGGCACAGCGCCGGCTGGTCTTCAAAGAGCGGGGGTGAGATCGACCGGCCGGGCTCTCCCGGCGGGTACTCCTGGGGCGGCCGGGCCTTCGGAGGCGATGTGCCGGCGTCGCCCCCGGGGACGCGAAGCTCTTGCGCTCGAGTTCGTAGGGTAGGGCGCGCGTTCGAGGGGTAGAGGGTACGACCGCGCGACCTGCCCTACGACCGCGACCCGGGCCGGACTCGAGCCCGGCCCGGCCGGCGTTGGAGCTCCGGTCTGGGCAGACGGATCAGGGCATCGCGGTCACTGCACGCCTGCGCGGATCTCATCGAGCAGACGGGCGGCCGCTCCACTGAAGTAGGTGCTGTGAGTGACTTTAACCGTCTCCAGAGAGTCGGCCCCAACAAGCACGATATCCATCTCCGGTCGATCCTGGTACTCAATTTCAGCAGCACGGTACGCGGTGGCCGCGGCCGTGATATCGGCTCCGAACGACTCATGGGACAAGAGCTCATCACGCTTGCGGTCGTAGACGAGAAGAAACTGCTGAATATATCCGGTTTTGATGCTCATGTGATCTCTCCTCAAGACGCAGAGTCAGGGTTCAGGTCAAGATTCGCCAATTCGCCAGCAATCAACGCACTGAGACTGTTTAGTCGCCGCATGTCCTCGACGTCTGGAGCCTCGCCTTCATCAAGAGCGACATACATCTTCGCAGTGAGCATCGCGTACTCCTGGACCGGAGAGGATCCATCCTGCTTGTAGTTGATGCCGAAGGCGGCACTCAACCCTTCCACGCGCTGCGCCCACTGATGCATACGCTGCGTACGCAGCTGAATCTCGATAAGTCGTTGATCCTGCTCGATAACAATGTGGACAGCCCGATAACCCGATACACGCGGCCTGCCCACGTAGTCGGAGGCACGTTTCACCGACTCCGCCCAGCGTTCACGCACGTGCGTCTCCAGCCGGCGTAACTCACCGATGTCGTTCGAGGTGAGCACAATACGGCAGCCACCAATATCCTGCATTCGTGACAGGTCCAGCTTCGACTCCCTGGAGGTGATCTTCTCAAGGATCGTAGACATACGCTTCAGGCGTTGGCTCACTTCCCCCTGGATATGGTAGGTCTCCAGAAGCGTCGTCAACTCATTACTCGTGGCCTCCAACGGACTTGCGAAGGAGGCTCTGTAGGCACTCACGACGGCAAGCGCTTGCTCGATCTCGGCTTGAGGCGTCACTCCCTCAACCTGCCTTCGCAGCACCGATCCGGCCTTACGTACCGCGCTCTTGGAGAGCATCTCCCCCTCGCATCCACCTGAAGCCGCCAATTCTCGCCCTCTACCTGAACTACCTCGAGTCTATGCGATGGCAGGACATACGAGCGACGCCCGGCATTCTTGCACACGGGTTCGTACCTTATGTCGCGCGTTCGAGGGGTAGAGGGTACGACCGCGCGCCCTACCCTACGACCGCAAGGCATGCTGCGGGGTGCGGAGGGTCGGGAGACGCGTCCACGGTACCGGTCGGCGGCTTCAGCGAGGGCTGACGAGCCCCGCCTCGTAGGCGGCGATGACGAGCTGGGCACGGTCGCGGGCCTCCAGGCGGGCCAGGAGCGCGGTGATGTGGCTGCGGCAGGTCGCCCGGGTGATGCCGAGCTCGGCCTCGATCTCGCTGTTGGACAGGCCCCGGGCGATGAGCAGGAGCACCTCTCGCTGGCGGGGTGTGAGGGTCTCGACGTCGTCGGCCCGGGCGCTGCCGGAGGCCCCGGCCGCCGTGCGCGGCATGCGGGCCACGAGGCGCGCCAGGACCTGGGGGCTGAGCAGCGACCGCCCCTCGTGCACGGTGCGCACGGCGTCGACGAGGGCCTGCGGGTCGGTGTCCTTGAGCAGGAAGCCGCAGGCGCCGGCGTGCAGGGCGCCCAGGACGTAGTCGTCGATCTCGAACATGGTCAGGATGAGGACGCGCGCGGCCTTGAGCGCCGGGTCGACGCAGATCCGGGTGGTGGCCTCGATACCGGTCAGGCCGGGCATCTGGATGTCCATGAGGACGACGTCGGGGCGCAGCTCGGCGGCCAGGGCGACCGCGCGGTTCCCGTCCTCGGCCAGGCCGACGACGCTCATGTCGGCCTCGGCCTCAAGCAGGGCGGCCAGTGTGGTGCGCAGGAGAGCCTGGTCCTCGGCGATGAGGACCCGGATGGGGGCGGCGGTCGGTCCGGGGGCGGGGTCAGTCATGGGGCGTCCTGAGCGGTTCGGCGGGGATCGTCGCCTCGACGGCGAAGCCGGGGGCGTCGGGGCGGGGGCCGGCGGCCAGGGTGCCGCCGAGTGCGGTCAGGCGCTCGTGGAGCCCGCGTAGCCCTTGCCCGGCCCCGGGGCGGGGCTCCCAGTCGGCGGCCGGACCGTCGTCGTCGACGGCGATGCGCAGCAGCCCCGGCTTCCGGCGGAGGGTCACGCGGGCACGCGTCGGGCCGGCGTGGCGGGCCGTGTTGGCCAGCGCCTCGGTCACGACCCGGACGGCGGCCCGGGCTGCTGGGGCGGGGAGACGGCTAAGGACCGCCGAGCTCGGATCGGTGTCCGCCCCTGCACCTGCGCCGGCGGCGGCATCGATCTCGACCGTGACGCCGGCACGTCGAGCCCGGTCGACGACCTCGGTGAGACCGGTGGCGATCACCTCGGCACGGCGCTCACCCGGTCGGGATCCCGAGCCGCCCGGTGCGTCCGCTGCGCCTGCTGAGTCCGCGCCGGCCACGGAGGTTGTCGCAGCTGCCGAGAGCGCCGCGACCTCTGCCACGGCTCCGGGTGTCGGCGGCGTGCTCTCGTCGCGCAGGACGGTGAGCATGCGCCGCAGCGCCTCGGTGGCCTCGCGGGAGGCGGTCTCGACGTCGCCGAGCGCACTGCGCAGACCCTCGGGGGTGGTCTCGAGGCGCTGGGCCACGGCGCAGCGCACGGTGATGGCGCCGAGGTTGCCGGAGACGGCGTCGTGCAGCTCGCGGGCGATGACGAGGCGGTCCTCAGCTATGGCACGCGCGGCGGTCTCCTGCGCCAGGCGTCGCTCGTGGGCGCGGCGGTCGCGCCGCCGCAGCCACAGGGAGGCGGCCACGAGCCCGGCCATGACGAGCAGCATCGTCACCTGGGCGCCCCACGAGGGGGTTGGGGAGAAGCCGACCAGGGTGCCCGTGGCCACGGTGAGCAGGGTGAGCCCCGTGATGGCGCGCCCGAGCGGTGAGTGGCGCGGCAGGAGGTCGGAGGCTGGCACCCGGCCAGTCTAGGAAGGTGGCCCGGGCGGCTCATCGAACCAGGGTCTGATGGACCTGTGTCTGAGGCGGAGGAGCGGTGTCGGCTCGGCGGCCGATGCTCGCGGCCGCCCGACGCGGTGGAGTTGGCGCATGATCAGTATTGAGAACCTCGTCAAGCGGCACGGGACGCGGGAGGTGCTTCACGGCGTGAGCCTGGAGGCGCGCCCGGGCCGTGTCACCGGATTCGTGGGGCCGAACGGCGCCGGAAAGTCCTCGACGCTGCGGTGCCTGCTGGGGCTGGACCGGGCTGACGGCGGGCGGGCGCTCATCGGTGGGCGCCCCTACCGCGAGCTGCGCGAGCCGCTGCGCACGGTAGGGGCGGCGCTCGACGGTTCGGGCGCGCACCCCTCGCGTACGGCGCGCGGTCACCTGGGCTGGGTGGCCTCGGGGGCGGGGATCAGTCGGCGCCGGGTGGCCGAGGTGCTCGACGTCGTAGGGCTGAGTGAGGCGGCCGGGCGGCGGGTGCGCACCTTCTCCCTGGGGATGGGGCAGCGTCTGGGGCTGGCGGCGGCGCTGCTGGGCGACCCGGAGGTGCTGGTCCTGGACGAGCCGGTCAACGGTCTGGACCCGGAGGGGATCCGGTGGATCCGCACGCTGCTGCGCCGGCGGGCCGACGCCGGGGGCACGGTCCTGCTGTCCAGCCATGTGCTGTCCGAGCTCGCGGAGGTGGCCGACGACGTCGTGGTCATCGCCGGTGGGCGGGTGCGGGCGGCCGGGACGCTGGAGGAGGTCGCCGTCGGCTACGCGAACCTGGAGGAGGCGTTCTTCTCGCTGACTGCGCCGACCGGGGACGAGGCCGACGGTCGGGCAGGCTGGGCCGGACGGGCCGGCGGTGGGGCCGGACGCGAGGACGGGGCCCGTTCATGAGTGCGGCGACGGCGCTGGTGCGCTCCCTCAAGGCGGAGGTGCGCAAGACGGTGGGCCTTCCGGGGGCCTGGCTGGGGGCGGCGCTGGCGATCGTCCTGCCGCTCCTGATCGAGTACTACACGGATCATGACCTGGCGGCGCGGCTGGCGGCCGGCGACCCGGACGCGCCGGCGCGGCTGGGCGACGTCGGCGTCATCGGACTGTACGTGGGGACGACGGGGATCGTGGTGCTGGCGGTCAGTGTTGTGGTCAGCGAGTACGCGAGTGATCCGCGCACAAGTGGGGCTTCCGGCGCTCCGCGACAGGTGGCGACAACGATGCTGGTGCAGCCGCGGCGCGGGGCGTCGGTGGCCGCGAAGCTGCTCGTGGTGCTGGGGGCTGCGACGGTGCTGCTGGCGACGGCGTGGGTGGGAACTTTCGCGCTGTGCCGGCACCTGCTGGGGTCGAGCGTGCCCTTCGAGCCGGTGCCGTGGTGGATGCTGACGGGGATCCTGACGTGGTGGGTGTTCTCGGCGATGGCGTCGATGGCGCTGGCGATGGCGACGCGCAGCGCGCTGGTGTCGATGACGGTCCTCGTCGCGATGTCGACGATGATCTCGCCGGGCGTGCTGCTCATCAGGTCTACGGATGCGGCCCGGTTCCTGCCGGACACGGCGGCGGTGCGGCTCATTGCGAGCCCGACGACGCTCAACTACGACCGGCTTGTTGAGCTGCTGTCGATCCCGATGGCGGCCGCCGTCTGTGCGGCGTGGGCGGGCGGGTGCGCGGCGGTGTGCTGCTGGGTGTGGATGAGGCGGGACGCATGAGCGGGACCGGTGCGACCAGCAGGGTGAAGGCTGCCGCAGGGGCGGCGACAGTCTGGGAGCGTGCGCTGCGCGCGGAGCTGGTGAAGGTGGTGACGCTGCCGGCGATGTGGTGGTCGGCGGCGGTGGCGGGCGCGGCGGCGGTCGCCACGGTGATGTCGGTCCTGCAGAACGTGGTGGATGGGCGAGGCTTCGGATTCGAGGAGGTCGCTCCGACATGGGCGCTGGCGGTGCAGATCGGCTTCGTGGCGGCCGGGGTGGCCGCGGCGGGCGGCGAGCACTCCACGGCGCAGGGCGTGACGAGTCTGCTGGTGACGCCGGCGCGGGGACGGCTGGCGGTGGCGCGACTCATGGTGCTGACCGGTACGGGACTGGTGGCGGCGAGCGTCCTGGTCGGGGCGAGCCTGGCGGCGTGTCCGACGACGTCGACGGCGGCGCTGTGGGCTGGGGGACGGACCGTGGTCTGGTTGACGGCGGTGCTGCTGCTGTCGGCTGGGCTCGGTGCGGCGCTGCGCAGCGTCATCGGTGCGTCGACGGCGGCCGTGGTGCTGGTGATTCTGGCGCCGCAGCTGGCCGTGTTCCTGGGCGACGCCGCCCGCTGGTTCCCGGGCCAGGCGGCCCAGATCTGGCTGGCGGCGGGCGCATCGCAGGCGGACGTCACCTCTGCCGGGCTCATCATCCTGGCCTGGACGACAGCCGCCCAGACGGCCGGCATCATCCGGCTGGTGCGGGCGGATGCGTGAGGATCGGGACGCCACGAGTACGAGCCGGACACCTCCCATCAAAACCAGGGGTGGGAGCGGGTGAGGACGCCCCCACCCCTGTCCCTTGCCGACTAAACCCAGATCACTCAGCATCGTTTCAGCGCGGTATACTTCCACCTTGTGTCCTGCAACCGCGGGCAGGCATACCCCATATCTCAGCTGCTCATTTCACGAGGAATGCCACCATGGACCGGCAAATTTTTACTCCTTCAGAGGAGCGAGATGCCCACTTCGCCGCCATGCAGTGGTTTGAGGCCCAGCAGATGAGTGGCCACGAACTCTTGACCCACAGGGAGTTAATGAATGGGTTCGCCTGGCATGGCCACCACTTCCGCCTCACCCATCAATCCCAAGGGATCTGGAAGCCTCAAGAATTTAAGGCCGCTCTGACATTCAAGACCGCAGCCCCCACTCCCGGAAAAGAAGCACCGTACGCCGATCGGATCGATGACAGCGGGTTACTTCGTTACAAGTTCTCAGATACGAAGAAATGGGCGAACGACGCAATGAAGGTAGCCGCGCAGCGGAACTATCCTCTCGCCTGGCTGGTGGGAGTGAAGCCGACCTCATCAACACTGTTATATTATGCTCGGTTCCCCGTCTACATCGTCGACATCGACGAACGCAACGCAGAGTTCATCATCGCCATCGATGAGACAACACCGGCCACCTCAGGCCTCAAGGATTCTGGACAAATTGAGAAGAAGTACGTTTCCAGGTGGACGAAGGCACGCATCCACCAACACGACTTCAGGGAGTACGTACTCAGTGCCTACCAGATCTCTTGCGCAGTCTGCGATCTTCCGCACGCACAGCTCTTGGAAGCCTCACACATCATCGCCGACTCCAAGGAAGCTGGCGTCCCTGAGGTCAGCAATGGTTTGGCACTGTGCAGACTCCACCACACCGCCTACGACCGCCATCTCCTCGGCATCGACGCCGACCGCCGCATCCACGTGGCGACACGAGCAAAGCGCATCGAGACTATCCACCTGCAAACAGGCTTACTGAAATTTGAAGGCCGCTCCCTGACGCATGTGCCAGCCTCCAAACAGATGCATCCTGATGGCGACCGCCTTGCCGAGCACTTCAAAGAGTTCCTCCAGGCAGAGGAGCAGACAGCCGGGTAGGCCCCGAAGCTTCCAGCAAGCTACATGTAACCTGACTTGGCTCATTGCGGGGTGGTTGGGTCGCTGGGGGTGTGGTTGTGGTTGGGATTGTGCGGGTTGCGTGGGTGGGGGTGCGCACTAACCTCGATCTTTCATTGGTTGGTTGAGTGGGGTGTGGGTGGCGTCGTTGCCGGTGTCGTGGGGGCGATTATGCCGGTTGGGTGTGACGGTCTGCCGCGTGTCGTCTCGCGGTGGTCGGGCCTTTCCAGGGGCCAGGGTTGTTCCTTCAGGGTCGTGGTGGGCAGGAGGCGGCGGTCGGGTGCCTATGGTGCGGGTAGGGCCTGAAAGCTGCTCAGTGCGGTCAGCAGGAGGCTGGTGAAGGGGTGGTCGGCCTTGTAGCGCAGGACGGTGCGGCGGGCACGGTGGGTGATGACGGCGGGGATGCTCATCAGGCGCAGGCGGATCGTCCTGGGCTCCCAGGTGCGGGCGGGGGTGGAGGCCAGGGCGAGCGGCTGGGAGAAGGCCAGCAGGTCACAGGCCAGGGCCACGATCAGGCACCAGATACGGTTCTGGGCGAACCCCTGCAAGGGAAAGCGGTCAAGCCCGGTGTCCTTGGCACAGCGGATACGGTCCCCTGGCAGCGGGCCCGTAGCCGGTGGCGGACCTCGAGATCGGCGAGCTGACCTACTTTTGTGTTGGTGGCGAAGGCGGTCAGCCGGTAGCCCCCGACGTCCTCGAAGCGCAGCTGGGCTCCCTGGTGGGGCCGCTCTCGGCGCACGGTTGACCCGCACCCCCTTGGGCCAAGCGGTCAGGTCCAGCAGGTCAGTGATCTCAGCGACGTCCGCACCCTGCCTGGGCTGTCCGTCAGCGTTGTAGGCCGGGTCCCAGGCGGCCTCGGGGATGGTGCCCGTGGATCTGCGGCGTGTGGTCCGGCAGCGTGAACCCCACGCTGTAGGACACCCGCCGACGGGCCAGGAGCTCAATGGTCTCCTTCGTGCCTCCGGCCCCGTCGATGCGCACCAGCACCTTTCTACCGGGTCTGGGGCCGAGCCCGGCCTGGTCCAGTGCCCGGCGGATGATCTCGACGTGGTCGGCGGCAGTGTTCGATCCCGCGTTACCGGGACGCAGCACGAGCGCCGCGCACTCACCCCCACCGTCGGGGCCGTGGTCGAACCACGCGGTCAGCGGGTGGTAGCCGAACCCCTTCTTGAAGGTCGGGGCCGCACCCTCTTTGTCTGAGTGCACATTAACCAAGGTGGCGTCGACGTCGATCACCAACGGCCGGTTCGCCGAGACGCCGGCGGTCGGTGAGTGCTCGCCGGCCAGGGCCCACACCCGATGCCGCGCTGTCCTGCGGGCCCGGTTGACGGCGGCCTCGACAGCCTCGACGTGGTCGGCCAGGGCCCCTGCAAGTCGCGAGACCGTCGGGTCGGAGGCAACAAGCCCGAAGACCTCCTTGTCGCACCGCAGCAGCGAAAGGTCCGACAGGCACCGGCCTCCCAGGGCCACGCACACCGCCAGATCCAAGATGATCTTGCCCGGGTCGTGCACCGACCCCGGCCGCCGCCACGTAGACAGGGCCTGCGAGAGCTCGTTGCCCAGGCCCGTGACCCCGCTCGTCTCGGTCAGCAGCCTCGCCCCGGCCAGACCCACCGCCGGCACCTGACCGGACTCCACACCCACAACCGGGTACAACCCGCTATTCTTCACCACGAAGGTGTCCTCCCCCTGGAGTTCTCGGATTTCAGCAACCCGCATTATTCCAGGCGAAGCGACACCTTCACCCCACTTTCACCACCTCAACGATGAAATCTCGAGGCTAGGTCGTCCCGACACAGGAAGCGAAGGTTTCTTCATGATCTACCCGCGAGACATCACGACTGAAGCCGAGGCGGCGGTACTTGAACACGCCGATCGCCTCGCCGCCGTCATCGGCAAGCACTGGCATCCCACGGACGACACCGCTCGAGACGACGTCATGCTGCTCGTCGCCGATCTCCTGCGCGCGCACGCCGAGACAGGGATCGAGATGCAGACCTGGAGAGCGGCACTCGACGTTGTCTTGGATCATCTCGCCGCAGAGCCGGAAGGAGCAGATCTGCTCCATCGTCTCGGCCGGCCGGCCTGGTTCACCGTCATCGGCACGACCAAGGACGGTCAGCGCGAGCCCGTCGCCGTCCTCCCGGGCCGGCGACGGCTGGAGGTAGCCATCGGCGCCTGGAGCACACAGGTTCAGGCACCCACCGCAGCAGACGCCGTCCGAGCCACGTCACGTGTGGACCGGCCTTCCGCCTGAGACGGTCACATTGCGAAGCATTCGCTCAGTCACAAGGATTCGCAGGTCAGTCAGCAGTCCAGCTGCCTGAGGCTGCGTCGGTGGAGTCCGGGTCGTCGTGGGCACGGCTCGCCCGTACGGCGCGCGAGATTCGAGGGCTCCGCTGGCCCTGTCTGCCTGTGGTCAATCTCCGCTCACATCACGCCACCTCAACTCGCACGATGTGAGCACGCGTCACCTACCGCGAACATAGTCCCCGCCGCTCAAACCGATGTGCGTCGTTCGCGACGCCTGGACGTTGCGAACGACGCACATGGAGCAGGTAAGACTTGCGCATCACCACCGCTCGAGACGGCAGCCCTCGACGGGACCTTACTTGATCTCGCAGGCGATGCCGTCCCGGTCTCGGTCCAGCTCTTCGCGGTATCCAGGGTCGCCCCGATACAAGGGAGCTGCTCCCGCTGCCTTTGCCTTCTTGCAGATGGGATAGTACGTGATCTCCGGCTCCGGTACGGGAGCAGGGGCCGCCGCACCACCGCCGGCCCGGGTCTCCTCTTCCGGTGTCGCCTCAGGCTCTGATGTTGGCTCAGACTCCTGCATGAGAGGCTGCAACGGAGGCTGCGATGTTGGGGCCTGCGTCGTCGGAATCGGCGACGGCGTAGGACTCGGGGTCGGGGATGGTGTGTGACTCGGAGTAGGCGACGGAGAGGGAGTCAGAGTGGGTGACGGCGACGGCGAAGCAGTCACCGTCGGAGATGTTGCTGGTGCCGGCGAACCCGCATCGTCAGCCACGGACGGAACCCCGCACCCGGCAATTCCAACGCCAAGAACCAGGGCGAGGAGGACGGGCGCCGCCGACCTCAGCAGCCCTCGGTGCTGCAGCGTCGACGAAGGCACTGGCGCCACCGAGGAGCGGGACAATATGGGAGAAATAGGGGGGCAACATGGGCGTGGTCACGGAAGCTTCGAGTGGCGAGAAGGGATAGTAAACGGCTAGCCGAGAGAATTGAGGCACTCCAGGGGCAGCGATAACTCACGCCACCACAAAATGCAATCACATTGATACACACATTATTTGCTCTTGCTGAGAATAGAAATTGAAGTGAGACCGCCTGGCAATTTTCCCTTATTGTTACGATTATTGGGTAGACTTCCATCCCCACGACAGGCGTCCGCACATGCGCTCAGGGAGCTCAGCGAGGCTTAGGAGGTCGAACCGGAGTCTGACGAACCAGGGTCTGAGGGGCGCACCGCGGCTCAGCCGCCGGGGCGATGCCGCTCTCGGGCCGGCCGTCCCACACTTCCGGCCATGAGCACCTCCCGCACGTCCCTGTCCCAGCAGACGCCGACCGCCTCCGGAGCACCGGATCCTGCGTCGTCGGACTCGGCTCCGAGCCCCGCTCCGGTCTCGGCTCCGACCGCGAGCACCCGGCCCGACCGGCTGAGCACCGTCGCGCTGGTCATCTTCACAAGCGTCTACGCCTTCTTCTTCCCGCTCCACCTCGGCCACTTTCTCATCCCCGGGGACGCCGGCCCCGCAACCGGCCTCGCGCTCTACATCGCTCTCTTCACCGTCGGCTGCGTCGCCTTCCGCTACCCGCTGGCCCGGGCCGCCCGTCAGGTAGCGGCCCGTAAGCGGCGGGCCGCCCTCACTCTCATCGTGGGCGGACTCGCCACCTTGGTGATCGAGCTCGTCGGCGGCCTGGCGTCCTCGGCCCTGCTCAACCTCGCCGGCTTGTCCGGAGCAATCCTGCAGAATGACGCCAGCGTTGCCGAAGTCATTCAGATGTTCCCGCCGATCGTCATCGTCGTCGTGCTCGGGATCGTGGGGCCGATTGTGGAGGAGATGTTCTTCCGTCAGTTCCTCATTGGGCTCATCAAGCGCTTTGCGCCAACCTGGGTGGCTGTTGTCGTCTCCAGCGTTCTGTTCGGTGCGCTGCACATGCACTCGTTCGTGCTCTCCGAGGTACTGAGTGTCATCCCGCACGCCTTCTTCGGGCTCAGCTGCGGGCTGCTCTATGTCAAGACCGACCGCAACCTGCTCTACCCGGTGAGCATCCACTGCCTCAACAACCTCAGTGCCTTCCTGCCCTTCCTCCTGTACTGAAACGACTCCCCGCCACCCCGCCCGGGAGTTGCGGGAGCATAAGCGTTTGCGCCAACGTCCTCGCAACATCGGCTCCGGTTGGCTTGCCCTCGACCACTTCACTGCGGACGGCGCCCGAGGCGCCCCGTCAGCACGAGGACACAAGGAGGCGATACCGACCACCACAATCAGGCCGAGCGCCAGGAGCGGCATTCTCATCCATAACTTCCTGCCTCATTCCCTACGGCGCTCGGCCCGGAGCCTCACCTTCCCATCGAGGAGAACGGCTACTTCTCGAGCAGCAGGACCGTGGCTCTCACAGCGCACACTCTCCGCCATCGCATGGATCGCCTGCGCGACGGAGACCCGCTGCGAGGCCGCACGTCAGGAGGGTGAGGAGAGCAAGGGCGGGGACAGCAAGACTGCCTTGTCGGGACAACATCCGCCCCGGGGGAGACGGCGCGTGCTTCAATCGGAGCATGGTAGTCGTCTCCCCCGTTCCGGTTCCGGGCCCCGTGCCCGGCGAGTCCATCCTGACCGAGTCCGACGCCTTGCTGCTGTTCAGCGGGGCACGCACCGCCTACACCTTCACCGACGAGCCGGTGACCGACGCCCAGCTGCGGGCGATCCATGAGCTGGCCAAGTGGGCGCCGACGGCGGTCAACGCCCAGCCGCTACGGGTGGTAGCCGTCCGATCGGCGGCGGCCCGCGAGCGCCTGCTGCCCTGTCGTCCCAGCGGTAATCGCGAGCAGGCCGCAGGGGCGTCTCTCCCCCTCGTCTGCGCAGCCGATCGGTCCTTCGCCGGGTCTCTGCCGCGGCTGCACCCGCGCGGCGAGCGCTACCAGCGGCTGCTGGAGGAGGGCGGGGCGGAGATGCGGGCGCGTTGGGCGCGCGCCTCAGCGCTGATCCAGACGGCCTACGTTATTCAGGCGATTCGCGCCGTCGGGCTGGCAGCCGGCCCCATGAACGGAGACGACGCTGAGGCGTTGGCGACCGAGTTCTTCGCCGGTCAGGACGTGGAGGTGCTGTTGGTCATCAACGTCGGTCACCCGGGGCCGGACGCCTACCAGGAGCGCAACCCGCGCCTGCCCTTCAAGGAGGTCTATCAGGTGCTATGAGCCCAGCGGGTCGATCGCGCTCAGCCCCCGGGACCGGGCGGCATCGGCCAGGCGGGCGTCATGAGTCAGAACCGTGACAGGATGGCGAGGGTCGTCCAGCAGCGTCGCAGTCGCCAGGTGAATGGCATCGAGAGACTTCAACTCACCAGTCAGGGCGCTGGCGCGCTCAATGACATCCGGGCCGATCTCGACGAGCTCCACCCCCGCGATGAACTCATCGACCACGCGGATATCGAAGCGCCCCCGATGCGCCGCCCGAGCCATCTCCACCGTGAGCAGACAGGAGGAGACCAGTTCCTCGGTGGCATGCGCATCCATGATGAGCTGCGCGGCCTCATCGGCGCCGGGCTGCCCGAGGAGGGAGAGCAGCGCCACCGAGGTATCGAGGTAGATCACCTGTCCTCCTCGCGCTCACCGAGGAGGAACTGCTCCAGGTCGAAACCCTCAGGCGTCCCCCACCGCCTGGCGGGCAGCGTCCAGTCGCCTGCGGCCCGACGGACCTTGCCCTCACGGACCATCCGCTCATACCAGGACTCGTCATGGCGGATCGGGACGATCTGGGCGATCGGGCGACCACGGTCGGTGACCGTCACAGGAACACCGGTGGACTCGACCTCACGGTAGACCCGCCCGGCCTGCTGATTGACCTCCCGCAGTCCCACAGTTCTGCTCCCCGAAGAAACCGGCACACCCGCTGCACTCATGACACGAGAATACGACAAAGGTTCTACATGTACTACTTTGTGGCTGCGGGGGCGGAGGCGGGGTCGAAGGCTCGAGGCTCAGCGTCAGACCCCTCGCCGCTACGGCCGGAAGATCGAGCTGTCCTCGCTGACGTAGGCGACCGCGAGCCGCTGCGTCCAGGCCATCTGGCCGACAATCTTGACCAGCGCGTTCGCGTCCGACCAGCCGACACTGATGTAGATGTAGTCGGTGCCGATGGTGTAGTCGGCGACCGGCAGCCCTTCGACCTCCCGCTCCTCCCGCTCCGCCTCGCTCAGCGCGTCGGGGCCGTTGTACGGCGGGAAGGCGCGGATGAGGTCGCGGTAGAAGGACCTGATCGCCGGGGTGGAGCCGTCGATGGTGCTGAAGTCGCGCGGCCCGTCCCACTGGGCGACCATCTGCTTCCACCACCGGGGGAAGTCCTCATCGGTCGCGCAGTCCGGCTCGAAGATCAGGAGGTCGTAGCTCATGCCCCGAGGCTAGGAGTGCGCCCCGTCACCAACCATGGACACCGCTCCCCACAACGACCTCCGACGGCGGCCCACCGCCTCCGCTGGGAGGTGGCGGGCCGCCGTCGGAAACCGGGACGCAGTACTCAGAGTGCTCAGAGCACGTAGGGGTCGTTCATCGGGTCGGTGAGGGTGGTCGGGTCAGCCACGTTGGTGTCGCGGCCGGCCGGGCCGAGGTTCGCGGCAGAGGCGGGGGCGGCGGGCGACGTCGGGACGTCGAGCTCGGCGTTGGCGCGGTTGCGCGCCAGCCATAGCTCGTAGGAGTCGGCGGTAGCGCCGTCGAGGTCCACGCTGTCGATGTCGATGCCCAGCGCCTGGGCCACGCCACGGCCGTAGTCGGGGTCCGCGTGGTAGCAGTTGAAGATGTGGCGGTGCTTGATCTGCAGGGTCGAGTCACCCATGGCGCGGGCGGTGTTCTCGCACAGGACGAGCTGCTGCTCGGGCGTCATGGCGCGCCAGAGCATGCCGGGCTGGGTGTAGTAGTTGTGGTCGTCCTCACGGAAGTCGTACATGGCGACGTCGCCTCCGGCCTGGACGGGCTCGGAGAGCTCTCGCGAGTCCTGCCAGTTGCCGTAGGAGTTGGGCTCGTAGGCATTCTCAGACCCGGCGTTGCCGTCCACCCGCATGGCGCCGTCGCGGTGGAAGCCGTGGGGGCAGGCGACGCCGCGCGGGGAGTTGACCGGAATCTGGTGGTGGTTGACGCCGAGGCGGTAGCGCTGGGCGTCACCGTAGGAGAAGAGGCGGGCCTGGAGCATCCTGTCCGGCGAGTAGCCGATGCCGGGCACGATGTTCTGGGGCGTGAAGCCGGCCTGCTCGACGTCCTGGAAGTAGTTGTCGGGGTTCCTGTTGAGCTCGAGGACGCCGACCTCCTGGAAGGGGAAGTCCGCCTTGGGCCACATCTTCGTCAGGTCGAAGGGGTTGAAGTCGGTCAGGGCCTCGGCCTGTTCAATGGTCATGGTCTGGACGTACATGGTCCAGCGGGGGTACTGGCCCTTCTCGATGGACTCGTACAGATCACGCTGGTTGGACTCGCGGTCCTCGGCGATGACGGCGGCGGCCTCCTGGTCTGTGAGGTTGGCGAGACCCTGCTGGGAGCGGAAGTGGAACTTCACCCAGGTGCGCACACCCTCGGCGTTGATGAAGGAGTAGGCGTGCGAGGAGAAGCCGTGCATGTAGCGGTAGGACAGCGGGATGCCGCGGTCGGACATGGTGATGGTCACCTGGAGGAGCGACTCGGGCAGGCTGGTCCAGAAGTCCCAGTTGGCGTTGGGGCTGCGCAGGTTGGTGCGGGGGTCGCGCTTGACGGCGTGGTTGAGGTCGATGAATTTCTTGCCGTCGCGGAAGAAGAAGACGGGGGTGTTGTTGCCGACGACGTCCCAGTTGCCCTCGGAGGTGAAGAACCGCATGGCGAAGCCGCGAATGTCGCGCTCGGCGTCGGCGGCCCCGCGCTCGCCGGCGACGGTGGAGAAGCGCATGAAGAGCTCGCACTGGTTGCCCTCGGCGGAGAAGATCGCGGCGCGGGTGAGCTCGGGGATGGCGCGGGTGACGGTGAAGGTGCCCCAGGCGCCTGAGCCCTTGGCGTGCATGCGGCGCTCGGGAATGACCTCGCGGTTGAAGTGGGCGTGCTTCTCCAGCAGCCAGGCGTCCTGGAGGGCGACGGGGCCGCGGGGCCCGGCGGTCATGGAGTCCTGGTTGTTGTGGACGGGCGAGCCGTTGGCCATCGTCATACGGCCCTGACCGACGGTGTTGTTGCGGCTGGGCAGGTGCTCGCCGAGGCCGGCGCGGGACATGGGGCAGCCGGCGGGAGCACTGTCCTGAGGGGTCTCGGGCAGGTTGGTGTCGTTCATGGGTATCTCCTTGCTCGGCCAGCGGGCCGGGGTGTCGCAAGGCGCGAGGTGCGCCTGAGCCGGTCAGGACGCCGCAGGTACCGCTGACCGCTGTCAGCCGCGACGACGAGATGACCGCCCGTCAGCAACCATAGCCGAACAATAAGGAGATGTCTCAGTAGTTGCTCTACTAAATGGGATCACTAATGTGTAGGTGGGTGTCGGCCGCCGTGCAAGCTCGCTGGCGGTCACCACCAGCGCATTGGCGGCCGACCTGCCGGATACCGACCATGGACACCGCCCTCCACGGCAGCCTCCCTACGCCGGCCGGTAGGTGAAGCGGTCCCAGCCCAGGGCCTCGATGTGCTCGGCCATGCGCTCGCACATCCCGTCCCAGCCGGGCGCCACGACGTCAAACTCGCCGCTCGTCCCCTCGGAGCGGGCCTGCTGGAGGGCATAGACCCGCGCCCCCGCCGCGTGCACCCGCCGGGCCACCTCGACGGCGTCGTCGGCCGTCACGTCCCCGGGCACCACGGTGGTGCGCACCTCGAAGTCCGGCCCGCCGCGGCCGGCCGCCTCGATGAGCACCTCCAGGCTCTCCCAGGCCCTCGCAGCCGCGCCCGCCCGGCCGACCACCTGCCCGTAGTGCTCGGGCAGGGCCTTGATGTCCAGCCCCACCCAGTTGACGAGCCCGGCCTCGATCATGTCGCGCAGCCGCCGCGGGTAGGGCCCGGCCGTGTGCAGCCCCACCTGGAAGCCCATATCGATGACCTCGCGAGCGGCGTCGGCCAGGGCGTCCTGGCGCAGGGCCTCACCGCCGGTCAGCACGACACCGTCGAGCAGCCCGCGCCTGCGCCGCAGCAGGGCGCGCACCTCCTCCCAGGCCACCTGGCCGGGCGTGCGGGCCGGGATGAGGTCCCGGTTGTGGCAGTAGAAACAGTTCCAGGGGCAGCCCTGCAGGAAGACGGTCGCGGTCAGGTGGTCGGGCCAGTCGACCGTGCTCATGGGGACGAGCCCGGCGATCACCAGGTCGTCGGCGGGCCGGCGGTTGGGGCCGACAACGACACCCTCCCGAAACCCGGTCGCTCCCAGCTCGGTTTCGGGAAGGCCGGGCTCGCCGGTTCCGCCGGTCCCACCGATGTGGGCACCCGCGGACCTCGAGCCGGCGGAGGCACCCCGGCCCGCACCGTCCTCAGTGACCCGGGCCGGCTGGGCAGTCTGTGAGTTGGTCGGCGGACGTGTCTGCGGTGAGGTCACTGCCCCCTCCTCTCGGGACGTCGTCGGGACTGCGGGGAACTGCCGGGCTGCGGGACCGACCCAAGGGCCGGCGTCATCGCGACACCGAGCCCGCTGGGCGCCGTCGCCGGATCATCCGACGGCGCCCAGCGGTCCCGGCGGGTTCTCTCAGGCGCTGACCGTACTTAGGCGCGAGACGGCCGGGCCGTGACCACCGGCAGCGACCTCGGTGAACATCTGCCGCTCGGCGTACTCGCCCTTCTTGCCGATGTTGAAGGAGCGCACCGGACGGAAGTAGCCCATGACGCGCGTCCACACCTCGCACTCGACCGGCTCAGCCTCCGGGTGAAGCTCGGCGCACTTGTCGCAGGTGAGGTGCTCGCCCACGAGGTAGCCGTGGACGGGGCAGATGGAGAAGGTCGGCGTGATGGTGATGTAGGGCGTGCGGAAGGCGGTCAGGGAGCGGCGCACCAGCTCCTTGCAGGCGGCGGCCGAGGAGATCCGCTCGTTCATGTACAGGTGCAGGACGGTGCCGCCGGTGTACTTGGTCTGGAGCTCCTCCTGCATCTCCTGGGCCTCGAAGGGGTCGTCGGTGTAACCCACGGGGATCTGAGAGGAGTTCGTGTAGTAGGGGTTGGACTCCGTACCGGCCTGGAGGATGCCGGGGTAGCGCTTGCGGTCCTCCTTGGCGAAGCGGTAGGTGGTGCCCTCGGCCGGGGTGGCCTCGAGGTTGTAGAGGTGGCCGGTGGCCTCCTGGAACTCGACCATCTTGTCGCGCACATGGTCCAGGAGGCGCACGCACATGGCGTGGCCGCGCGGGTCGGTCAGGTCGTAGGCGTCGTGGGTGAAGTTGCGGACCATCTCGTTCATGCCGTTGACACCCAGGGTGGAGAAGTGGTTGTCCAGGGTGCCCAGGTACCGCTTGGTGAAGGGGAACAGGCCGGCGTCGATGTGGTGCTGGATGACGGTGCGCTTGAGCTCCAGGGTGTCGCGGCCGATCTCGAGGAGCTCGTCGAGCCGGGCGGTCAGGGCGGCCTCGTCGTCGGCGTAGAGGTGGCCGAGGCGGGCCATGTTGATGGTGACGACGCCGACGGACCCGGTCTGCTCGGCCGAGCCGAACAGGCCGTTGCCGCGCTTGAGCAGCTCGCGCAGGTCGAGCTGGAGGCGGCAGCACATGGAGCGGATCATGCCGGGGTCGAGCTCGGAGTTGATGAAGTTCTGGAAGTAGGGCAGGCCGTACTTCGCGGTCATGGTGAACAGGAGCTCGGTGTTGGGGGCGTCCCAGTCGAAGTCCCGGGTGATGTTGTAGGTGGGGATGGGGAAGGTGAAGACGCGTCCCTCGGCGTCGCCCTCGGTCATGACCTCCATGAAGGCGCGGTTGATGAGGTCCATCTCCGCCTGAAGGTCACCGTAGGCGAAGTCGCAGACGTCGTCGCCGATGAGGGGGTGCTCGTCGGCCAGGTCCGCGGGGCAGGTCCAGTCGAAGGTGAGGTTGGTGAAGGGCGTCTGGGTGCCCCAGCGCGAGGGGACGTTGAGGTTGAAAATGAGCTCCTGCATGCACTGCTTGACCTGGTCGTAGGTCATGGCGTCCAGGCGGACGAAGGGCGCCATGTAGGTGTCGAAGGAGGAGAAGGCCTGAGCGCCGGCCCACTCGTTCTGGAGGGTTCCCAGGAAGTTGACGATCTGCCCGACGGCGGAGGAGAAGTGCTTGGCGGGGCCGGCGGCGATGGCGCCGGGGACGCCGTTGAAGCCCTGCTGGAGGAGGTCCTTGAGCGACCAGCCGGCGCAGTAGCCGGCGAACATGTCCAGGTCGTGGATGTGGAGGTCCGCCTCGCGGTGAGCCTGGCCGGCGACGGCCGGGTAGACCTGGCTGAGCCAGTAGTTGGCGACGACCTTGCCGGAGGTGTTGAGCATCATCCCGCCCAGCGAGTAGCCCTGGTTGGCGTTGGCGTTGACGCGCCAGTCGGAGCGGTCCAGGTACTCGGTGATAGTGGCGACGGCGTCCACGGTGGGGCGCTCGCCGCGGGCGACGGCGGAGTCGGCCGACGCCGGGGCGTCCGTTACGACGCTGCCGGGGACGCCGGCGAGGACGTCGGCAGAGGTGTCGGCGGCGGGCTGCGCCGAGCCGTTGGCGGGAGTGGTGGAGGCAAGGTTCTTCTCGAGCACGGGTCTCTCCGTAGGTCCTTCTCGTTCCTGTTCACGGCCTTGTCGAGCGTCGATGTGGGCCGCTCCTGCTGGGTGCCGTCAGTGACTCCGCACTGGCTCCGTACTGCCTGGTGGAAGCCAGCCGGTCGGTGGCACCGGTGTCGACCATACTCCCAAATCACAGCGGTGCGACACATCATCTTGTGCCTCAATTGTATCTCAACCACAACATCTTGCGATAGAGGCGAGGACTTTCGTCCCGATAGGAAGAGGCTTCCCGCGCGATCCCGCGGATGAGGTCAGGCCCGAAACACGGACCATCGGGACCTCATGGAGAGCACACGCACGATCCGGATCGCGTCTACCGGCGTGTTGGGACGGGGTCATCAGCGGGTTTGTGTCCAAATCTGTAACAAAAGAGCCTGCGGCCCAATCAAGCCGTCGACAGAACCGCGGAATCATGCGGTTTTCTCAAACGCACTCAACGCCCGCCACCGTCTTTGTGACAGATTTGGACACTCCCCACCGTTCCAAGGCCCTCTGCACGTCCGGGACGACCTGATGCGCGTAGACATCCTGCCTCGTGAAGCGCAGCGGCAGGAAGCCACGGGCGACAAGCCGGCGGTCGCGCCAGCGGTCGAGGCCGAACTGGTACTCGTCACAGTGGTAGGTGTAGCCATCAAGCTCCACGACCACCCACTCCTCGATCACCAGGTCCACCTCGCCAATCCCCTCGATCTCCACCCCGTCTTCGAAGCTCAACCCCGCGGCCTCGAGGTCCATTCGCGCCAGCGTCTCCAACGGGGAACGAGCCCGATCACTGGCACGGTCGAGTCGCGTGAGCGCCCGAGCCGAGCCGGGGCCGCGCAGCAGGTCGCGGACCTGCTCGGTGGTGACACGCTCATCGTGAAGTGCTGCGTCAAGAGCGATGAGTGGAGAGTCGTCCTGGACGTGGCAGCGCAGGAAACGGGCCAGCGCCGCAGGAAGTGGCTGCACCGGGAAACCATGCAGCGCAGGCGGATCCTGACTTCGATCGACATGGAGAACCTCACGTCCCGCAGTCGCAAGTCGCCCACCAGGCGGAACGACGAGATGAACCTGCTCGACCCTCCGAGCCACCGGCAGCCCGTAGTAGCGCATAGCAGCCTGGCAGGTGAGCAGCCCGCCGTGAATGCGCGCCAGAACAACGGCGCGCTCGGCACCTGGGATGCCGACAACCCCGTGCTCATGGGCGATGAGCTCACCCGCCCTCACGAGCGAGGCCACGTGACGGCGCTGGGTACGAGTCAGCTCGAGGTCCCGCATGCGCACCGCTCCGTAGCAGCCACGCACAGCAGCGAGCAGCTCAGCGTCCACAGTGTTCATGGGGCTCATTGCCACCCACCGGCGGAGTATGCGCAACCCGACGCCGACACCCTGTGGACAACTGGAGCATCCATCAGCCTGTGGCCTCCAGGGCCCGACGCGTCACCACGCCCAGAACTATCACACCGGTTCAAAGGCCGGATTTCTTTTGTCGGGCTGGCCCGACACGGGTCGACCGGCTGGCTGGATCGTTCCGGCGAGGGCGTCGGGACAGCCTGGTTCCATGAGCACCGCAACCTCTCCCGCCCCCCGTTCCGACCCGCCATCACAGCAGTTCAGGCCCGCTTCTCCCAGCCGGCCGCGTGGCCTGCTCCCCCGTTGGGCCTGCGCGGTCCTGGCGGCCTGCCTGGCCCTGGTGGTCTTCGCCGCCGGGCCGCACGCGCCGAAGGCGGACACCTCCGCCATCACCGGCGACAAGGACCTGGCCAAGCAGGTCATCGGCCTCCTGCCTGACAACTACCAGGCCCAAGGCATTCACGTCTCCGTCATCACGGCCGACTCCGTCCGCCACGCCGGTATCGGCACGGCCGCCTCCGGCCAGCAGTACACGTCCACCACCCCCATGGAGATCGGTTCGATCACCAAGACCTTCGCCGGCCAGCTCTTAGCCGACGCCATCGCGCGCGGCGAGGTCAAGGCCGACGAACCACTGTCCACCCACCTGCCCGAGCTCGCCGGCACCCCGGCCGGCGAGGCCACCCTGGAGGAGGTCGCCTCGCACCGCTCCGGCATCCCGAGCATCCCCACACAGGATGAGAGCATGTGGATGCTGCAAGGCAACATCCTGGGACTCAATCCCTTCACCGACAGCATCGACCAGCTCATCGACAAGGCCCGCACCACCGAGATGAGCACACGCGGCGAATTCGCCTACTCCAACCTGGGCATCTCGCTGCTGGGCGAGGCGCTCACCCGCGCCGCCGGGGCCGAGTCCTGGAGGTCCTACATCACGGAGCGGCTCTTCACGCCCCTGGGCATGGAGCACACGACCCTCACCGCCGGCCAGTCGGACATCCCCGACGACGCCATTCACGGCGTCCAGGCCAACGGGCGCCGCGGCCAGTCCCTCAGCGGCACAGGCACCAACCCAGCCGGCGCCGGCGTGTGGAGCACCCCGGAGGACATGACCCGTTACGCCCAGGCAGTCCTGACCGATACCGTCCCCGGCGGCACCAGCCCCCAGGAGCCGCGGTGGCCCGCCGAGGTCATGGACGGCATCAAGCTGCCGGGAGAAAAGGTCGGGTACACCTGGTACACCGACGTCGTCGACGGGCACACGATCATCAACCACGGCGGCACCACGATGGAGTACATGACGCACCTGGCCATCGACAAGGAGTCAGGCACGGCCGTCATGGTCTACACCGACCAGAACACGGACGGCACCGCCTCCGCCCTCGCCGCGGCGCTCCTGACCGACGGCCAGAAGGCCTCGACGGCGCGCATGCCGATCTCGGCCGAGATGCTGCCCCAGGGCATGCTCCTCGGAGCCTTCAGCATCCTGGCCCTGGTCATGGGCCTGTACACCGCCGCCCGCGCCGCGAGTGCACCCAGCCGTATGGCGGTGGCCTGCCGCGCGGCCTCGATCATCGCCTGCCTCATGGCGGCCGCCGCCAGCGGGCCGTGGGTGTACCTGCCCACCTGGATCCTGGGGGTGGTGGCACTGCCCGGCATGTACGGGATCGTCCGGGGCATCACGCTGTGGCCGGAGCTGCCCACCCTGCCCAGGCGCCGGGCCTGGCTCGGCTGGATGCAGGTGGGACTGACCGTCGCCTTCGTCGCCGCCTGCCTGGCCGTCGCCTGGCCCAAGGCCTGAAACGACCCGATCAGGCTGGCTCGCTCCGGCACCACCGCCCACGTTCGCGCCCTGCGCCGCGCCTTCGGGTCCCAGCCCACCGTTCCTGAAGCCGCAGAGCACGAGCGCGTCGATCAGTCCCTCCCCCAGGTGGCGGAGCCGGACACCGCAGGCCTCCACCTGAACGCCATCAACCCCGGCCCCGTGGCCGATCACTATGTCCGTACCGAACTCTTAGGTTCCTTGCCATGACCACTCACCGCTTCTCCGTACCCGATCTCGCCCGGCGCCTGTTGGCTCCGCTCGCCGCCCTGCTGGGTCTGGTGGCGGGCCTGAGCGTCTTCATCCTGCCCTCGCCCGCACCGACCACCGCCGACCCCACCGCGTTCTCCGCCGAGCGCGCCATGGCCTCGATCAACCGCCTGGCCGATGAGCCCCACAGCGTTCTGCGCCGCGAGGCGCACGACCGGGCGCGCGACGACGTCATCGGCATGTTCGCCGACCTGGGCTACACCGCCGACGTGCACTCCGACCCGCTGTTCGACCTCAGCAACCCGAGGGCGAAGATGACCTTCGACGTCCTTACCGCCGAGCAGCAGGCGGCGGTCAAGGACGCCACGGCCGACACGATCGTCGTCGACGTGCCGGGGAAGTCCGAGCGCACCATGGCGCTCATGGCCCACTACGACTCGGCCACGGTCGAGGCGGACGAAAACGGTGAACAGCGCACCACCGACGGGACCTCCCACGGGGCCGCCGACGACGGCTACGGCGTGGCCGCCATCGTTGAGACGCTCCGGGCGCTTAAGGCCGAGGGGCGCCAACCGGAGAACTCGCTGAAGATCGTCATCACCGACGGCGAGGAGATCGGCTTCGTCGGCGCCCGCAACGAGATGCGCCATCACCGCGCCGACTACGAGAACGTCGACCTCATCCTCAACCTTGAGGCCCGCGGCATGAGCGGGCCGGCATTCATGTTCGAGACCTCCCCGAACAACAGTGCCGTCGCCGGCTACTTCCTGAACCACGTCACACAGCCCGTGACCAGCTCACTCTTCCCCTCGCTGTACGCGCGCATGCCCAACGGCACTGACATGTCGATCGTCATCCCTGAGGGCTTCACAGTGCTCAACATCGCGGCAATCGGGGAGGCCGGGCACTACCACCACTCCACGGACGCCCCGCAGTACGTCAACCACTCGACCCTCCAGCACTACGGCGACCAGGTCCTCGACCTCACCCGCGCCTGGGCCTTCGACGGCCAGGCCCCCACGCTGACGGCCGACAGCGACCTCCACTTCTTCCAGCTGTGGCGGGGCATGACGGTGCGATACCCGGAGGCAGTCGGGACGGGGCTGGGGTGCCTGGCCGTGGTCAGCGCGCTCGGCTTCGTTGCACTGCGGGCCAGGTCCCTGCGCTGGAAGCGGGTCCTGGGGAGCGTGCGGGGACTGACCTGGCGGGCCGTGTTCGCTTCCGCCGCTGCGGGGCTGATGCAGCTCGGCGCTATTGCGGCGGGGTGGGCGCCGGTGAGCGGGCTCGGGCCGAATCCGCTGCTGGTGTGGATGTTCGCCGTCGGGGCTCTGGTCGGAGCGGGGCTGACGGTGCGGTTCGTGGTGCGGCGCTGGAAGGAGGGACTCGGGCAGGAGACCACCGCCGCGGTGCTGCTCCTGCTGGCGGCCGCCTGCGTACCGCTCATGGTGCTGGTGCCCGGCACCGCCTACATCCTGGTTCTCGCCACGCTGGCCCTGGCGCTGACCGCGCTGGTGCCGAGGCGGGTGCGGCCGGCGGTCGGGGCCCTGGCGGCCTTCGTCATCGTGGCGATCTTCGCGCCGATGGTCCTGCTCATTCACGAGATGCTCAGCCTCACCGCGGTGTGGGTGACCGTGTTCTTCGCGATCGTGCCGGTGGCGCCGCTGGCGCTCGTGCTCCTGCAGGCCGCAAGCCGGCGCCGGGCCGCGTTGCCCACCGCAGCAGGTGCGAACAGCGGCTCCGCCGCTCCCGCTGCCGCGACAGCGTAGGCGGATAGACAGTTACGAGCGCGACGCGCCTCGGGGCCTCGGGTCCACTCCCGGTGAGTGGACCCGAGGCCCCGACCTGTTGGGCCGGTGGGGAGCAGCGCGAGTCAGTACCGTCGAGTCAGTGCCGCCGGTCAGCGAGCGGCGTCGTCGACCGTGCACTCGGCCACGGCAACGGCCAGCTGGACCCGGTTGGTGACGCCGAACTTGTCCAGCAGGGCCGAGACATGGGTCTTGACGGTGCTGGCGCCGACGGCGAGCTCCGCGGCGATCTCGCCGTTGCCCAGACCCTGCGCCACGAGCAGGGCGACCTGGCGCTCCCGGTCGGTGACACTGTCGGGGAAGGTGCGCCGCTGCGGGGTGGCCTCGACGGCCGCCTCCACGAGCCGGTCCAGGACGGAGCCGGAGAAGGCCCGCTGGCCGTCGGCGGCGGCGTGCACGGAACGGAATATGACCTCCGGGGCACTGTCCTTGAGGAGGAAACCGGTCGCGCCGGCGCGCAGGGCGGCGGCGACCATCGCGTCGGTGTCGAAGGCAGTCAGCACGAGGACCCTGGTGTCGGGACAGTCGGCGGTGATCTGCGCGGTGGCCCAGACGCCGTCAGTGCCGGGCATGTGCAGGTCCATGAGGACGACGTCGGGGCGCAGGCTGCGCGCCGCGTCGTAGCCGCTGCGCCCGTCGGCGCCCTCGCCGAGCACGGTGATGCCGGGGTCGCTCTCGAGGATGGGGCGCAGGGCGGCGCGCACGAGGGCGTCATCGTCAACGACGACAACGCGTACCCGGCGCTGCGGTGAGTCCATGCCGATTCCTTTGCTTCTTCAATTACGTGGGATGCCTACTGTAGATCGGAACGGGCCGGGACGGCGGCCATGACGACGAACTGCCCTGCGCGCTGCGAGACGTGCAGCTCGCCCCCGAGGAGCCGCAGCCGCTCGCGCAGGCCCTCCAGGCCGAGGCCGCCTCCGGGCGCCGTCGGCCTGGGCGTGGACGGGCAGCTGTTGACGCACCGCACCACGAGGGCGGCCGCACCGGGAGCCTCGGCGACCACACCGGCAGCGGGGCCCCCGGCACCTTCGGCGCCGTCGGAGGCCTCGACCTCGCAGTCAAGGCGCACGACGCCGCCGGCCCCGTGGCGACGGGCGTTGGCGAGCAGCTCCTCGACGGTGCGCAGGACCGCGTGCCGGCTGCGGGCGCCTGCGAGGTCGAAGGATTCCGCCCAGGACTCGGCCAGGTGCAGGTCGATCTCCTGGCCCGCCTCCCGCTCCCAGGCCAGAACGTCCTCGACGTCGGACCAGGTGGCGCGGGCGTCGTCGGCGGAACCGTCGTCGTGCAGAACGGCGAGGATCTGGCGCAGCTCTCGCCCGGCGTCGGCCGCCAGGGCGTGGATACTGCCGGCGATCCTGCGGACGGCTCCGGCCTCCAGGTCGGTGCGGGTCTGGAGCGCGCCGGCATGGAGGGAGACCAGGGAGAGGCGGTGGGCGAGCGAGTCGTGCATCTCGCGGGAGATGCGGGCGCGCTCCTCGGCGCGGCTCTGGGCGATGCGCGCCTCCTGCGTGGTGCGGATGAGACGGGCCTCGCGGGAGGCCGAGCGCAGCAGCTCCTCACGGGCCTGCAGGTTGACGCCGAGCATGACGCAGACGACGCACATCGGGGCGTTGATGAAGATGCCCTGAACCACAGTCCACAGACCTTCGAACTCCGGTATCAGAATCGGAGACATAGCCATCCCCACGATCATCGAGACCAGGACCACCGGTACCGCTCGCACGCCCTTGCGCATACCGAGAACCGTGGCCGCGACGTAGGTGGCGATTTGCGTCCACGCGGGGATGCTCCCCAGAAAGACGATGAGGACGGGCAGCAGAGGATGTGGTCGCCTGAGGACCGGGATCAGAAGGAGAAGGCAGACCACGGAGATGAGCACGTGTCCGCCGTACAACGCCTGCCAGCTGGACAGCACCACACCGGCGCGACCTTCGACCCTGAGGTAGGAAGGAAGAGAGGCGAGCGTCTGCGCCACGGCGATCGAAGCGGTACCGCCCCACACGAGGAGCTGCACCCTGCGGGCGTGCGCGCTCGGGGCGATGGGGCCGTCGGTCATGGGCCGAACCCTACTGAGAGCGCCGTTGACCCCGCCTCCCCCGGCTGGGGGAGGCCGAGCGCCATTGTCAGCCGCGCACCGGCTCCCACCGCGCGCGGTCGTAGGGTAGGTCGCGCGGTCGTACTCTCTACCCCTCGAACGCGCGGCATAGGGTACGACCGCGACGTTGGGAGACGTTGACTACCCCAACTACTCCGTAGCCAACGCCAGCAGCCGCTCGCCTGCCGTTACCTCCACCAGCTGACTGCGGGTCGTGATCTGCTGAAGCTCCGGCACAGAGCGCTGCTCCTCCTCGGGCAGGTTGGCAGCGGCCATGAGCAGATCCGCCACACGACGGACCTCGTCGTCGTGTGCACCCTCTGTAGCCCAGTCCTCGAAACTCACGGAGATGTCCTTGTCCCGGGTGATGATGTCCAGGCTCGCCCCCTTCTTGCCCGTCCGAAGACGGACGTAACGCACCTCTGAGAGTGGCACGCTTCGTTCGATGTTCCCGTCCCCGGTGAGCGCCGACTGCGAGGTGAGGAAGAACCGCGTCGGCGTGATGCCGAGGTAACTGGCGGTGCCCATCAAGCGCCCCGGGGCTCCCCCGGAGACGACGTCGGAACCGGGAATGGCCTTAGCGAGACCGCTCTGAGAGACCTCTGCCAGGGCAAGGAGAGGTTCCTCAGGAGCCAGAACCCACCTGAGGATGTCAAGGGCGCGGGTCGGGGCGTCATCCTTGACCACCGTGATACTCGGCCTCAGCTCGGTGGGCCTTTCGTAGACCGCGCCGCGCAGACGGTCAACATACTCGATCATGGCACTCACGGTCTGGTTGATACTGCTTGAACGCCGAGAGCGCAGGTCGCGGAGGCTCCACCTCCGGCCGCTCAGTTTGTCGGCGAGGTGGCAGTGGGCATTGAGCTGCTCGAGAGCTCTGGTGACCCTGTTCATTGACTCTCGACGTTCCACCGGAACCTTCCTGGCGAGGAGTCTCATGAGTTCATCATCCCCAGCAGTGCGGTCGTTATCGGCCGCGATCTCGGCGGCCCTGAGCATCTGGTACCGGTAGTAGGCGGTCTCCGCCATGATGAAGCCCTGGGCGTCCGCGATGATGATCTCGGCGTTGTCTCTCAGGTAGTCCCGTCTGCCGATGTAGTCGACATCAAGCTTCTTCAGATGCTTATTGAGGTAACCGGCGAAAGTTCGGCGCTCCTCCCGCAATGAGTCCTCGAGATGCTTGACACGCTCGAAGGTTCGCGACGTCACGGTTCCCACCGTGCGTGCCTCGTCGATGGCGCCGGCGATGGTGTCACACAAGCCTCCAAGCCTGTTCCAGTGGTCCTCACGAAGGGCCTTGAGCACATCACGAGTCAGCTCGATGTTCTCATCAACCTTGCTGGAGATCGCGGTGAGCTGGGCACTGATTGCCAGAAGCGCGAGAGATGGCCCCATTTTATCCAGGACCGTCGCCGCCTGGGCGCCAGCGGCGGGCGCCCAACGGACGGAGGCGGCGAACTTGCCACCCTGAGTCAGGGTGCCCAGGTAGTAGCCGTCCTTCGCAATGGTCTGCATGGTCCGGAGATTCTGGATCGGCTCCGGGGCGAGCCTGACCAGCCCCTGAGCCGAGACAAGCCCTCCCAGGCCCTGGGCGACGAAGTTCGCGGCGCCGACGGCGTCGCTCAAGGCGTCAACGATCTCGCGATCACTGCTGTCTCCCAGCCCGAAGGGCTCGACATCCCACCCCTCCGGCGCGGCCTTTCCGAAGAGGACAGCAACGCCGGGCTCCACCTCCAAGAGAGTGAGCTCAGCCTCCACGGCCTGTGTCTCCAGTGAGGAATTGTCCTCGTTCGCTCCCATTGCTCCGCTCCTCCAGACGCCATCGTCGGTTGCTTACGGAGGAACAGTAGTCCTCGGGTACGACACCGTCGTACCCACGAGGCCTCCGGCTCAGCCTGCGGCGCCCGGGACCCGCTGAGGCTGCGGGGCGAGTGCGGAGGCGAGGTCGGCGAAGTACGGATACTGCGACCAGGCGGTACGGTCGCCGATGACATAGAGACGACGCTTCGCACGGCTCGCGGCGACGTTGACGAGGTTGACGGTCGACGAAGCCCACGCCTTTGCTCCCGGGGCGTCGGGCTTCCCTCCCAGAACGAGGAAGACCACGTCCGCCTCACGGCCCTGGGCAGTGTGGATCGTGCCACCACCCAACCCGGAATACCGTCCCTGAAGAGATCTCAACTTGTCAGCCACCACCCGGAACGGCGAAATGGCGATGATCTGCGACATAGCGACTCCCTGTTTTCGAAGCACCATGAACTGTTTGCACAGTTCCTCGATTTGGTTCTCCTGAAGATGAGAACCAGACGTTCTTTCTGGGACGTCGATCCACTGGCTTGGCGAAATCTTCGGCCCGTGAGGTCCTTCAAAGAGATCGGGGAAATCGGGATCATCCAGGTGACGCTGTACGGCGCTGACCATCATGCCCCCGTAGGCGATCTCGTTGCACAGCCCGAACATCGGATCATCGCATCGGCGGTGCACCGTCAGCGGAGCGCTCACCCACGCGAACGTTTCTCCGTGATGCAGAGTGGTCCCATAGTACGAAACACGGTCAGCAAGAGTCTGGACCGAGGCCTGCGGCGGAATCCAAGCCGGTGAGACGCCGAAGGAAGCGGCGATGTCGTACTGTGCCTTGCGCGGCATCGTGACCACCGGCTGCAGCTGTAGCGGGTCACCAACGGCTATGACCCGCCGGGACCGCCAGATCGCACCGGCAGCATATTGCGGGCACGCCTGCCCAGCCTCGTCAATGAACAGCCATCCCAAGGACTCGGGACCAAGGCCCGCGAACATGCGACCAAACGACGCGAAGGTCGTCGACACCATGGGGACGACCAGGAAGAAGGTCTGCCATGCTGCACGTAACTTCTCCGGCTCCAGACCGCGTGGGTGGGCGCCGGCAACCACCTCAATGGCTGCGCGCAGCCCCTTCACCATGTCCCCAGCCGCATTGGCCAAAAAGTCCTCATGGAGCTGCAGCGCCGCCAGGAACAGGTCAGACCGAGCCGCATCGATCTCCGCGTCGAGCCATGGAGCTCGCATCTCGCGGTACTCCCTGCCCCGTTTCTCATCCGGGTATGCGAGGCCGTAGCGCTCACGGTCCTCAGCCACCTGCCGGCACAGCTCATCCACTTCCCGAGCAACATGCCTGCGCCGGTTCTCGGTACTCGCCAGCTCGGTAGAGATGCACCGCGCTCGCTCGTCGAGGTACTGCGCGTGCTGACGCGTCTGCTGCCAGCTCTGCTCCACTGCCCGTAACTGCTCCTCGAGAGATTTCAGCCGATCTTTCCATTCACGAACAGCACGTCCCAGGGTAAAGAGTGTTTCGAGCGCTCCAGGTTTAGTTTCCACCTGCCGGTCTCGGACGGCGCTGGCTTCGAAGTACTCGGCCTGCACACGTTCGACAACAGCTGCATACCTCTGCTTTTCAACCGCGGCCTGATCCACTTCTATATTGAGCCGTTGAGCCTGCGCCGCGAGCACAGACTCCTCTCGAAGTGCGGCGGTCAGACGTTCCATACGGCCCTGTGCCGCCTGCCGCTGAGCAAGGAGCTCATCGACACGTTGCTCAACCTGGCGAAAGTCCACTCGCGCCTGAGCCCAGCTCTTATGCGCAACCTTTCCGTCGCGCCACCAGTTCAAACGTGTCTGCATACGGGGAGCGGTTCCAGGAATACGGTTGCCGTTCCGATCCTTGTCGTCGAACCAGAAGGCCGAACGGAAGGCAGTTCGATTACGCTTTCTACCCAGCCGGGCCGCCACTAACCCCCAGGCCTTCCTCACCGCTTTCTCGCACCCCTCTTTCTCTCCTTTCCCAGCCTCCGAGGCCTCCACTGCCTCTAAGACTGTGGAAGCAATATCTCCGAAATAGTCTGAACTATCTCTCCACCTATCATTGATCGCATGAAGATCAGGGATCTCAACGCTGATGTTTTCGACAGCAGCATTGTTCGTTGAAGCGACGACCATCTCGAATCCGGTGAGCTCTGAACGTAACTGCCTGACTTTGCTCCAGTGTTCACCGTCAATGGATCGCCACCGGTGCGTCGTCGTGGTGAACGCCTCCTCGGGACTCTTCAGCTCAGCGAGGCGCCGTGCACGTTCAACAACATTGCCAGCAAGGATGTCTCGCAGCATCGTCGTCTTTCCGGTGCCAGGCGGCCCATTGACCCCCATGAGACCACTCGTCTCAGAGAGCTGGTTCAGCGCCCGATTGACAGCGAACTGTTGCCTCAGCGCGAGCCCGTGCGCAGGGTTGGAGAGCCACCGACCTTTCGGCAGCTGGTCAGCCCGGACTCCTGCGTCAACAACAGCGTCATCCCTGATGACATCCGCTCGCTGATCGACAGGAAGGAGATCAGCATCACCAGCAAGGTACTCAGACAGCGCCTGCGGACAATACCCTTCCGAAACCCCCTTCATGACCTCGGCAAGATCCTCGAGAAAGAAGCTGTTGAGAAAATCGAGGTCTGCAACCGCATCGTCAGTACGACGGCCGGAAACAGCGACTGACGAAATGATGATGCGTCCACTAGCTAACCCAGGCACACCAGAGACTCCCGCAACCTGGTGCGCAATGCTCCGCAACTCCAGCAACGAGCCCTCGTCCTGAGCAGGAGGCTTCTCCGCACCGGCTACTTCACGCCGATATTCCTCGAAAGTATCCACCGCCATCATGAATTCTTCCGCAACCTGGGAGAACCCAGCACCCCAGTGCGGCCTAGGCACTTCATGGGTATTCCTAATCCGAGCGACAGCCCACAGCGCCGAGGAGAGAGTTGCAGAGTCAGGCACGAGTCTTCCGTGCTCGTCGAACATGATCGCTGCGCAGGCGCTGAGTCCGGCCGCACGTTCGTCGTAGGCATCACGATCGTCGGTGAAGACGCGATGCAAGTCCTCATAGATCTGTTTGATGTCGTACACACCGAGGTACACCGTGTGCTGCCATTTCATAGGCGTATCTCCAACCGGCTTCGGTGGATCCAAGGTGCACCACGGCAGCGCCTCCCCTGAGCCCCAGTCGACGCTCGAGCCGTCGGTTGACTTTTTCACCTCTTGTGGACTGAATAGCTCCAGCATCCACCAGTACTGCAGGATCCGCTGACGATAGTCGGAGGAAGCACTATTTCCCATGGAAGGATTCTGCCAGGTGAAGGATGTCTGAGTGGGCGTTTTGCGCGGGATTCTTCCAGTGGGGAGGGATCGCCAAGCGATGGCGTCACGGCGGGAGACTTTTAGGCGCGGCATCGCAGGTTCGTTGCCACTCACTCGCACATATGCGCAGGTCAGGGCCATGCTGGCGTGGATGCGCCAGCCCGCAGCCACCCGAAAAGTCGCCATTCGTGACACCAAGGGCTCACGGCGCAGCCCCGACGCAGACATCTCGCGGAAGGTCAACCGCGCGCGTTCGTAGGGTAGGTCGCGCGGTCGTACCCTCTACCCCTCGAACGCGCGGCCTACCCTACGACCGCGACGTTGAGAGGAGACAGGGCGGGGCGGCGCGGGCTCAGGGCGGGCCGCAGCAGCGAGACCGGCCTCGGCGGCCACCGGTGGTGCACACTGTCCCCCATGGCAGACGGGACCAGACGCGATCTCACCGGGCTCTTGGAGTCCATCGGCGGGCGCGACGGCCGGCTCGTCCACCTCCAGCGCACCGCGGCCCGCCCCGGCCGCCACGGCGACTGGCCCGACTGGGCGGATGCCGACCTCGTGTCGGCCTACCGCCGCATCGGCGTCGAACGCCCCTGGACGCACCAGGTCGCCGCCGCTCAGTCCGCCCACGCCGGCCACCACACGGTCCTGGCCACCGGCACCGGCTCGGGCAAGTCCCTGGCCGCCTGGCTGCCGGCGCTCTCCGACGTCCTGACCGCCCAGGCCTCCGGCGCCGACACGCGGATCTCCACCCACGGCCGCCGCCCCACCACCCTCTACCTCTCCCCCACCAAGGCGCTCGCCGCCGACCAGGCCGCCGCCCTCAACCGGCTCGTCGGCGGGCTCGAGGCCGTCCAGCGCGAGGCCGGTGCACCAGCCGGCTCCCTGCGCACGGTGCGCGCCGGCACCTGCGACGGGGACACGCCCCTGCCCGAGCGCGACTGGGTGCGCGCCCACGCCGACATCGTCCTGAGCAACCCCGACTTCCTCCACTTCTCGCTGCTGCCGGGCCATGAGCGCTGGACCCGCTTCCTGCGGGGGCTGCGCTACGTCGTCATCGACGAGTGCCACGCCTATCGCGGGATCCTGGGGGCGCACGTCGCCCTCGTGCTGCGCCGCCTCCTGCGGCTCGTGGCGCGCCTGCGCCCGCGCGGCCCGCAGCCGGTCGTCCTGTGCGCCTCGGCCACCACGGCCGAGCCCGCCCTCACGGCGGCCCGCCTCATCGGGGCCGAGCCCGACGACGTCGTGGCCGTCACCGACGACGGCGCCCCCACCGGGGAGCGCACCCTGGCCCTGTGGCAGCCGGCCCTGCGCGACCCCTGGGTGCTGCCGGCGCCCGGCCTCGGACCGACCCGGGCCGATCACGCCGGCGCCGCGGCGGCCCCGCAGCGCGCGACGGACTCAGGGGGCCCAGCGCAGGACCGAGCACAGGCCGGAGCCTCCGGCGCCGAGAACCGGGATCAGGCGGCAGACGCCGTCATTCGGCCAGGCGAGGCCGAGCCGGACTCGGCGGACCCGGATGAGGACCCCTCGGCGCGGCGCAGTGCCGTCGTCGAGGCCGCCGAGCTGCTCGTGGACCTGCTCAGCGTGGGCGCCCGGGCGCTGGTGTTCGTGCGCTCGCGGCGCTCGGCGGAGGTCGTGGCCGAGCGGGCCCGCCACACGCTGGGGCTCTCACTGCCCGAGCTCATCGACACGGTCTCGGCCTACCGCGGCGGCTACCTGCCCGAGGAGCGCCGCGCCCTGGAGGCCGACCTGCGCTCGGGGCGGCTGCGCGCCCTGGCCACCACCAACGCCCTGGAGCTGGGCATTGACGTCACCGGCCTGGACGCGGTCCTCATCGCCGGCTGGCCGGGCACCCGTGTCTCGCTCGGGCAGCAGGCGGGCCGCGCCGGGCGCGCCGGCAGCCGCGGGCTCGCCGTCCTCATCGCCTCCGACAATCCGCTGGACGCCTACCTGGTGCACCACCCCGAGGCGGTGTTCGCCGCCCCCGAGGCCACGGTCTTCGACCCGGCCAACCCCTACGTGCTCGCACCGCACCTGTGCGCCGCCGCCTCCGAGGCGCCGCTGAAACCCTCGGACCTGGCGCTGTTCGGCCTGCCCGACGACGCCCTGCTGCGTGAGCTGGAGAGCCGGGGCGCGCTGCGACGTCGGCCCACGGGCTGGTTCTGGAACGTCAACCTGCCCGGGCGGGCACAGGACCTGACCTCCCTGCGCGGCGACGGGCCGCCCGAGGTGCCGGTGGTGGAGGCCGACACCGGCGTCGTCATCGGCACGGTCGACGGCGCGGCCGCCGACTCCACCGTCCACGAGGGCGCCGTCTACGTCCACCAGGGGCGCGTCTACGTGGTCGAGGAGCTGGCCGACGACGTCGCGCTCGTGCGGCACAAGGCGGCGGTCGGCTACCGCACACGGGCCCGGTCGCGCTCGAGCGTGCACATCATCGCCGAGCGCGAGCAGCAGGTCTGGGGCGCGGTCGGCCCCGGGCGGCCGGCGATCACCTGGTCCTTCGGGTCGGTGGAGGTCACCAGCCAGGTGACCGGCTACCAGAGGATGGCGCTGCCCGGCGGCGAGGTCGTCTCACAGCACACGCTGGAGATGGACGAGCACGTGCTGCCCACGGCCGCCGCGTGGTGGACGATCCCGCCGGAGACCTGCGAGGCGGCGGACCTGGAGGTCGCCGCCCTGCCCGGCGCCCTGCACGCGGCCGAGCACGCGAGCATCGGGATGCTGCCGCTGCTGGCGACCTGCGACCGCTGGGACATCGGCGGGCTCTCGACGGCGCTGCACCCGCAGACCGGCGCACCCACCGTGTTCGTCCACGACGGGCACGCCGGCGGGGCGGGTTTCGCCGAGCGCGGCTACCGGGCCGGACGCGAGTGGCTGGCGGCCACGCTCGCCGTCATCGAGGACTGCGGGTGCGCCGGCGGCTGTCCCTCCTGCGTGCAGTCGCCCAAGTGCGGCAACAACAACGAGCCCCTGGACAAGGCCGGGGCCGCCGTCCTGCTGCGGATCCTGCTCGACGCGGCACCGCCCGTTGGCCCTGACGCTACGTGAGACTGCTATGTTCGCACCATGCTCGTTCGACTACTGCGCAAGCACCTGCGTCCTTATGCGGGTCTGCTGCTGTGCGTCCTGGTGCTTCAGTTTGTTCAGGTGATGGCCTCGCTGTACCTTCCCACCCTCAACGCCGACATCATCGACAGGGGTGTGGCCACCGGGGACACCGGCTACATCTGGCGCACGGGCGCGTTCATGCTGGCGGTGAGCATCGGCCAGGGCCTGTGCACGGTGGTGGCCACCTATCTCGCGGCGCGGGCGGCGATGAGCATGGGCCGTGACCTGCGCGGGGAGGTGTTCGACCGGGTCAGCGGCTTCTCCGAGCGGGAGATCTCCGCCTTCGGGGCGGGCTCCCTCATCACCCGCAACACCAATGACGTCCAGCAGGTCCAGATGCTGGTGATGATGAGCTGCACCATGCTGGTGACCGCACCGGTGATGGCGGTGGGCGGGATCATCATGGCGGTCACCAAGGCCCCGAGCCTAGCCTGGCTCATCGCCGTCTCAGTACCCACGCTGCTCATCGCCGTGGGCCTCATCGTGCGCCGGATGGTGCCCCTGTTCCGCTCCTACCAGGACCGGCTCGATGCCATCAACCGGGTCCTGCGCGAGCAGCTGACCGGCATCCGCGTGGTGCGCGCCTTCGTGCGCGAGCAGACCGAGGTCGAGCGCTTCCGGAGCGCCAACCACGACATCGCCTGGGTGGGTGAGCGCGTGGGCCGTCTCTTCGTGCTGCTCTTCCCCCTGGTCATGCTCCTGCTGGACGTGACCATCGTGGGGGTCATCTGGTTCGGCGGCCACCAGGTGGGCGACGGCACGGTGGAGGTGGGAGTGCTCATCGCCTTCATGGCCTACCTCATGCAGATCCTCATGGGCATCCTCATGGCCAGCTTCATGACCATCCTCATCCCGCGCGCCTCGGTGTGCGCCGAGCGCATCAGTGAGGTCCTGGCCACCGATCCGTCCCTGACCGTGACCGATCGGCCCGTCAGCGACTTCCCCGACCCCGGGACTGTGGAGCTGCGCGGGGTCTCCTTCTCCTACCCCGACGCCGAGGCGAGTGTCCTGGAGGACCTCAGCTTCACGATCCCGCGCGGTTCGACGACGGCGATCGTGGGCTCCACCGGCTCGGGCAAGTCCACGGTGGTCACCCTGCTGACACGGTTGCTTGACGCCACTGAGGGTCAGGTGCTCATCGGGGGCACCGATGTGCGCGCCACCGAGCCCGAGGCCCTGTGGGCCCAGCTGGGCCTGGTGCCTCAGAAGCCCTTCCTCTTCGCCGGAACCGTGGCCTCCAACCTGCGGCTGGGGCGGGAGGAGGCCACCGATGCCGAGCTGTGGGAGGCCCTGGAGGTGGCCCAGGCCAAGGACTTCGTGGCCGCCATGGACGGTGGCCTGGAGGCCCCTATCACCCAGGGCGGTACAAATGTCTCCGGGGGGCAGCGCCAGCGCCTGGCGATCGCCCGGGCTCTGGTGCGCCAGCCCGAGATCCTCATCTTCGACGACTCCTTCTCGGCCCTGGACGTGGCCACTGATGCGCGCCTGCGCGCGGCCCTGGGACCGGCCACCGAGGGGGTCACCAAGGTGGTGGTGGCCCAGCGCGTATCCACCATCATCCAGGCCGACCAGATCCTCGTCCTGGACGCGGGCCGCCTGGTGGGCCGCGGCACGCACAGCGAGCTGCTGGCCTCTTCCCCGGTCTACCGCGAGATCGTCACCTCCCAGCTCGGAGCGGAGGCAGCAGCATGAGCGCCGTCGAGAAGAAGGACCGCAGTGGGGTCTCTACGACCCCCGAGGCACCCACCGGGAAGCCGGACCAGGGCCCGCTCCAGGACCCCGCCTTGAGCGAGGAGGACCTCAGGCTCGCAGCCGAGGCCCAGGCCGCCAGTGACGACTGGACCTCCGGCCCGCCCCCGGGCAAGCCCACCGCCTTCTGGCCCTCATTCACCCGCATGGTGGGGCTCCTGGGCGCCTACCGGGGGACCCTGGTCGTCATCGCGGTGACCTCCGTGCTCGGCGTCGTACTGTCCGTGGCCGCCCCCAAGGTGCTGGGAAGCGCCACGAACATCATCTTCGAGGGCGTCATCTCCTCCATGCTGCCCGAGGGCACCACCAAGGAGCAGGCCATCGAGGGCCTGCGGGCGCGGGGCATGGACGACTTCGCCACCATGCTCGACGCCATGGACCTCAACCCGGGGGCGGGCATCGACTTCACCCGCCTGGGCCAGGTCCTCGGGCTCGTGCTGGCCCTCTACCTGGTCTCCGCCTTCCTCATGTGGCTCCAGGGCTTCCTGCTCAACCGCATCACCATGAAGGCGGTCTACCGGTTGCGCACCGCCGTGGAGGACAAGATCCACCGCCTGCCGCTGAGATACTTCGACCAGATGCAGCGCGGTGAGCTGCTCAGCCGGGTGACCAACGACGTCGACAACATCACCAACACCCTCCAGCAGTCCCTGTCCGGTGCCCTGACCTCGATCCTCACGGTCGTGGGCGTCCTGGGGATGATGTTCTCCATCTCCTGGCGCCTGGCGCTGGTGGCGCTGCTCATCTTCCCGCTCATGGGGCTGGTCTTCGGGGTGATCGGGCCGCGCTCGCAGAAGGCCTTCACCACCCAGTGGGCCCGCACCGGCAAGATCAACACCCGGGTCGAGGAGTCCTTCTCCGGGCACGCCCTCGTGCAGGTCTACGGGCGCACCCAGGCCGCGCGTGAGGCCTTCGCCGCCGAGAACGAGGAGCTCTACCGCGCGGCCCTGAGGGCCCAGTTCCTCTCGGGCGTGATGATGCCGATCATGCTGGTCATCGGGAACCTGTCCTATGTGGCGATCGCCGTGGTGGGCGGGGCGATGGTGGCCTCCGGCTCCCTGCGCCTGGGGGATGTGCAGGCCTTTATCCAGTACTCCCAGCAGTTCTCCCAGCCCCTGGGGGAGCTGGGCGGCATGGCCACAGCAGTCCAGTCGGGCACCGCCAGCGCCGAGCGGGTCTTCGAGCTGCTCGATGCCGAGGAGGACTCCCCCGACGACGACGCCCCGCAGACCGCAGGCACTACGGGCACCACCGACGCTATCGCCGCGGCGGGTAACGGCCTGACGGGCCCGGGGGTCATCGAGATGGAGCACGTGCGCTTCTCCTACAGCCCCGACACCGAGCTCATCCGCGACCTGTCGCTGCGGGTCGACCCCGGCCACACGGTCGCGATCGTAGGGCCCACGGGGGCGGGTAAGACCACCCTGGTCAACTTGCTCATGCGCTTCTACGAGATCGATGGTGGTCGCATCCTGCTCGACGGGCGTGACATAGCCCGCATGCCCCGCCAGGAGGTACGGCGGCGCACCGGAATGGTGCTCCAGGACCCATGGCTGTTCGCCGGCACGATCCGTGAGAACATCCGCTACGGACGCCCCGGAGCCAGTGACGAGGAGGTCGAGGCCGCGGCCAGGGCATGCTTCGTCGACCACATCATCAGGGCCCTGCCGCAGGGGTATGACACGGTGCTGGAGGAGGACGCCGCCAACATCTCCGCCGGCGAGCGTCAGCTGCTCACGATCGCACGGGCCTTCGTGACCAACCCGGCCGTACTCATCCTGGATGAGGCCACCAGCTCGGTGGACACTCGCACCGAGCTGCTGGTCCAGCAGGCCATGAACGCGCTGCGCGAGGGCCGCACGAGCTTCATCATCGCCCACCGCCTGTCCACGATCCGTGACGCCGACACGATTCTGGTCATGGAGCACGGCGACATCGTCGAGCAGGGCACCCACAACCAGCTCATCACCGCCAACGGCACCTACGCCCACCTCCACGCCGCCCAATTCACGGGCGGAGCCACGGTCGCCGTCGAGGACTGAGACGCGGCCAGGCAACCCGCCCCACCCCCGTCTCAGATGTCATGACATCCGAAACGCTCAGATGCCATGAGACATCACAGAACCGTCGCGGAGACAGGCTGCGATACCCAGAGTGCGTCGGTGGGCCCCCGAGCATCCCGACGCCTCACCTCAGGGGCCGATACGCCGGTACCCGGTCTGATCATGGGCCGGGAGGGGCGTCGACGGGGCCGGCACGGGCCTGGGCGGTGGCCTGTCGGGGCAGACCAAGAATCGTCGTCGGGACGACGACGCTGACGGTGACGTCCTCGCCGGCCACGGAGCAGGCGCTCATCGAGGCGCCGTTGGCGGCGGCGACGCGTCCGGCCATGGCGCAGGGATCGCCCGGAGCAATGACCGAGGACAGGACCGTGGCACCGGAGACGGCTGAGAGGTCGGCGGCGGCGCGCGCCCGGCCGGTGGCGGTCTGGGCCTGGATGAGGCCCGCGATGCCGACCGCCGCGGCCAGGAGCACCGCGATGACTCCCAGGGCATAGACCGTCCCCGAGCCGCGCTCGTCCCGCCGGGGACCGGGCTCCCGAGGGAGCTGCAGAGCCAGCTGCCGAACCAGCCACAGCACCGGCCGCAGAATCGGTCTCCCAGCCCGTTGGCGGGCCAGTCGCCCGGCCGCCCGGGCGAAGACCGCGAGCGCGCATGCCACGCAGACCCGTGGCCCTGGGCAGCAAGCCGCCGACTCCACCCGTCGGGTTCGGTCTCCCGGGCGGTTCATGGGCTGCTCGGTTCGGTGTAGACGCAGGCGCGGGCGCGCGCCGTCAGGCCCAGCCCGCCCAGGGGCCCGGGTACGGGCCGGGCGGCGGTGACGCAGGTGAGCTCGCCCTGCTCGACGCCCAGGCTCACCCCGCCGGCCACGCGCTGGGCGGCTCCGGTGTAGTCGTCCTGGCCGATGGCGGCCTGGCGGGCGGCCGTGCGGGCGGCGTCGGCCACCCGCAGCTGGGTGACGCCGGCGCTGACGGCCGCCAGGACGATGAGGAGCACGAGGACGACGGCGGGCAGCGACAGCGCCGTCTCGGCCGTCACCATCCCCTGCTCGCCTGAGTCTCCGGGCCCGCCAGGCCCGTCACCGGGTTCACGGTCCCGGTGGGCGCGGAGACCGGGAGACGGGGACGGTCCCGCTCGGCCGGAGGGCCTGCGGGAAGCGGGGCCCGGGCGGCGACGTCGGCCACCGCCGGGCACCCGGGCCACTCGGGGGCGAGCGCGCCCACCCGCTGCGATGACGCCGCACATCACACCGAGAGCGCCGACTCGATGATGGACTGCAGGGCGCCGCTCAGGCTGCCCGAGCGCATGAGCGCCAGCAGCAGTCCGGCGAAGGCCGCGGCCGCCAGGGTTCCGATGGCGTACTCGGCGGTGGCCATGCCCTCCTCCCTGGACGCCAGTCGCCGCAGAACGGCCGGCAGCGCCGCCGGGTCGCCCGGTCGGGCCAGCATCACGCTGGTGCGCAGAGCGCGCAAGGTGGTCCTGGTGGGTCTCCTCATGGTGGTTCTCCTCTGGTTGGTGGGGACCAGCGCGCTGCTGCTCCCCAGCGGGCGCCGTGCCCGCCCCACCAGAATCAGTCCGCCCCGCACGCCCGCGCTCGGGGGCTTCTCAGCCCTGTGGAGACCACCTGCAGTTCCGGGCCTGTGGAACCGGGGCCCGCCCACGCCTCAGCCGATCCGCCGAGCCGCGCGGGTGCCTCACCGGGCGGGGACATCCTGCGCGGCCGAGGACATCTCCGTCCGGCCGGGGACATCCTGCACGTGCGGGTGCAGGATGTCTGTCCCCGACGGCGTCGAATGTCCCCGCCCGGAGAATGACGCACCCGACGGCGCTCAGCCCTCGATAAGCTCGCGGATCTCGGCGGGGGTCAGAGCCGCCGGGCTGAGGCCGCCGGTGCCGCGTACGCCGGCTGCACCATCCGTGCCGGCCGCGCCCTCGGCACCGGTGACGCCGGCCTCGACGTCGCTCGCCCCCTCGACGACCCGGGCGAAGAGCTCGGCCTTCTTCTCCTTGAGGGCCATGACCTTCTCCTCGATCGTGTCGGCCGAGACGAGCCGGTAGACCAGGACCGGCTTGTCCTGGCCGATCCGGTGGGTGCGGTCGACGGCCTGCTCCTCGGCCTGCGGGTTCCACCACGGGTCCAGCAGGAACACGTAGTCGGCCTCGGTGAGCGTGAGCCCGAAACCGCCGGCCTTGAGCGAGATGAGGAAGACGTCGGCCTCGCCGGCCCGGAAGGCGTCGATGACCTCCTGGCGGTTGGAGGTGGCGCCATCCATGTAGGCGGTCCGCACCCCGGCGGCCTCCAGGTGCTCGCGCACGCCCGAGAGGTAGCGCGTGAACTGGGAGAAGATGAGGGCCCGGTGCCCCTCGGAGACGATGGGTCCCAGGTGCTCCAGCAGCACCTCGACCTTGGCCGACGGGCTCGGCCGCCGACCGGGCCTGCGCTGCCCCGCACCAGACCCAGAGAGCGCGGCGGACGCCTTGCCCTTCGCGCCCGTTTTGCCCTTCGCGCCTTTCCCACCGCGGGCCGGTTTCTTCGCGGAGCCGCCGCTGCCACCGACCGCCTGGCCCGCAACCTCGGCGTCCCCGGCCGCAGCCTCGTCCCCGCCGTCGACGAGCGCCGGGTCGAGGGCCATCTGCCGCAGGGTGGTGAGTGCCTTGAGCGCGATGAAGCGCGACTGCGCCGTGTCCTCCTCCAGCAGCCCGAGGATCCTCTGGCGCTCGCGCGCCAGGCGCTGGTCGTAGGCCTTGCGGTGCTTGGCGCCCAGCTCGACGCTGAGCACCTGCTCGGTCTTGGCCGGCAGGTCCGCGGCCACCTGCTCCTTGGTGCGCCGCAGCAGGAAGGGCCGCATCCGGCGCCGCAGCCGCCCCAGCGCCTCGGCGTCCCCGCGGTCGATCGGCTTGCGGTAGACCTGTCCGAAGCGCTCAGGATCGGGCAGCAGCCCCGGCGCCGCGATGCTCATGAGCGCCCACAGGTCCATGAGCGAGTTCTCCAGTGGTGTGCCGGTGATCGCGATGGTCGACGGCGCCCGCAGCTGCCGCACGGCCTTGTAGGTGGCGGAGGTGTGGTTCTTGACGAACTGGGCCTCGTCGCACACCACCCAGGCCCAGTCCTGCGCGATGAACTCCTCCTCGCACAGGCGCGCGATCGTGTAGGAGGTGACGACGACGTCGCAGCCCGCCGCGATCTGATCCAGGGACTCCTCGCGCTTGGCGGCGGTGCGCGTGACCGCCCGCACCCGTAGCCCCGGGCAGAACCGCTCGGCCTGCTCCACCCAGGAGCCGACGACGGAGGTCGGTGCGATGACGAGCACCGGTCCCGTCCCGGCCGGCTCGTCGGCCGCGGACACCTCGCCGCCCCCGCGGGACTCCTCGGACTCGTCGGCTCCGTCGGCTCCATCAGCACTGCCGGTGGCGCCCGCAGCGTCGGCCTCGGCAACGTCACCGGGGTCATCCGCCCCTGCCCCGTCAGAGCCGACGTCGTTCCCGACGCCGGCCCCCGCCCCGTGACCGGCGCGCTCCCGCTCCTCGACGAGCCGCTGGACGGCGGCCAGCACCTGGACGGTCTTGCCCAGTCCCATGTCGTCGGCCAGGACCCCGCCCAGCCCCGCCTGGCGCAGGAAGTCCAGCCAGCGGTAGCCCTCGAGCTGATAGGGGCGCAACCTCGCCCGCATCCCCTCGGGCACGGCCACCTCACCGGCCGTCTCGCCGGGGCCGGCGTCGTCGGTCCCGGCGGCCGACCCATCAGCGTGCTCGGCCGCGGCCTCGGCGGCGCGCGCCCGCTCCAGCAGCCGCCCGACCCTCTCCTTCCAGCGGGCCGTGGCCCGCTCGATGACGCCGAGGGACTCCAGGACCTCGTAGTAGCCGGCGTGCAGGGCGCTGACCCGTAGGGTGCCGTGGGCCTCGGGGTCGGCCAGCTCGCGCCCCTCCTCCATGAGACGGGCCAGGGCCTCGATCTCGGGCCGGTCGATGCTCACCCACGTGCCCGACTCCAGGAGCACCTCCCGCTCGCCGACGGCCAGGGCCGCCATGAGCCGACTGATGGGAATCTCCTCGTCGCCCACGTGGACGCGCACGGACAGGGAGAACCAGTCAGGGCGGTCCTCGTCGTCGTCCACGGAGGTGGTGATGACCGGGGCGTCGGCGGCCTCGCGGTAGGCGGGGACATCGTCGTCGACCTCGACGTCGAAGGCCTCCATCTCCCGCAGGACCGGCAGCGTCTGCGTCATGAAGCGGGCCGTGTCCATGCCGCGCAGGTCCAGGGGGCGCCACACGGCCGGGTGCTGGCCAGCCAGGGGCAGCAGATGGTTGAGGATCTCGCGGGCCAGCCGGGTCTCCCCCTCGGCGTCCCGGCCGGCGAGCTCGCCCTCGATGCGCCCCTCGGCGGCCGCGGCGAGGTCCCCGACGCCGTGAGCGTGGCGGACCTCGCCGTCCTCGCAGACGTAACGGATCATCCACTCGGTGGTCAGGTGGTGCTCGTCGGCGTCGACGTGGACCGCGAGCGCGGCGCGCGGCGTTGTGGGCCGGGGCATGCGGATGGAGGCGTCCGCGGACAGGACCGGCAGGGCGCGGGTGAGGGCCTCAAGGTGCTCGTTCTCAAAGCGCCCGACGTCCTGGGCCGGGATGACGATCGAGTCGCCCTCGCCCCGCAGCACCCGTGAGAGGGCCTCGGTGGGGCGGGGCTCGATCGGCATGAGCAGCAGCTCGCGCCCGGGCATCCACGTGTAGAAGCCGTGGACGGGGTCGCCCAGCGGCATGAGGGCCAGGTTGAGCTCCAGCCCGGGAACCTGCAGGCGGTTGATCTCCTCGACGTTGTCGATCTCCAAGGCGGGGGTGACGACGACGCCTCCGTCGTCGTCCCGGATGAGGTGGACGCCGCCGCGCAGCCCCTCGGCGAGGTAGACGGGCTGGCCGTGGCGCTGGGCGGTGGTGAGGGTCAGGCCGGCCGCGATCCCGCGGCGCAGCACCTCCCAGACGCGGGCGGGGGCGGACACCAGGGAGACTCGGTCATCGGCGTAGTAGAAGCCGAAGCCGTCGGCCATGCCGGCCAGCTCGCGCAGGACGCTGATGACGTCGGGGTCGACCTCGTCGTCGAGTCCCCCGGAGGCGACCTGGCTCCAGGAGGCGCCCTGCCGGTTCCAGCCGCGCTTGCCCTCGATGAGCGGCAGCATGGACGGGCCGGGCGGGGTGCCCCACATGCTGCCGGGATCGTCGACGATCTCCAGGGCCATCCGACGGCGCGGCGCACGCTCCACCTGCAGCAGGCCGGCGAGCTGGCCCTCCCAGGTGGAACGCGGGACGGCAGCATCGCCGTCGGGCTCCTCCTTGGCCAGGGCGCGCACCGTGATGAGGAGGGCGGCCACGTGCTTGCAGCTGGAGCCCACCGGGCACGAGCAGCTGTCGGTCCAGGCCGGGCGCCGAGGGCCGCTGCTGGCCGAGCGGAAGACCATGGTCTGGTAGGTGCGCGCGCCCGAGCCCTTGATCTGGGCGCTGATGATGTCTCCGCCCGCGGCGACGCCGACGCCCCGGACCCGGCCCTTGCGCGCGTAGTCCAGGCCGCGCAGGAAGGCCCGGTGGCCGACCCTGTTGATGATCCGGTCATCAGTGAGCTCCACCGGCCAGTCGTCATGCCGTACGTCCCGCGCCATGCTCCCAGGTTACGGGCCGGGTACGACACGATCGGGCGCCGCCCGCACGTAGTCGAACGCCCAGCGCGAAAGCGGACCGGCTCCGCACCGGCGAGCGACCGGGTGCGGATCGGGCACAGACCTGGCACAGAGCGGGCGCAGACCGGCCGCACACTCCAACCGACGGTCCCAGCGTCTCCCCCTCAGGGAGGACCCGGCCCGGATCCGGATCTCGCCCGTGCGAGGGATCACAGTCCAGCCACGGCGCGATGTACTGGATCCATGAATGCGATGCTGATCTGCGAAGAACTCTTCCTCCTGCTGACCAAGGACTCCGGAAAGCCCGAGAGCCGCATGACCTACCCGAGCTACGGGCTCACCGGCGCGCTGCTGACCGACCTGCTGCTGGCCGGCCGCATCTCCCTGACCGAGGAGCGCAGCCCCCGCGTCTACATCATCAACTCCGGCCCCACCGGGCACCCCGTGCTGGACTGGGCGCTGACGGTCCTGCCCGCCAAGGACGGCAAGCGCTTCTCCTCCCTGGTCTCGTGGGGCAAGCTCGACCCCACCCGCCACATCGCCGCCTCCCTGGAGGCCGCCGGGGTCGTGCGCATCCACACCGGCGGGCTGTTCGGCTCGTTCAGCCCGACCTACCCCACGCTGGACCCGGTTCCCGAGCGGCAGGTGCGCGAGCGCATCGACGGCGCCCTGCGCGGGGTGCAGCCGCCCACCGGGTCCGACGTCGCCCTGCTGTCGATCCTCCAGGCGCTGCACGTCGCGCCGGTCGTCCTGCCGCAGCAGGAGACCGGGCTCAGCCGCGGCGAGCTCAAGCGCAGGATCAAGGAGATCGCGGGGGCGAGCCCCGTGGGGCGCGCGGTGCAGCGGGCCGTGGACGCCACGACGTCGGCCATCATCGCGGCCACGAGCACAGCGGCGGTGTCCACCAGCTGACGGCCCGGCGCCCGGTCGCCATCGCAAGGAGCCGGTTCGACCGCCTGACCCCGCCCTGCGCACGACCGGGGACGTCCTCGAGACACCGCCGAGCCGGGCATTTTTCGCGTAGCCCCACAGAAATTCTGCCCGGCTACGCGAAAAATGCCCGGCTCGGCAGAGGAGAAGAAGACGAGGGGTCACTCGCCGCGGGGCCGACGGCGTCGAACGTCCCCGGCCGCAGGAAAAGGTCCCCGTACGCGTGACATGTCCCCGGCCGCAGGGAGCAGTCAGCCACCGCCGAGGGCCCGCAGCAGCAGGCCCTGCTCGACGTCGGACAGCGGTCCCTTCCCGCCAGCGCCGGCCGAGAAGGCGATCCCGGCGAGGACCGCCCCCAGGACCAGCTGGGCCCCGGCGTGGGAGTCCAGACCGGACGTGCTCTCACCGCGCGCCTGCGCCCGGTCCCGAATCTGCTCCAGGTGGATGCGCGTGGCAGTGAGAAGCTCTCCGTGCAGCAGCTCCTCGAACTCCGGGTCCCGCGGCAGCTCGCCCAGGAGGGCCAGCAGAGCCCGGCCGGTGGCCTGCGACAGCGCCTGGTTCTTGTGGGCGATGAAGGCCTCCAGGTCCCCACGCAGGGAACCGGTGTCGAAGCGGTCGGCCACGGCCGCATCGGGGGGCTCGGCCTCACCGGCCGCACCGGTCTCGATCATTCGTCTGGCCGAGGCCAGGACGAGGTCTCGCTTGGTGGGCCACCGACGGTAAAGAGTGGCCGTGGACACGCCCGCACGCCGGGCCACGGCCGCCGTCGTCAGCGCGGCGTAACCGTTCTCCGCCAGGAGGTCGCGCACGGCCAGCATGATCGCCGGCCCCAGAGCGGCGTCGACCGGGCGCCCCGGAGCGCGCCGGGCCTCGGAGCCTCGTGAACTCACTGGACTCATGGGGAGATCGTACCCACCAATAACGAAACTACTTGACTTCGTTTCTCCGAGTCACCATGCTGCGTCCATGAGTTCCTCCGCAGCAAAAGCCACTGAGAACCCCACCGGCAGCCCCACCAACGGCTTCGACTCCACCATCGACCTGAGCGGCATCCCGATCGACACGAGCAGCCCTGTCATGGTCACCGGCGCGACCGGCTACCTGGGCAGCTGGGTCACCAAGGGGCTGCTCGACGCCGGCCTCACCGTCCACGCCGCCGTCCGTGACCCGCAGGCAGGAGCCAAGGTCGCCCACCTGCACCGCATGGCCGAGCAGGCCCCGGGCACCCTGCACCTCTTCGCCGGCGACCTGCTCCAGCCCGGCTCCTACGACGAGGCCATGAAGGGCAGCGCGGTGGTCATCCACACGGCCTCACCCATCCTCCACTCGACGAACAACCCACAGCAGGAGCTCATCGAGCCGGCCCTGGAGGGAACCCGCAACGTGCTGGCCGGCGTGGAGCGCACGCCGTCGGTCACGCGTGTGGTCCTCACCAGCTCGATCGTGGCGATGCTGGGCGACGCCGCCGACCTTGAGGGCTACCCCGGTCGCATCCTGACCGAGACCTGCTGGAACACGACCTCCTCCGTGGACCACCAGCCCTACCCCTACTCCAAGACGCTCGCGGAGAAGGAGGCGTGGCGGCTTGCCGCCGATCAGGAGCGGTGGGACCTGGTGACCATCAACCCGGCCATGATCGTCGGACCGGCGCTGGGAAGCACGCCGACCAGCGAGAGCTTCAATACCGTGCGGATGATGATCGACGGCACCGCCCGCCTCGGGGCTCCGCTCCACGCCTGGGAATCAGCGTCGTCGACGTGCGTGAGGTGGCCCAGGCGCATATCGCTGCCGCCTTCCTGCCCGAGGCCCACGGCCGCTACATCGCCTCCGCCCAGGACACCGATCTACTGGCGCTGGCCGGCACCCTGCTGCCACGCTTCGGGCGGATGCTCCCGTTGCCGCGGCGCGCCCTGCCTCGGCCGGTGATGCTGGCCATGGCGCCCCGGCTCGGGGTGACTCGCGGCTACGTGCGGCGCAACGTGGGCTACACGGTCCGCTGCGACGCCTCCCGGAGCCGCCACGAGCTGGGCACCCGTTACCGACCGGTCCAGGCGTCGATGGAGGACATGGTCGCGCAGATGCTCGGCCGGCAGTCGTAGTCCGCGTCCCCGTCAGTGCTCCCGTCTGCTCGCAGCCGGGGACGTCCTCGAGACACCGCCGAGCCGGGCATTTTTCGCGTAGCCCCACAGAAATTCTGCCCGGCTACGCGAGAAGTGCCCGGCTCGGCGGAGGAGAAGAAGGCGAGGGGTCACTCGCCGCGGGGCCGGCGGCGTCGGGCGGCCCGGGACGTGCCGCCGCGCCGACGCAGGTGGTGCCAGCGCTCGCGCCACAGGGCGTGGTCCTGCTCGATCTGGGCCAGGCGGGCGGCCAGGCGGTGCGACTCCTCCACCGACAGCCCTCGGGCGTGCAGTCCCAGGTCGGCCAGGCGCGCGGCGGCGGGGGCTGCCCGCTCGCGCAGGTCGGGCAGGCCCACCAGGTCGGGCTGCGCCGGCCGCCTCACCCCTCCCGCCGGGGTACGCTCGCCCGCCGGCAGCCTGATGCCGCTGGGCGGCGACGCCGGCCGCCGCGGCTCCGAGACGTGCTCGCCGGCCGGGACGGTGGCCTCCTCGGGGGTGCGCCCGTCGGGTGCGGCGGGTCCCTGAACCACGCGCATCACCTCGTTGGCCGGAACATGGTCGCTCCTGTGCCCCAGCGCCAGCCCCGCCGCCGGTAGGACGAGCACCGAGAGCACCCCGGCCAGCACGAGTGTGGAGGCGAAGGAGGTCGACATGGCCTCGGCACTGACCGCCACCTGGGTGACGGCCACGATGATGGGCAGCGCCGTCGTCGAGTAGACCGCGATCTGGAGGCTCTGGCGCATCGAGTAGGCGCGCGAGCCGTCCCGGCGCCGCTCCACGCGGGAGGCCAGCCACACCGGCACTCCCCGCACGAGCACCAGCAGCACGAAGAAGGCCAGCAGGTTGACCACGTCCCCGGCGCTCAGGCTCATGTCGATGCCCATGCCGGAGGTGACGAAGAAGATCGGGACGAAGAACCCGTAGGCGAGGCCGTCGAGCTTCTCCTCGAACTGGGCGTCACCCTCGGGCAGGACGTGGCGCAGGACGAATCCGGCCGCGAAGGCCCCCAGGATGACGTCGAGGTCGAAGACGGTGGCGATCGCGCACAGCCCCACCAGGAGCAGGACGGTGGCGCGGATGGTGGTCTGCGCCGTCGTCGAGGCACCCAGGTGGATGGCCTCGACCAGGCGGCGCCCCACGCGCTTGACGCGACTGGTGAAGCGGACGATGAGCAGGGTGATGATGAGGAAGGCGGCCAGGATCGCCAGGCTCACCCAGGTCGAGCGCGAGCCCAGCAGCAGCGCCATGAGCAGGATCGGGCCCACCTCGCCGACGGCGCCGTGGTTGAGGATCGCGGCTCCCACCGCGGTGGGCAGCAGGCCGCGGTCACGCAGGATCGGCAGGATCGTGCCGATCGCCGTCGAGGTCATCGCGATGGCGATGGCGATCCCGTTAGCGGACAGCGCGCCGCCGGTCACCCCGATAGCCGTCACGGCCCCGAAGGCCAGCCCCAGCGAGAGCATCCAGGCGATGGCGGCGTGGCGCCCGCCGGCGCCGCGCAGCTCGTTGACGTCGATCTCGTAGCCGGCCATGAGGAAGAGGAAGGCGACGCCGAGCTCGCGCAGCAGCTCGATGGAGGGCCCCTCCCCGGCCAGTGCCAGCCCGTGGGGGCCGATAACCATCCCGCCGAGGATGAGGAGGACAACCTCGGGCACGAGCCGCTTGGGGACGGTCCAGGAGACCAGCGGCGCCATGAAGGCCACCGCCACGATGAGCAGCAGGGAGGTGAAGACCTCGGCCAGACCAGTCAGAGCCATGTCGTCTCCTCTCTTCGGTCGAGTGCGGGCAGTCCGGGGCACGCCGTGGGCCGAGCCCGGTGCACGAGTCAGAGAGACTACCCCGGCACCAGTGGGTCGCAGGCAACTACAGAGGACCCGCGATTCCGCATCGTGCTCGTTGGAGTGCACGAGTCCTTGATGACGTGATGCGCTGATGCGATCATGGTCGCATGAGGACCACACTTGAGATCGATGACCAGGTCCTGTCCCTGGCCCGCGAGCGCGCTCGCCGCGAAGGGGTTTCGCTCGGGCGCGCCGTCTCCGATCTCGCGCTGCAGGGGATCTCTCACGGGTCACGCACCAGCAAGCACGGGATCCCACTGTTCTTCCCGCCCGATAGCCGAAAGGCGCATGTGGTGACACCGGAGCTCATCGAACAGTACCGAGATGGCGACCACTGATCGCCTGCGCCTGCTCGATGTCAACGTTCTGGTGGCGTTGTCCTTACCGAACCACGCTCATCATGAGGTCGTGACCAGCTGGTTCGATGACGTAGGCCGATGGGCAACGTGCCCCGTCACTCAAGCAGCCTACCTGCGCCTACTCATGAATCCTCGAGTCACCGGATTCGAGATCGCGGTCCTTGAGGTGACCTCCGCACTCGGTGAGCTGACATCGCTTGATGACCACGTGTTCCTCGTCGACGACGCCCCACTCGCCGCACCCTCCATCAGCTTTTCGGGACTGAAAGGCCCCAAGCAGGTGACCGACTTGCACCTGGTGGATCTCGCTGCCCGTCACGATGCTGTTCTGGCCACTATGGACGGGCGCATGGTCCAGGCGCTCGAGCCACAGGACCGTCGGTACGTCGAACTCATTCCTATGTAGACGAGGTGCGGCACTCGACTCGTCGCGGACACACCTGAGGCCCCGACAGCTGATCCCACGGGGCCGTCCGCGAGAACTGAGGCGCGTCCACAGCGCCTGGCAGGCTCGCAACACGACCTGGCGCGCCGCAACGCGCCACAATGGGGGCATGCTCATGCCTTACGCCCCCTCCGCCGAACCACTCACGCGCCTGGCCGACGGGACGGTCAAGCAGATCAGCCCCTTCACCGGCACCGAGGTGTGGACCGTGCCGGGCCGCGCCAACCGCCCCATCTCGCACCCGGTGGCGGAGGTCCGCCCGCTGGAGGAGGCCGACCGCACCCACAGCTGCGCCTTCTGCGCGGCGCGCTACCTGGATACGCCCCCGGAGAAGGCACGCATCGTGCGCGGGGCCGACGGCGGTTTTGAGCGCCTCGACGCCGTCGCCGCCTCCGCCCTGTTCGACACGGTGGCCGAGTTCCGGCGGGTGCCCAACCTCTTCGAGATCCTCTCCTTCGACTACTGGCACATCAACCACGGCTACGAGATCCCTGACGCCGCCCGCGAACGCATGGAGACCTACCTGGCTGACCCGGCCGGCGTCGAGCACGTGGAGCGGGTGGCGCGCACCAAGCTGGCGGCCGCGGGCGCGGACCCGGCCTCCTGGGACACCATGAGCGAGCGGGACCGCCGCACCTTCCTGGCGGCCTTCTTCGCCGGGGGGCACGACGTCATCATCGGCCGGCGCCACTTCACCGACGACGCTCTCGACACCACGGGCCTGGCCGGTTCGGGGACGCTGAGCGTGGCCGAGCACCGCGCCTACACGCACCTGGCGATCCACGCGATGCACAGCCTGTACGAGGCCAACCGGTGGGTGCGCTACGTGGCCGTCTTCCAGAACTGGCTGCGGCCGGCCGGGGCGAGCTTCGACCACCTGCACAAGCAGCTGGTGGGCATCGACGAACGCGGCGTGACCAGTCAGCTGGAGCTGCAGAAGGTGCGGGCCAACCCCAACCTGTACAACGAGATGGCGGTGGACTACGCCGCCTACCAGGGCCTGCTGGTGGCGAGCAACGACCACGCGGTGGCCTTCGCCGGGTTCGGGCACCGCTACCCGACGCTGGAGGTGTACTCGACGTCGGCCATGCCCGAGCCGTGGCTCATGAGCCGCGAGGAGGTCGACGCCGTCGCCGACCTGGTGCACGCCCTGCACGCGGCCACGGGCGCGGACGTGCCCAGCAACGAGGAGTGGCACCACAAGCCGCTCGACGTGGACCAGCCCATGCCCTGGCACATCACGCTCAAGTGGCGGGTCTCCACCCTGGCCGGTTTCGAGGGCGGCACGAAGATCTACCTCAACACCATTGACCCGTGGACGCTGCGTGACCGAGTGGTGGCGCGCCTGGAGGACCTGCGGGCCGACCGGCTCATCGCGCCGATGGCCGTGGGCGAGGAGTGCCCGACGGCGCCCAACCGGCTCCTGTACAACCCGGTCCTCACCGCCCGGCCGTAGAGAGCGACCGCACCCGCATGAGTCGCCTTAACAGGCCTGCGCGTCCGTGTCGAGCCCTTACACGAACGAAGCCATGTTAATTACTTGACAGTCGGCCTTCGCCTCTACGTGATCAAACAGTGACTATGGTGGCGCCTGCGTCTCATCGGTCATTTGTAAGGAGAGAGGGCGATAGTGGCAGACACTCGGATTGGCGACGGGGCATCACGCCCCGACACTATGAGGATTATTCATGGGGTGTAGGTGAATATGAGTCCGAGGACTGCGGAGATGGTTTCCGGGAAGGTTTCCGGTGGTCTTCTGTAGCCGGTGTGCAGGACTCTCCAGGTCTTGATGTTGGCGATGACTCGTTCGATCTTGTAGCGGATCTGGTTGACGGTGGTGTTGTAGGTCTTGTCGTCTGGGTGGAGGGGAAGTTTTGCGGGTTTTCTTTTCGGGGTGATCATGCCCAGCCCGATGTACCCCTTGTCGCCGACATGGCGTGGTGGTGGTGTCCCGTCGGGTAGGTCGGTGGCCGGTACGTCGAGCAGGCCGCAGTGGCGCAGGGCCTGGGTGTCGTGGACCCTTCCGTCCTGGGGGTCGGAGATCCAGGCCAGGGTTCCTGACAGGGTGCAGGCCACCTGCACGTTCAGCCCCGTAGTCTTGTGCTTACCGGAGTACAGCTCGGGGTGGTCCTTCCAGGACCAGCACTGAAGCAGGGTGCCGTCGATGATCAGCTGGGCCGTGGGGTCCAGGTCCTCCACCGTCGGTACAGAGGCTTGGAGGGCCTGGGCGATCAGGGGCGTGTAGGTGCTGATGACGCGGGAGACGGTGGCCTGGGAGACGCCGTAGAGCTCGGCGAGCAGCTCCTGGGGCAGGTTGTGGCGCAGGTAGGTCAGGGTCAGTCGCACGCACAGGAACAGCCCCAGCGCCCTCGCCCCGAAGACCGGCAGATCGGGGTTCTCGGCGAAAATGGCCTCGCACAGGCCCACAACCTCACACCGAGGGATTCTCGTGCTATAGTGTGATTAAAACAAGATTCGTGTTGCTGGTTTTGTTGTTGGGTTGGTGATCGGGTATTCGTGGGGCGTCCGATGTGGGGGTGTCGCTTTCTCGTGGGGTGCTTGGCTGCTGGTGCTGGCTTCTTTTGTTGTCGTCTCTTGTGTTGTCGGCGTTTCGTGTGAGCTCTCGGGTCGAGGGCGGAATATCATGCTGGGATGGACAGGGTCGTGGTTAGTGATGATGAGTGGACTGTTTTGCAGGGCTATAAGCACCAGGCGCCTTACAGGTTGATGCGTTTGAAGTCCGAGGCGGTCGTGCTGCTGTCCAAGGGTGTGGATACCGCGGTCGTGGCCCAGGTCGTCGAGCGCACGCCCGAGACGGTGCGCAGCTGGGCTCGGGAGTGGAACCGGTACCGCCTGGCCTCAATCCACACCGGTCACGCCGGCAACCTCAACGCCTCCAGGCTCACCGCCACCCAGCGCCAGGAGGTGGCCGGGGTACTGTCCCGGCCCCCGTCGGAGCAGGGCCTGCCCATCGGGTTCTGGGACGTGCCCCATCTGGCGGCCTGGGTCTACGACCACTTCGAGGTGGAGTACGCCTCTGCCGCCTCCTACCGGTTCCTGCTGCACATGGCGGGCCTGTCCTTCCACCGCCCCCAGACCGTTGACCAGCGCCGCCCGCCCCAGGCGGACGTTGACCAGCGCATGAGCCAGATCCGTTCCGAGATCGTCCGCAAGTGGTCCGATCCCGAGGTGATGGTGGTGTGCGCCGACGAGGTGCGTATCGAGCACGAGGCGATCGTGCGCAGGGCGTGGATCCGCCGGGGGGACGCCGCCCGCCTGGAGGTCGACCGCCGCCGCCAGGCCCAGTCCTACATCGGCTTCCTGCACGAGACCGACGGCACCGTCGACTTGATGACCCTCGACTGGCAGGACACCGGCACCATCACCCAGGCCCTGATCGACCTGACCGTGAAGCACCCCGACAAGAAGAAGATCGTCATCGTGTGGGACAACGCCTCCTGGCACCGTTCAGCAAAGCTCACAAACAGCCTCAAGACCATCAAGAACCTCGAGAGGATCCACCTGATCAACCTACCCGCCTACAGCCCCGACGAGAACCCCATCGAGCACGTCTGGAAAGAAGCAAAGGACAGTATCAGCAACCACCAAAGAGCCACATTCCCCCAAACCCGACAAGCATTCGAGACCTTCATCCAGGCAAACAAGTTCCCCTACCGACTCACAAAATAATCTCGTTTAAACTCCACTATACTATTCGTCATGGCGGTTTGCTTCTTGGTTGGATTGGCTTAAGCACCAAAGATTCTCTCAAGAGCAAGCCGCCACCCTGCTTAGCGACACGCTATTACCAACAAAACACCCTAAACACCCCTATGAATAAGCCTCTATGACAACGGACACGATGCCCAGGCCTAGCACACACACAGACACAATGCCTAGGCCTAGCACGCGTGAGGCAGGAACACGATCCAGGACGCGGAACGATCTTGTCGCCAAAGCGGAGGACTCGGAGAACATTTGGACCGGCTCGCGCTTGCTGGAGGATGGCGCCGACCTTAAGGAGGCGTTCGAGTCGAACAGTTGGGTCTCTGGTGGTCTGGCGACGGCGTCTACGGTCGCTGACACGGCAGCGGCGGTGATGGATCCTCCGGGTGAGGCACTGTCTGCTGGAGTGGGTTGGCTCATTGAGCACCTGTCTCCCTTGAAGGACTGGCTCAATGAGCTCACCGGCGACAGTGACGCGGTGACTGCGGCTGCCTCGACTTGGACGAACATCGGCACCGAGTTGAGTTTGTGTGCTGATGACTTGGACCGAGTATGCTCCAGTCGTCTGGCTGGTCAGGAATCCGTGGCGGTGGCGGCATTCAAGTCCCTGCAGGCCGGCTCGGCCGCGCACCTGCGCATGACCGGCCAGCTGGCCGGCGCGATCTCGGGCGGGCTGACGGTGGCCTCGGTGATTGTGCGCATGGTGCACGACCTGGTGCGCGACGCGATCGCTGACGTAGTCGGCAAGCTCGCCTCCAAAGTCACGATCGGAGTTCTCACTGCAGGCTTGGCCGCCCCCTGGGCAGTGAGCTCGGCCGTCACTGAAGTCTCCTCCTGGGCCACTCGCTTGTCCAAGGAAGTCACCGACGTCGTGACATCGTCCAAGAATCTCAAGCTACTGCTGGAAAAGGCTAAGAAATTATTCAGCTGGGTCGCAGAGAAGTTCAAGTCCAAGGCAAAGGACGGCAAAAGTGCTGACGAAGCAACCGAGGCCGCGACAAACCCCTTGGGAGAACAAACGGTGCTTGCCGGCCCCGGAGGGCAAAATGTCACCATGCGCCAAGCCAATGAGATGGGCAAGGCGAACCCCAGAGTGTACGTAGGCAAAGGACCACAAACCCCCATCGACAAGAGTTACTATGAAGGCCGATACGGCGTAAAACTCGATAAATCCCCGCCTGAGCCCACCTCCAAACCGACCGCCGGTGGCGGCGAAGACACCCCACCCAAGGGCGACGGCGACGGAAGCGACCCAATGAGCGGGCCGGTCGTCTTCTATCCCCCTAAGAACGCAACAGCGGCTGAGATTAAAGAGGTTGACGATTACGTTGCCGGCTGTAACCGAGCACTTGAAGCCGACGCACTGTCGCCAACCGGGAGAGTCGCCACGACAGGAACCAGGCTCGGGACTGAAGCCAAGTACGCCGCTAAACTAGAGAGGATGAGGCATCCCGAATTGTATCGAGATGGCAAAGTTGCCGGCCATGTTCCTGACACCGGATGGGGGCGAGGCCCGGAGCCGCACGAGTGGCAGCCGATGTCACGCAAGGTGAACTCCAGTCTGGGGGGACAGAATAAGCGCTATCCTGTAGGGTTCAAACCGACAATATTCCTTCGCGGGGAATGGGAGTGAGACATGTCTGATACGAACACTGGCGCGTCCAGCGGAGCGAGTCGGGGTGTTCCGGGGTGGACGTGGCCGGACTACATCGGCTGGGGGTGGATGATCATCCAGGCGCGAATGGAGGCCGACTGGAAGGGCCTGTGGGACTACGCGCTACCACATGTGCACGCCACGGAGGAGACCGTGGCCAGCACCGAGGCCCAGCTGGGCTTCCGTCTGCCGGAGTCCTACCGGGGCTTCCTCCTGGCCTCCAACGGCTGGCCCTACTTCTTCCAGGACATGACGATCTTCTCCACCTCCGACCTGCTGGGTGGTGACCTGCACGAGGCCGGCCAGACCCAGTTGGAGCTGGAGGAGTGTGTCGAGGCCATGGCCGCTGATGGTGTCATCGCCGCGGACCACTTCCCCGTGGCCGCCTCGCTGGAGTCGATCGACGTTGCCCTCATGGGAAAGCCCGGCACCCCGGCGGAGGGGACCGTCTCCTGGGTACGCGGCGAAGTGATTGAGCGATACGACGACTTCCTGGACTACTACCTGTCCATGATGGAGCTCAATAAACTCGATATCGCACGTCTACGAAGGGACTTCGGACCCAAGCCCGACGGCGTGCCTCACGCCGTCATCGACCGCCCCGGCAGCCCACCGGTCTTCGAGCACGCACGCCGCGACGACCTGTAGATCGTCGCATCAGCACCTCTTCCCACGCAGTTTCAGCCTGAGGCACTGCCTACTCCCTGCCGGGAAACGAATCACCCCCGCAGGAGCACGGATACCCGCTGAAAGCCGGGGAGCAAGCCCCGTCAGCCTTGTGGTGCCGGGGCCAAGTCGAGACAACCGACTTGACCCCAGCACCACAAGGCCTTTCCGCTCCCACCCCAAGCCAGCGGATCAACTGCTTACACTCGGCCTGAAACCCAACCTGTTTAGTGAACGCCTTAAACAAGATCACTACTACTGCTCATTCACTGGGGCGCGCAGGAGCTTACGTGGCCGGACTACATCGGCTGGGGGTGGATGATCATCCAGGCGCGAACGGAGGTCGACTGGACCGGTTTGTGGGACTACGCCCTGCCGCACGTGCACGCCACGGAGGAGACCGTAGCCCACACCGAGACCCGATTGGGCTTCCGCCTGAAGTAGTACCACCGTCACCCACCAGGCCACCCATGCCCACGCCGCCTAAAACGAAGCCAGTGTCCTCAACCCCGACAGCCCCCAGGACACTAACCTCGATCTTTCATTGGTTGGTTGAGTGGGGTGTGGGTGGCGTCGTTGCCGGTGTCGTGGGGGCGATTATGCCGGTTGGGTGTGACGGTCTGCCGCGTGTCGTCTCGCGGTGGTCGGGCCTTTCCAGGGGCCAGGGTTGTTCCTTCAGGGTCGTGGTGGGCAGGAGGCGGCGGTCGGGTGCCTATGGTGCGGGTAGGGCCTGAAAGCCGCTCAGTGCGGTCAGCAGGAGGCTGGTGAAGGGGTGGTCGGCCTTGTAGCGCAGGACGGTGCGGCGGGCACGGTGGGTGATGACGGCGGGGATGCTCATCAGGCGCAGGCGGATCGTCCTGGGCTCCCAGGTGCGGGCGGGGGTGGAGGCCAGGGCGAGCGGCTGGGAGAAGGCCAGCAGGTCACAGGCCAGGGCCACGATCAGGCACCAGATACGGTTCTGGGCGAACCCCTGCAAGGGAAAGCGGTCAAGCCCGGTGTCCTTGGCACAGCGGATACGGTCCCCTGGCAGCGGGCCCGTAGCCGGTGGCGGACCTCGAGATCGGCGAGCTGACCTACTTTTGTGTTGGTGGCGAAGGCGGTCAGCCGGTAGCCCCCGACGTCCTCGAAGCGCAGCTGGGCTCCCTGGTGGGGCCGCTCTCGGCGCACGGTTGACCCGCACCCCCTTGGGCCAAGCGGTCAGGTCCAGCAGGTCAGTGATCTCAGCGACGTCCGCACCCTGCCTGGGCTGTCCGTCAGCGTTGTAGGCCGGGTCCCAGGCGGCCTCGGGGATGGTGCCCGTGGATCTGCGGCGTGTGGTCCGGCAGCGTGAACCCCACGCTGTAGGACACCCGCCGACGGGCCAGGAGCTCAATGGTCTCCTTCGTGCCTCCGGCCCCGTCGATGCGCACCAGCACCTTTCTACCGGGTCTGGGGCCGAGCCCGGCCTGGTCCAGTGCCCGGCGGATGATCTCGACGTGGTCGGCGGCAGTGTTCGATCCCGCGTTACCGGGACGCAGCACGAGCGCCGCGCACTCACCCCCACCGTCGGGGCCGTGGTCGAACCACGCGGTCAGCGGGTGGTAGCCGAACCCCTTCTTGAAGGTCGGGGCCGCACCCTCTTTGTCTGAGTGCACATTAACCAAGGTGGCGTCGACGTCGATCACCAACGGCCGGTTCGCCGAGACGCCGGCGGTCGGTGAGTGCTCGCCGGCCAGGGCCCACACCCGATGCCGCGCTGTCCTGCGGGCCCGGTTGACGGCGGCCTCGACAGCCTCGACGTGGTCGGCCAGGGCCCCTGCAAGTCGCGAGACCGTCGGGTCGGAGGCAACAAGCCCGAAGACCTCCTTGTCGCACCGCAGCAGCGAAAGGTCCGACAGGCACCGGCCTCCCAGGGCCACGCACACCGCCAGATCCAAGATGATCTTGCCCGGGTCGTGCACCGACCCCGGCCGCCGCCACGTAGACAGGGCCTGCGAGAGCTCGTTGCCCAGGCCCGTGACCCCGCTCGTCTCGGTCAGCAGCCTCGCCCCGGCCAGACCCACCGCCGGCACCTGACCGGACTCCACACCCACAACCGGGTACAACCCGCTATTCTTCACCACGAAGGTGTCCTTCCCCTGGAGTTCTCGGATTTCAGCAACCCGCATTATTCCAGGCGAAGCGACACCTTCACCCCACTTTCACCACCTCAACGATGAAATCTCGAGGTTAAGGAGGCGTTCGAGTCGAACAGTTGGGTCTCTGGTGGTCTGGCGACGGCGTCTACGGTCGCTGACACGGCAGCGGCGGTGATGGATCCTCCGGGTGAGGCACTGTCTGCTGGAGTGGGTTGGCTCATTGAGCACCTGTCTCCCTTGAAGGACTGGCTCAATGAGCTCACCGGCGACAGTGACGCGGTGACTGCGGCTGCCTCGACTTGGACGAACATCGGCACCGAGTTGAGTTTGTGTGCTGATGACTTGGACCGAGTATGCTCCAGTCGTCTGGCTGGTCAGGAATCCGTGGCGGTGGCGGCATTCAAGTCCCTGCAGGCCGGCTCGGCCGCGCACCTGCGCATGACCGGCCAGCTGGCCGGCGCGATCTCGGGCGGGCTGACGGTGGCCTCGGTGATTGTGCGCATGGTGCACGACCTGGTGCGCGACGCGATCGCTGACGTAGTCGGCAAGCTCGCCTCCAAAGTCACGATCGGAGTTCTCACTGCAGGCTTGGCCGCCCCCTGGGCAGTGAGCTCGGCCGTCACTGAAGTCTCCTCCTGGGCCACTCGCTTGTCCAAGGAAGTCACCGACGTCGTGACATCGTCCAAGAATCTCAAGCTACTGCTGGAAAAGGCTAAGAAATTATTCAGCTGGGTCGCAGAGAAGTTCAAGTCCAAGGCAAAGGACGGCAAAAGTGCTGACGAAGCAACCGAGGCCACCACTCCGCCCAACAAAAGCGGAGGCGACGGAGGCACCACCCCGCCACACAGTAAAGGCGGAACACCACCCGACCCAGATAAGGTTAAGAAGTCTCAGGAAGCCTATGAACGCGCACAACGAGCCAGAGAGGAAATGCCGCGAGGAAAAAAGTATAAGAGCAGGAAAACGGTATCCGCCAATGGCGTGAAGTCCCTAAGTGGATGGAGCCTAGATCGCCCAGGAGGTTTTCAGGGGCCAAATGTTGATGAAGTACTTCAAGTTACCGACGAAATGGGATTTCCTAGAAGGCAGGATTTTCGAGACCACGGCATTGATGGCCAATATGACGCCTCGCACGCTGAGCGACAAGAAGCAGTTGCAGCTGACGAGCCATACATTGGCGTAACCCGTGACGTCTGCGAGAACTGTGAAGATTGGTACAGAGCCTTTGCCAAGCATCGCCAACAGGACTGGTACGTCACAGATCCTACTGGAACATGGTTTTTCAGATCTGACGGGACCAGCCTCTCGCCAAGCGGAGTTGAAAAAAGGCCGACGGCACAATAGTTGAGTAAGCGACACTTTGAGGCTTATTCACAGGGCTAGCCGACGCTCGCATTTGCGCAGGTCACAGCACCTTTGACGGATACCGTGAATAAGCCTCTTTGATTCTCATCATAGTTAACCACTTGAGAAGAAGGAATCATGATTGACATTAATTCCGTGAATGAGCAGATTCAAATCGGCCACCATGAGTTGGGGTCGTCCCCCAAAGCCATCCTCTCCCTTCGTCGGCGAACCAGAATATGGGCAGCCATGAACGACCCGGACGACATAGAGATTTCTTTCAAGCATCGTGTAAAATTGAAGCTTATGTGCATACATCATGTTAAGCATATATGGCACAGCATACTTCAAGAAGAAGCAGAACTAGATGAAATGATTTCTTTGGTCTACAATCTCGTTTCAGGAAACACACCTAAAGAAGAAGGAGAGACTGCTGGCGAAAAATTTCTCCAGAAGATTACAGATCGATATGGGAATGAGAAGTCCAACTTTCCAGCTATTATGATAGCTGACGCAGTATCCGACACTGTGGTATCAGCTTGTTATATGGATCCTGATCTCGATATCGTCGATACTACTGACGATGATGACGGCATGCTTCCAGACATGCTGGAAGCCAGTTACACATGCGCCAGCGCAGCCGCCGGGGCTTTGAACTGGCAGCCAGTGGAGGAAACGGATGTGGCTGCGCGTCGGGCGTTCTGGTTGTGGTACCTGGATGAGGCGATCCCAGCCGTCCTTGCCGGCTAGCCCCACCCCTCCTCATGAGTTTCGATCCAGAGGAACAGGATGACCGCTGACCGGTCGGGTTCAAACCGACGATGATCCTCGTTGGGGAAGGAGACTGAAGGCCATGAGTGACACTTCTGCTGTGACGTACCGAGTGCGGCCCCGCGCGGCCTTCAGCAGCCCAGCGCGCTGCGCTCCTCCGACCCCACCCCGCCCGAGCGGCCACACCGTGCACGTCACTGACCTTGCACACCCTCCCGCCTGTACGTACATTATCCGTACCACCAAGGAGGCCGAAGCATGCCGATCTCAACAGCCCGTAGAACCCAGAGAATCGATCTGCGCGCCACACCGCGCCAAGAGACTCTCATTCAGCAGGCCGCTTCCCAGACGGACCGCTCCGTCAGCGAGTTCATCCTGTCCGCAGCGACACGGGAAGCCGAGCGCATTCTCGCTGATCGCCGCTGGTTCTCCGTGACGTCAGAGCAACTCGAAGCCATTGAGGCCGTGTTGGACGCTCCGCTGGAGGAGACGTCCCGCCTCGCCCACCTATGGGACCGCCCCTCCCCCTTCGGAACCCGCATCAACCTTGACGACGAATCGTGAGCGCCGGAGGCCTCGAGTCCCCGCGGCGCCTCAGGCGCCAGGACGTCACGGCCGGCTTCCGCAGCGGGGCCACCGCCCAGGATGACGTCATTCTCGGTTATTACGCCATCGCGACGGCCACATACTCCCGCGACGATGCGCCACAGGGACTCAACCACCGCAGCTGAGCCGAATGCTCGGGTCCTCCTGACCCGAACCGACCGCGAGAACCAAGCGCCGGCTCGGGCCGACGCCGGCGGCCCCGCACCGGACCGGCGCTGTCTTCAGCAGCCCAGGGCGCTGCGCTCCTCCGACCCCACCCAGCCCGAGCGGCTCTCCAGGGCGCGGAACCAGCGGGCCAGCGCCGGCCAGAAGGAGACTGACGGCGCCTCCCCGCCGGGGTAGTGCTGGCGCCCGCCGTACTCGTAGGACTGGACGGTGGTGAACAGGCGGATGTCGCTGCCGGTGGGCTTGTCGCCGCACAGGTACTGGCCAATGGCGACGACGGCGGACAGGGCCGGCCCGTCGAGCATCGTCAGGCCGTCCTCACGGGAGGCCTCCATCCGCGTGGCGCGGGCCAGGAGGGTGTCGATGACGTCGAAGCCCACGAGGACGCCGTTGGCCGCCGCCGCGGCCTTCTCCGGGTCCTGGGAGTGAGTGGCCACCGCGTGGCCGACGTTGATCTGCGAGCCGATCCACGTATCCCAGGCGTCGGTGGAGTTGCGACGGTTGAGCGGATAGAGGTCCGGGGCGCCCTCGCGCTGGAGGTCCCACCAAGCAGTGGACAGGTCGAAGAGCATGTCGCCGGAGTCGTCGCTGACGACCTCGCCGGTGGTGGTGTCCACGAGGGCCGGAACGGTGGGGGGCGGCTCGTAGCCGGGGGTCTTCTCGTAGACCTCGGCCAGGGAGCGGGCGCCGAGCGCCGGATCCACGCCGGGTTCGCCGTCGGGACCGGTCAGCTCCCAGTAGCCGTCCGCACCCTTGCCGTAGCTCCAGGACACAGGGATCGCCTCGGTCAGGCCCAGCAGGCGCCGGGCGATGAGGACGCGGCGGCACCACGGACAGGCCCCCGATGCCACGAGTCGGTAGCGCCCCGCCTCCACGGGCAGGTCGCCGCTGGGTACGAATCGGTGTGAGACTGCGATGGCCAAGGGGTGCCTCCCGGGAGGGTCGTCGAGGGGTTGGATGCCCACGGCTAATCATTCCTCGCATATCGGCCGCCGTCACCCGATTCTCACGGGGCGGAATCTCGCATCCCGTACCCGCCGACGCCGACGGTCCTCACTCAACGGGGGCATCCTGCGCGTGGGGTTGCACTATCTCTTGGCCAGGGCGGCGTCGCAGTCCAGGACAGTGTTGCGGGCCAGGGAGGAACCGCATTGCGGGCCGCGCAGCCCGCGCCACACGTCAGCGCAGCGTCTCCTCGATGGAGGCCACGAACTCCAGAGCGTCATGCCCGTCCCAGTACGGCTCGCCCAGCAGGTCGCGCACGCGGGCGCAGGCGGCCAGGGCCTCGTCGCGCTCGCCGCGCTCGGCATGCAGGCGGGCCAGCATGCACAGGGCGCGCGAGGCCGAGTCGCGGTCCTCGGTGTCCATGTAGCCATCGTAGGCGGCCTCGCAGTGCTGGACGGCCTGCCAGTTCTGGCCGGTGCGCCACAGGATCCAGGCCATGTCGTCGTGCCAGTCGCCGATCTCCCACGCCGAGGAGTAGCCCTCGGTGTCGGCCACGCCGGCGAAGGCCTGGCGGGCCTCCTCCATGATCTGGCGAGCCTCGTCGAGCCGGGCCCGGGCCATGGGCAGGGTGAGGTCGTCCACCAGCGCCCGCGCCGAGCGGCGCAGCGCCCGCCCCCGGTCCAGGCAGCCCTGGTCGGTGCGGGTGTCCTCCAGGTCGGCGGCCTGGCGGAACAGGGCGGCGGCGCGCACATTGTCTTTGAGGTTGGAGGCGGCCATCGCCGCGTGCGAGAGGTACTCCCCCGCCAGCGCCCGACGCCCCTGGTCCCGCAGGATCCGGGCGGCTTCCAGCGAGTGCTCGGCGACGCTCTCCTCCTCACCCATGGCCATGCCGGTCTGGGCCAGGAGGCGGTGCAGGTACAGGGCGATGCTCCTGGCCCCGGTGCGCTGGGCCAGAGCCAGCGCGGACTCCAGGACCTCGGCGCTCTCCAGGAAGCGCTCGGAGGCCTCCAGCGCCGAGCCCAGGGACAGCAGGGAGGCCACGGCGTACAGGGTGATGCCGGCGGCCAGCATGATGTTGGCCTGCTCGCGGAACTGGGCGATGGCCTCATCGAACTGGCCCACCTCCATGGAGGAGATGCCCAGCAGACGCCGACCGCGGGCAGCCAGGACCGGGGAGACCTTCTCGTGGCGGCGCATGACCTCCTCAGCCAGCAGGCAGCCGTTGTAGACGTCGCCGCACTCGGCCAGGACCTCAGCGCGCGCCATGTCGAGGATGTCCTCCATCCGCTCGGCGTGGCGGTCCTCGGGGACGGCCTCGGCGGCGCGGGCGACGACCTGGATCGCCCCGAGCGCCTCGTCCTTGGCGTGCAGATCGGTGAGGACCGAGGCCCCCACGAGCAGGGCGTCGGCGGCCAGGACGAGCGCGTCGGTGCCCCCGGGGTCGAGCAGCTCGGTGGACACCAGGTCCTCGACCTGGGCCTCGATCTGCCCGATGAGGGAGGTAGCCCGTTGCAGGCGCTCATCGCGCACGGCGTCCTGGGAGCGCTCGGCGATGGAGTCGGCGGTGATCTCGTTGTCGAGGTTGAGCAGGTCCACGTAGTAGGCGCCCAGTGGCCCGAAGGCCAGCTCGATGAGGGGGCGGATCCGCAGGCGCTCGGCGATGGCCTCCTCCATCTCGGTGCGGCAGGTCATGGCGGCGGCGCGCAGCAGCCCCGTGTGGTACTCCAGGCCCGGGATCTCCTCACCGATCGGGGGCAGCAGGTCGCGCGTGGCCACCTGGTCGACGACGTACCAGTAGTCCATCGTCGAGGAGCCGATGGTGCGGCGGTGGTCGACGTAGCGGCGCACCGCCTCCTCGCCGTTGCGCACCGGCCGGGGCCGCACGAGATCCACCAGGGGGAAGGGCTCATCGCCGCTCTGGTGGCTGGTGGCGGCGCGGGCGCGTCGGCCGGACGTCTCCTGGCTCGACGACGTCGTGCGGGGCGCGTGCTCCTGGACCAGGCCGTTGTCGTCGGCCACGAGACCCAGGAGGGAGGCGACGTCGGGGGCGGCGCCGTCCTCGTCCACGGTCAGGCTCGTCTGGGCCGCCTCGGGCAGCTCCTCAGAGGGCTCCAGAAGATCGACCTCCACGCCCAGCCCGTGGACCGCGCCGGGGGCGGCGTCGAAAGCGGCCCGGGCCAGGGAGCGCTCCAGGTGGTCGGAGACCGTGGAGTTGCCGTTGCGCGTGTCAAACTGCTGGGCCAGGCGCCGGGCCCAGCCGGTCATCTCGGCGTAGGCGCGCGAGATCGTGGTGGAGGACTCCAGCCCCGGCAGCGGGTACCACAGGTCGGCGGCCGGGACCTCGACGCCGAGGGCCTCCTCGCCGCGGCCCGCCCGCTCGGCCTCGCGCAGCACCAGGCTCATGCCGCGCAGGGCCGACAGCAGCACGTAGGCGGACTCGGCCTGCGCCAGCCAGGACAGGTGACGGCGCAGGATCTCCAGGCCCCGGTCCACCCGCCCCACGAGGGCCAGGTACTCCAGGTGGTAGGCCAGGGAGATGAGAGCCTTGGGGCTGCGGCGGATCTCCCGGTAGGAGCGCAGGTGCGCCTCCCAGGCCGCCCGGGGCCGGCCGGAGGCCAGCAGGGGCAGCAGCACGAGGGACTGCGTGGTCTGGGGCTGCACGGAACAGCTGACGGCGCCGGTCAACGCGGGCACGGCGGTGGCCACGGCCAGCTCCCAGGCCTCGGTGCGGTAGGCGAAGGCGACCTGACGCATGGGGTCACAGCCCTCGCAGTCGGCGTTCTCGTCGCGGTGGGTGGCCCGCCAGGCGGCCAGCTCCTCGGCGGCCTCCTCCTCGAGGCCCAGCAGGCCGGCGACCGAGGCGCGCTCTCCGTGGACGACGTGCATGGAGGCGCCCCCGGAGCGGTAGAACTCCTCGAGACTGGCCTCGAGCTGGCGCACCTTGTCCTTGGAGACCCTGGGGTTGGCGCCCGCCACGGCCACCGCCCACTTGAAGTGCCAGTGCAGGGTGCGCACCTGGGCGTCGTCGAAGGCCTCGGGATGGCGCTGGTAGCGGCCGAGGTTCCACGAGAAGGGCGCCAGCGCCTTCCACGCCTCGTTGCCCTGCTGGTAGGCCTCGGTCAGGGCCAGTCGGGTGGCGATCCGCAGGTCCTCGTCCCCCAGGGCGTCCGCCCAGCTGACGGCCTCCGCGACGAGGACCGAGGTCTGGGGGCCGTGGCCGAGGGCATCGGCGTAGGCCAGGCGCTCGAGGATGTCTTCGCGTGTTGTCATGGAGTCTGTCCTTCCGGGCGGAGCCTGACGTTGCGCCGTCATGAGGCGAAGGCTTCCACCGTGTGCTGCCAGGACGCGCGGCACGTGGTCCGCGCACCCAAGGAGCGCCGCGGGAGGAGGTCCGTCATCCCGCGCCGCTCAACGATGAACGGCGTCATAGGCGTATCGGTCTCCTTTCGTCCAGCGGGGCGGTCGTCCGACGTCCAGTGTTACCGAACAGTTATAGAATCCGCTACCGCTGCACCGGGGGGCAACTCGACCGCAGGGCATGTCGGGGTCCGCGGCGGCGCCCCCGACTCGTCGGCCCCGCACCGGCGCGCCCCGACGACGCCCGCCCCACCTCAGTGTTTCCAACGGGTGTCGGGGCGCTGAGGTCGCAGGGGCCGAGGGAGCTAGGACACGAGCAGCGGCTTGGGGGTGTTGGTTGTCTCAACCCCGGTTCCGCCGTCAGCATCACCCGCGGCGGTCATGCTCTCGTCACTCTTGACGTCGGCGGCAGGCTCTGCATGAGCCCGCGCCGGGGACTGCGCGTGCGCGTCGGTTCCCGGCCCGTCGATGACGGCGGCCATCTCCAGCGTCGCACCCCTCATCGGGTCCGTCGCCCGTGCAGGCGAGTCCGCGCCGGCGGGGGCGGCGGGCCGGGGGGAGGGCTCAGCGGGCCGACCGCCCTCACCCGGCGTGACATCACGGGCCCCCTCGTCCTCGTACGGCGCGACGACGGCAGTAGTCGCCTCCCGGCCCGCCTCACCGGGCGCCTCGGCGTCGGACCGGCTGTCGGGCTCGCCGCCGGTACCGATGTCGAGGATGCTGTCGAGGATGCTGAGGACCTCGCGCAGGGCCTCGTCGACGCCATCGAGGACGAAGTCCATGGTGCCGGCCAGCTGGGCGTCGTCGAGCCCGGCCCCGATATTGGTGAGGACCTCGGCGCACAGGCCCAGGCCGGCGTCGTCGACCTCGGTGTAGAGGGCGGGGATGAGCCGGCCGCTGGAGACCTCCTGGGCCACGGCGCGCACCCGCGAGAGCGCGGCGGCGCCCGGCACTGAGCCGGCGAGCTGGTGGTGGGCGCGCACGGCGAGGATCCGGCGGTCGACCACCATGAGCACGTAGTCGAAGCCGGCCACCGAGGAGCGCACCACCCCCTCGGACAGGTCGATGTCATAGCTGTAGCCGCGCTCGGCCAGCCAGGCGGCGAGCCGCCTGAGGGTCACGGTCGGGGTCACGGACCCCTCCGGCTGGTTCCACCAGGCCATTCAGTCCTCCTCCCAGGTGACGAGCTCGGGGAAGCGCTCCTGAACGGTGGCGAAGAAGGCCCGAGTCATTCCCAGGCCCATGTCCATGAAGGCGTCGAGCTGGACCTCACTCATGCCCGCGCCGACGTAGGCCACCATTTGGGTGCTCAGGAGCAGCAGGTTCGGGTCGTGGGCGGGGGTGACGGCCAGGTCGGGCCCGTAGGTGGAGCGGTGCTGGGTGTCGATGAAGGCGCGCATCTCGTCGAGCCGGTCGGCCGTCGGGCGCCCGCGCCACATGCCGGCCACGACGAGGGCGGCCTCCTTATCGTGCAGGTAGACGCCGATGTCGCAGCCCGGGAAGCCCATGAAGACGGCGCCGTCCTCCTCGGGGCCGGCGGCGATGCCGCGCTGGGACAGCCAGGCCTCGACCCTCTCAAGGGTCAGCGCCGGTTGTGCGCTCATGGGCGGGATCGCCTCCTTCCCGGTGCGGGGCCTGACTCAGGCTTGGCGGGGTTCGGTTCGGGTTCGGTGCTGTGACTGGTGCTGCACTGGACCTGGCCGCATTGGCCGTGCAGCCGGCTCGGCGACTTGGCGCCGACTGGCGGCGCCGGCGCCGGGCCCGGTCTCAGAACTCGATGTCGGACGCGATGTCCGCGACCGTGTCGACCTGGCCGGCTCCGGTCTGTGCGCTGCGCACGCTACCCGGAGAAGCCCCCTTGCCCCTAGTCGAGCCCGAAGCGCCGACGGCGTCGGGCCAGCTCACCGGGGACGGGCCGCCCGCCGCGCCGGAGGCGGCAGGGGCGCCGGGGCCGTCCGGGAGGCGCCCCAGGGCCTGGTCCAGGGAACGGCCCAGCACCCCGGAGGCCGACTCGGCCAGGGTCAGGCAGCGCGAGTCCATCTGCTCGGGGGTCTTGTACCCCCGGCGGGCGGAGGCGGTGGTGCGCCGTCCCTTCCCGGCGCGGGCTGCGGGCTCGGTGCGCGCGGCGCGGGAGCGCTGCGGTGCGCCCGAGGCGCCGGAGCCTCCTCGCCCAGCCGCCCTGGCGGTGGAGGACCTGGCGGTGGAGGAGCTGTCTTGGGACTTCTTGCGGAAGCCGACCATGGTGGTCCTTTCGGGAATGGTGTCGAGCGGCGCGGGGCCACGCGGGGGACGAAGAGCTGATGAGGCGACGGGCGCGGCGCAGGATGCGCGGTCGGCGTCGTCGGGCTTCAGGCCGCGTCCGCTTCGCCGGCGGGCCAGGCCGGGCGGGCGGCGGGTGGGAACGCTAGCGGGGCACCTCGCAGGAGAGCTGGTCGGCGGCGTGGGCCTGCTGGCTCCACAGCTCCTCGGTGAAGGTGTTGTCCAGGATGGAGCGGGCCAGCGGCTCGTCGGGGCGCATGATGTCGCGCACCGTCTGGAGGATGAGCTGGCGGCGGTCGTTCAGGCCCTCCTGGCCCAGGATCTGGGCCGAGCGGCCCAGGCCGCCCATGAAGTTGACGTACTCCATGGCGTGGTACTGGGGGGAGACCTCGTCGGGGCGCAGCTGGTGGGTGCGCGTGGCCAGCGCGTTGCGCACGTCGCGGCGCAGGGACTCCTGCCCGCCCTCGGAGCGCACGTAGAAGGGCAGGAGGCGGTTCATCATGAGGTGGTGGGCGATGGCGTAGTCGACGTAGTAGAAGAAGGCCAGCCCCACCCCCTCCTCGGCGGACTGCTCCGACTCGGACTTCTGCCACTCGGCGTAGCAGGTGGTCTTGGCGACCTCCTTGGCCCAGGTGGGCGCGGCCGCCATGGCCTCGGTCGGCTGGAAGGCCACGCGCGACTTACAGCGCGGGCAGGTGATGAAGACCGGCATGTGGTAGAGCTCGGGCAGCGGCACCGGGTCCCCGCACTTGTCGCAGGTGAAGGAGAACTGGGCCTGGCGCCAGTCGGTCATGGCCCGGTTCCACTCCTCGCGGGCCTGCTCGGCGCGGCCGGGGGCGAAGACCTCCTCGATGATGTTGCGCAGGCGCACCTCGAAGCCGGCCACGAGGTTGGCCGCGTCCTGGAGGCGGGCGGAGAGCTGACGGTCCTCCTCGATGGACAGGTCGGCGTCGATGTCCAGGAAGGGGGCGAAGTGCTTGGCGAAGACCCGTTGGGCCTTGGTGTGCAGGAACATGATCTGGGCCTCGACCTCCGAGCGGAAGGCGGAGACGGAGGCCGGGTCGGTGATCTGCATCTCCATCGCGGTGCGGGCCGAGCTGACGCCGAACTCCCGGGCGCGAGCCTCCAACCGGTCCAGGTAGGTGCTCAGGCGCTGAGTGAGTGCCTGAAGCCGCCGGTAGTAGCGGACGTAGGCGGACATGTCAGGCTCCTTGCGGTGGAGGATCGGGAGTATTGCTGAGGAAGGCGCCGGTTGCCGGGGCTGTCCGGGCGCGGCTCGGTGCCAGCGACGACGCCGGCTCGCGAGCCCGGCGCAGGAGGCACCCACGGCTGCCAGCACTGGGGATGCTACTCAACTGGAGACTTCAACTGCGACCTGATCGTGATCTTTTGAAATCGAGGAGCCCGATATCCGGGCAGAACTCCCCCTCGCCATTCCTCCGACGCCATGTCTTCTCGGCTGTCTACAACGGCGCCGCCAAGCCGGAGAAAAGTCCTGGTCGCCGTCGAGCCGGAGCAACTCGGGAAGCACCGACGAGTGATAAGGATCATAGTGTCGGTGCTGGCACAAACGACCTGGTCATGACGCCCGTCGTGATCCTCCCGTGATCCAACGGGACCGGCCGGGGCCCGCGCGGACCCGCCCTGCAGCCCCTGCACCTCACGCGTTCGTAGGGTAGGTCGCGCGGTCGCGCCCTCTACCCCTCGAACGCGAGGCACAAGGTACGACCGCGCGGCGCTCCCCGCACTAGCGGGGCTACGACTGCTCGCGCTCAGCCTCCTTGAGGGCCCTGGTGAGCGCCTCCGACACCCCGCGCGCACCGAGACTGCGCTTCTTGGCGCTCAGACGCTTGAGCGCCCACGTGAACAGGTCCTCCCGGGAGACCCACTCCGGGTTCTTGGCACGCGCCTGAACCATGAGCCCCACCAGCTCGCGGGGGTGGATCTCCTGGATGGAGTCCACGTGGTCCAGGGCGTTGCGGCGGTAGGACGGGGCCGCGAGCGCGTCGTCCCGGCTGGCCCACACGAAGCCGTCCTCGTCGAAGTAGGCGAAGGCCTCCCCCAGAGCGGCCCTGATCGACTCCTGACGCGACTTGACGGTTCGTGACAGTCCGAAGGCACGGGAGATCTTGACGTAGAGCCGGCGCCGCGCGATCGGGGCCTCGACCCGGCAGATGGCGGTGGCGACCTCGACGAGCACCTTCCTGGCCTCCGCATCGGTGCCGGCCCGGTCGAGGATCTCCACCGGGCGCACGCCCGCCGGGCTCCAGGCGGTGTACTCGCTGCCCGGGGCTCGCGGGCCGGAGGCGGGACCCGTGCCGGGGCTGCCAGCGCCTGCATCAATGCCTGCACCAGCGCTCGCGTCGACCTGGTCCCCCGTCTCCGCGTCATCTGCGTCGTCGTCGGTCTGCGGCCCGGCGGCCTCGATCGGGCCGGCCGCCTCCGGTTCGGGCGCTGCTGTCGACGGCGTCACCGGCGTCCAGCGACCACCGGCGGCCTCGACGAGCCGGGCGACGACGGCCTGCGGGTCCGCCAGCCACTCGGGCATCCAGACCCGTTCGACCCGCTGCCAGCCCATCGTGTGCAGGACGTCGACCGGCAGCAGGTCCCGGTCCACGACGCTCTCCCGCTGGTTCCACTGCGGCCCGTCGAGCATGACGGCGACGGTGGGGAGGGCGGGCTGGTCGACTCGCGCCAGCACGAGGTCGATCTCGAAGGTGGAGTGGCCGACGCCGGTACGGACCGTGAGCCCGGCCGCCTCCAGCGCCTCGGCGATCTCGTGGCGGTGCCAGCTCAGCGGGCTGCGCGAGGCCGGCAGGGCCCGGGGCGCCCGCCGCTGGGCGGCCTGGTGGAGGTAGGCGCGCAGGTCCTTGACGCCCCGGTGGGAGGTCCGCTCGGCGTGCAGGTCCTGGGGGTCGAAGCTGGTGAAGACGATGATCTGCCGGCGGGCCCGGGTGATGGCCACGTTGAGGCGCCGCTCGCCACCGGCGTGGTTGAGCGCCCCGAAGCTCAGTGGTACCTCGCCCCGGGCGTTGGCGGCCAGGGTGACGGAGAACAGGATGGTGTCACGCTCCTCGCCCTGGGCGTTCTCCAGGTTCCTGACGAACAGGCCGTCGCGGACGTCGAGCGCCTCGATGACCCGGGGCGAGGCGCCCTCGCGCAAGCGCTTCTCGATGAGCTCGCGCTGGCGATCGTTGAAGGTGATGACGCCCAGCGAGGGCGGGCGGTCCGGGGAGGCCTCGAAGTGGCGGAGCACCTCCTCGACCACACGCCTGGCCTCGTGCGGGTTGGTGCTCGGTCGAGCCTTGGAGCGCCTGGCCCGGTCCTCGGGCCTGAAGTAGCTGCCGGCCACCCTGCGCAGCGAGATGCCGTGCCCGCCGGGGGCGTCGTCGGGCCCGGTTGACATGGTCAGCGGACTGGGGAAAGTGAGCAGCGCACCCCCGTAGTAGTGGCGATTGGAGAAGGCCACGAGGGACTCGTCGCGGCTGCGGTAGTGCCAGGTGAGCCGGCGCTGGAGCAGGCCGCACTCCAGGCACCTCATCAGGATGGAGTCGGCCTCGGGCGCCTGGCCTCCGCTCGTCTCGCCGGCGCCGGGGGCGGGCGGCATCTGCTTGGGGTCGCCGACGACGACCACGCTGCGGCCGCGCCCCATGGCGCCCACGGCGTCGGCCACCCGGATCTGGGAGGCCTCGTCGAAGACGACGATGTCCACGTAGCGGCGGTCGGCCGGGAAGAAGCGGGCCACCGAATCCGGCGAGACGAGCAGGCAGGGCGTCAGGGCGGTGATGAGGTCCCCGTAGGTGCTCATCAGCTCGCGCACGCTCATGGTGCTCCGGCGCCGGTTGAGCTCATGGCGCAGCCCATCCACCCGGGAGCCGGCGTTCTGGAGGACCCGGTCTCGGTGGGTCAGGACGACGTCGACCAGCTCGAGGCTCAGGGCCCGACGGAGTTCTTCCTGGGTGCTGCGGTAGCGCTCGATGAGCCGGTTGTGGGCGGCGGCGTCGAAGGTGTCCAGGCCGGTGGCTCGGGCGCGCTCCTCCAGAGCGGCCTGGGCCTGGGCGGCGGCGGGGCTCTCAGGGTCCCCGGAGTCCCGAAGCTGGGCGAGCTTCTCACGGGCGTCGGCGTAGGAGGGACCCTTCGGGCCCGGCTCGTACAGGCCGCGGCGGTAGGCGTCGAGCTCGGCACGGATCCCGGCCAGCTCGGCGCGCAGCGCGGCCGGTGCGGGACGGTCGGCCGCGTCGCCGGTCCTGGCGTCGGTACTGGCGCCGTCTCCGCCCTCTCCCGGCTGCAGGGCCAGGGCCCGGCGCAGCGCCTCGCGCACGGCGGTCGGCCTCATGCCGTTGTCGTGAAGGTTGAGCAGCAGGTCCCCGATCCCGGTCTCCTCGCGCAGGCGGCGGGCGACGACGTCGAGGGCGGACTTCTTCTCGGCGACGAACATGATGGTGCGCCCCGTGGCCAGAGCACGGAAGATGAGGTTGGAGACGGTCTGGGACTTGCCCGTCCCGGGCGGTCCCTCGACGACAAGGCTGCGTCCGGCGACGGCATCGGCCACGACCCGGGCCTGTGCGGAGTCGGCCGCCAGGGGCAGGTTCTCGACCTCCCGGTCGATGTCGACCTCCCCGCCGGCCGGGACCGCGCCTCCGTTGATGTCCCCGGTATCGTCGCGCAGTCCCGCCAGGCGGGCGACCAGCGGGTTCTCCGTCATGGACTGCCAGTGGTCCTCGAGGTCCCTCCACATTCTGTAGGTGGAGAAGCGGAAGAGTCCCAGGTGGACCGTTGGCGTGACGACGTCGCCCCAGCCCGCCCGCCCGAGCCGGCCGCGCACGCCGTCGAGAATGGACTCCAGGTCGATGCCGTGCTCGTCACGCGCCGGCACCCTCAGCTCGGCCAGGTCGATGCCGGTGTCGCGCTCGAAGCGGTCGAGGAAGGAGTAGTTCGGCGTCGACACACCGGTCTCATCCAGGCCGATGCCGAAGTCATCGCCAGTGCGCTCCAGATTCACCGGAATGAGGATGAGCGGGGAGCGCAGGCGCCTGCCGCTGCTCTCCCAGTGCAGGGTCCCGATCGCCAGGTAGAGGTTGTTGGCCCCGGTCTCCTCGACGGCGGTGCGGGCACTGGTGGCCAGGGCCTGGAGGCGTTGCACACGCTCGGTGGCGGTCAGCTCGGTCTCGATGGTGTGCTCGGCCAGGAGCGCGGCAAGACGAGCCTCCTCGTCAGCGAGGCGGTCTCCAGCCAGGTTCGCGGGACGGTACCTGCCCGAGGTCAGCGAGATAAGGTGACGGTCATTGACGAGGTCCTCGACCTGGCCGATGAGCGCGGGTGGCACCCTCAGCTCGACCGGCTCCACGATGTGGTGCGAGGCGCGGTTGATGAGCGGGTTGCTCGCGGAGAGGTTGAGCAGGTTCTTCTGCCAGTCCCGGACCTGCTTGGGGGCCCTCGGGGTGGAGAGTTTGTCAGAGCTTATGGGACTGTTCATGGGGCTCATGGGCGGTTCATGGGTGATGAGGGACAGGCGTCGGCCCGCTCGACCTGGGCCGGTCGGACCGGTCTGGGCTCCGCGCGCACCGCAGGCCTGCCGGTGGGGATGCCGGTGGCCGCGGATGGACGGCCGCTGCGGACAGGGATGCGGCTTGCTCCGGCCGACGAGCGCAGATTACAACGGCTTACAACGGCCCTCCAACACGAGCGGACGCCGCTCCTCCCAAGAGTCCCTCCTTCACGCGTTCGTAGGGTAGGTCGCGCGGACGCACCGTAGGGCCCGCGGACGGCCCCTGCAGGGTCAGTCACCGAGGCCTATGGTGCGTCCGCAGTGTCAGGCGGCGGGCTCGGCAGTCTCGGCCTGGAGGGCCCGACGGCGCTCTCGGCGCTCGGCCTGCACGACCGGGTCGGGCACGGGCACGGCCGCCACCAGGCGCCGGGTGTAGTCCTGGTGCGGACGGGCGAGCACCTGCTCGGTGGGCCCGGACTCCACGACCCGGCCGCCGCTGAGCACCACGGTGCGCGCGGCGATGGAGTCGACGACGGCCAGGTCGTGGGAGACGAACAGGCAGGCGAAGCCCAGCTCGGCCTGCAGCGAGCGCAGCAGGTCCAGGACCACCGCCTGCACGGAGACGTCCAGGGCGCTGGTGGGCTCGTCGGCGATCACCAGGCGGGGATCCAGGGCCAGGGCGCGGGCGATCGCCACCCGCTGGCGCTGGCCGCCGCTCATCTCGTGGGGGTAGCGCTCGGCCATGGCGGCCGGCAGGCGCACCGCCTCCAGCAGCTCGCGCACGCGGGCCCGCCTGGCCGGGGAGTCGAAGCCGCCGTGGATGAGCATGGGCTCGGCGATCGAGGCCCCCACGGTGCGCCGCGGATTGAGCGAGGAGGCAGGGTTCTGGTAGACGACGCCGGTCGAGCGGCGCACGGGCAGCAGGTCGCGGCGCCTGGCCCCGGCCACCTCGACGCCGTCGACGCGCACGCTGCCCGAGGCGATGGGCACCAGCCCGGTGAGGGTCCCGGCGATCGTGGACTTGCCCGAGCCGGACTCGCCCACCAGCCCCAGGACCTCCCCCGGCGCGATCGTCAGCGAGGCGTCGTGCACGGCGTGGACCGTGCGCCGCCCGTTGCGGTAGACGACGTTCAGGCCCTCGACGGCGACGACGGGCTCGGCGTCCTTCGCGCCCGGCCTCTCGGACTCGCGCGCGACCGCGGCGAAGGGGTCCTCCTGGCGCAGGGAGTCCAGGCGCGGCACGGCGGCGAGCAGCTCGCGGGTGTACTCGTGGACGGGCGCCTCGAAGATCTCGCGCACGGCGCCGCGCTCGACGATGGTCCCGCGGCGCATGACGGCGACGTCGTCGGCCACGTCCGCGACGACCGCCATGTCGTGGGTGATGAGCAGGACCGCCACGCCCTCGTCCTGGGTCAGGGAGCGCAGCAGGTCGAGGATCCCGGCCTGGACGGTGACGTCGAGGGCGGTGGTGGGCTCGTCGGCGATGAGCACCGGCGGGTCGCAGGCCATGGCAAGGGCGATGCAGGCGCGCTGGAGCTGGCCGCCGGAGAGCTGGTGGGGGTGGGAACGGGCGATGCGCTCGAGCTCCTCGCCGCCCTTGCCGCCCAGGCCCACGCGGGTCAGCAGCTCGCGCACGCGGGCGTCGACCTCGGCGCGGCTGAGCCTACGGGGCCTGGCGGACCGGCCTGCCCGTCCCGGTCGACGACGGCGCCCGGCACCGGCCTCTGCCCCGGTCCCGCCGCCGATCCCGCTGCTGGGCTCAGTACCGGCCTGGGTACCGGCCCGCCGGAAGGCGCCGGGGTGGGCGCGCACGGCCTCGCCGATCTGGAAGGCGATGGTCTCCAGGGGGTCCAGGGCCGTGGTCGGCTCCTGGAAAATGGTGCCGACGAGCCGCCCGCGCACGTCGTCGAGCACCGGGCGGGAGGCGCCCACGAGCTCGACGGCGGGCGCAGCGGCCCCGGTGGCGGCCCCGGCGTCGTCACCCCCGCCTCCAGACCTGGCGGGGTCGACGACGCGCGCCGAGCCGGAAACAGCGGCGGTGGGAGGCAGCAGACCCAGGGCGCCCAGCGCGGTCACCGACTTGCCGGAGCCGGACTCGCCCACGAGGGCCTGGACCCGGCCGGGCCGCAGCTCCAGGTCGATCCCGGTGGAGGCGGGCGCGTCGCTTCCGGCGAAGGCGACGCCGAAGCCGCGCAGGCTCAGTGCCGCCCCGCCCACGGCGTCGGCCGTGCCAGCGGCACCAGCAGAGTCAGCCGCCCCAACCGCCCCGCCGGCGCCGTCGGCCGTGCCAGCGGCACCAGCAGCATCAACCGCGTCCGCTACGCTCACCGCCTCACCGGCGCCGCCGGCCGGGGTCTGCCCCACCTCGGCCCTCGGCGCGCCGGCGCCCCGGCTCCACTCACTCATGAGGCGCTCACTCCGATCACCTGGTAGCTGGGGTAGGCGGGGTAGGACTCGACGAAGAACCCGGCCACGCCCGAGCCGTGCAGGAAGGAGTTGCGTCGGTAGGCCAGGGGCACCACGGGCACCTCCTCGGCGATCGTGCGATCCAGGGCCGCCCACTGGGTCTGGGCCGCCGAGGCGTCGAGGTTGGCCTGGGCCTGGGCGATGGCGGCGTCGACCTCCGCGTTGGAGTAGCGGGCGTAGTTGGCGCCGCCGGAGCCGATCTCGGAGGAGGCGAACAGGGGCTGGATGTTGGCATTGGCCGAGGGGTAGTCCGGGTTCCAGCTGGCGATGGCCAGGTCGTAGGTGGAGCCGTCGCCCTTGGTGGCGCGCTCGGTGAAGGTGTCGGGCTCGACCGGCTCGATGGTGACCTGCAGGCCGGCCTCCTTGAGGGACTGGCCCACGGCCTCGGCGACCGCCTTGGAGGCGGCGCCGTTGTCGGTGAGCAGTACCAGGCCCGGCACGGCCTTGCCGGTTAACAGCTCCCTGGCCTTGGCGGCGTCGCGGGGGTAGAGGTCGTAGTCCTGGCGGCCGGGGATGCCCGGAGTGATGTATGTGGTGGCCGCCTGGGCGCCCAGCTCCCCGCCCAGGGCGGCGACGACGGCGGCCTTGTCAACCGCGTGGGCGATGGCCTTGCGCACGTCAAGGTCGCTGACGCGCTGGACGTTGATGGCCAGGAAGGCCAGCGGCCCGCCCTCGGGACTGGTGGCCAGGCGCGACTTGGCGCTCTTGTTGGCCGAGACCTGGGCGAGCTGGGCGGCCGAGACGCGGTCGGCGCCGAAGGCGTGGCGGTCGTCCCCGGAGTCGGCGATGAGCCGCTGGGAGGCGGTGGTCTCGTCCTGGCCCAGGGAGAAGGTGAAGGTGTCTGGCAGTGCGAGGCGCACGTCGTCGGTGTCCTTCGACCAGCTCGGGTTGCGCGTCAGCGTGATGGACGAGCCCTGCTTGTACTCCCCGACCTGGTAGGGCCCCGAGGCAATGGGCTGGTGGGAGTAGGTGGCGGGGTCATCCCCCTCGGGGACCGGGGAGAAGGCCGGCTGGGCGACGATCCAGGGCCAGTCGCCGAAGGCGCGCGCGAGGTGGAAGACAATGGTGGACTCGTCGGGGGTGGCGATGGAGTCCAGGTGGGCGCCGGAGTAGGGGCCCTGGTATCCCTCGGCGCCGGCCAGGAGGGACTTGTGGTAGCCCAGGCCGCCGGACAGGGCCGGGGCGAAGGAGCGCTCGACGCCGTGCTTGATGTGGGCCGAGGTGATGGCCGAGCCGTCGGAGAGCTTGAGGCCCTTCTTGAGGGTGAAGGTCCAGGTCAGGCCGTCGTCGGAGACCTTGCCGGTGTCGGTGGCCAGGTCGGGGGCGAGCTCGACCGGCTTGCCCGGCGCCAGCTTCCAGGTGGTCAGGCGCCGGTGGACCAGGCCCAGTGAGGTCATGGGCATGGACTGGCTCTTGGCGGGGTCCCAGCCGACGTCCGAGGCGGAGGTCAGGACCGTCAGGTTGCCGCCGGCCTTGGCGCTGGCCGAGGCGCCCGACGACGAGCGCGAGTTGGCCCCGCAGGCGGCCAGGGTCAGCGCAGTCAGGGCGGTCATGCCGGTGCCGGCCAGGAAGGCGCGGCGCGAGCCGCTGAGGGTGCGGTGGGTGTCAGACATGGGTGTCCTTCCTGTGCTGCGGTCGGCCCGTGGCGGGCCGCCGGGTCGGGGTCCCGACGCCGTCGGCGCCGGAGGGGAGGTGGGAGGCTGCGGGGGCTGCCGGCCGGCTAGATGCGGGGGTCGATGAGGGTGGCGACGGCGTCGGCCAGGAGGTTCGCGATGACGACGAAGGCGGCCGCCACGAGCGTGACCCCCATGACGACGGGGACGTCGGAGGTGCCGACGGCGTCCATGAGGAGGGCGCCCAGGCCCTGCATGGAGAAGACGCGCTCGGTGATGACCGCGCCGCCCAGCAGGCCGCCCAGGTCCAGGGCGAAGTAGGTGACCACCGGCAGGGAGATGTTGCGCATGACGTGGCGGCCCACGACCCGTCGCTCGGGCAGTCCGACGGCGCGGGCGGTGCGCACGTAGTCCTCGCCGAGGTTCTCCAGCATCTCGCCGCGCACCATGCGGGCGTAGACGGCCGCGGAGATGAGGGCGAGCACGCACCAGGGCAGGATGAGGTGCCAGGCCCAGTCCAGGGGGCTCTCGGCGAAGGGGACGTAGCCGGCCACCGGCACCATGTCGAGGGTGAAGCCGAACAGGAGGATGCCCAGCAGCCCCACGAGGTAGGCCGGGGAGGACACGCCCAGGACGGTGCCGGTCATGATGGTGCGGTCCAGGCGCGAGCCGCGCCTGAGGGCGGAGACGACGCCGGCGCCCACGCCGATGGCCAGCCACAGGACGGCGGCGCCCACGGCGATCGAGGCGGTCACGGGCAGGCGGGTGGCCACGAGCTCGCTCACCGGCGTCGACAGGCGGAAGGAGTAGCCCAGGCAGGGGGCGGCGCAGGTGATGGCGCCCGTGCCCTCGCCGAAGGTGCGCCCGGCGACGATGCCCTGGAGGTAGTGCCAGAACTGGGTGTACCAGGGCAGGTCGTAGCCCATGAAGGTGCGGGCGCGCTCGAGGTTCTCCGGGGTGCAGGGCCTGCCGCAGGCCAGGGTGGCCGGGTCGGAGGGCCACAGGGAGAAGATGGCGAAGGTGATGAAGACGATGATGACGAGGGTGAGCAGGGTGCGGGCCAGCCGCAGGCTCAGGAAGCGCGGGCGGTTCATCGCCTCTCACCGGTCCTGGGGTCGAGGGCGTCGCGCAGGCCGTCGCCGAAGAGGTTGAAGGCCAGGGTCACCAGGAACAGGGCGGTGCCGGGGAAGACGAGGTACCAGGGGTCGGTGGCGACCCAGGTGATGGCCGAGCCGATGGAGCGGCCCCAGGACGGCGTCGGCGGGGGCACGCCCACCCCGAGGAAGGACAGGGCGGCCTCGGCGGTGATCTTGCCGGGGATGGAGATGGTGGTGAGCACGATGATGGTGGCCACGAGGTTGGGTAGGACCTGGGTGGTCATGATGTGCAGGCCTCCGGCGCCCATGGCGCGCGAGGCGCCCACGAAGGTGCGCTGGCGCACGGCCATGGTCCGCGAGCGCAGGACGCGGGCGGTGGAGGGCCAGCCGAGGATCCCGATGATGAGGATCATGACCGGTACGCGCGGGGTGGTGGCGGGGATGATCGCGGAGACGGCGATCATGAAGACCAGGTGGGGGAAGCCGAGGGTGATGTCGGTCAGGCGCGAGACGATGGCGTCCCACCAGCCGCCGAGGTAGCCGGCGCTCAGCCCCAGGGCGATGGCGATGGCCATCGACAGGACGGTGGCGCCCATGCCGATGGAGAAGGAGGTGCGGGTGCCCTCGACGACGACGGCGAACAGGTCGCGGCCCGTCTGCGGCTCGACGCCGAAGGGGTGGGCGGTGCTGACGCCGCCCAGGGGGCCGGCCGGGACGCCGGAGGGGGTGAGCAGGTCGAGGTGGTAGGTGTAGGGGTCCACGCCGAGGGCGCGGGTGATCCAGGGGGCGAGGAGGGCCACGAGGGTGGTGGCGATGATGACGGTGCCTCCGGCCAGGGCCCAGCGGTCGGCGGCCAGGCGGCGCCAGACCTGGCGGGAGCCGCCGGGGCGCTCGTGGAAGGCACGGTCGGCGACGGGGGCCGGGGCGTCGGCGAGGTCAGTCGGGTCGGCTGCGCCGGTCGCGTCAACGGTGGAGGCGACGTCCGCGGAGTCGGTGGAGTCTGCGGAGCTGGCGGAGTCGGCGGGGCTGGTTGTGGCGGCGTCGGAGACAGGGGCGTCCGGGGTGGACGAGTGCACGGGGGCACCTCACAGGGTGTCAGGAGCAGGGCGCTCAGCGAATAGGACGAGGGGCTGTCGTCAGCGACAGCAACAGCTCCACATTCGCTTGGCCATGGCGTTCTCCTTGCAGGCACCGGAAGATAACGAGCAGACAGTAGCAGGAAGTCTGACGAACCGGGAAAGTCGTCTCAGTCACGCAGGCCGGTGCCGTGGGCGCAGCTCCCGACCCTCCGCACTCCGCAGCACCCCTCGGCACTCCTCAGTGCTCCCCAGTGCTCTGCGGCCCTCTCGGGATCGTAGGGTAGGTCGCGCGTTCGTACCCTTTACCCCTCGAACGCGTGGCACAAGGTACGACCGCGGCGTCGGCGGAGCGCCTGCTCCACCGCCCCTCACAGTCGGGCGGTGCGGGTGAGGTCGAGGCGCAGGCCGACGCGCTCGCCGGAGGCGTGGGGGCACTGGGCCAGTGCGGTGGCACGGGCCGGTCCGCCATCACCGTCATCACCAACGACGGGAGCGGCGCCGGCCCGCTCAGTCAGGCCGGCCAGCCCGGAGAGCTGCGCGGGATCGAGCTCGACCTCGACCTCCCACTGACCACGGCGCAGGCGGGAGGCCCGCACGGTGGCCGACAACCGCATCCCTTCGGATCTCTCCGTTCCCTGCGGCCCGCCCGGCGCGCCGACCACGCGAAGCGCGCCGGGGGTCAGGGCGAGGTCCCCGATGACGTCGAGTCCCAGGAACCGCGCCACGTTGCGGCTGCCGGGGTCGGCCCACAGGCGCTCGGGGGTGTCGATGCGCAGGAGCCGGCCGTCCTCCATGACGCCGACCCGGTCGGCCACGGTCATGGCCTCGTCCTGGTCGTGGGTGACGTAGAGCGCGGTGGTGCCGCCCCGGCGCAGGATCGCGCGCACATCGGTGGACAGCTGCTCGCGCAGCGCCCGGTCCAGGGCGGACAGGGGCTCGTCGAGCAGCAGGAGCCGGGGAGCTGGCGCCAGGGCCCGGGCCAGGGCCACCCGCTGGGCCTGGCCGCCGGACAGGGTCGTCACCCGGCGCCGCTCGAACCCCGGCAGGCCGACGAGCTGGAGCATCTCGCGCACCCGCTCATCGCGGCGGGCGCGCGGCAGGCCGGTGAGCCCGTAGGCGATGTTGCCGCCGACGTCACGGTGCTCGAAGAGCTGGCCGTCCTGGAACATGAGGCCGAAGCCGCGCTTGTGCACGGGCACGCGCACCATGTCCCGCCCGTCCCAGGCGACCTCGCCGCCGGCCACGTCCTCCAGGCCGGCCACCGCCCGCAGCAGCGAGGACTTCCCCGAGCCGGAGGCCCCCAGGAGGGCGACGACCTCCCCGGCGCTCACCTCCAGGTCGACGCCGTCGACGGCGCGCAGGTTCCCGTAGGCCACGGCGAGCCCGCGCACCGACAGGCCCGTAGAAGCGCTGGTACCACTGGTCTCCGGGCTCATGGCCGCCCACCTCCGTCCGTTGCGGCCACCGCGCGGCCGTCTCCATGTCCTCCTCCGGGCCCGAGCCGGGTCTGGAGCCACTCGCAGCCGAGCATGACGGCGGCGCTGCCCACCGCCAGCACCACGCCGCCGGCCAGGGCCATCCCCTGGTTCTGGGAGCCGGGGCTGCCGATGAGCCGGTAGACGACCACCGGCAGCGTCGGCTCCTGGGGCCGGGCCAGGAACGACGTCGCCCCGAACTCCCCCAGCGAGGTCGCCAGGGCGAAGCCGGCGGCCAGCCCGCCGGCGCGCAGCAGCTGGGGCCCGTCCACGGTCAGCAGCACCCGGGCGGGCCCGGCCCCCAGGGCGGCCGCGGCCTCGCGCTGGCGCGGGTCGATGGCGCGCAGCGTCGGCAGCAGGGTGCGCACCACCAGCGGCACGGCCACCACGGCCTGCGCCAGCGGCAGGATCCACCAGGAGCGGGTCAGGGCCAGCGGCGGGCGCGCCAGGGTGATGAGGAAGCCGAAGCCGACCGTCACGGCGGAGACCCCCAGCGGCAGCATGAAGACGGCGTCGAGCCCGGTGATGACCCGGGCCAGCGCCCGGCTGCGGGGCCGGCGCGAGATGACCAGGCAGACGGCCGCCCCCAGCGTCAGGGCGATGGCCGCGGCCGCCACGGCCACGCTCACCGAGTTCACGGCCGCCTCCCACACGGTCACGAGCAGGGCGCTGCGCCCGCCGGTCGTGCCCAGGTCGGTGTAGTTCGCCAGGGTCCAGGCGCCGTCGCGCTGCAGGGAGCGCACCACGAGCACCGCCATCGGCGCCACCAGCAGCCCCACGACCGTGGCGGCGGTGACCGCGAGCGCGGGGGCGTCGGCGGCGCGCAGCCGCGGGGCCGGGACCTCGGTGCGCAGGCGCAGGCGCGTCTGGGTGGCGGCGCGCGCCCGCTCGGCCACCCACAGGGCCAGCGCGATGACGCCGAGCTGGACCACGGACAGGACGGCCGCGCCCCGCAGGTCGAGGTACTGGGTGGTCAGCCGGTAGATCTCGGTCTCGATGGTGCCGACCCCCACCCCGCCGAGCACGAGCACCACCCCGTAGGCGGTGGCGCAGAACAGGAAGGTCAGGGAGGCGGCCGAGGCGATCGCGGGCGCCAGCGCGGGCAGGGTGACGGTGGCGAAGGCCCGGCCCGGCGAGGCTCCCAGCGCCCGGGCGGCCTCCACGGCGCGCGGGTCGAGCCGCGACCACATGGTGCCCACGGTGCGCACCACGAGCCCGTAGTTGAAGAAGGCCAGCGCGGCCACGACCGCGGTCAGCGTCCCGTCCAGGCCCAGGGCCTCCAGGGGGCCGCCGCGGGTGACCAGGGCGTGGAAGGCGACGCCGACGACGACGGTCGGCAGCACGAAGGGCACGGTGACCACCCCGCGCAGCAGGTCGCGGCCGGGGAAGGAGCGCCGGTAGAGCACGAGGGCCCCGGGGACGCCGAGGGCCACGCACACGGCGGTGCCGAGGGTCGTCTGGGTGAGGGTCTGGCCCAGGATCCGCCAGGTGCGCTCGCGGGCGAGGACCTCGCCGAAGCCGCCCAGGTCCAGGGCGCCGTCCGGCGCGAGGCCGCGTCCCATGAGCGTGGCCACGGGCCAGGCGAAGAAGACCGTCAGGAAGGCCAGCGGGCAGGCTGCGGCCAGGGCCCAGCCGATGCGCTCGCCCCAGCCCGGCCGGGGCCCGCCGGGTCCGCCCGGCCGGCCCCGCCCGCTGCCGGTCCCGGCGTCGGCTCGGGCGGCGCCGTCGGTCCCCGGGGTCTCCTCGCGCGGCGCGGTCACTTGCCGACGGCCTCGGTCCAGGTGCTCAGCCACTCCTCGCGGTGGGCGGTGATCTCCTTGGGATCCACGGTCACCGGCGCGATGGACAGCGGCCCGAACTTGGTCAGGGCCTCGGGCAGGGTGGCGTCGGGCAGGACCGGGTACATGTACATCTGGCCGGGGATATCCTCCTGGACGGCCTTGGAGAGCATCCACTCCACGAAGGCCTTGCCGCCCTCCGGGTTGGCGGCGCCCTTGAGGACCCCGGCGTACTCGACCTGGCGGAAGGCGGTGTCCAGCAGGGCGGAGGTGGAGCTGGAGGCGCCGTCGTCGGAGACCGTGAAGGAGGGGGAGGAGGCGTAGGAGACGACGACGGGGTAGGTGCCCTTGCCGCTGGCGGAGAAGTCGGTCTCGTAGGCGCTGGTCCAGTCCTCGGCGATCCGGGCGTCGTTGGCGGTGAGCTGCTTCCAGTAGTCGGCGAAGGAGCCTGCACCGAAGTGGCCGATGGTGGCCAGCAGCCAGGCCATGCCGGGCGAGGAGTTCGTGGGGTTGATGGCCACGAGCAGGCCCTTGTACTCGGGTTTGGTCAGGTCCTCGAAGGTGGCGGGGGGCGTGAGGCCCTTGCCGGTGAAGTAGCCGGTGTCGATGTTGAGGCAGACGTCGCCGACGTCGATCGGGGCGAGGGCCGGGGTGTCGGCGACGACGTAGCCCTCGGCGCTCTGGGGCAGGGTGACGGTGGCGGAGGTGTCGATGACGCCCTGGTCGAGGGCGCGGGTGGCATAGGTGTTGTCGATGCCGAAGACGGCATCGCCCAGCGGCGCGTCCTTGGTCAGGACGAGCTTGTTGACCAGGGCGCCGGCGTCGCCGGAGGTGGCGACCTTGAGGGTGTAGCCGGTCTCGGAGGTGAAGGACTTGATGAGGTCGTCCGAGACGTGGAAGGAGTCGTGGGTGACGACCGTGACGGTCTTGGAGTCGGTCTTGCCGCTCCTGCCGCAGGCGGCCAGGCCCAGGCCGACAGCGCCGGCGGCGGTGCCGGCGAGCAGGGCGCGGCGGCTGAGGGCCGGGCGGGCGGGATGGCGGGAGGGCCGGTTGCCGGGCAGCGGTGCCCGGGCGGACGAGACCGGGCGGGCGGGTCGGGCCGGCTGGCGGCCTGGCTGAGTGGACTGGGTGGTCATGTGTGCCTCCGATGGTTCTCCGGAGGGCCCGGCGGCCGCCTGCGGCGCGCCGGGGAGATGTCTCGACTTCCTTCGCCGGTGCTAACCGGAGCAGGTTCGAGGGTCTGCGGGCTTCCGCACTCTCAGCGCCGTCGGCGGCGGCCCATCGGCCAGTCGGGGCCGGGCCGACGACGGGGCGCTCCCCTGTCGTTGCAGGTCAACTGTAGTTCGTGGCCGCCCGCCGACACCAACTCCGGCACCACAAACACCCACCCGTCAAGTTCAATAAACCACCCTAACAGACAGAATAACTTACCTTACAACGTGTGGATTGTGACCATTTAAGAAAGTGCCATGACCACAATAAACGCATTTCTTAAAGAAAGGAATGGCCAGCAATCCAAATCCGCAGGTAAATATCCCGATCGTCCACAGGGCAATAGTTCTATAGTGTGATTAAAACAAGATTCGTGTTGCTGGTTTTGTTGTTGGGTTGGTGATCGGGTATTCGTGGGGCGTCCGATGTGGGGGTGTCGCTTTCTCGTGGGGTGCTTGGCTGCTGGTGCTGGCTTCTTTTGTTGTCGTCTCTTGTGTTGTCGGCGTTTCGTGTGAGCTCTCGGGTCGAGGGCGGAATATCATGCTGGGATGGACAGGGTCGTGGTTAGTGATGATGAGTGGACTGTTTTGCAGGGCTATAAGCACCAGGCGCCTTACAGGTTGATGCGTTTGAAGTCCGAGGCGGTCGTGCTGCTGTCCAAGGGTGTGGATACCGCGGTCGTGGCCCAGGTCGTCGAGCGCACGCCCGAGACGGTGCGCAGCTGGGCTCGGGAGTGGAACCGGTACCGCCTGGCCTCAATCCACACCGGTCACGCCGGCAACCTCAACGCCTCCAGGCTCACCGCCACCCAGCGCCAGGAGGTGGCCGGGGTACTGTCCCGACCCCCGTCGGAGCAGGGCCTGCCCATCGGGTTCTGGGACGTGCCCCATCTGGCGGCCTGGGTCTACGACCACTTCGAGGTGGAGTACGCCTCTGCCGCCTCCTACCGGTTCCTGCTGCACATGGCGGGCCTGTCCTTCCACCGCCCCCAGACCGTTGACCAGCGCCGCCCGCCCCAGGCGGACGTTGACCAGCGCATGAGCCAGATCCGTTCCGAGATCGTCCGCAAGTGGTCCGATCCCGAGGTGATGGTGGTGTGCGCCGACGAGGTGCGTATCGAGCACGAGGCGATCGTGCGCAGGGCGTGGATCCGCCGGGGGGACGCCGCCCGCCTGGAGGTCGACCGCCGCCGCCAGGCCCAGTCCTACATCGGCTTCCTGCACGAGACCGACGGCACCGTCGACTTGATGACCCTCGACTGGCAGGACACCGGCACCATCACCCAGGCCCTGATCGACCTGACCGTGAAGCACCCCGACAAGAAGAAGATCGTCATCGTGTGGGACAACGCCTCCTGGCACCGTTCAGCAAAGCTCACAAACAGCCTCAAGACCATCAAGAACCTCGAGAGGATCCACCTGATCAACCTACCCGCCTACAGCCCCGACGAGAACCCCATCGAGCACGTCTGGAAAGAAGCAAAGGACAGTATCAGCAACCACCAAAGAGCCACATTCCCCCAAACCCGACAAGCATTCGAGACCTTCATCCAGGCAAACAAGTTCCCCTACCGACTCACAAAATAATCTCGTTTAAACTCCACTACAGCGATGTTTTTGGAACCACCTTCGCAGTGGCAGCAGCCAACACACCCACGGCGCGCATAGGTTTCGATATTTTGATAGGGAAGTGCCACCACAGTTCTCCGTTGACGTAATAATGGCCTCTTGAGCGACACCATCATAGGTCAGATCCACCAGCAGGCAAGTCACAATCCATACAACCACTGAAACCGGCACCGAACCCGATCAGTTCACCTCAAGAGACAAAAAATTAAATCTCCGATATTTTCAGTTGCCCTCAGTTCCTGGGCCAGGGCGATGAGCGGCAACCGCCTCAGCGGCGACGGCGAGCGGGTCCATGGGTTCTCTGCCCAGCAGCCTTGGGAGGTCGTCCCCCGTTGTGGCCAGGAATCCGTGCCGGATAACACTGGCGATCGAGAGCATCATGGACAGACGGAAGGCCGACACCCCACCGCCGGCTACGAGCTGGTCCCGGAACTCGCTCAAGCTGATGTCCCTCACCTCGCAGCCCAGGCGGCCGGCGACATCGGCAGCGGAGATCGGACGGTTTCCCACCAGCTCATAGACCTTCTCCCTGTGCCTGGCAGGCTCGCTGACAACCGAGGCCGCCGCGCAGGCCAGGTCTCGGCGCGCCACTACGGCCACGGCTCCGTCTCCCAGCGGCGACACAATCCCCAGCCCCCTCCCCTTCCCCTTCCGCCTCTCCCATGAGAGCGGGGCTCCGAGAATCTCGGCGTAGACGCCGTTGCGCAGAATGGTCCATGTCATGCCACTGGCGAGGATGAGACTCTCGGCGACCCGGTGCGGCAGCGCCATCGACAGGTGGTCACCCGCGCCGGTGAGACTCGTGTAGACGAGGTGGGAGACGCCGTCGCGAGCCGCAGCCTCAACGACGGCGCGATGGAAGGCGACCTGCCGGTCATCCTCCTGCGCCCCGGCCGACACCAGCAGCAGGGTGTCGACCCCATTGAGGTCGAGGCTGTCCGGGACACCGAAGTCAACGCGCCGTTGCCCCTCCGACGGCGTACGACTGCCGCCCACCGCCGGGACTCCGCGAGCGCGCAGCTCCGCCAGGACCGCTGAGGAGAACCGTCCGCTCGCACCGGTCACCATGATCATGAGTAGGCTCCTTCACACTCATCCACGCTCCGACGGCCGACTCCCGCAACCACCGGACTGTCCACGCCACGAGCCTGGGACACCGTGCACGTACCCACAAGGAGGCAGTTTCTTGTCACCGACGCACAGCGATGTGACTACCAACGGTCCCGGACCGGCCCCTCTGGAGCGCTGCACAAGGGCGCATCGGGAGGATCCCGGTATCCGGGCGGTCCACGACCGGCTGGGAGACAAGTGGTCCCTGCTGGTGATCGTCGAGCTCGCCGGCGGGCCGCTGCGTTTCCGCCAGCTGCAACGCGCCGTCGACGGCATCTCCCAGCGCATGCTCACCCTGACCGTGCGCCGGCTCGAACGCGACGGGCTGGTGCGCCGCACGGTCTACCCCACGGTTCCCGCCCGGGTCGACTACCGGCTCACTGAGATGGGAGCGAGCCTGACGCACCTGCTGAAGGCTCTGGCCGACTGGTCGGTGGAGCACCGGGAGGACATCGCCCGCGCCCAGCTCGACTACGACCGCACCCACCCGGGCCGGCGCGAACACGAGACTGTGTCATGAGGAGATGCCCGGGTGCTGCAGCCACTGCCCCGCGCGTTCGTAGGGTAGGTCGCGCGTTCGTACCCTCTACCCCTCGAACGCGCGGCACAAGGTACGACCGCGCGCCCGCAGCAGCCGGCGCCAGGCCGGCCTCACCGCCCGCCCGCACCCCACCGTCTGAAGCCCACCGGCCTCACCTCGGGGAGGAGATGGGGAGCGCACTGTCATCATCCCAAGGGCTGAGAGGGCCGCCCCGTGAATCGTCCCAAGGACGCTCACGCCCACCTCGCGGCGCCTCCTAACCTGATCTCAGGAGCGAGGAACCGCACCGCCCGACCCCGGACCTATGATGAGCGCCGGCTCGTCGGCCCTCCGCCGTCCCGCTCCATGCCGGGAAGCGCTCACTCCCCAGCGACCAAGAAAAACGAGCCCCCTGCACCACGAGAGGAACGCACCCATGCACGCCCCCTGGTTCTTCTCCGCACTACTGGTCGACGTCGCCATCCTGGTGCCGTGGTGGCTGCTCCTGAAGGCCTCGCAGCGCCGCGACAACCGCCGGCTGCGCAACGGGGTCCTGTTCCTGCTCCTGATCAACGCCGCGTTGGGCGTCCTGCTCCACCTCACCTCCCTCATCCCGACCCTCAACGTCCCGGTGGGGCTGGCAGCCGCCGCCTTCTTCCTGCTCATCGCCCTCATGCCGTTCCTGCTCATGCTCAACGGCGTCGTCCTCATCCGCCGCGAGGGCCGGCGCCTGAGCAACCTGCTGTGCCTGATGGCCGGCCTGGGCCTCATCGCCACACCGGTGGCCGCCCTGTCCCTAGTGGCCACCGCCAGCCCCTGGGCCCTGCTGGCGGCCGCCCTCATGTTCTGCGCCTGCGCCTACCTGGGTGTCTTCCTGCTCATCTTCTTAGCCCAGACGGCGGTGCAGCGGATCTGGGGCGGGCGCCGGGCCGTGCCGCACCCCGACGTCGTCGTGGTGCACGGCGCCGGCCTCATCAACGGGAGGGGCGGGCCGCTGCTGGGCTCGCGCATCACGGGCGGCATCAACGCCTGGCGCGACGAGGACGCCCTGCGCCCCGGCGTCCCGCTGCTGGTCATGAGCGGCGGGCAGGGCCCCGACGAACCGGTCAGCGAGGCGCGCGCCATGGCCGACTACGCGATCGCCCGCGGCGTTCCGGCCGAGCGGATCCTTCTGGAGGACCGCTCGACGACGACCCGCACGAACATCGCCTACACCCGCGACCTCCTGGCCGAGCGCGGCATGGCCGACCCCCAGGTGCTGCTGGTGACGAGCTCCTTCCACGCGGTGCGCACGGCGATCCTCGCCTCCGACATGGGGGTTCCCTGGGCGGTGGCTCCGGCCCGCACGGCCTGGTTCTACATCGTCAACGCCTGGCTGCGCGAGTACGTCGCCGTCCTGACCTACCGGCGCCGGCCCGCCCTCGTCTGCGCCGTGACCGCCGGGCTCTTCTCCGTGCTGTACGCACTGCTGGTTCTCGGCGCCTAGGTCGGGCCGCGAAAGTCTGTCGGGCGTCGAGCCCGGGTTTCAGAACACACATTCTTGACCAATCGTTCCAGAATATCTATTCTGGATTCATGGGACGACGACGCACCTTCATCGAGAGCGAGGCCATCGGCTCCGCCACGGCGACCTTCGCCGAACGCGGTTTCGCAGGCGCCTCCGTGGACGACCTGGTCCGGGCCACCGGCGTCAACCGCGCCAGCCTCTACGGGGTCTTCGGCTCCAAGGACGGCCTCTTCCAGCGCTGCCTCACCGAGGCGCTGGCCGCCCTGAGCCCCCACGCCCCTCGGGCCGACGCCTCGACCGCGGCTTCAAGCAGCGTCGCCGCTACGGCAGGTCACGAGCAGCTCGACCTCATCCTCGTGGCACTCATGGAGATCGCCCCCCGCGACCAGGCCGTGCGCGAGGCCCTCGAGGACGCCCTGAGCCGGGCGGGCATCACCGCCGACACGCTCGGCCAGCGTCTGCTGGAGCGAGCCGGAGCTGCGACGTCGAGCCCAGCCGCATCGGCCGCCTCGACCTCGCCCCCGCCGTCGGCGTAGCACGCGCCGCTCCGTGTCAGCAGACACAGCAGCACCACTCAACAGACACATCAACAGACACAGCACCGCCCAGCCCACCTGCCCGCGAGAGGAGCAGACACCATGAGCCGCAACACCGTCACCCTCACCGACACCACCCTGAGCATCGAGCCGCACGGGCTGGACAAGATCTGGTCCTTCACCTCCCGGCTGGAGTTCCCGCTCGCGCACGTGCGCGGGGCCACCCACGACCCCGGCCTGCGCACCGAGCCCAAGGGGTGGCGCGGCCCCGGGCTGCGGCAGGGAGGCAAGCTCTCCGGGACCTTCCACGCCAACGGCACGGCGCAGTTCTGGAACATCTCCGGATATGAGAACACGCTGGTCATCACCCTGGAGGACGAGCGCTTCACGCACCTCTACCTCACGGTCGACGACCCCGCCGGCCTGGCCGTCCGGATCAACGCCGCCGCCCGCTCCGCCCAGGCCTGAGCCCGCCCGCGTGGCGCCGGTGCCCGGCCGGGCGATCCAGTCGGGCACCGGCGCCACGCGGGCGGGTACTGGCTGCGCCGTCGGCGCATCTGCGGCATGATCAGGACAAAGCGGTGCCGACGTCGTCGGCCCGCCACCATCACTCAGGCCACCCAGGTACGCCGCCCGCCGGGGCGCAAGGAGGACTCAATGAGCGCACAGGACCCTGCCCAGATCGACCAGTCCACCGACTTCATGTGGAAGGCGACCGCGGCCGTGGCCACCCTCGCCTCCGGTTTCGTGGCCGAGAAGGTCGTCGCGCTGGGCTGGCGGGTGATCACCGGCAAGCCCGCCCCGCGCGAGGAGGACCAGCTCCTCAACTACCAGCTGGCCGAGGTCGTCGCCTTCGCGGTCATCTCCGGGGCCACCATCACCCTGGTGCGCGAGCTCGGGCTGCGCCAGGCCGCCAAGTGGTACAGCGCCCGCCGCCCCGACTCCCCCTACGCGCAGCGCGCCATCGGCAGCTGATCGCCACTCGCTGTGAGCGTGCCGGCCCTCCAACGGGGCCGGCACGCTCTTTGTCTGCCCTTTTTCCACGCTCCCGTGTTACTCCGGGAGACTTTTCCAGCCGCGAATCGCCCACCTGCACTGCGCGCGCCTCCGGCGCCGTCGCGTCCGCCCAGGTCAGGACGGGTTGGCCAGAAGTCGCCCGAAGCACCGCCGCTCACCGCACGCCGAAAAGTCGCCAGGAGTGACACTTTCGCCTGCGGTGCCCTCCGTACCCACACCGGCGCGCGCTCAACGGCGGCTCGCACCGCCCTGCCCCTCGACCACGACTCCCGACCGCCCCGCGGGTAGGCTGACGGGAGCGCCAACGGTGTGCCGCGCAGGCGACCCTCCGGGGCGCCGTCGGCCCACCTCCGCGCGCTCCCGCCTTTGCCTTCGGAGACCTGAGGAAACCCGACCCGATGAGTGCTGTGCAGATCGCCTGTGTCGCCGTCGTCGTCATCGCCACGACGATCGGCCTGGCAGTTTTCGCACGCGCCTGTTTCACTATTGGCGCCCGCATGGCCGTGGGCCGCGCGACCGCGCCGCAGCGGCTGCGCCCGATCGGCCGGCGCCTGGCGCTCACCCTGGGCGCGCTCGTGGGCCACACCGCCTTCAAGGGCCGCCCCTTCGTCAAGGCCGCCCACTGGCTGGTCATGGTCTCCTTCCCGCTGCTGTTCCTCACGCTGGTGGCCGGCTACGGGCAGGTGCTGGGCGGACCCAGCTTCGCGCTGCCGCTCATCGGCCACACCGCCTGGTGGGCCTGGATCGTCGAGCTCATCGCCTGGCTGTCCACGGCCGGGATCGTGGGGCTGACGATCCTGCGCTGGCGCCTGACCCGCGACGGGCGGGCCGCCCCGCCCTACGCCCCCGACTCCGACGGCGGCAAGCGCCCGCGCACCTCGCGCTTCGCCGGGTCGACGTCGGCCCAGGCCAAGTTCGTCGAGGCCACGATCATCGGCGTGGTCGCCTGCGTGCTGGCCCTGCGGATGCTGGAGCACGCCCACCTGGCCCTCTCCCCCGACCCGGCCGAGCGCGCCCTGGCCTCCTGGACGCACTTCCCGCTGACGGCCTGGACCGGAGGCCTGCTCACCCCTTTGGGCGCCGGGGTGCTGGGCGAGGCGATCGTCGTCGTCGCCACCATCAAGGTGGTGCTGTCGATGAGCTGGTTCGTCGTGGTGGGCCTGCAGCCCTCGATGGGCGTGGCCTGGCACCGGTTCCTGGCGATCCTCAACGTCTACGCGCGCCGCGAGGTGGACGGCTCCAAGGCCCTGGGCCCGCTCCAGCCGCTCATGGTGGGCGACGAGCCGCTGACCGAGGCGACCATGGACACGCTGGAGGAGGCCATGGAGGCCGCCGACTCCGGCGAGGGACCGGAGGTGCGCCTGGGCGTGGGCCGCATCGAGGACTTCACCTGGAAGGGCCTGCTGGACTTCTCCACCTGCACCGAGTGCGGCCGCTGCCAGGACCTGTGCCCGGCGTGGAACACCGGCAAGCCGCTGTCGCCCAAGCTGTTCGTCATGGCGCTGCGCGACCACCACGCCGCGGCCGCCCCCTACCTGCGGGCCGCGGGAGCCCTTGGGGTCGAGCCCGACGACGTCACCGAGGAGATGGTGGCCGAGCGCCCCACCTCCGGCGGACTGGTGGGCAAGGCGCTGGGCATGCATGACGGGCTGGCGCGTGAGACGATCCTGGGCCTGGAGCCGGGCACCGCCCACACCGGCGACGTCCTCGGCGCGCTGCTGGCCGCCAAGGCCGCCCCCAGCGAGACGGGCGTGGCCACACATCCGGCCCCCTTGGCCGGAGACGTCATCCCCGCCGACGTCCTGTGGGCCTGCACCACCTGCGGGGCCTGCGTGGACCAGTGCCCGGTGGATATCGAGCACGTCGACCACGTCGTCGACGTGCGCCGCCAGCAGGTCCTCATGGAGTCGGCCTTCCCCAAGGAGCTCGGCGGCATGTTCCGCAAGCTGGAGTCCAAGGGGAACCCGTGGGGGCTGCCGGCCCGCAAGCGCATGGACTGGGCCAAGAACCTGGACTTCGAGGTGCCGGTCATCGGCGACGACGTCGAGAGCGCCGCGGAGGTCGACTACCTGTTCTGGGTGGGCTGCGCCGGCGCCTACGAGGACCGCGCCAAGAAGACGACCCGGGCCGTGGCCGAGCTGCTGCACACCGCTGGGGTGAGCTTCGCGGTCCTGGGCGACGCAGAGACCTGCACCGGCGACCCGGCCCGGCGCGCCGGCAACGAGATCCTCTACCAGATGCTCGCCGCGCAGAACGTGGAGACCCTGAGCGAGGTTGGGGCACAGAAGATCGTGGTGACCTGCGCGCACTGCTTCAACACGATCTCGCGGGAGTACCCGCAGATCGGGGGCCGCTACGAGGTCCTCCACTACACCCAGCTCCTCAACCGGCTCGTGCGCGAGGGCCGGCTGCGCCCCCTGCCGCCGCAGGCAACTGAGCAAGCCACGGAGCAGGCCGCCGATGAGCCGACGGCGCCGTCGTCGCCCGCCGCTCCTGAGGGGGGCGACGACGAGGCCGCTGGCAGCAGGGCCGCCGAAGCCGCTGAGGTTCCGGCCGAGGCGGCCTCCGCCTCGGAAGCGGGCAAGGTGGGCGGCGAGTCCGCCGCGACCGGAGACTCACCTGCCGACGACGCCCCGGCGGCGTCGGGCCGGGAGGCAACCAGTACGGAGGCGAGCGAGCCGGCCGTCCCGACGGTCACCTACCACGACGCCTGCTACCTGGGCCGCCACAACCAGGTCTACTCCCCGCCGCGCGAGCTGCTGGAGGCGACCGGCGCGACCACCGTGGAGATGCCGCGCAGCCGCGACCGGGGCTTCTGCTGCGGGGGTGGCGGGGCGCGCGCCTTCATGGAGGAGACAATCGGGACTCGCATCGCCGTGGAGCGCTCGCGCGAGGCGATCGGCACCGGCGCGCAGGTCATTGCCACGACCTGCCCTTTCTGCACCACGATGCTCTCCGACGGCGTCGCCTCCGAGGGGGCTGACGTGCGGGTTGCTGACGTGGCCACTCTCATGCTGGAGGCTGTGCGCCGCGGCGGGGAGTAGGCGGGGACATTCGACGCCGGCGGGGACCTTTTCTCCTGGGCGGGGGCATCCTGCCCGTACGGGTGCCGGTTTTCCGCCCCCGTACGCGTAGAAGGCCCCCGTCCAGAGCCGCACGCACCCGTCGGGATCAAATGTCTCCGCACACGTGACACGCTCCCGTCAGCGCGGCGAGGTCCTCATCAATACGGCAACACCCCCGGATGCGTATCAGCCCCCGCCCTCGCTGCCGGCGGCGCTCTCGCCGAGACTCCCACCGCGCTTGCGCGCCCGCAGGCCCTCCCAGTACTCCAGGCGCTCGCGGATGCGTCGCTCATGGCCGTTGGCGGTGGGCTCGTAGAGGGTCTGGCGCTTGACGCCGTCGGGCAGGTAGTCCGCGCCGGAGAAGCCGTCGGTCGTGTCCGGGTCGTACTCGTAGCCCTCGCCGTAGCCGAGCTCCTTCATCAGTCGGGTGGGGGCGTTGAGGATGTGGGCTGGTGGCATGAGTGAGCCGGTCTCGCGGGCCAGGCGCGCCGCCCGGCCGTAGCCGCGGTAGACGGCGATCGACTTGGGCGCGGTGGCCAGGTACACGACCGCCTGCGCGATGGCGAGCTCGCCCTCGGGCGAGCCCAGGCGCTCGTAGGCGTCCCAGGCCGCCAGCGTCATCTGCAGGGCGGCCGGGTCGGCCATGCCGACGTCCTCGCTGGCGAAGCGCACCAGGCGCCGCACCACGTAGAGCGGGTCCTCGCCCCCGCCCAGCATCCTCGCCAGCCAGTACAGGGCGGCGTCCGGGTCGGAGCCGCGCATCGACTTGTGCAGGGCGGAGATGAGGTTGTAGTGCTCCTCGCGGGACTTGTCGTACAGGGGCGCCCGGGAGGCGACGACGGCGTGCAGCCCCTCGACGTCGAGCAGCCGGGAGCCTCCCGGTCCGACCTCTCTCGACTCGGGTTCGCCCTCTCGGGTGCCGCTGTTCGGCCCGGGCTCGCGCGCCCCAGCGGCACCGCTCGTCACCGCTCCGGCCGGCGCCCGGCTACCTGCGTCCTGGGCGGCCAGGACCTGCTCGACCATGCCCAGCAGGTAGCGGCCGTCGCCGTCGGCCATGGACAGCAGGGCGGTGCGCGCCTCGGTGGTCAGGGCGAGGCCGCGGCCGGTCAGGGACTCGGCGCGCGCCAGCAGCTCGGTCAGGGCCACCTCGTCCAGACGACGCAGGACCATCACCTGGCAGCGCGACAGGAGGGCGCCGTTCAGCTCGAAGCTCGGGTTCTCCGTGGTGGCACCGACCAGCACGACGGTCCCGTCCTCGACATAGGGCAGGAAGGAGTCCTGCTGGGCGCGGTTGAAGCGGTGGATCTCGTCGACGAACAGGAGCGTGCTCTGCCCGATCTCACGGCGGCGGGCCGCTGCGGCGAAGACCTTACGCAGGTCGGCCACCCCGGAGAAGGTCGCTGAGACCTGCTCGAAGACCAGGCCGGTGCGGTCGGCCAGGAGGCGGGCGATCGTCGTCTTGCCGCAGCCCGGCGGGCCCCACAGGATGATGGAGGACAGGCGGCCGGAAGCGACCATGCGGCCCAGCGGGGCGTCAGGGGCGAGCAGCTGGTCCTGGCCGACGACGTCGTCGAGCGCCCGCGGGCGCAGCCGGTCGGCCAGCGGGCGGGACGGGTCGTCGACGAGGCCGGAGCCGTCGGGGCCGGCGGCGTCGAACAGTGAGGGCGAGTCCGGTTCGGGCGCGTAACGAGCCATACCCCGATCGTAGGGGCCGGCGGTGACACGAATGCCGGTCGCGCACCGACGCCGGTGCCAGTACCTGCTAACGCCCACCGACCAACACCGGCGGGGACATTCCGCACGGCCGGGGACCTTTTCACATGGCCGGGGCCATCCTGCGCGTGCGGGTGCGGGCTTTCCGTCCCCGTACGCGTGACACGCCCCCGCCAACGCGACAATGTCCCCGTACGCGCCAAGAGACCCGCCCACGACGACGTAGTGCACAACACAGGTTGACATGATGGCGTTTCTCCAAAAAATAGATATCATATTGATAACTCAAGGAGGTTCTCATGTCCGCATCCCCCGCTCGCCCCACGGATTCCCCCGTTCCTACCGACGCCTCGGACCGGCCCACCAACGCTCCCGAGCACCCCTCCAGCCGCGTCGACATTACGGAGAAGCCTGCCCTGGCCGCAGGCTCGGGCGCCGCCCTCTTTGCGCTCCTTGCCATCCTGGCCCTCACCGTGGCCACCGGGGCCCTCATCGTCTTCGGCATCATCGCGGCGGAGGCGGGCAGGCCGGGAGCCGCGCTGCGCATCACCGTGGGATGTGTCGGAATGCTCATCGCCCTCACCCTGTACAGCAGCTTCACCGTCGTAGTCCCCGGTGAGACCAGTGTGCGCCAGTTCCTCGGCCGCTACATCGGAACCGTGCGCCACACCGGCCTCATGCTCGTCCCACCGCTGACCACGGGCCAGAAGGTCTCCGTCAAGGTCCACAACTTCGAGACCAACGAGCTCAAGGTCAACGACCTGGACGGCAACCCTGTCAACATCGCCGCCATCGTCGTGTGGCAGGTCGCCGACACCGCCCGCGCCGTCTTCGCCGTCGAGGCCTACGAGGAGTTCATCAAGGCTCAGGCCGAGTCCGCGCTGCGCCACGTGGCCACCACCCACCCTTATGACGAGCCGGGCCCGGGCGAGACCTCGCTGCGTGGCGGCACGGACCTCGTCTCCGCCGAGCTGGCGGCCGAGGTCGCGGCCCGGGTGGCGCTGGCGGGCCTGGAGATTGTCGAGGTGCGCATCTCCTCGCTGGCCTATGCCCCTGAGATCGCCCAGGCGATGCTGCAGCGTCAACAGGCCGGCGCCGTCATCGCGGCCCGTGAGCAGATCGTCGAGGGCGCCGTGACCATGGTCAACCAGGCCCTCACGCGCCTGGAGGACGACGACATCGTCACCATGGATGACGAGCGCCGCGCCCAGATGGTCTCCAACCTCCTGGTGGTCCTCTGCTCCGACCAGCGCACCCAGCCCGTCGTCAACACCGGCTCCCTCTACGCTTGAACCGTGGCCTCGTCGTCCGAGACGGTCCACCCAGCGTCCGACCGGCTCCCTCTACGCTTGAACCGTGGCGGGAAAAGAGCGTAAGCAGGTCCTGCTCCGGCTGGACCCCGCCGTCCACGCGGCCATCGCCAAGTGGGCGGCGGACGACCTGCGCTCGGTCAACGCCCAGATCGAGGTCCTCCTGCGACGCGCGCTCGACGACGCCGGACGCGGCGTCACGGCCGCCCCCTTGCGCGGGCGGGGCAGGCCGAGCAAGGACGGCAGCAAGAACCGCACCACCGAGCCTACCGACGACATCGGCCCCGCCGACAACAGCGAGTAGGCGAGGCGGCCCGCTGCTCCCTAACCTCGACTGGTCCGGCCCACTCCAGGTTCCAGGTGGGCCGAACCAGTCGTACGCGACCGGAACCGCGCAGAACAGACGTGGGGATGTCCAAATCTGTCACAAAGGGCTTGGGCAGAGTGAAACGGGCGAAACGAAACCGCATGATTCCGCGGTTCTATTGCAGGCGTGAAGAACACGAAAGCTCCTTTGTTACCGATTTGGACACGATAGCGGCCCGCGGCACCTGAGGCGTCGACGAAGACGTCCACCTGCCAGGCTCAAGGCGCCCGGTCCGGCGCGCGCAGGACCGGGGCCAGTGCTGCGGCCATGACCAGGGTGAAGACGCGGTTCGCAAGGAAGTCCTCCCACGCGCTGCTCGCCGGCCAGGAGTGGCCCAGGACCAGGATGAAGGCGAAGAAGCCCAGCGCCGCCAGGACCGCCAGCCGTCGCACTCGCCCGCGGGCGAGCAGCCCGACGCCGACTCCGAGCTCGAAGGCGGCCGCCGCCAGGCTCAGCCAACCGATATTCGCCATGACGAAGCCCCGCCACAGCTCAGAGAGCCAGGGCCACAGGGCCGTGCTGCCGAAGGGCTCGTAGCTGTGCGGGGAGAAGCGCCCGACGCAGAGGTGAACCAGCGCCCCGCCCAGGAAGACGATCGCGAAGACCACCCGCGTCACCGTGCAGTACCGACTCATGGCTCTATTCTCCCGGGCGGGGACATATCTCGCCGCTGGGGGCCTTTTCACCTGGCCGGGGACATCCTGCGCGTGCGGGTGCAGGTTTTCCGCCCCCGTACGCGTAGAAGGCCCCCGGCCAGAGCCGCACGCACCCGACGGCGTCGAATGCCCCCGCGCGCGTGACACGCCCCCCATCCAGCGCGGCGCGCACCCGCCGGCGGCCCCCGAACCGCACCCCGGGGAGAACAAACCCCACCATCAGGGTGACAGGCGCCCGCCGCGCAGGGGAGACTACGAGGTGAGCGGAACCACTTGCGACCCCCACCCCATGGGGCCGCACGCGACTCGACCGGCAGGACCGGCGGCGTCCCGCCACGGCGTCTCCGTTCGGGAGGACATCACCATGACCTTCACCTACTCGATCACCTGCACACTCGACGGCACCGCGGCCTTCCCACCCGTGGCGGGCAGCGAGGAGCAGCGCGCCTACTGGGTCACCCCCACCCTCCTGGCGTGGCCACTGTCCCTGCTGCCCCGGGGGATGGACCGCGGGCTCGTCGTCACCGACTCCGGAGACCCCGTCCCCGGCTCCGGTCTCGCCCTGCGTCTCGTCACGGCACCCGACGGCGGCGCGGCGGCCGTCCACGGCCGGGTCCTGGGCGCCGACGGCATGCCCGCCCCCACGGTGACACCGCTGCGCATCGTCGGGAACCTGCCCGGCGACGTCCTCGCCACCCACCCCCACCTGGAGGGCTACATCGCCCTGAGCGCGACCGACACCGCCGGCGCCCCCCTGCTCGACGACGACGCCGTCGCCACGGCCCTGACCGGCCAGGTCTCGATCGCCCAGTACGTCGGGGTCCCGGACCCCACCGATGCCGCCGACGTCAGCGACGCCCGCCTCGACGCCTTCACCAGTGTGCAGACCGCCATCCTCCTGGACCACCTCTACGCCGAGGCCGCCACGCGCGCCGAGCTGGGCGTCACCTTCGCCGGCTCCCGCCCCTCCTTCGCCCTGTGGGCACCCACCGCCCAGGCCGTCACTCTCCTGACCTGGGAGACCGGCGACCCGCTGGGCTCGGTGCCGGAGGTTCCCGGCCCACCGACCCGTACCCCGGCCGTGCGCGGGGACGATGGCCGGTGGGTCGTCGACAACCGCCCCGACCCGCCGGCCGACGTCGATACGCACGAGCCCGGAGAGGCTCCCCGAGCCCCCATCGGGGCCGGCTGCCAGTACCTGTGGGAGGTGCGGGTCTACGTGCCCTCCACCCTGCAGGTGGAGACCAACGTCGTCACCGACCCCTACTCGACGGCCCTGACGACGGACTCGACCCGTTCGGTCGCCGTCGACCTGGCCGAGGCCGGCCTGGTCCCCGAGCAGTGGGCCCAGACCCCGGCGCCCCCGGTCCGCAACGACTCGGCCCGCAGCATCTACGAGCTCCACCTGCGGGACTTCTCCGCCGCCGACGAGACCGTCCCGCCCGAGCTGCGCGGCACCTACCGGGCCTTCACGGTGGAGGATTCCGCGGGCGTGCGCCACCTGGCCGAGCTGGCGCAGGCCGGCATGAACACGGTCCACCTGCTGCCCACCTTCGACATCGCCTCCATCCCCGAGCACCGCCGGTCCCAGCGCTCCCCGCAGATCCCCTCCGAGGCGCACCCGGCCTCGGCCGACCAGCAGGCGGCCGTCGCGGAGGTGGCCGACGACGACGCCTACAACTGGGGCTACGACCCCCTCCACTGGGGCGCCCCCGAGGGCTCCTACGCGACCGAGGGCCACCAAGACGGCGGGGCGCGCGTCGTCGAGTTCCGCGAGATGGTCGGGGCCCTGCACGCCCTGGGCCTCCAGGTGGTCCTCGACCAGGTCTACAACCACACGGCGGCCTGCGGGCAGGACCCGCTCAGCGTCCTGGACCGGGTGGTGCCCGGCTACTACTACCGGCTCGACGCCGTCGGGCGGGTGACGAGCTCGACCTGCTGCGCCAACACGGCCACCGAGAACGCCCTGTGCGAGCGCCTCATGGTCGACTCGGTGGTGCGCTGGGCCCGCTGGTACCGGGTCGACGGCTTCCGCTTCGACCTCATGGGCCACCACCCGCGCGCCGTCATGGAGCACGTGCGGGCGGCCCTGGACGCCCTGACCGTGGAGGCCGACGGCGTCGACGGGCGCTCCATCTACCTGTACGGGGAGGGCTGGAACTTCGGGGAGGTCGCGGGCAACGCCCTGTTCGTGCAGGCCACCCAGGGTCAGCTCGACGGCACCGGGATCGGCGCCTTCAACGACCGCCTGCGCGACGCGGTCCACGGCGGGGGCGCCTTCGACCCCGACCATCGCGTCTTCCAGGGCTTCGGCACCGGCCTGCTCACCCAGCCCAGCGGCCTGGACCACCGCGGCTGGAACGAGCAGTCGGCGGACCTGGCCCACCGCACCGACCTGGTGCGCCTGGGGCTGGCCGGCAACCTCAAGGACTACGTCATGACGATCTCGGACGGGACGGTGCGCCGCGGTATCGACCTCATCCACAACGGGGCCCCGGCGGCCTTCGCCTCCCAGCCCCAGGAGAACGTCAACTACGTCGACGCCCACGACAACGAGACGCTCTACGACCTGCTGGCCTACAAGCTGCCCCAGGGCATGCCGGTGGCCGAGCGGGTGCGGATGAACACGGTGTGCCTGGCCACGGTGACGCTGGCGCAGTCGCCGGCCTTCTGGAGCGCGGGCACCGAGCTGCTGCGCAGCAAGTCCCTGGACCGGGACTCCTACAACTCCGGGGACTGGTTCAACGCCATCGACTTCTCGGGGCGGTCCAACGGCTTCGGGCGGGGCCTGCCGCCGGCCAGCCGCAACGAGGGCTCCTGGGCGATCCAAAGGCCGCTGCTGCAGGACGACTGGCTGCGCCCCTCACCCGAGGAGATCGCGGCGGCCCGCTCCCAGGCCCTCGACCTGCTGCGGCTGCGCGCCTCGACGCCCCTGTTCAGCCTGGGCTCCACGCGCCTCGTCCAGGACAAGCTGACCTTCCCGGGCGCGGGCTTCGGGGCGCCGGCTGGGGTGATCGTCATGCTCATCGACGACACCCGGGGCGGGCGGGACGTGGACCCCGAGCTCGATGCCGTCCTGGTGGTCATCAACGCCTCCGGGCAGACACTCACGCAGTCGCTGCCCGAGCTGGTGGGCCGGGGCTTCCGCCTCTCCCCCATCCAGGCCGAGGGGGCCGACGAGGTGGTGCGCCGCACCGGCTTCGACCGGGCCAGCGGCACGATCTCCGTGCCCGCGCGCACGGCGGCCGTCCTGGTCCAGCCGCAGACCGCCTGAACCCTTGGCTCAGGCCCGGCCCAGGACGTCGGTGAGGTCGACAACGCCGCCGCGCAGGGCCAGCAGCACGAGCTGGACCCGGTCGCGGCAGCCGGTCTTGGACTTAAGGTGGCTGACGTGGGTCTTGACCGTGGGCATGGACAGCCACTCGCGGTCGCAGATCTCCTGGTTGGTCAGCCCCAGGGCGATGAGCGCCAGGATCTCGCGCTCGCGCTGGGTCAGGGCGTCGACCTGCTGGGCAGCCTCCGCCGCCCGGACGGCCTCAACCGAGTCCTCGGAGACGTGGCGCCCGCTGGCGGCACCGACCCCGGCACCAGCGCCGCTGACCTGGCCGGTGCGCACGGCGGTGAGCAGCCGCCGCGTGGACCCTGGGGAGATGACGGAGTCGCCGTCGTGGACCGTGCGGATCGCGGTGATGAGGTCCTGGGGCGGGGTGTTCTTGAGCAGGAAGCCGGCCGCACCGGCCTCGATGGCGCCCATGACGTAGCCGTCGGTGTCGAAGGTGGTCAGGATGACGATCCGCCCGGTGATGCCGCGGGCCATGAGCTCGCGGGTGGCGGCCAGACCGTCCAGGCCCGGCATCTGCACGTCGAGCAGGAGCACGTCGACCGGCTCGGCGGCGTTGCGCATGAGGGCGTCATTGCCGTCGACGGCCCGCCAGACGACCTCCATATCCGGTTGAGCCCCCAGCAGCATGGCCAGCCCCATGGTGAACAGCGGCTCATCGTCGGCCAGACCCAGGCGGATCACAGGCGCCTCCCCTCCTTGACGTCGACTCACCGGAAGTATCCGCTCTCCGGGTGCGACCTGTGCGGTTTTGTGCTGACGAAGTGCCGACGACGCTGTGCGAGGTTCGCCATATGAGCCCGATCGGCTTTCACTCTGGACCGGTGGGGAGGTCTGAACCGGTGGGGAGCTCCGCCCTCACCCGCCAGCCGCCCTCGGGCGTGGGCCCGGCGGTGAAGGCGCCGCCGAGGTCGCTCACCCGGTCGCGCATCCCGATGAGGCCGAAGCCCTGGTGCACGGGCCGGCCTGGTCGGATCTCGCCGCCCTCTGCGTCTGCGTCTCCGTGACCGTCCGGCGCCCCGATCGCCGACGTCGAGGGTGCCGGTGAGCCCGCCGGTGCCGGAGCGTTCTCGACGACGAGGACGGCCCGGCCCGCCGCGGTGCGCAGCGAGACGGTCGTGGCCGCGCCGGGGGCGTGGCGCAGCACGTTGGTCAGCGACTCCTGGACCACCCGGTGGAGGACCTGCGCCGCAGGCTCCGGGACCCGGCCGGTCGGGTCGGTCTCCAGGGTGACGGGCAGTCCCGCCCGCTGCGCCTGGCGCACCGGTTCCCACAGGAGGTCCGCACCCCGTTCCTGGCCCGACGCCGCCTCTGCGGTTTCGGCACCGCCCTCGGCTCCGGGGTCAACGGCATCAGCACTGCCGCCGCCACCGGTGGGACGGCCGGCAGCACCGAGACCTCCCGCATCGGCAACGCCGGCATCAGAGGCGCGACCAGCAGCGGAGCCGGAAACAGGCGCGGCGGTCGCATCACTTCCGGCGGCCGCGGCACCGTCGGGCCATCCGGCCTCCTGGGCATCGGAGCGCAGGATGTCGACCAGGGCGTGCACCTCGTCCACCGAGCGGCGGGAGGTCTCCCCGATAACGGCCAGGGCCTCGTCGGCGGCGTCCGGGTCGGTGGCCAGGATGGCGCGGGCGCCCTCGGCCTGCATGGCGATGACGGTGAGGCTGTGGCCGAGCAGGTCGTGGACGTCGCGGGCGATGCGCTGCTGGGTCTCAATGACCGCGAGCCGCCGCTCAGCGGCCTGCTGCGCCTCGAGCACCGCAGCCCGCTCGAAGGCCTGGTTGTAGCGGTCGCGACTGCGACGTCGTGCGGCACCGACGAAAGCGGCCACTGCAACCAGCAGCCAGGCGTTGGTCAGGAGTGTCAATCGTCCGACGCCTCCGTGGACCTGGTCCCCGATAAGCTCGTGCGCCCGCGTCGTCGCCACGGCCGCCCCCACCAGCTCGAGGACGAGCCCCACCCACCGCCACGGCGCCTCCAGGCGGGACTGCGTCGTCTCCACCGCGACGACCCCTGTGATGATGAAGAAGATGGAGAACTCGGTGAACAGCACCAGGTGCGCCGTCAGGCAGACGCCGGCCACGACGACGAAGAGCAGCGGGGAGTGCCGCCTCACCACCATGGCCAGGGCGCAGGCGCCCAGCAGAAGGAGGTAGAGCACCGGCGCTGCCCTTTGGATGAATCCGAGCCCCGATTCCGGATCCGGCTGGCCGATGAGGCACAGGAAGACGAAGGCCATGGCGATGACGACGTCGCTCACCGTCGTCCACGGGCCCGAGCTCGGGTAGCGCCAGGCGGCCGGAATGGTGCCGGCTAGCGGCACGGGGCGGGGCGACGTCGGCCCGGACGTCACCGATCCCACCTGCGCCGCACCGGCCCGTCGCCCTTTTCTCATGCCTGAACCGTACCGTCGCCGCCGCGCGCCTCGGAGGCCCCGGCCGGGATTTCATACTCGGGTATGAGCCTGACCAGCACGCCGATTCAGGAAGCAGACCACGGGCTGATGATCGCCCTGCCGTATGCGAGCAGGCTTGACGCCATGACGACTTCACACCGCTTCCCACCCAGTCCATCCGCTCCGCTGCCGACGCGCTCCGCCGGCCTCCGCCCCCAGCCCACGCCCGGGCAGACGGCCCTCCCGCAGGCCGCTGCCCCGCTCGTCGGCTCCTCCGACGACGCCGTCGTCCTCACTCAGGACCTCACCAAGACCTTCGGCAAGCGCACCGTCGTCGAGGGGCTGAACCTCGTGGTGCCGCGCGGGAGCGTCTACGGCTTCCTCGGCCCCAACGGCTCGGGCAAGTCGACGACCATGAAGATGCTGCTCGGGCTCCTGGCGCCCGCCCGCGGGCGGATCAACGTGCTCGGGCGGCCCTTCACCCCGGCCACGCGCGCCGAGATCATGTCGCGCACCGGCTCCATGATCGAGAACCCGCCCGGCTACGGCCACCTCACGGGCGCGGAGAACATGCGGATCGCCGCGAAGATGCAGGGCCTGAGCGAGCAGCAGGTCGACCGCGCCCTGGCGCTCGTGCGTCTGACCGAGCACAAGGACCGCCTGGTGCGCACCTACTCGCTGGGCATGAAGCAGCGCCTGGGGATCGCCCTGGCGCTGGCCCGCGAGCCCGAGCTGCTCATCCTCGACGAGCCCACCAACGGTCTGGACCCAGCCGGTATCGAGGAGGTGCGCCGCCTCCTGGTCGAGCTCGCCGGCGAGGGCGTCACCGTCATGGTCTCCAGCCACCTGCTCGACGAGATCGACCGCATGGCCTCCACGCTGGGCATCCTGTCGGCCGGGCGCCTCGTCTTCCAGGGCACGCGCACCGAGCTCATGGAGCGCTCGGTGCCGGACATCCTCATCGTCACCCCGACGCCGCAGGCCGTCCTGGACCCGCAGGTGCTGGCCGGGCTCGTGCCGTCGCAGGCTCCAGGCCAGGCGGCCTCGACGGCGGCGCCCGGAGTGCCCGACCCCGTCGATCCGGCCGCCGGCCCGGTGCTCACGGCGCAGGGCGTGCGCATCCCGGGACTGTCGAAGGAGTCGGTGGCCGAGCTCATCAGCCGCCTGGCGGCCGCCGGTGTCGAGCTGCACGAGGTGCGCCGCGAGGCCCAGAGTCTGGAGGACGTCTTCATGGACCTCACCGGACGGGGAGGTGTCCTGTGATGACCGGCATCGCGCTCTCCTCAGTCCCTTCCATCTCTCAGTCCGCCCAGTCCCCCGCCGTGGTCGGTGGCGCCGGCGGTCGAGCAAGCGGCCAGGCCGGGCCGGCCCCCGCAGCGGCTGCTCCGACGTTGGAGCGCAGTTCGCGCGGCTCAGCCAGACTCGGCTTCCTGACCTCCGTGGGCGTCGAGGTCCTCAAGATGCGCCGCCTGCGCGTGCTGCTGGTGACCGCGCTGCTCGTCATCGCCTCGGTGGTGCTGAGTAGCATCAACCTGTTCAGCCAGTCGACGATCCGGTCCTTCGACAACCCGGCCGCCAGGCCGTGGGCGATGCTGCTGCTGGGCACCGCCTTCGTCAACGCGATGACCGGGTCGGTCTTCGCCGCGGTCCTGGCCAGCCGGCAGACCGACATCGAGCACAGCGGGGCCGGGTGGAACCTGGCGGCGACGTCGGGGCTGACGCCCGGGGCCCTGTGCCGGGTCAAGTTCGCCGCGCTGGCGCTCGTCATCGTTCCGGCCGTCGTCGTTCAGAGCACGGCCCTTGTCGCCTTCGCGCGCATCATGGGCGTCAGTGTCCCACTCGACGTCGGCCCCTGGGTCACCTACACGGTTCTGCTCATCGCCGTGGACCTGGCCATGTGCGCCTTCCACCTGTGGCTCGCCACCATCGTGGAGAACCAGCTGGTCGTCGTCAGCGCGGGGCTGCTGGGCGGACTCATTGGGGCCTTCATGCTGCTGGCCCCGCCGGCGCTGGCGCGCCTGCTGCCCTGGGGCTACTACGCCGTCATCATTCCCGCCACGTTCGTCATGTCCGGAGGCAAGACCGGTTACGAGTACGTCAGTCCGCCTTTGGCCTGGGTCGCCGGGTTCCTGGTCCTGACCTCCCTTGCCTTCGCTGTCGCTACCCACCGGCTCGACCGGATCGAGAGGTGATCCCCATGAACGCATACGCATCTACCGCCGATGCCCCGCTCACCGCTGCCACCGCACCGGCCTCAGCCATGGCCTCTGCCGTGCCCGCCACACCAACCGGCCCGGCTTCCGCACTCCCGCGCCCTGCCGGTTCGGGAGCCTCCAGTCGGCGGCGCAGTGGTTTCGGCTCCCTACTGGCCGCCGAGGTCATCAAGCTCAGAAGGTCCTCGGTGTGGGTGGTGGCTGTTCTCCTGCCGCTACTGGCTGTCATTACCGGGACTGCCAACTTCATGATGAATCGTGAGGCGTTCGGAGGCTGGGTGTCGCTCAGCTCGCAGGTCGCGCTCTTCTACTCGATGATGTTCTGCTCGCTGGGGGTGGCGCTACTGGCCTCGACCGCATGGAGGACGGAGCACCGCGGCACCAGCTGGAACGCCATGAGGACGACACCGCACAGCCCTGTGGCCGTCGTGGTGGCCAAGACCCTGGTCATCTTCCTGCCAGTGCTGGTCATGCAGGTCGTACTGCTGGCACTGACCTGGCTGGCGGGCACCGTCGTCGCGGGCCTGGGACCCGCGATGCCCACGACCTTCATCGTCTCGGGCCTCCTCGCGGTCGTGGGAGCGGCGCCGCTGGTCGCGGTGCAGTCACTGCTGAGCATGACCATGCGGTCCTTCGCCGCGCCCGTGGCGGTCGCCTTCGTCGGTTGCGTCATCGGGTTCGGGCTGCTGGCGAGCCAGAGTCCTCTCGTCTACGTCATCCCGCAGGGCATCCTCAGCACGACCCTGTCCCTGGGATCGTCGGCCATGTCGACGGCCGGGAAACTGGATGCGGCCAGCATGCTGCCCATCCTCGTCTCCGTCCTCGGAGTGGGCGGCATCCTGTGGGTCCTGCTGGCCCTCGTCGCCCGCCGCACCGGCGGCGTGCGCTGACCAGCCGGTCCCACCAGCCCAGTTCTGTCCGAACGGGACGACTTTGCCCCCTCCGGTCGTGCCATCCACAGATGCACAACGCCCTGACCTGCGCAGATGCAAACCGCCTTGCGCAGGCCCCTCGTCAAAGTCGTCCCATCCGGACACTTCCGTGCCGATGAGGCCGAAACACGAGCGCAGCCGGCGGCCACCCGCGAGAACAGGACGCACTCCAGATGACGCAGCCCGCCCGGCTGGTCTCCCCTTGAGGAGAAAAAGGGGGAGACCAGCCGGGCGGGTGTGGCAGGCGCGCGGTCCTGACTCAGGCGCGCCGGCGGGCGATGAGCAGAGCCGCCCCACCGGCAAAGCCCAGCAGACCGGTCAGGGCGACCGCCAGGCTCAGACCCGTGCTGGCCAGAACCGGCGCGGGAGGAGCGGGTGGTGTCGAGGGGGTCGTTCCGTTCGGGCTCGTCACCTCCGCAGTTCCACTGGGTGAGGGCTCAACCGAGCTGCCCTGCGTGACGGACGCGCTCGCCGAAGGCGTCACGGTGTCCGGGGTCGGAGAAGGACTGGCAGTAGGCCTGTCCGAGGTCGGAGAAGGGCTAGGAGCAGGCTTGTCCGGGGTCGGGGAGTAGTAGTTGGTGAAGTACACATTATCAACCCCTTCCCCCGTGATCCTCACCGTCTCGGACGAATCCCAGTCCTCGAGGACGTACCCCTCGGCCTGAGCGCTGCCCAGATCCTCAGTAATTTCGCACATGGTTCCCACAGGCAGCGCGGGTGACTTCACCGGATTCCCATCACCCTTGGCCGTGATCGTCCCCGTGGTCTTGGCGGCGTCATCGCACTGGTAGGTGAAGGTGAACTCCTTTTTACGCAGCTCATCCAGGTCGTCGGGGTCAATACCCGAGTTGGCGGCGACATTGGTGACCGGGAATCCGCCGGTCACGAGGAGGGCACCGCTCGAAGCGCCCGGATGGTAGGCGACGGGCATGAGGTCGTAGTCCATGACCCACTTGACCACGGCGAAGGCGCCGACGTCCCCGTCGTTCGCGTCATCCGCACGAGCAGCGGGGTGGGGTAGCACGAGCACCGAGGCGATCAAGGCCGCCGCAGCGACCTGGCCGACGGAACGCGGACGGAGGGAGGAAAGAGGCACGGAAAAATCCTCTCAGTGGGACGATAGGGATGGAGGTACAACAGCGCGTTGCTGCGTCTTCAATCGCGTCGTTTCGGCTTTTACGCCACCGACAGCTCGACTGCGGCACTTTCGCACGCCGCTTGACGCTAGCAACGTAATATCTTGCCGGTCAACGCCAAGAACGGCTCTCCAGGGATCGAAACGATAACGAAGCCCGGAGCCGCCGCCCTGGCGGCTCCGAACCCGGCGCCACGGACCCTGCCGGCACACACGCCGACAAGCAGCACGTCGTACCTCACGCAGCCACCGTCCTCGCACTCGGCCACGTAGAGGTAGGCCGGCGGCCGCCCCGCCCTCACCCGGCCTTGGCGAAGAAGTTGAGCAGGGAGTCGATGTCCTGCTGCATGCGCCCCCAGCGCACAATGTGGGCGCCGGTGTCCTCATAGCGCTCGTAGCCGATGCCCGCGCCGTCGAGCGCCTTCTCGAAGCTCTGCTGGCTGGGCAGGACGATGCTCTCGTAGCGGTCCCCCTCGGTGCCGCAGACGAGGAAGATTCGCTTGCCGCGGTAGCTCTCCACGTGCTCGACCGGGTTGTCGGCGCTCACCCGCGCCTGGTCCCACGGGATCCCGTAGATCGTGCCGCCCTTGAGGTCGGCGGCGCCGGCGGTGAAGTTCGCCCAGTTGACGACCGCGCCGTCCTGGATGCGCAGGTCGGCCGGCCCCGAGTGGCAGGAGACGGACCCGAAGAGCCCGGGGTGCTTCGCGGTGTACTTCAGTGCTCCGAAGCCGCCCATGGAGAAGCCGGAGACGGCGCGCCCGGCCGGCTGCGCGATGGTGCTGAAGGTGGCGTCGACCCAAGGGATGAGCTCCTTAATGTGGAAGGTCTCCCAGTTGCGCGGTCCCACGTTGGAGGACTCGGGGTCGGAGTACCAGCCGACCGCCCCTCCGTCGGGCATGACGACAATGAGGTCGCGGCCCGCGGTGTGGTTGCGAATGTCGTACTTGGTGTCGAAGGTCGAGTAGTCCTCACCACCGCCGTGCAGCAGGTAGAGCACCGGGTAGCGGCGCGAGGCGTCGTAGCCGTCGGGCAGCAGCACGTTGACGCGGGGCAGCCAGCCGATCGACGGCGTCACCAGCTTGTAGTACTGCATGCGGCCCTGGTCCTCGCGCTCGGCCACGTTGAGGGCGGCCTGCGCCGGGGTCGATCCGGCGACGACGGCGCCGGCCCCCACGAAGGAGGCGGCGGCGAGCCCGCCCATGCCCTTGAGCAGGGTGCGGCGGTTGATCCGGTGAGCGGACGGGCCGCCGGACCGGGGAGAGGTCTGTGAGCTGGTACGCGTGGTCTTCGAGCTGAAAGGCATGGCATGTCCTTGGGGTTGTCGACAGTGACGGAGATGGTGACGGAGGCATCGGGGCGGACGGCCGCCCGTCCCGACGCCCGGTCGGCGGGTACCGACCGAGCCGTGCAACAACGCCTCACGGAGGTACCGCCATCGACACCAACCTATGAGACTTGCTTCACACCATACTCCGACCGTACGGTTAAATACACCCCCGACCGATGTCGGACACCTCAGCCCTCAGGCATCGAGCAGGGAGCGCAGGTTGCGTACGTACCGCTCGAAGGCGACCCGCCCCTCGGGTGTCAGCGCCAGGTAGGTGGCGGGGCTGCGCCCGGCGTAGGTCTTGTTCTGCTGGACATAGCCCGCACCCTCCAGCTTGGACAGGTGGGTGGACAGGTTGCCGGCCGTCATGTCCAGCAGCTCGCGCAGCCTCGGGAAGTGCAGCTCGTCGCCGACCGGCACGGCGGCCAGGGTCGCCATGATCCGCAGGCGGGCCTGAGCATGGATGACGGGGTCGATGTCGACGTCGGAGGCGGCAGCGCCGGCCGGCCCCGCCGGAACCTCGTGATGCCGGGATACAGCACTCATCGTGAACCCCCTTACTCCAAGTGGTTCGCGTTTCAAACCACTTCCAGATAGACCTCGTTGGTTCGTATCGCAAACTTCTTTGGGCGGCACCTCCCCACACGCGGGTCCTCCTGTCGTAGGAGGGCGGCACAGACTCGCCTCCTAGAATCGACCTCATGACAGATGCGGCACCAGGCTCACCCCCGTCGGCAGCCGGCCCCACCGATGCCCCGGCACTCACCGAGCCACCCCCTGTCGTCGCTCCGTCGGCCGCACCGTCACCCATTGCGTCGACAGGCTCGGCGCCGTCGGCCGGATCGGCTTCCACCTCACCGGTGGGCATCCCGGTCATCGGCGTCGCCCCGGCGCCCGAGCCCACCCCGGCCCCCGAGCCCGCAGCCCCGTGCTCGACGACGCTCCTGGTCGACACCACCGCGCACCGCCTGCGCCGCACCGAGGACCTGCTCGACCTGACCCTGACCCTCCTGGGCATCGGCGCCGTCCTCATCCTGGCGATCTACGCCCGCCAGACCACGACCGGGGTCACCCAGGACGTCCAGAACGCCCTGGCGCTGGTGCTGCGCCGCATCCTGGTCTTCCCGCTACAGGCCATTGAGGGTCTGACCACCTTCATCGTGCCGCTGGCCGTACTGCTGGACCGCCTCCTGCGCCGCTCCTGGCGCTCCTGCGGCGAGGCCGTCCTGTCGGGGATCGCCGGGTTCGCGGTCGCCGTCGGAGCCATGACCGGCCTCGTCGCATGGGGGCCGACCGCCCTGGTCATGGGGCTGACGGTCACCGCCTCGGGCACCGCCCAGCTGGGCGTCTCCACCGTCTTCGCCTCCATGGCCGGCCTGCTCACGGGCGCCGGCGACCGCAACAGCTCGACCACCATGCGCTCGGGCTGGGCGGCCCTGTGGACGATCCTGGGTCTGGCCGTCCTGCGCGGGGCCCTGACCCTGCCCGGCGCGGTGCTGTCCCTGCTGCTGGGGCGCGCCGTGGGCCTGCTGGTGCGCTACGTCTTCGGCGTGGAGGACCGCCGCGCCCACGGGGTCACGCTCGTGCGCGCGCTGCGCCGCGCCGGGATCGACGCCGTGCGCGTGGTCCGCATGGACCGCGCCCCCGAGGCGCGCGCCTGGGTGGTCACCACCGACGCCCCCCTGGGCTACACCGAGCAGGTTCGTGAGCAGGCGCGCGAGAACCCGCTGACCTCGGCCACCACGACGGACGGTGCCGACGCCGCTCCATCAGACCCGGCCGCAGTCTCCTCGGCAGGCCCCGGACGGCCCCCCGAGGAGGCGACCGGTACAGCCGGTGCAGACGGTGCCGGTCGTGCAGGTACTGTCCCGCAGGCCTCACCGACCGACGACCCGGCCGCTGCGGCGGACACGGGCGCACCCACCGCCGCGACGAGTCGGCCGGCCCGCTCCCCGCTCGATCCGACGTCGTCGGGCCCGGGCGGCACCAACACGATCAGGCCGGCCACCGACGTCGACCTGGCCGCCGTCCTGGCCGAGGCCTCCAGCGAGGCCCTGTCCCAGGAGCGGGCCTCGGTCCACCGGATGTACGCCGTGTGGGACTCGGCCGGTGAGCGCCGCAACGTCACCCTCCTCGACGCCGACCGGCAGGTGGCCGGATTCCTCTCCAACGTCTGGGACCAGATCCGCGTTCGGGGCCTGTCCCCCACCCGTGACCTGTCCCTGCGCCCTGCCGCCGAGCACGCCGCCCTCATGACGATGGAGGCCCGCCGCGCCCGCGTGCGCACCCCCGGCCTGCTGGGGATGGCAGAGGCCGCCGAGTCCGTGCTGCTGGTGACCGACCACGTCGTCGGCGCCCGCTCCATCAGCGACCTGGGGGCCGAGATCGACGACGACGTCCTGGACCAGCTGTGGAGCCAGCTCCAGCGCGCTCACGCCGCGGGGCTGGCGCACGGGAGCATCGACGCCTCGAGCGTCGTCGTCGACGAGTCCGGGCGGCTGTGGCTCCTGGACTGGGCCTCGGGCGAGACGATCTCCTCCGAGCTGGCCCGCCGCGTGGACCTGGCCCAGGCCCTGGCGCTGACCGCCCTGACCGTGGGGGCCGAGCGGGCCATCGACGCCGCCTCCCGGTCGCTGACCACCGCGCAGCTGGCCTCGATCGCCCCCATGCTGCAGCGGGTGGTCCTGCCGCGCCAGACCCGCGAGGCCATGGGGCGGCGCGGGGCCAGCCGGCAGGTGCTCCAGGACCTGCGCGACGCCCTCGTGGCGCTCACCCCCACGGCCGACGCCGAGCCCGCCCGCCTCAACCGCTTCTCCACGCGCACCGTCCTCATGGTCGTGGTGGGGCTGGTGGCGGTGTGGACGCTCATGGCGCAGCTGGACTTCCAGCAGGTCAGTGCCGCCGTCTCCCAGGCCAATGCCTGGTGGATGCTGGCGGCGCTGGCCTTCTCCGTGGCGACCTACGTGGGCGCCGGACTCACGCTAGTGGCCTTCAGTCCCGAGCGGCTCTCGCTGTGGCGCTCCACCGAGGTGCACCTGGCCAGCGCCGTCGTGTCGCTGGTGGCGCCGGCCGGCGTGGGCGGGGCGGCCATCAACCTGCGCTTCCTCAACCGCAAGGGGGTGCCCACCGCGGTCGGCGTGGCCACAGTGGCCCTGGTCCAGGTGGTCCAGTTCGTCGTCACCGTGGTGCTGCTCGTGGTGCTGGCGGCCATGACCGGCCAGTCGACCGGACTGACCCTGCCGTCCGGCTGGGTGCTGGTCGCCGCTGGCGCCATCGTCGTGGTGGCGGCGGTGGTCCTGACCATCCCCAAGGCGCGCACCTGGGCCTGGGCCAAGATCGAGCCCACCTACCGCCAGGTGTGGCCGCGGCTCGTGTGGGTCATGTCCAACCCGATGCGACTGACCCTGGGCGTGGGCGGCGCGCTCACGCTGAGCCTGTCCTACATCCTGTCCTTCAGCGCGAGCCTGTGGGCCTTCGGCTACACGGTGCCCTTCGCGGTCCTGGCCATCACTTACCTGGCCTCCAACACAGTGGGCTCGATCGTGCCCTCCCCCGGCGGTATCGGCCCGGTCGAGCTCGCCCTGACCGCCGGGCTCGTCGCCGCCGGCGTCCCCTACGGCGTGGCGCTGTCCACGGCGATCGTCTACCGCCTGGTGACCTTCTGGATCCCGATCCCGGTGGGCTGGCTCAGCCTCCAGCGCCTCCAGAAGGTCGGGGATCTCTAAACCCACCTCCGAGCTCCTCACCCCCGCCCCGCCTGCGTCTCTTCACGTCTGAGACACGGGCGGGGCGGGTCTTCGCGTCGAGGTCCCGACGGCGAGCCGGGGCCGGATGGCCGTCCGGCCAGCGGCTGCAGCAGCGTCAGTCGGCCCAGAGAGCCGGACGAGCGTGTCAGCAGGACGACTGAGACGGCGGCCCCACGCCACCCCATCCCGCACCGCCTCCCCCAACCAGCCGTCAGATATCAGCCGACCGACCCGACCGTTTCACCGATTTGGGACGCCGCGAACAGGAGTTTCATTTCAGTCATCCGATCCGGAGGCACACCGAGCCTCACATGACATCCAAGAGGACGGACAACCACAACCCGGGGAACTCACCCCCGCCACACCGAAAGGAACACCCATGGCCAAGAACATCAAGAAGAACACCGAGCTCGACGCCGAGGAGCTGGAGTCGATGGACGCCCCCGGTTGGGACGACGTCGCCATCGCCTCGATCTCCTTCGCCGGCGGTGTCAGCGTCGCCGTCGCCCTGACCTGAGACGCCTGAGGTCGGCATGGTGGGGGCGCCCCGGGCGGGTTCCCAGTGCGGCGCCCCCACCATGCAGTCTCACCACCACACACCACCGTTCAGAACGCCGAGAAAGGAGGCACCCCGTGAATCTTGGAGAAATCGCACCAACCGAGCATGAGGGCGACTCCGCCTTCTCCCCGACAATCGTTCCGGCCTCACCGTTCCGCATCTGGGACGGCACCACCCCGGAGGGCTGGGAGGTCACGGAGAACGATCAGTGGAAGTTCTACTTCCCCACGGACGCCGAGCTTCCCGACGAGGGATGGAAGATCCACATCTCGACGGTTCTGGATGAGGCCGATCAAGCACTCGACATCGTCTCTGAGATATGCCGGCAGAACTCCATAGGATTCAAGTTCACGCCGACACGCGAGATGCTGGCCTTCAAGCTCTCGAAGAACGTCTCCCGCTCAGCGGCCGGCAAGTTCTGCTGCCTCTACCCCCGAGATGAGGAGGAATGCGGGCGGATCGTCAACATTCTGCTCCACGCGCTTCGCCACATGCACGGACCGGATATTCTCACCGACCTCAGGTGCGGGGACGCCCCGGTCTTCGTCAGGTGGGGCGCTTTCACCCCCATGTACTGCACCGACGCCGACGGCATTCGCCGTCTGGCCATTCACGGTCCCGACGGCGAGCTCATCGCAGACACGCGGCGTCCCGGCCTCCACATCCCGGACTGGGTGACGTGGCCGGCATGGACCGGGCCCGGTCGGCACCGCCGCGCCAACCGCTCATCACACCTGCCATGCACGCTGACCCACGCCCTCGCCCATCACGCGGGCGGAGGAGTCTATGCCGGACAGATGCATTCCACGGGTGCCACCGTCCTGGTCAAGGAGGGACGTCCCCACGCCGGGATCGACCGGCTCCACCACGATGCCGTGTGGAGGATCCGGCACGAGGCCGAGATCCTGCGTCGGTTGCAGGGACGCGCATCCGTCCCCACCTTCCTCGAGCAGGTCGACGGCACCAGCCACGCCTATCTCATTCGCGAGATGATCGACGGCGTCACGCTGATGCGTGAACGCAACCGACGCCTGCGCGAGCAGTCGACCCCCGCCTATGAGGAGTGGGCACGCACCACTCTCGAGACGATCCGCCGGGAGCTCGAGGCGGTGCACGACTGCGGCGTCGTGCTCAACGACGTCCACGAGAACAACATTCTTCTTGCTGACGACCGCATCATCTTCTTCGACCTGGAAGCCGCCTCATGCGCGGACTGCGATGATGAGCTGGCGATGGCGGCCATTGACTATACGCCGCCGCCCAACATCCGCGGAACGACGGTCGACTGGTACTCCTTCGACATCATGACTCTGTCGATGTTCGTGCGTTCCAAGCGGGGAATCCGGCTCGGCCCGGCACGTATTCGGGCCCTGGCCCACCAGGCACGGCGCCGTCATCCATCCTGCGCAGACCTCATCGAGGCGGCGGCCGGGCGCCTGCTGGCCCTCACGCCCGTGCCACCCGACGCCCCCGGGGTGACCGGCCGCAGCACTGTCGAACCGACCCCGGACGCCATCATCGCCGCCCTCGACACGCACCAGGAGCGGCCACACCCGTCCCCCACACCGGTCGGGACGACCTCCGGCACCGAGGCCTTCTCCGGCGACGTCGGCCCGGCTCCCGCCTTCGACGCCTGCCTGCGCACCCTGGCCACCGTGTTCAGCCGGCTCGGCCTGAGCCCCTCTCACCCCGACGACGCCCTGAGCCACAGTCCCGGGCTGATGACCGGCACAGCGGGAACGGGAGCCATCGCCTGCCTGCTGGCCCACACCGGCGGGCTGCCCCGCCACGAAGCGGAGGCCATCATCCAGGAGGCGGCCAGGCGTCTGGACCGCCCTGAGCCACCGGCCCGACCGGGCATGTGGGAGGGAGCCACCGGACAGGCCGTGTTCTGGCTGCTGGCAGACCTTCTGTCCTTCATCCCCGGGTCACGGCACCGGGCCCGCTCGCTCCTGATCCAGGACGCGGCGCAGCTGGCCACGCTCGTCCCACCGCATGCCGGCGGGCTCGACGGCCGACTCGGCTGGCTCGCCGTCGTCGCCGCACTCGAAGGGCTCACCAAGCTCACCGTGCCCACCGACCTGAAGGACACCATGCGTCCCGCCCCCTCGGCGAGCACCGCCGGGTCGAGTGTGCGCAACGGCGCCATCGGCAGCCTGCTGGCCCTCAGCGTCCTGCGCCTGGCCGGCTCCCCCCTGCCCGACGTCGAGCAGGTGGCCCTGGAGTGCCTGGCCGATGACCTGGTCATCTGTACGCCGAGCACCATCGGCGTCGTCGACGATCCGGGCCTGTCCCTCAAGGGGGACTCGGCCGACGGCGTCACAGGCGCCCTCGCGGCTCTCCACCTCCTGCGGACCGCCTTGTCCTTAACGACCTCTTTCCCCAACCCGACCGCATCCGTGGTCACCCGTCACTGAAAGGAACCCCATCATGCGTCTTGCTCTCACCGTCGTCGGAGTCGTCGCCGGCATCATCATCGCCGCCATCGCACTCATCCAGCTGAGCGGATCGCTTCAGATCGCGCTGACAGGGCTCGGTGGAGGCCTGAGCATCGGCTCCATCTGGACCTTCGTTCGAGGAAACAAGCAGATCACCAGCCGATGAAGTGCCCAGCCGTCTTCCTCACTGGTACCGACACAGCCGGGATCTCACTGTATGGACGTGAGATCCGGGCTGTGCCCGTTCAGGTGGAGAGCCGTCGCCTGGAGGACAGGGTTCTCACCCTCTCCGGAAAGGTCGTTGTCCGCGTCGACGCCCTGTCATGCAATTATCGCGACCGCTCACTCATCCTGCAGGGGACCGATCCTCAGGCGGTTCACCGCGGTCCGGCGAACGAGCCCTCCCTGACCGCCTTCGGCTCCGAGTTCTGCGGCACCGTCCTGGCAGCCTCACCGGACTGCCGCCTCACTCCGGGACAGCGGGTGATGGCCTGCTCGGCCTACCCCGAGGCCGCCGAGGGAGCCGCACCCGGCGTCGTCACCAACACGGCGTCCCGGGGTGTTCTGCTCGTCCACGAGTCCCAGCTCGTTGCCGTGCCCTCGTGGATGACGACGCCGCAGGCCGCTGCCTTCGGCCTGTGCCACCAGACCGCCGCCGCGATGATCCGCAGGTCGGGAGTCGGGCCGCAGTCACAGGTCCTGGTCACCGCCGCCACCAGCTCGACGTCGATGGCCGTGCGACACCAGCTTCAGGCGATCGGCGCCTCGTGCTGGGTGGTGTCATCGAAACCGGATACTCCCCTTCTCCCCAACGAGCGCAGGCATCCCGGCCTCGAGGATCCCGCGGCGACCAGGATCCGGGTCAGTCACGTCATCGATCCCTTCTGCGACCTCAACCTCGCCGGGGCCGTCGCCTCCCTGGAGATGGCCGGCACCTACATCACCTGCGGGATGCTGCACCAGCACCCACTCATGGACGGGGTCGGATCGTGCGGATCACCGGGGGAGCTCATCGCCAGGATCATCACGGCGAACCTCACCCTCATGGGTAACTGCCTGGGTACCCGAGAGGACCTGCTTCACGCCCTCGAGCTGGCCCGGGCCGGATCGATCCCGCTGGATCCCAGCGCCATCCACCCCCGGGACGACATCGACGACTTCCTGCTGGAGGCCTTCGGTTCCCGCGAGCGCTCGGGAAAGGTCGTCCTGTCCCTGAGCCCCTCGACGAGGGTGTAGGCCCCCTGCCGTCAGTCCCTCCCATGACCCACTGCTCAGTCAATCGGACTAGCCCATCGGATGAGCCCAGAGCGCCCGACCAGGCGATCCGGAAACAGTGATCTTCCGGTGGAGTAGTGACATCACATCGAATGCCTCCCCGGCACCTCACCACGTAAGGAGACCCCCATGGACAAACCCATGAACCTCGATACCGAGATCACTGAGTTCGAGTCACTCGACGCACCTGACTGGAAGGACTCCGCAGCCGCTCTCGGTGTCCTGTTCGGACTCGGCGCCCTCATCGCGCTCATCTGACCCACCGCGACCCCCTCGGCCCCACGCGACCCGAGCGGCCCGGAGCAGCTCAGTCGCCGTAAGGAGAACACACCATGAACCTGAAGCCACTCCTAGAGATCAGCCATCTCACCAAGCGCTACCGGTCCACCACTGCGGTGGACAACGTCACCTTCAGCATTGAGCCCGGACAGTCTCTTGGGCTCCTCGGCCCCAACGGCGCCGGCAAGACCACGACGCTGCGAGCCGTCCACGGCCTTCTTCGCCCCACGTCGGGCAGCGTCTCCGTGTTCGGCCACGCGCCCCTGGCCATTCCCGATGCGGCCCACCACATCGGCTTCGCATTCGACAACACCGGGCTGCCCACCAGCCACACGGTCCACAACCACCTCGTCAACCACCGGCTCGCGGCCGGCCTGTCACGCGACGAGATGGACAGCATCGTCGACGAGTTCGATCTCGATCCTCTGATGCGTCGCCGGATCAAGGACCTGTCCACGGGCGAGCGCAAGCGGGTCAACCTGGCCACCGCCATGGCGGGGCGGCCGCAGCTCCTCGTTCTGGACGAGCCGACCAACGGTCTGGACATCGAGGGCGCCCACTGGCTGCGCCGCGTGCTCCAGCAGCACATCGACTCCGGCGGCGCCCTGCTCATCTCGAGCCACATTCTCGCCGAGGTCGAGCGCATGGTCGACAGCATCGTCGTCATCAAGCGCCGCTGCCTCTTCAACGGATCCCTCGACGAGCTGCGCCACCACGGTGGCCCCACGCTCGAGGACGCCTACCTCAACCTTGTCTCTTCCACCACCTCCAGGAGCCGTGCAGCATGACCACCAACGTCCTTTCCTCCGCGCAGACCATCACCTCCGGTCGGGCCCTGGCCACGCCGGCCCCCAGCACCAGCGGCTTGTCCGTGTTCCGCTCCTTGTGGGCTCTGACCCGCCGAGGGCTCACCGAGGCCTCCCTGAAGTGGTTCCTCGTGATCGGGATCGCTCTGAGCAGCTTCGCCACGATCTTCGACGCCAGCAAGTTCCTCAGCGAGATCGACCTGTCCAACCAGGCCGCCGTCGACTCCGTGGCCCTGCGACTCATTCGCATCGGATTCTCCGTCCTGCTGGTGTCCACCCTGTGGGGAGCCACCCAGGTGACGACCGAGTTCCGCGACGCCACTGTGGCGGCTCGAGTCACCCAGCACCGCGGCGTCGGCAGGCTCGTTGCCAGCCACGCCCTGGCCTCCTTGCCGGCCGGCCTGCTCTTCGGCCTCATCGGCGCCCTGAGCTCCACCATTCCCACCTTCGTGATCTTCCACCAGCGTGACCTGAGCATCACGATGAACGAGGATCTCGTCAGCACCGTCGTCGGCATCATCGCCGTCAGCGCCCTGGCCGCCCCGTGGGGGACCTGCTTCGGCTGGCTGCTGCGCCGCACGCTGCCGGTCATCCTCCTCCTGGTCGCCTGGACCACCTACATCGAGCCGGCCATCGTGCGCGCCCTGCCCAACGACCTGGGCCAGTACCTGCCCGGCGGCCTCCAGCTCACGCTCATCAAGGACGCCACGGCCGTCGGCGACATGTCGGCTCCGCTGGCCGCGGGACTCCTCGTAGCCTGGACGGTCGGTCTGTCCATCATCGCCACCGCAGTGACGAAGATGGGTGATCTACGTGCCTGAGCAGGATGTGCTCTCTCGCCCCCGAGGAGCTCTCCGGCTGCACCGAGACGTCGCCGTCGTCCGCCCTCAGGCCGGAGACGGGTGGGCGGTTCGCACCCCAGACAACAAGCTCCTCGGAGTCGGCGAACAGCTCGGCGAGCTGCTGGTGACCCTCAAGACCAAGGGGCCACTGACCAAGACGGATCTTCTGGAGCAGATGCCACCGCAGTGGCAGCCCTCCGATGTCGATCACGCTCTCGACGCCGTCAGCAAGTACGGCCTGGTCGTGGCCGATTACGAGATGGACTCCACTGAGCAGAAGCCGCTGTGGAGCGTCGACAACGACGGACCGCTCATCCTCAAGCTCTGCTTCAACCGCCCTGAGGCCTTCTTCATCAAGGCGGCCCCGGTCGTGAAGGCGTTGAGGAAGACCTTCCTGCGCTGGGTCCCGCTGGTCATCGCAATCCTGGGGATCCCCGCGCTGCTCTCCCTCGCCGGGAACCCGAACAGCACCTTGTTCCAGCCGCTGACGCTGGGCACCTACGGCGCTCTGCTGCTGGCCCTCACCCTGACAACCGCCATTCATGAGCTCGCTCATGGACTGACCCTCACCGCCTGCGGCGGCATGCCTCACCGCATGGGGATCATGCTGTTCTACTTCTCCCCGGCGGCCTTCTGCGACGTCACCGAGGCGTGGTTGCTTCCCCGTAAGGACAGGGTTGCGGTCGCCTTCGCCGGCATCGTCATCCAGACGAGCATCGGGGCCACCGCCCTGATCGCGAACCTCCTGCTGGGTGGGGAGCACGCCTTCCTCACCTGGTACGGGGCCAGCACCTACCTCGTGGCGCTGAGCAACCTCATTCCGTTCCTCCGTCTGGACGGCTACGTGGCCCTGGTCGGGTTCACCAACCAGTCCGGTCTCAGGCAGCGCTCCATCCAGGCGCTGCGCAATCGGGTCGCCGGCATCCCGGAGCCGCACGAGCCCCTGTGGGTCGCGCTGTTCGGGGTGGGTTGCCTGGTCACGCCCCTGGTCATCGTCTGGACCGCCGTCACGGCGATCGCGCCGAACCTGCTTCGCGGTGGCGCCGGAGGCCGAATCATGCTGAGCATGCTCATCGGGTTCTGCCTCATGAACGCCCTGGTCAAGATGATCCACGGGCTGCGCGGCTTGAAGCGCACCCAGCAGATCCGACTGTTCGTGACCGGCTTCTCCGCAGCCGTTCTGGTCCTGCTCACCCCGATCGGTACCACCACCTCCCTGGGGTTCCAGGCCACCGGTAGCCACCGCGCGGTCGCTCTGACCGGGGACGCCGCGGGCTCGGCCCCGGTGACGACCGGAACGAAGGTCTCCTTCCACCGCTCAGGGCTCCTGACGGGCCCCGCCCTCGGGCAGGGGACCGTCGTCGCCACCGAGAACTGCACGGTCCCGCTCCGAGCCGTCTCGCCCCTGCTCTCCGACGCACAGATGCCGCCCGGGACCTGCCTGGTCGTCGAGTCGGACGTGGAGCTCACCCCGGGGACGACCGGCAGGATCACCTCTCAGAAGGTGTACCAGCCGCTCGCACGCGTCATCCGCCACCAGCTCGGGCCAGTGCTTCCCGGAGGAAGCCTGTACTCCGACGACGAGGAGGACTGATGACCGCCAAGCGCGCCTCTCAGGCGATGGCCGATCTTCGGCGTTACCTGGTCGGCGCCCGAGGTGATCGGGCCGCCGTCTGGCTCGACGACGGCACCCGCTACACCCCCTCCGAGCTGCCGCCGTCGGCACTGGTCATCACCCCGCAGCCCATCTCCGCACCCGCCGCCGGCCACGAGATCGTCGTCCGGGAAGGAGACCTGACCCGGGACTGCGAGCTGCTGGTCATCGACGGAGCCATGGAGATCGCAGTCATGGACTACTCCCTGGCCGCGTTCCTCCCCGTGGCCGGCCCGACCCTCATCCGTCTGGCCACCCGGGAGGAGTGGGAGCTCTTCCTTCAGGACGCCGACGCAGCCATCACCACCGGATGCGTCCCGGCTCAGCTCATCCACCCGATGACGGTCCTGGAGGATGCCGACGCGCTGAGGACCGGCACCGTGCCGCAGACCCGCCTGACGGTGTCCTCCACCGGGGTGCACCACCACTTCCCCGGCACCGACCGCAGCCCGGCGCAGCGGGACCGGGGCGACCGCGCCTGGCTGCCCCGCTACCTCACCATCATCAACGCACTCACCACACTGCACACCCTGCAGGAGGAGCCAGTCGAGATCTCCGGCCTGGGCATGCGCCTGTCGGAGACGAGCCCGCAGACCCCGGTCGAACCGGCTGACGCACCCATCATCGTGCGCTCCCGCGCGGGAATCCGCTGCCTGATCCCCGGCAACGGCCGAATGCTGTCCGTATCGACCACCCTGGCCACGATCCTGGAGACGCTCATGACGCTACCTAACGACACCGACCTCGCCCACATCCTCGATCTTCCGCCGTCGACCATCTACCACGCCGTCGCCTCCCTGTCCGAGGCCGGCCTCATCAGCCCACGGGAGGTGGTCTACAGTGCGTAGCCCGGTTCTCTCCCCCCTGTACAGCGGCCTGGGGGCTCAGCGCTATCACGCCTTGTCCGCCCACGACGACACCGAGATCGCACTGATCCTGGAGACGCTGGAGAACCATCTGAGCCCGGATCTGGCGGATCTGCGCATCCTCGAGCTCGCCTGCGGCTCGGGTCGGGTCACGCTGCCGATGGCGGAGGCCGGCTACCGGATCCTGGCCACCGATCTGAGCCCCGACATGCTTGAGGTCCTGCGCTCCCGTATCTCCGAGCAGGACTCGGTCGCCGATGCTCCCGGAGACCTGGCCGCGCGCATCGAGGTGCAGGAGGCGGACATGAGCTCCTTCTCCTTCACGGAGCGCTTCAAGGCCGTCTGCCTGCCCACGGCCTCCATCACTCAGCTCGACGCCGAGCAGCGGCTCGGGGCCCTCGAGTGCTCCGCGCGCAGCCTCGCCCCCGGTGGACTGCTCATCGTCTCCACGGACGACATCGCCGCGGAGGGCACGACGACGATCGAGATCCAGCCCGGCATCTCCCTGACTGAAGAGCTCGATCAGGCCCGCGGCCGCCGTCGCAGCATCCTCAGATGGGGCGAGGAGTGCTACGTCTCCGAGCTGCATCTGGTCCCCTCGTCCTGGATCAGTGAGGCCTGCACCCGGCTCGGGCTGACGATCGTGGAGCGCCACTCCACTCCCGACCAGGCGATGCCGGACCACTCCGGGGTGCTTCTGGTCGCCCGCAAACCCTAGTCGACTACACCACGAGGCCTTCCTTCCATGTCTGTCACCACCGAGTTCTTCACTCCTCCGAGCACCTTCTCCTCCTCACCCCAGCCCACCCGGGCCCGCGGGACGGCGATCACCTACGCCGACGGCAGCCAGTGCCTCGACGGCATCTCCGGTTTATGGAACGTTCCATTGGGGTACGGGCACCGAGGCGTGGCCGACGCGGTTCACGCCGCTCTCCTGGAGGCCTCCTACCTCACTCACTTCCGCGGTTCCCACACCTGGGCCGAACGCACCGGGCACCGCCTGCTCGCCGCAGCGGGGGCCGATCACTATCGTCGAGTCGTCCATGCGACGTCGGGATCGGCCGCACTGGACAGCGTCATCAAGATGGTCCGTCAGTACCAGGTCGTCTGCGGCGAGCCGAGTCGCACGATCATCGTCTCCCTCAAGGGCTCCTACCACGGAACGACTCTGGGGGCCATGTCTTTGACCGGAGAGAACCTGGGGCAGAGGATCTACGGGGTCGATGGCCGTTCCGTGCGGCATATCGACCATCGCCGCCCCCAGGACCTCGCCCGTCTGCTGGAGCGAGAGGGGGACCGCGTCGCCGCTGTCGTCCTTGAACCGGTACAGGGCTCGGGCACTCACGTCGTGGGCTCCGAGTTCCTCTCCACGGTCCTGGAGGGTCGCCGCCGGCACGGCTATCTCCTGGTGGCCGACGAGGTCGCCACCGGATTCGGCCGCACAGGACCGATGTTCGCCAGTGAGACCTGGGCGGAGAGCCCCGACATCCTCGTCACCTCCAAGGGACTGACCAACGGCACCCAGGCCGCCTCCGCGATCCTTCTGGCAACGCGGGTGACCGAGGCGCTGGACTCGGCGGACTCCCCGTTCATGCACGGTGAGACGCAGGCGGGCAGCCCGGCGTCCTGCGCCGCCATCCTGGCCACCCTTGAGGCCTTTGAGAACGAGCACGTCCTGTCCCGTGGACGCGCCGTCGCCCGGCAGCTCGATGAGCGTCTTGACGCCCTGGCCGAGCGGATCCCCGGATCCAGCACCACGGGGCTGGGCTGCTTCCGCTCGGTTCAGCTTCCCGATGCCGACGGCCAGACCATCACCCGCATCATCGATCGGTGCCGCCGCAACGGCGCCATTGTTCAGCCTGGCCCGAGCAGCTTCCAGCTGGTGCCCGCCCTCGTCTACGATGCGCGCGACCTGGACCGTCTCGTGGACCGGGTTCAGGACGCCGTCTCATCGGTCCTCGCGGGTCGGGGAACGGTCGCCGCATGAAGACATCGTCCCTGCTGCTGCCAACCGGACCCGAGCTCGGCACCGGTTCCTGGTCGCGCACGCTGTCCCCGCGCACTGAGCTGGCGATCATCGACGCAGCGGTGGTGGACCATGCTCTTCCCGGGCTGCCCTCCCGTCTTCCGGTCATCCCGGTCGACGGCGCCACCGGGCTCGGAGGAGTCAGGGAGGTCGCGCAGGCCATCGAGCGGACCGATCCGCGTGAGGTGATCGCGATCGGTGGCGGCGCCACCATGGATCTGGCCAAGCTCGCCGCCCTCACGGCGGAACGTCCGGCGATGGTCGACCACCTGGAGCAGGCCGCCGACCGGTGCGGGCTCATTCCGCTGGCCGGGATCGGCCGACGGCGCCGCCTCACCCTGGTCCCGACCACGCTGGGCACCGGCTCGGAGTCGAGCAGCGGGGCCTGCTTCGATCATCGGCTCGTCGGGTTCGACGGGGAACGGGCCCGCAGCCTGGTCGTCGGGGCGGCGCTCGAGGCCGATCGCGCATGGCTCGACCCCGACCTCCTGACCACGCTGCCTCTGACCCTGGCCAGGGAGGGCGCCCTGGAGGCACTCAGCCGGGCGCTGGTGAGCACCGTGTGCACCCCCTCGAGCCTTGCCGCCTCGGAGTGGGAGGCCCGCATGCTCGTCTCCCGGCTTCGAGAGGGGCTCGATGCTCTCACCGACGGCGCGGACCCCGACCTGCTCCACCGCATCGCCTTCGCCTCGACCATGACGCACCGGGGGCTGAGCCTCAAGGGCCGGGGCAGCGCCCCCTCACCCGTATGGTTCATCGCCACCGAGCTGTCCATGGTCGCAGGAGTGCGCAAGAACGAGGCTCTCAGCGCCCTCATGGGGCCCTGGGCCCACCTCGTGCTGAACGGCCGCAGCGAATGGGGGAGGTCGGAGGTGCTGGCCGAGCTGTGGCCGCTCGGCTCCACAGAGCCCACCGAGGTCGTCAGCCGGTGGGGCCTGCCGACCTCGATTCCGCTGCCCGGCGGAGGCACGCAGCGAGTCATCCGTCGGATCGAACGCCGCTGGGGCGGGCGACTGCCCATGATGCGGCGTTTCACCACCGGCCAGCTCGAGACCCTGCTCGGGCTCTGCACCTCCGAGGGCTCCTGTGCCTGATATCCGTTGCGTCCTGGAGCCGGGCTCAGGAATCGTCCGCACCCTTCATGTCACGCCCCCGCGAGCCGGGAGGCGTCTGCTGTGGTCCGTTGGAGCACTCCTCACCGGTGACGGCCAGGAGGAGGGGCCCTTCACCATGCACGCCGTCGGCGCCTGCGGGCAGCGCCGCGACGAGACTCTGCTGCGAGCTGCGGGCGAGGTCGTGGAGCGCTGGGCGGTCGCGGCCCAGGACCGTCTCGGCCCGCCACTGCTCTTCCCTGATGCGGGACCCTCCGGAGCCGCGGCCGGACCGAGCGTCGAGTTCTGCCGCACCCGCGGTCTGCGGGAGCTGATCGAGCGCGATGCAGCGATGCGCGGCTGGTACCTGTGCCAGGGAGTACGGCGCCTTCCCCTCGCCCAGGCCCGATCAGCACTGGGCCCGCTGCAATCGGTGATCGCACCGCTGCGTGACCGGGGAGCCGAGCTCGTGGCGCTGGAGATGCCGTCGCGCTGCCGGGAGCTGAGCGTCATCATGTGCGCGATCATCGAGCCGTCTGAGCAGATCGTCGCCTGCGGCTTGGGGTGCGACTCAGCCCTGGACGGGGCGATCGCCACAGCTGCACGGGAGGCATGTCAGATCCTGGATCTTTTCACGATCATGCGAGAGGCCCTTGGTCGTCCCGACCGGCCCGAGCACCTGCGCAGCGACACGGAAGGTTATTCAGGGGCGTGTATGGGGGTTTAGGGGTTCGGTGTGTTGAATGGGTGACGGCTCGTTGGTCTGAGAGAATCAGATTGCTACATGAAACCTCTCAGGAACGAGCCGTCATGGGTAAGGGTATCACAGGCCTGGACAGAACGCAGTTGAGCTGCCTGGTGGAAATGGTGCTGGGTGATACTGAGATCTCCTTGGCGCCAAGAATTCTTGGCCCACTGGCCGCGGTGCGGGCGACGTTGATGTATTTGCGCACCAACACCTCCCAGGAGGCGATCGCCGAGATCATGGGGGTGTCACAGCCGACGATCTCGCGGGCGATCTCGGTGGTCACCCGGATCATCGCCAGGGTCTTGGGGCCTGTGCTGGCGACCGTCGAGGAGGTCCCCCATGGGGGCGTGCACATCATCGACGGTACGCTCCTGCCGTGCTGGAGCTGGAAGGATCGGACGGACCTGTGGTCGGGCAAGCACAAGCGCACCGGCCTGAGCCTGCAAGTACTGGTCAGCCCCGCCGGGCGCCTGCGGTGGGCCTCAGACCCGCTACCGGGGGCCACCCACGACACCAAGGCCATCACCACCTCCGGTCTCTTGGAGGAGATCGACCCCTCCTGCTGCATCGCCGATAAAGGCTACATCGGAACCGGGGTTCTCACCCCCTACAAGAAACCTCCCAACAGTGAGCTCACCAAGGCCCAGAAGCAGGCCAACAAATCCCTAAATGAAATCCGGTATGTCGTGGAGAGAACCATCGCGCACATCAAATCCTGGAAGATCCTGGCCCACGACTACAGGCGCCCCCTGCACACCTTCAAAGAAACTATCACAGCCACCCTAGCCCTCTACGCCTACACCAACCCCTGAATAACCTTCACGGACCGCGCAACCTGGTGGGGAGCCCCGGGAAACGTCACCGCCTTTCGGACCTGGCTGACAAAGATCAGTACAGCAGAACAGGCTGTGTCCTTTACAACGACGAATTGCGCGGAGACGAATTGCGCGGAGATGGAGTGGAAGAGCCTCGTGGAGTCAACCCACTTCACCGACCTGACACCGACACTCCCCCAGCGGATCCGCCAGGGCGGCTGGCATGCCGGGCGTGCGGAGAACCCAGCGCTCACGCCCCTGGTGACGGATGAGAGCGCACTGGGGCAGGAGCTCGTGACACCTGACACTCACCCCTTCCCTCACCCCATTCTTTGAGGTTTCCGCCACCTTGATTTCTTCGTTACCTCCACCAACAATAAATATGTGCTCCGAGGGAATAAGACTGATAGGAACATCAGACAAACGCGGCTTTCATGGCCGTCCTCGGAGGACTGGCAGTACGCATCAGCTCAGCCCTGGCTGTACGTCGCGGTAGCGGTGGTCTTCGGGACGGCGAACCTCATCCTCATGCTGACTCTGCGGGGCTCGGTCGTTCCGGAGCGGATCGTCTTCCTGACGCTGGCGCTCCTGACAACGACGGTGACGCCCCTGCGCCCCCGCCTCGGATCGATCGGCTACCTCATCGTGTGGATAGCACTCGCCTTCGCCCCTGTCGCTGAGACCGGGGACCTGGCCATCACCAACGCCGTCTCCGCCTTCCTCATGGGCCGCTTTCTCCCCCTGAGGCTCGCTGCCTCCCTCGCCCTCACCCCACCCGTCATCGTGCTGCTAGCCACCGGGGACGGCGCGTACTTCGCTTCCATGCTGTTTGACCTCGTTATTGCACTTCCAGCAGGACTCCTGGTCCGCGTCACCGTGAACTCCTGGCGCAGCGAGGTCTCCGCGGTGTCCGGGCAGCTGGAGGCCATCCGCAACGAGGTGGCCCGGGAGATGCACGATCTCGTCGCCTACTCCATGTCCCAGACGGCCCTACGGGCCAAGCTGGCCGCCAGCAAGGAGCTCTCCCCCGACCGTGCTCGCGAGGAGTTCGCCGCCATCGAGGCCACCGCCGCTGACGCGCTCCACGAGCTCCGCCTCATTCTGCGCGCCCTGCGCCGCAACGACAGCGACGACGACAGCGCCGAGGGCGGACTGGGCACGGTGACCACGGATCTGGAGGGCGCCGTGCGGGCCATCGTCGACGACCTCTCCGCCTCCGGGTTCTCCGTCACCTTCCAGTGCACCGCCACGGCGCCCTGCAGCCGTCTCCAGGCCACCACCCTGTCCCGGGTCTGCCGTGAGATGGGGGCCAACGTCCTGCGTCATGGCGACCCGCGCCGCCCGGTGACCGCCTCCCTCATCCAGAGCGAGAGCAAGGTGCACCTGGTGATGACCAACGGGGTTTCCGCGACGCACGATCTGCCCTCATCCGGCGCCGGAATCCTCGGCATGCGCGAACGCGTCACCGCTATCGGAGGCACGCTGGAGACCATGGAGGAGAATATGACCTGGATGGTCTCCGCCACCGTGCCCTCCCTGCCGACCACGAGCCCTGCCCCCTTGGAGGAACTGCCATGATCCGCATCGGTATCGCCGACGACGACCCCTTGGTACGCCGCACCCTGGCCCGACTGCTCTCCACCGAGGAGGGCATCTCCGTGGCCTGGACGGCTCAGGACGGCCAGGAGGCCCTGGACCTGATCCACTCCACCGAGACGGAGCCGGTCCAGGCCGTCCTCCTCGACGTCCAGATGCCCCGGCTCGACGGCCTCACGCTGGCGAAGACCCTCCATGAGGAGAACCCCGAGCTGGCCATCATCATCCTGAGCACGCTCATCGCCGACTCGATCTCGAACGAGGCCTTCGCCGCCGGTGTCCGCGGCTTCGTGGCCAAGGAGGACGACGTCGACGCCCTGGCCGGCGCCATCAAGCAGGCGGTGGCGGGCAACATCGTCCTCACCCCTAAGTCCTCGGCAGTGCTCAGCGAGCGCCTTCAACCCACCTCGCCCGGCTCCGGGAGCACCACCCCGCCCTCCTTCAGCAGAAAGGAGGCCTCCCCCCTCCCCTTCGGCGTCACCCTGTCCGCCCGCGAGCTGGAGGTCCTGGCACTCATCAGCGAGGCCCTGACCAACAAGCAGATCGCCAACCGGCTGAACCTGAGCGAGGCCACCATCAAGTCGCACGTGTCTGCCATCATCGCCAAGCTCGGCGTCCCGGACCGGGTCGGAGCCGCCGTCTTCGCCATGCAGCACGGCCTGGTCAGCTGAGCGACGCATCGGACTCCGACGAACCGGTGAGGCCGAGTATCCCCTCAGCCCTCCTCGAGGCGAGGTCTCCACCCATCGACTGAGTCGAGGAGCCGATGAATCCCCCACTGGAGCAGGCGAGGCTAGAGCCATCATCAACCACTGCTTCTGAAAGGCCCCTCGTCTTGTTCACCTTCTCCTTCGCCTCCTTCGCCGCACTGCTTCCCTTCAAGATTGTGGGCGAGAAGAAACCCTACTGGTCTTAAAGACCTAGCGGCGGCCCTGACCCCAACGCGGGTGAGGGCCGCCCTTGCCGTCCCCCCTCCTTCGGCCCACTGACCCGATCGGAGGATCCCCTCGCGATACGCATGCCGATGAAATAAGGGAAAGAGCCCCAGGCATTCGACCCGCACGAGCACCCCGGCAGCACCACGACACCCCCAGGAGGTGACCGATGACCGACTCCCCCACCCCCTCCACGCCTCAACCGCTCCTGAGCGCCTCCTCATACTGCGCACTGATCGCCGCCGACACGGCCGAGGCGGCAACCCTCCGCCGGCTCATCGCCGACTCCCAGGGCACGACCCTCGCCATCGACACCTCCCCTCAGGACGCCGTCGAGCTGCGCACGGACCCCGCCTCCCAGCAGACGCCCGCGGCGCAGGTCTCCCCCATCAAAACCGCGAGCCGCGACTGGCTACTCAGGACAGACGACTCCTCCCACGGCCTCGCTGACGGCGTCACCAGCATTCTGCTGCCGGCCGGCACGATCACCGAACCGACGGACAAGGAGCGTGAACAGCTCATCGAGCACGCGGCCGACCTCCTTCCCCCCGATGGTCAGCTGATCGTCTCCGCCCAGCACGTCGTCGGCAACGGATTACTGTCGGAGACCTGGCGGCTTCCCGATGGCTGCCTCATCACGGAGAACGCCGACCCGGCATCCGGGCTGCGGACCGTCACCATGCGGCAGGCCGGGCACTGGTCCACCCTCACCCTTCACCTCGTGACTCCCGCCTGGCTCGCCGAGGCCATCAAACGTCACAGCATGCGCTTGACCTTTCAGTACTCCGAGCCGCACCCCATTCTCACCCGGCACCGGATAGTCATCGTCCGCTCCGTGAAAACCGCCTGACACACCCTCTCACCGGCATAGGCTTGCTCCCGCACGCATTCATCCGCAGTCAAGCTCTCGATTCTCAATCATTTCACACAACCGACAGACTCACCGGAGGCAGCATGCTCGACCACTCCCCCTCTTCCCCCACACCCCGGACAGCGCTGCATGAAACAGCCCGGGCCAGTCGGAGGCGTCGTCGCTGCCTCATCCGGCTGAGCACGCTGGCCTCTGTCGCAGCCCTGGCCTGGACCATCGGCGGCGGCTCACCCGCCCACTCCGCCCCCCAAGGGAACACCTACGTGGCCCTGGGCGACTCCTACGCCTCCGGAGTCGGGGCACCGCCCTACGCCAGTGGCACGGATGTCCAAGGCGGTAACGGGTGCAAACGGGCCGCGGGCGCCTACGCCCACCAAGTGGCCGGCCAGACCGGCAAGACACTCGACTTCGGCGCCTGCGCAGGGGCCCGCACCAAGGACTTCTACCAGCCCGGGAAGGAAGCCGCCCAGCTCAACCACCTGAACGCCTCCACGAGCCTGGTCACCTTCTCCATCGGCGGCAACGACGCCGGCTTCTCCACACTCTTCTCCAAGTGCATCACCGCCGCCCCCTTCACCACCTGCTCCGGCAACAAGGAGGTCTCCGAGCAGGTTGACGGCGCCATCAGCGCCCTGGCCGGCAAGACCACCCGCGCGGGCATCACCAGCTATGACACGCTCGTGGCCGACATCGCCTCCCGCGCCCCGGGCGCAACCGTCGTCGCCGTCGGCTACCCGCGCATGTTCACCCCGCAGGGAGCCGGTCAGGTCCTCCCGGTACCGGGGCGCTGCGAAGGCGTCACCAAGGTGGATCAGCGCTGGATCAACGCCAAGACCAACGAGATCAACGCCGCCGCCAAGGCCGCGGCCCAGCGCCACGGCTACCGGTTCGCCGACCCCTCCGGTTCCTTCGCCGGACACGAGCTGTGTGGCAAGCAGTCCTCCTGGTTCGACGGCCTCATCAACGACGGACGCTTCCACCCCAACGCCGCCGGCCACAAAGCCATCGCCGGCTCCATCATGGGCGTCCTGAAGGAGCAGCCGGCCGCCGCGCAGGAGCTGCCCGCCGCCGCACAGGCGCAGGTGGACAACACGCGCCCCGCAGGTTCCTTCACCCTTGCCCGCAATGGCGACCAGCTGGCCCTGGACGCCTCGGCCTCCACCGACTCCGACGGCACGATCACAAACATCGACTGGTACATCCAGCGCGCTGACGGCTCCGAGGAGATCCTCACCGGGGCCCAGGCCACCGCCACCGTGCCCGCCGATGAGCAGGTCTCCGTCACCGCTGTCATCACTGACAACCAGGGCAAGGAGGACTTCACCACCCAGATCGCCCCCGCCGCCTGAGCCGCCGCGCGTTCCTCCCGGCAGGTCGCCCCTGCGCAGCCCCGGTCGTCGAACGCACACCCTCAGTGACACCAGCGGGCGGGCCGAGTGCACCTCGGCCCGCCCGCTGACTCGTTGGCTACACGCCTACTCGTTGCCGTGGCAGGTCAGGCCCTTCTTGGGCATGGTGCCGGAGACCAGGTAGGCGTCGACGGCGTCGTTGACGCAGGAGGCGTCGCCGCCGTAGGCGGTGTGCCCATTGCCCTCCCAGGTCAGCAGCTGGCCGGAGTCGAGCTGCTCGGCCAGGGACTTCGACCAGGCGTACGGGGTGGCCGGGTCCCCGGTGGTTCCCACCACGAGGATCGGCGCAGCCCCGCGGGCATGGATCTGCGTGGGCTTGCGGGTCCCGTTGTGCCCCCACACGCTACACACCAGGTCCATCCCGACCGCGGTGTTCCCGAAGACCGGGGCCTCACGCCGGGCCTGCTCGTACTGCGCGGCCCAGGTCGTCTTGTCGCCCTCCACCGGGTAGTCCAGGCAGGTGACGGCCTGGAAGGCTCCGCCGCCGTCATCCTTCGAGGAGGTGTCCTGCTCCTCGGAGGCCACGAAGGCTGAGCCGTCGCGGTGGTTGATGGCCTGGTCGAGGGCCTTGTTCAGGGGCTCCCAGTTCTGCTCGGTGGTGTAGAGGTACTCGCTCAGGGCGGTGACGATGTCCGCGCCGGTCACGGTGCGGTTCGGGTCACCGGTCGCCAGGGGCGTGCTGTTGGCGGAGGTGATGAGGTCGCGGATCTGCTGGACTCCGGCGTCGGTGCCCCCGCTCAGCGGGCAGCCGGTGGACTTCTGGCAGTAGTCCACGTAGGTGCGCAGCGCCTGCTCGAAGCCCTTGGCCTGCCCCAGTCCCTGCTCGGCGAAGGACAGAGAGGGGTCGATGGCGCCGTCGAGCACCATGCGCCCCGTGTTGCCGGGGAAGGTCTCGGCGTAGACGGTGGCGAGGTAGGTGCCGTAGGAGAAGCCCAGGTAGTTCAGCTTCTCCTGGCCGGCCACCGCCCGCAGGATGTCGAGGTCCCGGGCTGCGGAGACGGTGTCGACGTGGTCGAGCAGGGCGGCGGGCTCGGTGTTGGCGGCGCACTTCTCGGTCAGCTCCTGGAAGGACTGCCGGGTCGACTCCGCCCACTCCTCGTAGGAGTCGCCGTCCGAAGCGGCCTCGGCGGAGGCCTCCGCGGAGGGCTCAGTGCCTGCCGACGGCGTGCCCGAAGCCGACGGCGAGGCCGTGGCCCCAGCCGAGGCGGAGGGCTCAGCGGTGCCGGAGGATGAGTCGTCGTCGCTGGAGCAGGTGATGGCCGTGGAGGAGCCGACCCCGCGCGGGTCGAAGCCGATGATGTCGTAGGCCTCGAGCAGATCGGGACTGAAGGCGTTGCCCGCCCGCTCGGCGAAGGAGACCCCGGAGTCGCCGGGACCACCGGGGTTGATGAACAGAGCTCCCTGGGCGTGGCCACCGGTGGCGGCGCGCTTCTTCACGGCGATCGAGATGGTCTCGCCCTTGGGATTGGCGTAGTCCAGGGGGACGGTGATGACGGCGCAGCTGAAGGTGGCCGTGTCGGTCTCCTCCTCGGAGGAGCCGGCCATCCCGGTCGCGCCGTCGGAGCTCGGGGTGGCGGTGGCCTGCGCCGAGGCCGTTGCGGCCGTCGTGGAGGCGCTCGCCTGGGCGGTCTTCTCGGAGGCCTTCTCCACGCCGTCGGTGGCGGCGCAGGGGTACCAGGTGACGGCCTGGCGGTAGAAGGACTCCAGGCCGGAGGGAATCGGGCCCGCGACGGTGGCCGAGCCGCCCGCTGCGGGGGCCAGTCCCGTCCCGCAGGCGCTTAGGCATCCGCCGACGAGGACCGCCAGGGCACTGATGCCCGTGCGACGACGGCGCGGTGCGCCGCCTGTCATCGAGGACTGCGCGGACGTCTGCGCCGCGCTGGCGCGCCCTGAATCGACCGGACGCCGCCTTAGTGTTCTTGTCATGCGCGGCATCTTACGAAGGCCACCTGTGTCCCCCATATGCCCGGCGTGTTCGTCGGGTAAGTCACGCGGTCGTACCCTGAACCCTCGACCTCGAGGCATAACCCTCGACAGCGCGGGAGCACGATCACGAGGCGAACAGGTGCGAGACCTCTCGCTTCTGGCGCCGTCCGGGGACGGTCAGGGCCAGGTGGATCGCGATGGCGAGCATCACCGCGGCCCCCACCCCCAGGCTGACGCTGAGCCCCGCATCCGTGGCGGAGCGGACCAGCGGTGCCAGGTGGGAGCGCATCCCTGCCGGCGTGGCGGTGGGCCATCCGTCCAGGGCCCGCAGCCCCTTGCCGGAGGCCACCAGGGAGATGAGACGCTCCCGATCCGCAGTCCGCCCCAGGACACCGATCTGCGGGGCCATCGTCATCACGCTCCGGATGACGCGCTCATAGCTCACACCCATGACCGCGACCCCCATGACGATGCCGAGCTGCCGAGCGGAGGCGGAGAATCCTGAGGTCATCCCCGCGGTGTCCTCATCGGCCGAGGAGACCGCCAGCTGGTTGACGATCGTCCCGGTGGCCCCGGTGGCGGCCCCCGCCAGGACGAGCCCGGGAATGAGGACCAGCCAGGTACTCGAACCGCGCAGGAGCATGAGCAGGCAGGAGCCGACGACGCCGCCCAGCACGATTCCCAGCAGGCTCGCCCTGGCTCCGTGGCGTCTGACCGCTCCCCCGCAGGTGGCGGCCACGATGAGGGCGGAGGCGCTGAAGGGCAGGAAGCACAGTCCGGTCTGGGCGGGGGTGAGCCGGTAGATGTTCTGCGCGTACAGGGACAGGAAGGCCATTGGCCCGATGAGGGCCGCCTGGATGATGAAGCCGACCAGGACGCTGCCGGCGTAGGTGGGTTCGGTGAGGATCGAGACGTCGACCATGGGGCTGGCCGATCGTCTCTCGACGAGGCAGAACGCGGCGAGCAGCACCGCCGAGCCGGCCAGCAGGGAGACGATCACGGGCGAGGCCCATCCCCACGTGTTGCCCTGGAGGAGCGCCAGTGTGAGCGCCCCCGTCATGGCGACGCACAGCACCGTGCCCGGCCAGTCGACCTTCCTGGATGCCGCCTTGCCCGCGGCGCCGCCCCGGTCCGCGCCGACCTCGGGAACCCAGCGCGATCCGAGCCAGACCGCCAGGCCCACCGGGACGTTGACCCAGAAGATCGAGCGCCAGCCCGCCATCAGCACGAGCCCTCCGCCAAGGAGCGGTCCCAGGGCGATCGCCGCACCGGAGACCGCGCCGTAGACACCGATCGCCCGCGCCCGGGCGGGGCCGGCCTGGTAGCGGTCCGAGATCATGGGGACGCCGACGCCCAGGAAGATCGCGCCACCGACCCCCTGAATGAAGCGGCTCCAGTCCAGGACACCGACCGACGGTGCCAGCGCGCAGACCAGGGAGCCGGCCGTGAACAGGACAACGCCCCAGCGGAAGAGGCGCAGCCGCCCGACCGATCCGCTCAGCGTCGCCGCCGACATGAGGAGTGTCCCCAGCGGCAGGGTGTAGGCGTTGACCACCCACTGGAGCTCGCTCAGCGACGCCCCCAGCGCGGCCCCCATGTCAGGCAGCGCGACGGAGACGACCGTGACGTCCAGGACGTTCATGAAGCTGGCGGTGCAGATCAGCAGCAAAACGAGTGTCTGCCTCACATGGCGCACCTTTCGCGAGGGTTCCCGGGTGGTGGCACGCGCCCCCAGACCTAAACGACCGCCACACAGATTAACACCGGGGCGACCACCTGTGCGCAGTGCTCATCCGGCTGCACGACCGCACGAAGGCAAGCACCTGGCCCGCCGCAGCGAGCCTCAGGCCCCGACGGCGCGCAGGTGCCCCAGCACCTCGGCGTGGGCGGTCGGGGTGCCCACGAGGAGCGAGCCGGCGCGGCGCACGTCGAAGGGCGCCCCGTCCATCCGGGTCAGGACCGCGCCGGTCTCGGTGCACAGCAGCGCACCGGCCGCGACGTCCCAGGGCTGGAGCCGCGGCTGGGCATAGGCGACCGCGCCGCCCGCGGCCACCTCCGCCATCTCCAGGGCGGCCGCCCCGTAGCAGCGCATGCCGCGCGAGGCCTCGATGGCCTGGCCGATGCCCGCATCCTGCGTGAGCTGGTAGTGGGTGATGAGCATGCCCTCACTCAGGGGCAGGTCCTCCAGCCGCTCCAGGGCCCGCAGCGCCGCGTCGTCGGTGCCCGCCGACCCCGCCAGAAGCGGCTGCACCCATGCGCCCCGCCCGCGGATGGCCGTGTAGAGCCGGCCCGCCACGGGGTCGGCGAGGACGGCGAGCGTGGGCACGCCGTCGTCGACCAGCGCCAGGGAAATGGCCCAGTCGCGGTGGGTGGCCACGTAGTTGAGGGTCCCGTCGATGGGGTCGAGCACCCAGGCCCGCCCGCGGTAGGTCTCGAAGTCCTCGACACGGTGCGCCTCCTCACCGTGGATGGGGACGCCCGTGGCCTCCAGATGGCCGGCGATGCGCTCCTCGACGCCGCGATCGACCTGGGTGACCAGGTCGTTGCGGTGGGCCTTGGCCTCGATGCGCAGCTCCTCACCCGGGTCCAGGGCGAAGGCGGCCGCCTGGCGGACCGCAGTCACCCCGCGGGCGAGCAGCTCCTCCAGGCAGGCCGACGACGTCGGCCCGACCGACGGCTCCGGTGTCACTGACCCACCACCGGCACTCACGACTGGAGCTCCTGCTGCCTGGCGAGCCGGCGGCTGTGGACGAGCCAGGCCACGCCCAGCACCACCAGCCACAGGGGCGAGGCGAAGACCGCGATGCGGGTGTCGTGGGCCTGAGTGAGGGTCCAGATGACGAAGGCGAAGAAGCCCAGGCACAGCCAGGCCGCCCCACGCTCACCGGGCAGGCGGAAGGTGCTGGCGCGGTGAAGCTCGGGCCGCAGGGTGAGGAACCGCAGGTAGCTCACGACAATGACGCACCACACGAGGATGAACAGGACGCTGGCCACCGTGGTCACCGTCGTGAAGGCCGCGATGATGGACTTGGAGGTGTAGAGCAGCGGGATCGAGGTGAGCAGACTGGCGCAGGTGACGGCCAGGGACACACCCGGCACCGAACGGGCCGTCAGCTTGCGGAAGACGTGAGGGGCGTTGTCCGCCCAGGACAGGCCGAAGAGCATCCGGGAGGTGGAGTAGACCCCGGAGTTGGCCGACGACGCCGCGGCCGTGAGCACCACGAAGTTGACGACGCTGGCGGCCACGCCCAGCCCCGCCAGGGCGAACATGGCCACGAAGGGGCTCTCCTTGGGGTCGATCTCCTGCCACGGGGTGACCGCCATGATGGCCGCGAGCGCCCCGAGGTAGAACAGGACGATGCGCACGGGAATGGCGTTGATGGCCCGGGGCAGGGTGACCTCGGGGTCCTTGGCCTCGGCGGCGGCGGTCCCCACGAGCTCGGTGCCCACGAAGGCGAAGATGGCGATCTGGAAGGCCCCGAAGAATCCGCTCAGACCGTTGGGGAACAGGCCACCGCTCCAGATGTTGGCCAGCTGCGCCTGGGCGCCGTTGGGTGCCGTGAAGCCGCGCAGCACCATGATGATGCCGACGACGACGAGCGCCATGATGGCCACGATCTTGATGATGGAGAACCAGAACTCGATCTCCCCGAAGGCCTTGACGGTGGCGAGGTTGAGGCTGAACAGCAGCGCCACGGTCACCACCGGCGTGACCCACAGCGGCAGGTCCGGCCACCAGTACCCCACGTAGCCGGTGATGACGATGACCTCGGCCACGGCCGTCACCAGCCAGCACACGTAGTAGGTCCAGCCCACGAAGAAGCCGGCCCACGGCCCGATGAGGTCGTGGGCGACGTCGGCGAAGGACTTGTAGGACAGGTTGGACAGGAGCACCTCGCCCAGGGCCCGCATGACCAGGAAGAGGACGGCGCCGATGACGGCATAGACGAGGAACACACCGGGACCGGCCAGGGAGATCGTCTTTCCCGAGCCCATGAACAGCCCGGTTCCGATCGCCCCGCCGATGGCGATGAGCTGGACGTGACGGTTGGTCAGGTGGCGCTGGAGCTGCGGCTCGGCGTCGTGCTCCACCAGTTCTTCGAGGTCAGGCCGCTGATGCGGCGCTGAGGAGTCGGCCGCCGGGCTGGATTCGGCGGGCTGCGGCGTCTGGGACATCTCGTCTCCTGATCGTGGGTGACGCATTGAGCCTAGCGGTACCAGGTTCATCCCGGATTCACACGGGTAGGCTCTGCGCCGTGAACCTCAAGGACCAGATCCGCCACTCGATTCCGGCCGCGCTCGTCGTCGTCATCGGCGCCTGGGTGATGATCTACTACTCGGTCGTCCAGTGGCAGACGATGAAGCAGGTGCCCAGCTGGGACCTGGCGATCTTCTCCGAGCTGGCCAAGGCCTACGCCCACCTCCAGGCCCCGATCGTGCCGGTCAAGGGCGACGGCTTCAATCTCCTGGGTGACCACTTCCACCCGATCCTCATTCTGCTGGGGCCGATCTGGCGGCTCTTCCCCACGCCCCTGAGCCTGCTCGTCACCCAGGACCTGCTGCTGGCGGTCTCGGCCTGGCCCCTGACCCGTCTGGCCACCCGGCTGACGAATCAGTGGGTGGGCGGCGCGCTGGGCTTCGTCTACGTCCTGTCGTGGGGGATGCAGGGGGCCGTGGCGGCGCAGTTCCACGAGATCGCCTTCGCGATGCCGATGCTGGCCTTCGCCTCGGTGGCCTTCGTGGAGCGGCGCTGGGTGGCGGTGACGGCATGGTCGGCGCCCCTGGTCCTGGTCAAGGAGGACATGGGGCTGACGGTTCTCATGATCGGCGTGGCGGTCATCCTCACCTCGATGGTCCCGGCCTGGTACCGCAGCTGCACCGTCGGCGAGCCCGGCGGCGCCGACGAGGCCCGCAACCGGACCCGGGGGATCAAGCTGGGCGTGGGCATGATCGTGGGAGGCGTCGCGGCCTTCCTCTTCTCCATCCTCGTGTTCCTGCCGGCCTTCAACATCAACGGGGTCTGGGACTACGGGCTGAGCTCGGAGAACAAGCCCACCGCCCCCGACGCCCTGGTCCAGAAGGCCAAGGTCGTCGTCATGCTGGTCCTCACCAGCGGCGTCGTCGGGCTGACCTCGCCCTGGCTGCTGGTGGTCCTGCCGACGCTGGCCTGGCGGTTCCTGGGGTCGGTGGACTTCTACTGGGTGTGGGACAACTGGCACTACAACGTCACCCTCATGCCCATCGCGATCGGGGCGCTGCTCGACGTCGTCGCCCGCCGCCGCGCGCACGGCGCCTACCTGGCCGGCCGGCCCGTCAGGGACGTGGGGGTCGACGGCCGGGCCGTCCCCGAGCCCCGGGCCGAGGCCGCCGGCAACGCCGGCTCCGCTGGGAAGGGCGGCGCTGCCGGCCCGCGCAGGCGCCCGATCTCCTTCCCCACCTGGCTCACGGTGCCGCTGCGGCACCGCTACGTGGCTGCGGCGAGCATCCTGACCGTGGTGGTCACCGGCGTGCTGTCCGCTCCCTACCTGCCGCTGTGGAAGGCCACCGACCAGAACTTCAACACGCCCAACGCGCAGACGAAGAAGGAGGACCCCGAGGCGCGGCGGGTGGCCACCGCCCGCGAGGTCATCGCCACCATCCCGGAGGGGTCCACGGTGGTCACCGACCTGTCGATGCTGGCCTACCTGGTGCCGCGGGCCGAGGTCTCCTGGATGGGAACGAGCGGCCCCGACAAGGAGTACGTCGTCATGAACCGCAACGGCGGCGGCAACCAGTGGAACACCACCGACGCCGCCGCCTGGGGCGAGCAGCACTCCCAGCAGGGGGCGAGCTACACCGTCATCTACAACAAGAACGGCTTCCAGATCGCCAAGTGCAATGGCTGAGGCGGAGGCCGAACCGCCTGGGACCGAACCGCCTGGGGCCGAGCCCGGACCCGGCCTCAGGAGCCAGTCCGGCCCGGGGCACGCTCCGAGGCCGCCCACGTCGCCGGTTGCCGGGCCGGCCGGTGCGCCAGTCCTCCCCTCAAAGGGCGGGCGGGGTCCGTCGGTGGTCGGCTCGCTGGCGCTGGTCGCCGCGGGTGGCTGCGCCGGAACCCTGGCGCGCGCGGCCCTCGAACGAGCCTGGCCCGCCGCCCCCGGCCACCTGCCGACGACGACGCTGGCCATCGACCTCATCGGCGCCCTGGCCCTGGGGCTGCTGCTCGGGGCGCTCGGTCAGCGACACCCCCGCCTGCGACTGGTCCTGGGCACGGGGGTGCTGGGCGGGCTGACGACGCACTCGACCTTCATCCTGGAGAGCCACCGGCTCCTGACCTCCGGTGGGCGAGCCGGCCACCCGGCCCTCGGCACCGCCTACCTCCTGGGGTCGATGGCGGCCGGGCTCGCGGCGGCGGCCGTCGGACTGTGGCTGGGCGGCCGCCTGCACCGCCGGGAGGCGCCATGAGTGGGAGCGGAGCCGCCGGGCTGGTGGCGTGGCTGGCCGACTGGCTCCCTGTGGCGCTGGCCGGCGGGGTGGGGGCGGCCTGCCGCTGGAGCGTGGACAGCGGTGTCAACAGATCGGTGAACCGGATGCGTGCAGCCGCCTCGGCGGTCGCCCCGGGGCCCCGCCGTCCCGGGCAGTCCTCGTCAGCGCGAGCGCCCTGGGGCACCGTCGTCGTCAATGTGACGGCCTGCCTCCTCATGGGCCTGCTCGTGGGCTGGGCGGGCAGCACGCCGGATCCCGGGTCCCGGGCGGCCGCGGCGCTGTCCGTCCTGGGGACCGGGTTCCTGGGCGGGTACTCCACCTTCTCCACGGCCTGCGTCGAGGCGGCGCGGCTGCTGCTGGCGGGCAGGTGGGGGCCGGCCCTGATCCATGCCGCCCTCATGACGGCGGCGACCCTGGGCGCCGTCGGGCTCGGACTGGCTGCGGGAGCCGCGCTCCGCTAAACGCGCCGGTCCCCGCATCCTCCTCGAAGAGGACACGAATACGCGTCGTCTTTGCGGAAAACGGTGAGATGCGTGCGGCGGGGCGGTGCTCCTCTGACAGACTCCCTGCCATGAGTGTTCAGTCGCCTTCTCCGACGCCGACGCGGTCGAGGAGCAACCGCGCCACGGTGGTCGTCCTCGTGGTCATCGCCGTCATCCTGGTCGTCATCGCCGCACTGCTGCTGCAGAACGTCGCCTCCCGGCACCGTCAGGGCACCGCCGCCACCAGCTCGGCCGGCAGCGACGGCTCGGCCACAGCCGTCCCCGAGCCCACACCGGCGCCTCCGGTGCCCGACCAGCAGACCCTGGAACTCATCCACTCCGAGACCCACCGCAACCCCGCCGACGCCCAGGCCCGGGGCAGGGTCGACGCCCCGGTCGTCATGGTGGTCTACTCCGACTTCGCCTGCCCCTACTGCACCCAGTTCGCCCAGAACGTGGAGCCCGAGCTCGCCGACCTGGTGGACCAGGGAACCCTGCGCATCGAGTGGCGCGACCTGGCCCAGATCAGCCCCACCTCGCCCCTGGCCGCCCAGGCCGGTCGGGCCGCCGCCAAGCAGGGCAGGTTCTGGGAGTTCCACGACGCCGTCTACGCCGCCGCCGACCCCCAGGGCCACCCGGAGTACACCGAGGACTCGCTGGTCACCCTCGCCCGCAAGGCCGGGGTGGCGGCCATCGAGCAGTTCCGCACCGACATGAACGCCCCCGAGACCGTCGCCGCGGTCATCGAGGCCACCAACCACGCCCACTCGATCGGCATCACGGGCACCCCGTTCATGATCGTGGGCGAGACCTTCATCAGCGGGTACAAGGACGCCGACTACATGAAGGCCGTCATCAACAGCCAGGCCGCCAGGGCCAAGACCTCGGCAACGGCCTCAGCAACAGCCTCCGCACCCGCCAGGACCTCCACGGCGCCGGCCGCCTCGTCCGCCGCAACGCGCTGACGACGGTCAATCGGGCATCAATCGGGCTCTGCGTCCCCCGACTCACCACCACGGCGGGCCGGGGGACGTTATTCTTCCACTACTCAACCCGTCGGTCGCTGGACGGTCAGCGACGTGAATGGCAACGTAAACAACGGTCGTTTAACCAAGGAGCGCGAGCATGGCACTGAGCATTGGCGTGGATGTCGGCGGAACGAAGATCGCGGCCGGCGTCGTCGACGACGCCGGACAGGTCCTTCAGACGGTACGGCGCGACTCGCCTGCCGCCAACCGCCAGGCGATCATCGACACGATCACCACAGTGGTGCGCCGCCTGCGCGAGGACTTCCCGGAGGCGGCCACCGTGGGCATCGGGGCGGCCGGATTCGTCTCCTCCGACCGCAACACGATGGCGCACGGCACCAACCTGGACTGGACCGGGATGCGGATCGGCGACGTCGTCTCCGACGGCGTGGGCCTGCCCGTCGTCGTCGAGAACGACGCCAACGCCTTCGGCTGGGCGGAGTCCCGTTTCGGGGCGGCCCGGGGCAGGCGCAACGCCCTCATCGTCGCCATCGGCACCGGCGTGGGCGGGGCGATCATCGTCGACGGGCACCTCCTGCGCGGGGCGGCCGGATTCGGCGGGGAGATCGGGCACATCAACGTCGTTCCCGGCGGGCGCCCCTGCGGCTGCGGCCTGCGCGGGTGCCTGGAGCGCTACAGCGCCGGCACGGCCCTGGGCGTCAACGGCTGGGAGCTGGCGCAGTTCCGCCCCGCGTACGCAGCCCGCATCATCGAGCTCTCCGGCGGCGACCCGGAGCACATCTCCGGCAAGGCCGTCACGGCCGCCGCCCGCGAGGGGGACCCGGCCGCTCTGGAGTGCTACGAGCAGCTCACCCACTGGCTGGGGGTGGGGCTGGCGGACATGTGCGCGCTGCTGGACCCCGAGGTCATCGTCATCGCCGGGGGCCTGGCCGAGGCCGGGGAGATCCTGCTGACCCCCACCCGCAAGGCCTTCGCCGCCAACCTCACCGCGGGCGGCAACCGTCCCACCATCCCGGTGGTCCTGGCGGAGGGCGGCCAGGAGGCCGGGCTCGTCGGCGCCGCGGACCTCGCCCGCCAGCCCTGACAGGCCCGGCACCACCCGGCACCACCGGCCAGCAGCCGCTCACCACCGCCTCCGGATGACCTGACACGGCGTCAGCGTGGCCTACTCCACCAACCGCCCTGTTGTTAGGTGTGCCTTGCCTCGGTTAACGTCGCCATATTCGTCCGATCTCTCCTGATCGGCCCTTAAGAGAAGAGGCCTTCGTGACCGTCTCCCGCAAGTCATTCATCCTGGGTACCGCTGCCCTGTCCTCCACGGCGCTTCTGGCGGCCTGCGGCCGTTCGAGCGGCTCATCCGGCGCCTCCGGAAAGACCATCTCGATCAAGCACGTCTACGGCACCACCGAGGTTCCCGAGGGCGCCACCAAGATCGCCACCCTGGCGTGGGCCAACCAGGACGTCCTCCTGGCACTGGGCATCATGCCGGTCGGCTTCTCCAAGCAGGACTGGGGCGTGACCGACGGCTCCGGCATGCTGCCCTGGACCAAGGAGAAGGTCGACGAGATGGTCTCCAAGGGCGCCGCGCAGCCCAAGCTCTTCGACGAGACCGGCGGCACCCCCTTCGAGGAGATCAGCGCCACCAAGCCCGAGGTCATCCTGGCCGCCTACTCCGGCATCACCAAGGAGGACTACGACAAGCTGAGCAAGATCGCCCCCACCGTGGCCTACCCGAAGATCGCCTGGGGCACGCCCTGGCGCGAGACGATCACGATCGACGCCACCGCCGTCGGCAAGAAGACCGAGGGCGAGAAGCTCGTGGCCGACCTGGAGAAGCAGGTGGCCGACGCCGTCGCCCAGTACCCGCAGATCAAGGGCAAGGCCGCCGCCTTCTGCTACACCGCCGAGGGCGACGCGACCACGTTCGGCTTCTACACCACCGCCGACCCGCGTACCGCCTTCCTGTCCGACCTGGGGATGACGGTGCCGGCCTCCGTGGAGAAGGTCTCCAAGGAGAGCTCCTCGGCCTTCAACGTGGACGTCTCCGCCGAGAACGCGGACTCGCTCAACGACTTCGACCTCATCGTCATGTACGGCACCGAGTCCGACCTGGCCGCCCTGCAGGCCAACAGCCTCCTGAGCCAGGTGCGCGCCATCAAGAACGGCGCCGTCGCCTTCGTGGGCGACAACGACCCGCAGGCAGCCTCCGCCAACCCCACCCCGCTGTCGATCCCGTGGGGGATCGACAAGTACGTGGAACTCATCGCCGCGGCGGCCGACAAGGTCCAGTGAGCACCCCGGCAAGCGCCCCACCCCAGTGAGTACCTCAACAGCTCAAGCGGTTACGGGCACCGGCGCCGGCAGGCAACTGCGCCGGTGCCTGGCCGCCCTGGCGCTCCTGACGGCCCTGGCCGTCATCGCCGCCCTGTGCTCGATCGCCTTCGGCTCCCGGATCGTGGGGTTCGGGGAGATCGTCGGCGGCCTGACCGGCTCGCGCTCCGACATCGGCGCGCTGGTGGTCGCCGAGCGCGTGCCGCGCACCGTCGTCGCCCTCGTGGCCGGGGCGGCCCTCGGGGTCTCGGGCGCCCTCATGCAGGCGGTGACCCGCAACCCGATCGCCGACCCCGGGATCCTGGGCGTCAACACCGGCGCCTCGCTGGCGATCCTCATCGGCGTCGCCTTCCTGGGGATCTCGGGGGCCTCCCAGTTCCTGTGGTTCGCGCTCATCGGGGCGGCCGCCACGGCGGTGCTCGTCTACACCATCGGCTCCCTGGGGCCGGGCGGTCCGACGCCGGTCAAGCTCGCCCTGGCGGGCGTGGCCATGAGTGCGGCCCTGTCCTGCGTCATCAGCGCCGTCATGCTCCCCCTCGCCCAGGGTCTCGACGACTACCGCTTCTGGCAGATGGGCTCGCTGGGGCGCGGCACCTGGGGCTCTCTGACGACGATCGCTCCCTTCCTGGCCGTGGCGACGCTCCTGGCGGTGCTGGTGGCCAGCCCGCTCAACTCCCTGGCGCTGGGCGAGGAGATGGCGATCGGCCTGGGCGTCAACGTCACCCTCACGCGCCTGGCGGCGGCGGGCGCCGGCGTGCTCCTGTGCTCGGCGGTCACGGCCGTCGTCGGCCCCATCGGGTTCGTGGGCCTCATGGTTCCGCACACGGTGCGCATGCTCTGCGGCCCCGACCACCGCTGGCTGCTGCCGCTGTCCGCCCTGTGCGGGGCGGACCTGCTGACCCTGTCCGACGTGCTGGGGCGGATCGTCTCCCGGCCCTCGGCCGCTCTGCCGGTGGCGGTGGTGACCGCCTTCGTCGGCGCCCCCATCCTCATCATGATCGCCCGCGGTGCGAAGGTGCGTGAGCTGTGAGCGCCCGGGACATCAGCGACGTCACCGCCGTCGCCGACGCCGGCAGTGCACCCGCCGTCGGCTCGCTGCGGCCCGGCTTCTCCATCGCCGGGCGCCGACGCCGCACCCTGCGCTTCGCGGGCGTCACCATCGCCCTGACCCTGGTGGTCGCGGCGCTGTGGGTGACCACGGTGATGGTCGGCGAGACCTGGTACGGCCCCGACGAGGTGCTCGGGGTGATCGTCGGCGACTTCGTGCCGGGAGCCTCCTTCGACGTCGGAGAGGTGCGCCTGCCGAGGGCGATCATCGGACTGCTGGCCGGGATGGCCTTCGGGATGGCCGGGACCACCTCCCAGACGATGCTGCGCAACCAGCTCGCCAGCCCCGACATCATCGGCATCACCTCGGGGGCCTCGGCCTCCGCGGTCTTCGCCATCACGGTGCTGGACTGGTCGCCCTCGGGCACCGGCGTCAACGTCCTGGCCGTCACCTGCGGCCTGGCGACGGCGCTCGTCATCTACCTGCTGTCGGGATCGGGGCGCACCCAGGGCGGGCGGCTCATCCTCATCGGCATCGGTGTGGCGGCGATGTTCACCTCCTTCATCTCCTACCTCCAGCTCCAGGGCAACGTGTACAAGGCGGTCGACGCCATGCGCTGGCTGAGCGGCTCACTGGGCTCGGCCGACTGGAACCAGGTGCCGGTCCTGGCCGGGGCGATGGCGGTGTGCGGGGCCCTCCTGCTCGTCGTCGGCCGCGACCTGGGGCCCCTGACCCTGGGCGAGGAGACCGCCACCGGCCTGGGCGTGCCGGTGGACCGAACCCGCCTGGCGCTGGTCATCACGATGGTGGCGTTGTCGGCCTTCGCCACGGCGGCCACCGGCCCCATCGCCTTCGTCTCCTTCCTGGCCGGGCCGATGGTGGCCAGGCTCATCGGGCAGACCGACCGCAGCCTCCTGGTGCCGGCGGCGCTCATGGGCGCGGTCATCGTGCTGGGCTGCGACCTGGTGGCCCGCAACCTGCTGCCCACCAGCCTGCCCGTGGGCGTGGTCACCGGCCTCATGGGCGCGCCCTACCTCATCGGCCAGCTCATCCGCATCAACAGACAGGGCGCCTCCGCATGACCTCCACAGAGACATCCGCAGAGACCTCCACCCCTCCCGCGGTCCCCGAGCTCGCCACCCAGGGGCTGCGCTCCGGGTACGGCCGGCGCGTCGTCGTCGACGGCGTGGACGTGACGATCCCCAGCGGCAGGATCACCGTCATCGTGGGGGCCAACGCCTGCGGGAAGTCGACCCTGCTCAAGACCATGGCCCGGATCCTGGCGCCGGTCGAGGGCCAGGTCCTGCTCGACGGGACGCCCATCGGGCAGATCCCCACCCGGAGGCTGGCGACGCGGCTCGGCCTGCTGCCCCAGCAGCCGATCGCCCCCGAGGGGATCGCGGTGGCGGACCTCGTGGGACGCGGGCGCCACCCGCACCAGTCCATGTTCCGCTCCACGGGCGCCGAGGACCGCCGGATCGTCGAGGAGTCGCTGCTGGCGACCCGCACGGCCGAGCTGGCCGACCGCTCCATCGACGAGCTCTCCGGCGGGCAGCGCCAGCGCGTGTGGATCGCCATGGCCCTGGCCCAGCGCACGCCGGTGCTGCTGCTGGACGAGCCCACGACCTTCCTGGACCTCACCCACCAGGTGGAGGTCCTCGACCTGCTCACCGACCTCAACCGCGAGCGCGGCACCACCGTGGTCATGGTCCTGCACGACATCAACCTCTCGGCCCGCTACGCCGACCACATCATCGCCATGCGCGCCGGCAGGGTCGTGGCCGCCGGTCCCCCGCGGGAGGTGGTCGACGCCGAGCTGGTGTCGACGGTCTTCGACCTGGACTCCGACGTCATCACCGACCCGGTCTCGGGCACGCCCCTCATCCTGCCCAAGGGACGCCACCACGTGCGCGAGGCCGGAGCGCCGGCATGAGCCCTGCCAGGCCCTCCGCCTCGCCGACCTCCCCGTTCCGCTTCTTCCCCGTCACCGTGGCGGCGATCCGGGACGTGACGCCCTCGATGCGGCGCTTCACCTTCGTCGGGGAGGAGCTGGCGCACTTCGCCGACCCGGGCTGGGACCAGCGGATCAAGCTGGTGCTGCCGGCGCCGTCGTCGGGATACGAGCAGCTGCCCGACGGCGAGGACTGGTACGGCCGGCTGCTGAGGCTGCCCGAGGAGCACCGGTGCCCGATCCGCACCTACACGACCCGCTCGGTGCGCTACGACGCCCCAGACCCCGGCGGCGCGTCCAGAGCCCGGGCCGAGGTGGATGTGGACATGGTGGTGCACGATCCGCTGGGGCCGGCCTCGCGCTGGATCCACGCCGCCGGGCCCGGCACCCCGGCGGTGCTGCTGGGCCCGAACCGCCAGTGGGACGGTGAGTCCGGAGGCGTGGACTTCGTGCCGCCGCAGGTGACCGAGTGCTTCCTCCTGGGCGGGGACGAGACGGCGGCGCCGGCGATCGCCCGCATCCTGGAGGACCTGCCGGCCGACGCCCGGGGCATCGCCGTCGTCGAGATGCCCAGTGAGGACGATGCCGCCTACCTGCCCGAGCATCCCGGGATCGAGGTGCGGGTGGCCGGGCGCGGCGGGCGATCGCACGGGGAGGTGCTTGTCGAGGGCGTGCGCCGGGCGGCGGCGGAGCTGTGCCCGGTGGGGGTGCCGCAGGAGGTCGAGGAGATCGACGTCGACCGCGAGCTGCTGTGGGACGTGCCGCGCCACGCCAGGGGCGGGGAGGCGCTCAGGTGCACGAGCCTGTACGCCTGGCTCGCCGGGGAGGCGGCCGCGGTGCGCACGATGCGCCGCCACCTGGTCAGTGAGCGCGGCATCGACCGACGCTCGGTGGCCTTCATGGGCTACTGGCGCCAGGGCCGCGCCGAGGCCTGAGCTCAGTCCTTCTGCGCCCGATCGCGTCGGTGGCTGCCGGACGGCACTGAGCGGTCGCCACTCGTGACCGTCTTCGCGGCCTCCTTCTTGGAGCCGCTCGGCTTCTTGGCTCCCTGCTCGACGGCGGGGCGGCCGTGGTCGGGGTCGTCGGTTCCGACGCCGTCGCCGTCGAGGTCGAGCTCGTCAAGCACGTCCTCGTCGAGCTCATCGGGGTCGCGCACGGGCGAGTCACCGGCGGACAGGAAGATGCTCACCCAGCGCGAGCGCGGGTCGGAGTCGATGAGGAGGGCCTTGACGAACAGGGTCAGCGGCACCGCCAGGATCGTCCCCAGCGCCCCGATGACGGTGGACCAGAACAGCAGGCACAGGAACGTCGTCGTCGTGTTGAGCCCCACCGCGTCACCGGTGAACTTGGGCTGGATGAGGGACTGAATGACGAAGTTGGCCGCCACGTAGGACAGGACCACCCACAGCGCCGTCCAGGGCCCGGAGTCCACCAGCCCCAGGATGGCCGGCGGCACCACGCCCAGGACGAAGCCGATGTTCGGGATGTAGTTGGTGATGAAGGAGACCACGCCCCAGGTGATCGCCATCGGCACGTCCAGGTACCACAGGGCCAGGACGTTGATGACGGCCACGATGAGACCGAAGACCGTCGAGACCATCCAGTAGGAGCGCACCGCCTCGCAGAAGGAGACGAGGGCAGCGGCCATCCCCGGCTTGAGGACGTTCAGGGCGGCCGTACGGATCTCGATCTTGGCGGTGTCGAACATGAGGAAGACGACCACCATCGCCATGACGCCGAGCATCGCGCCGGCCGAGGTCAGCTGCCCCAGGATCGTCTGGGCAACCATGACGAGCCGGGAGGTGTCCAGAACGTCGGTGACCTGCTTGAGCACCGTGGACTGATCGACGCCCATGCTGTTGAGCTGCGCCTCGGCCTGCTGCCAGATCGCCTGGAACTTGGGGGCGTACTGCGGGAGGGTGTCGACGAGCTGGGCGACCGCGACGGCAAGGGCCGCGAACAGCAGGATGACGAAGGCGAAGATGAGCAGGATCGCCGCCGTCGCCGCGACCACGCGCGGGACCCGGCGGCGGACCATCCACGACACCAGCGGCCGGACCGTCACCACGAGGGTGAGGGCGAAGAAGGCCGGGGCGAAGAGGTCCTTGATGAGGTAGAGGCCCACCGACCCGATCGTCAGCGCCGCCAGGAGGTAGGCGATGGTCTCCCCCTGCGTGCGCTCCCCGGGGACGGGGACGGAGGCCTTCCGAGCTTTTTCCGACACAGCTGCCATGTCCGCATCCTCCCACGGGCGCGTGGCTGAGCGGCGGCGCGGCCCCTGCGCGCCGCGGAGTTGTCCGTCTCTCCCGCGGCCGGCCACGTACCCCGTCGCGGTCGTACCTTAGGTCGCGCGTTCGAGGGGTAGAGGGTACGACCGCGCGACCTACCCTACGAACACGCCGACGCCTCATCTGCTCTCGTAGCAGGACCTATGGCCTGCCGGCGCTCAGCCCACCGGCAGGACCTCGGCCAGCCAGGCGTCGACGGCGCGGTAGAAGGCCTCCGGGTCGCTGCGGCGCACCTGGTGGCCGGCGTCGGGGACGAGGACCGGCGTGATCCGCGGGTTGCCGGCGGCGGTGGCCAGGCCGTCGCGGCCCACGCGCGCGCTGCCGGGCCGGTCTCCGGTCAGGAGCAGCGCGGGGACGTCGAGCGCGGCCATCGCCTCGTCCCAGGGGACCTCGGGGGTGACGACGCCGGACAGCAGCAGGCCCGGGTCGGTGCGCTGGGAGGCCCACACACCCGGGAGGGCCTCAACCTCGGGCATGGTCTCCAGCGCGCGGCCGACGGCGGCCGGCAGGTCGGCGACCTCCGCGGCGCGGGCCCGCTCCCGGGCGGCGCCGCGGGCCAGGAGCTCGCGCGGGCTGCGGGTGCCGAAGCGGGCCGGGTCCTCCAGGACGACGCCGGTGACCAGGTCGGGGCGGCGTCCGGCGGCGACCATGGCGGTGGCCGCGCCCATCGAGTGGCCGATGACGACCGGGGCGGGCGGCGTCGCCAGCCCCAGGGCGGCCCGACCGCGCGAGGCGGTGGCGAGGTCCTCCAGGACGCCGATGAGGTCCTCCACGAGCACCTCCCCGGCCCGCTCGAGCTGGGCCGGCTCCCAGCGCGGGGACAGGCCGTGCCCGCGGGCGTCGACGGCGACCACCCGGTAGCCGCGTCCCGTCCAGTGATCGATCGCCTCGGCCAGGGAGACCGCGGAGCCGGTGATTCCGTGGAGAAGGACCAGGGTGGGGGCGGCGTCGGCCCCCGTGACGATGCGCGCCAGTGGAGTCATGACCCCATCCTGCCCCGAACCCGCCCCGTAGGCTGGACCCATGAGCGACACGAGTGAGCAGAGCACGCCGAGGATGAACGTCGAGTCCTTCAACCTGGACCACACCAAGGTGGCCGCGCCCTACGTGCGCGTGGCCGACCGCAAGGAGCTGCCCGGCGGGGACGTGCTCGTCAAGTACGACGTGCGCTTCTGCCAGCCCAACCGCGAGCACCTGGAGATGCCGGCCGTGCACTCCATCGAGCACCTGAGCGCCGAGCTCATGCGCAATCACACCGACCGGCTCATCGACTTCTCCCCCATGGGCTGCCAGACCGGCTTCTACGCCCTGATGCTGGGGGTGGAGACCGAGGAGTTCCTGCCGCTGCTGGAGGCCGCCTTCGGCGACATCCTTGAGGCCCAGGAGGTGCCGGCGGCCAACGAGGTCCAGTGCGGCTGGGGGGCCAACCACTCGCTGGCCGCCGCCCAGGAGGCGGTGCGCGACTTCCTCGCCGCCCGCGAGGAGTGGACGCGGGTCATGGCCTGACCAGGCTGGCCACGTCGGCCGCCCTCCTGGCCGCCGGGGACATTCGACGCCGCCAGGTGCGGTCTACGCGTGCGGGGACAGGAATCCCGTCCCCGCACGCGTGACATGTCCCCGCCTGGCTTCGGTCGGCATCCGACACGGCCCTAACGACCCGGCAACCCCGGCCCCGGCAGAGTCGGGGGCCGGTGCCGGCTCCGTCGTCGGGTCGTCGGGCTCCGCCGTCGGGTCTGGTCCGGCGCCGACCGTATCCTGAGGCGCATCCGCCCGTACCCGCCCGCCACCCCGCCCACGCCGCGAGGCACCGACCCGTAGAGAGCCCTGAAGTCCGTGGAGAGCATCGAGACCGTCACCATCACCAATCCCGCCAACCCCGTCCTCATCTGGTGGGTCATCGCTCAGCCCCTGCTGCTCCTGCTGTCCTACCTGGTGGGGAGGGTGACGCGCTTCCTGCTGCGCGGGCGGGTCGCCGTCTCGGACGCGGCGGCCACCCTCATCGCGCTCATCGGGCTGTGGATGGGGCTGCTGCTGTCGGGCTGGCTCTTCGAGGAGGGCGACCTGTTCTCGGTCAAGATGCTGGTGACCTCCTGCACAGTGGCGGGCGTTGTGCTGATCGTGACCTCCGCGGTCCTGGCGCGCCTGCAGCACCATCGCACGCTCCTGCCGATCGCGGAGGTCGCCCAGATGGGCGAGTCCGACCGCCTGGAGTTCAAGTCCTCGGCCCGGTGGAACCTGCGCACGGACAAGCGCGATGAGGCGATGGAGGAGGTCGTGGCCAAGACGGTGGCGGCCTTCATGAACTCCGCGGGCGGCACGCTCCTGCTCGGTGTGGATGACACCGGCTCCCTCATCGGCCTGGGGCCCGACTACTCCACCCTCAAGCAGCCCGACGCCGACCGCTTCGAGCTGTGGCTGCGCGGCATGTGGCGCACGCGCATGGGGACGAACGCGGCGGCGTTGCCGCAGGTGGACTTCGCGCCCACGCCGGACGGGACCGCGGAGGTGTGCCGGGTGACTGCGCCCCCGTCCCCGCTGCCGGTCTACCTCAAACCGGCCAAAGGGCGCGACGGGGCGGCGCTGTGGGTGCGGGTCGGCAACTCGACCCGGCGCCTGGAGGTGGACGACGCCGTCGACTACGTGATGCTGCGCTGGCCGCGGATCAACCACGTGGCCTGGCCGATCCGGCTGGGGAACTTCCTGCTGCGCCGCGACCAGTCGCGCCGGGCGCTGCCCATCAACCCCGCCGCAGCCGTCACCGCGGCCACCGCCTCCCGCAACGACGCCGTCGACGAGGGCACCGACTGACCGCCTGGCCGACTGGCCGCCTCGCGCGGCCGGGGACATTCGACTCCGTCGGGGACCGTTCCGTGCGGGCGGGGACATGTCACGCGGACGGGTGCAGGATTTCTGTCCCCGTCCGCGCGACATGTCCCCGGCCAGAAAGAAAAGATCAGTCCTCGCTGCTCTCCAGGGCCCGCTGCAGTCCCTCACCCTCGATGTCGACGACCGGGAGCAGACGGTCCAGCCACGCCGGAATCCACCAGGCCTTGTCCCCCAGCGCCGCCATGACGGCCGGGATGAGGGTCATGCGTACGGCGAAGGCGTCGGCCGCGATCCCGACGGCCAGCCCAAGAGCAATGGGCTTGGCGTAGACGTTATCGGTGTAGATGAAGGCCGCGAAGACGCCGATCATGATGATCGCCGCGGCGGCCACGACCTTCGCGCTGCCCATGAAGCCGGCTCTCACGGAGGCGAGTGCGGCCTCACGGCGGTCCTCGGGCGTGGTGGCACGACGTCGGATCCACTCCTCGCGCATACGTGAGACGAGGAATACCTCGTAGTCCATGGCCAGGCCGAACAGGACTCCCATGACGATGACGGGCAGGAAGGAGATGACGACACCGACCTTCGAGACATCCAGCAGGTCGGCTGCCCAGCCCCAGCCGAAGACCGCCCCGACGGCGCCCATTCCGGCGGCCAGGGAGAGCAGGTAGCCCAGGCTGGCGGTGAGCGGAACCGCGATGGAGCGGAAGACCACCGTGAGGAGGATGAGCGACAGGCCCACCACGACCGTGCCGAAGGGGATCAGAGCGTCGTTGAGCGACTCGGAGACATCGATGGCGACGGCAGACTGGCCGGTCACCATGACGTCGGAGACGCCGTAGGTGCTCTCGTAGTCGTCGGCGTGAGAGCGGATGTCGCGCACGAGCTCCATCGTGGCCGGGTCGGTCTGCGACTTCTCGGGGCGGATCTGGATGAAAGCGAGGGTCCCGTCCTCGTTGGGCGTGGCCATCGCGATCGTGTCGACGCCGTCGAGCCGGGAGACGTCCTGGGAGATCCCCGCGACCGCAGCGACCGGGTCCGACGCCTTGGAGATGTCGGCGATGAGGATGATGGGCGAGTTGTAGCCCTCGCCGTAGGCCGCCGTGATGGCGTCGTAGGTCTCGCGCTGCTGGGAGCCCTTCTCGGCGAAACCGTTGTCGGTCAGGGCCAGGCGCAGGCCGCCGGCGGGGATCGCGCACAGTCCCAGAAGAACCACGACGGCGCTGATGGCCAGCCAGGGGCGGCGGGTCACGCCCCGAACCCAGCGTGCGGCCGGCCCCTGGTCACCACTGCGGCCGGCGAGGAGACGGGCCTTGCGAAGCCGTCCGGGTGCCAGGCGCTGACCGAAGAGGCCGATGAGGGCCGGCACGACCGTCAGGGCAACGAGGACGGACACGGCAACGACCGCCGCGGAGGCCAGGCCCATCGTGGTCAGGAATCCGATACGGGCGACACTCAGGCCGCACAGGGCGACGATGACGGTCGTGCCCGCGAAGACGACGGCGCTTCCGGCGGTGGCGGTGGCGCGCCCGGCCGCCTCGGTGGGGGTCAGGCCCTCGGCGAGGTACTCGCGGGCCCGGGAGATGATGAACAGGGCGTAGTCGATGCCGACGGCCAGGCCGATCATGACCGCCAGGACCGGGGTGGTGGAGTTGATATCGGTGACGGTGGCGGTCACGAGGATTCCGAGCATGCCGGTTCCCACCCCGATGAAGGCAGCGATGAGGGGCGCGCCCGCGGCCGCCACGGAACCGAAGGTGATGAGCAGAACGACTGCGGCGACGAGGACGCCGACGAGCTCGACGGCGGACAGGCCGATGCCGACCTCCTGACCGATGTCGCCGCTGCGCTGGATGGTCAAGGAGGGGTCGGCGGCCTGGGTGCGCTCGGCGAGGGCGTCGATGTCCTTGGCGACGTCCTTGGCCTTGGGCGTCGTGCCGTCGATGATCGAGCCGACCGACTTATCGGTCTGGACCTGCACCAGGACGTGCTTCCCGTCGTCGGAGACCGCGGGTGCGGTGCCCGTGGCCTGGTCGCCGAACGGCGGGGAGACCATGGCGACGCCGTCGATCTGGCTGGCCTCCAGCGCGAAGGCGTTGACGGCGTCGGCGTGATTCTCAATGTGCCCGTCGGAGGCGGTGAAGAGGACCTGCTCATTGGTGCCCGCCGCCTGAGGCAGGCGTTCGGAGAGGACCTCCATGCCTCTCATGGACTCGGTGCCGGAGATCGTGAAGGTGTTGACGAGGTGAACGCCCGTCGTGGCGACGACTCCACCGAGCGCCGCCATGAGGAGCAGCCAGATGGCCAGGACGGAGACGGCATGCCTGGAGCATCGGCGCCCCACGGCGTACAGGAAGGTGGACACGAGAAGGTCCTTTCAACGAGTGACAACTTTCGATACGAGAATGTACTCGATACAGTTATGTACTGAAAGTCGTCATTCTGTGACGCCGCACACCATGACACCAGCACCTCTACCGATAGGGTTGACGCCTCATGAGCCCTCGCACCACACCCTCCTCCAGCTCCTCCGCCTCCGACCGCAGCCTGCGCAAGCGCGAGAACACCCGCGCACGCCTCGTTGAGGCGGCAGCGGACATCGTCGCCTCCAAGGGCATCGCCGGGACGCGCATCGACGACGTCGTCAAGGGCGCAGGCTTCACGCGGGGGGCCTTCTACTCCAACTACTCGTCCCTGGAGGAGGTGCTCACCGAGGCCATCGTGCTGCGGGCCAACACCCTGCTGGGGACGATCACCGAGGCCATCGAGGCGACCGAGGGCGAGCCGACGATCGACGCGCTCATGGCTCTGCTCACCACCATCCAGCCCGAGGCTCGCATGATCTATCTCCTGACCACCGAGTACTCGCTCTACCGGCTTCGCCACCCCGAAAGCCCGAGGATTCCCGACGTGAGCCGCACGGAGTTCACGGTCCGGCTCGCCACCACCGTCGAGGAGGTACTCGCCCGCATGGGCAGGCGGCCCACCGTACCCACGGCCACCCTGGCCGAGCTCGTTAGCCTTCTGTTCATGGACTCCATCGCGGACGAGGGCACCGCGACCCACCTGCGCGAGCTCATTGAGGCCGTCATCACCGGCCTCAGCACCCCGATCGCCTCCGCCGACGCCTAAGCCGTACGACACCCGGGCACAGCGCACCACAGAGCAAGCGCACCACAGAGCACAGGCGGCACCCGAAGAGGGAGAGCCGGGCCGTCGAGCCCAGCATCAGCCCGGCCCCGCACGCAGACCACCAGGACCGTCAACAGAGTCAACACGCACGGCCAGCAACGCTGCCGCCAGCGAATCTGTCCGTATGGGACGACTTTGAATCGAGGCTCCGACGCTCCGTTCGCATCAGCGCAGGTCAACCCTTTGTTACTTCCTGATACCTGCCCGCAGCGGCCGTCAAAGTCGTCCCATACGGACAAAGTGGACGCACGACACTCCACAGACCGAGCCTCAACCCAACAGTATTTGATGATGTTTGAGATCATTTGTATATGTATAAGTCGGTTGAGGTTGACGGTCTGCTGGCAGCTCTTGCCCTCCACCAGGGAGCTGCTCGCCTGAGCACCCTGTGCGACACACGGACCGAGCGCCGACGTGCCATCCAAGCCGCGAGGGACGGGCTCATCAGCCTCCACCCGAACCAGGTCATCGCGTTGAAGGATGCCGATCCCCGATTCATTCTCTGCCGCCGGGTCAAGGGCGTCATCACCTGCGCCCACGCGATGGCGTACTACGGTCTGCCGCTGCAATCAGGGACCACAGCCCTGCACATCGCCACGCCCTGCAACCAGGGCCACGTGCCGGACGGAATCGGCCACGTCGTCATCCATCGGATGAGCGGCCTCATCCTTCCAGCACCCGAGGCGGCGCCGGTGGCGAGCGTGGAACAGGCGCTCATCTGCTACCTGCGGTGCGCCGATGACCTCGACGCCCTCATCGCAGTCGATGCGGCCCTCCGCCTTCACCTCACCACCCGCCCTCAGCTCGAGGACCTCCTGCAAGGGCCGCGAAACCGCCACTCCCGCATGCTTGTGGCCCGCTCACACGCTGAGGCCAGGTCTCTTCTGGAGACAATCGCCCGCTACGAGCTGCAAGAGGCCGGGTACCAGCCAGCAACGGCCGTCTTCGTTCCCAGTGTCGGGGAGGTGGATCTTGTCCTCACCTCTCATCCCCAGGACCTCGTTCCCGGCCTCACGCCTGGCACCCAGGCCCTGCGGGCAGGCGCCGGCTCAGCGCTTCTCATCGAGACGGACGGCTACGCCTTCCACTCCTCCCACCTCGACTGGGAGCGAGACCACCTGCGCGACCAGGCAGCCATCGCTGCAGGGCATGTCCCCCTGCACCTCACCAGCCGGCAGGTCCTCCAGCACAGCACGGTGGAGATCGTCGCCCCAGTCGCCGCACGTCTGGGTACCACCCCCAGTCAGCCACTCCGAGCGAAGTGACGACTTCTCCAGCCATGCCGGCAGGGACACCCGGCGGAGTCACTCCACGCGGGCGAGGACACCCCACGCGGGCAGGCGTTCTGCCTGGGCGGGGACATGTCACGCGTACGGGTGCAGGATTTCTGTCCCCGTACGCGTGACATGTCCCCGGTGGAGGTCCGTGTGCACCTGGCCGTGCAGAATGTCCCCGCCGATGAGAGCCAATGCGAACGGCCGGCGCGTGCCTCGCTGTCCCCACGACGACAGTCTCATGCCCCACTACCTCCAGGGCGCGCTCCAGCACTCACCCCACCTCAGGGACCCACGCCCACCTCCCCGGCAAGATTCCCTCGATAGCCACGATCAACATGCAACCAGCGGCAAATCTGTCCGTATGGGACGACTTTGAATCAGAGGCTCCGACACTCCGTTCGCATCAGCGCAGGTCAACCCTTTGTTACTTCCTGATACTTGCCCGAAGCGGCCGTCAAAGTCGTCCCATACGGACACTTTCAGGCCCTGGGCGCGCTCTGTAGGCTCGGCGCGTGAGTCGCACCAGTGCTGCCGTCATCATCTCCTGCGCCATGGCCGAGGAGGCCCAGCCCTTCCTGGACGCCCTGCCCGAGCGCGCCGGGGCCACGCCACCGACGCTGCTCGGCCCCGCGCAGGCCTGGTCCCTCCATCTGCCCGGCAATGATCGCGAGCTCATCCTGGTGCGCAGCGGGATCGGCCTGGTGGCGGCCGCGAGCGCTCTGGCGGCGGTCCTGGCCCAGGTCCGCCCCAGCGCCATCGTCTCAGCGGGAACCACCGGCGGACTCGGCCGGGAGGTCGAGGTCGGGGACGTGTGCACCTCGGCGAACCTGGCCTACACCGACGCCGATGCCACGGCCTTCGGCTACGTCCGCGGGCAGACCCCGGGCCAGCCGGAGACCTTCACCGGGGATCCGGGCCTTCTGGCGCGCCTGGAGCAGGTGGGCCAGGCGGCTCTGCGCGGCGCCACGGAGTCGTCGGGAACGGCCCGGCTGCGCGTGGGCCAGATGCTGGCCGGCAACTCCTTCGTCACGGCCGCGAACGTGGCCGACACCCGCGAGGTCTTCCCCACCGCACTGAGCACGGACATGGAGTCGACGGCACTGGCGCAGGTGGCCGCAAGCGCCGGCGTCCCCTTCCTCTCGGTGCGCGGCGTGTCCGACCTGTGCGGTCCCGAGGCGGGCCAGGACTTCCACATCGCCGCCGAGGAGGCCGCCGCCCGCAGCGCCGCGGTCGTCCTGGCGCTCCTGGCCTAAGCCCCCCTTCGAGACGCCTCGCGCGCCAACCATCTCGACTCGCCCCATTCGCGGGTCAGGGCACCCCATCTAGGTCCAGCTCAGGTCGGCTCAGGTCACCGCAGCTCCCGAGATCAGCTCTCAGCGCCGGAGCCACCGGCGCCTCCCCTTTGAGACGGGCCGTTAGCGCACACAGCCCTTGTTGGTTAGGCTCGGCGTATGACTGCCGTACTGGGCCGCCTTACCGTAGAGGGATTCAGGTCGATTCGTCACGTCGAGCTGGACCTGACCACGGATGTCACCGTGCTCATCGGCGCCAACGGCTCCGGCAAGTCAAATCTGGTCAGCGCACTTGAGTTGGTCTCGCGGATTTGGGACGACTCCTTCCAGGAGTACCTGCGTCGGCGCGGAGGCGTGAGCAACCTTTTCTTCCAAGACGATGAGGGAACAGCCGAGCGCATTCTCATCACACTTTTGTCCGAGTTCAACGCCGAGGACAAACGAAACGGCTATCAGGTGGCGCTCACGCCAGACGAGATAAGCGACTCCGGACAGGCGGAGCTTCATGAACAACTGCTTTTTCAGGCAGGACGCCAGTGGCAGCGCCCTTACGACGAAGATCTTGGTTTCGGAGCTCAAAGCCGGGTACGTCGCATTGTAGAGTCCCAGAATCCAGGAAAACTCAGGAATTTCGCCAGGTACGTGCGCCCCATCCTCGAGGGCTGCCGTGTCTTCCACTTCGACGACGTATCCGACAATGCTCCGGTCAAGGGGTGGTCGACGGTCGGAGATGACCTGGCTCTGCGGTCGGACGCCGAGAATATCGCCGCCTACCTTCTCAGGGTTCGTCAGGAGTATCCCGAGAACTACCGGCAGATCGTCTCCGCCGTTCAACGCGCAGCCCCCTTTTTCGACGACTTCGTGCTCAGGCCCGATCCATCGGAGCGGATCCGGTTGCGCTGGAAGCAACGAGGACTTGACCGCACCTTCCTCGCCCGCGAGGCCAGTGATGGAACGCTGCGCTTCATCTGCCTGGCCACGCTCCTCCTGGGACCGGACCTGCCCGCCACCGTGGTTCTGGATGAGCCAGAGCTCGGGCTCCACCCGTCGGCCATCGGGCTCCTCGCGGAGATGGCCCGCGTCGCGGGGCGGAACGGGCACAAGGTCATCCTGGCCACCCAGTCAGTGCCGCTGCTGTCGCACTTCGGCCTGGAGGAGATCGTCGTCCTGGACCGGGTCGACGGCTCCACGCAGGCCACCCGCCCCGACCGTGAGGCCCTGGAGGGCTTCCTGGAGGACTACTCCACCGGCTCACTGTGGGAGATGAATCTTCTCGGAGGCCGTCCTGCTCGCGAAGACATCGACCCATGAAACAGGTGGCCGTCCTCGTTGAGGGACAGACGGAGGAGGTAGTCGTCAAAAATGTGCTGCGCGACGCCGCCTCGTCGCGCGGCATCTGTCTGACCCCGGTCGTCGTCACCACCTCATCCACCCCTACCGGCGCGCACCGAGGCGGCGGGCACTGGAAGCACTACGACGCGAAGCTCCTCGCCCTGCCCAAGGCATCTCACTGGTACCGCGTCGGCCTGCTGCTCGACTACTACCAGTATCCCCGGGGCGCTCCCGGCAGAAACACCGGCCCAGCGAATCACACCGGCGACTCCGGCCCCGGTCGGCAGTCGGCGCTTATCAGCGCCCTTCGAGGCGAGTACCCCGACCCGCGGTTCCGTCCGCTCGTCGTCCTCCATGAGATCGAGGCTCTTGTTCTCGCAGCCATCGACGCCGGGCAAGGCGATGGGCTGCTTCCCGAGCGGGGACTTGTGGAACTGCGCCAAGCCATCACCCGAGCCGGTGGACCCGAACAGGTCAATAGCGGTCCCGGCACCGCCCCGTCCAAGCGCCTGGAAGCGGCCGACCCCCGTTACATGAAGACCGTCACCGGTCCTCTCCTCATCGCCGAGGCGGGGCTCGGTGCCGTCCTGGCGCGCTGCCCCTCCTTCAGGGCCTGGTGGGAGGACCTGCTGACCTGACCACCCTGCGCGTCACCGCATCTCGCCCTCCCGCGGAACGAAGGCCGACGTCGGGCAGGTGACGCCCCACTCGTTCATCGCGTCGAGCACCGGCCGCAAGCTCCTGCCCAGCTCGGTGAGCTCGTAGACCACGCGGGGCGGGACCTCGGGATAGGCGTTGCGAGTCACGATGCCGCGGGACTCGAACATGCGCAGCCGACTGGTCAGCGTGTGTGCACTGATGCCCGGGAGCGCCGCGCGCAGCTCTCCGAAGCGCTGCGGTCCATGCATGAGCTCACGCACGATAAGCGTCGCCCACGGCCCGTCGAACAGCAGCAGGAACCTCGCCACCCCGCACTCAGGAAGATCGACCTCACTCATAGCATCGAAATCTAGCCCAATAGTGCAGTTGACGTAACTGATGCGCTGTATGCACTAATGGCGTCATGGCTTACATCGTTCATGGCGCCACAGGCGCCCAAGGCTCACCCGTCCTGGCCTCTCTCACAACCGCCGGACACACCGTCGTCGCGGCCGTCCGCAACCCCGACGCCGTCGCCGACGGCGTTCCCGCCATAGCGGTCGACCTGGCCTCGGCGGACTCCCTCGCCTCCGTCTATGAGCGCACGGACGGCGTCTTCGTCCACCTGCCCATGGGCGCACCCGAGGCGGCCGCAGCCCAGGCCCGGGCCGTCATCGAGGCAGTCGATCGAGCCCGCCCCGGTCGCGTCGTCATCTCCACCAGCGGGCAGATCGTCGACCAATCGGACTCACCCTTGCAGGCGGCCGCGGACAGCCCCATCATGACGCTCATCGACGGCGTATCCAGCAGCGTCCCCACGGCCGTCGTCGCCCCGCGCCTGTACCTGGAGAACCTTCTGCTGCCGGTGGTCCTGACTCCCGCACGGGAGGAGGGCGTCCTGCGCTACCCGCTTCCCGCCTCGTACCCCGTCTCGTGGAGCTCGCACCTGGACGTGGCCGACGTCGTCGCCCGCCTGCTCACGGATGCCTCCATCACCGGTACGGTCGCCGTCGGCCACCGGCCGGGCCTGACGGGACCGGATCTCGCCGTCGCCTTCTCCACCCACCTGGGCCGTGAGATCAGCTTCGAGGCCATCACGCCCGAGGCCTTCGGCGACCTCATCACGCCGCTCTTCGGTCCGGCCGCGGAGCCGGTCGTCGACCTATACCGGGCCCTCAATGCCCAGGACGGCAACACCATAGCCGAGGGCAACAGTGCTCAGGAGCGCCTGGGCCTGGCTCCGCGCCCGGTCAAGCAGTGGTTGGAGGACCTGGCGGTGTGAAGTCTGCAGAACCGTCACGGGCACGGGGCGTCTCCCACCAAGCCACCAGCGGGAGACGTCCCTCCTCGATTCTCTGCACGTCCTTGAGCATGCCCTGGCAGGCGCCGACTCCACGGACGAGAAACTGCGTCTCAGCAGGACATCACCGGAGCCGCAGGCACCCCCTGGCGCCACTCGGTCGGCTCAGTCCGCCTGGCGCAGGCGGGCCTCGACGCGCTCGACCTTCGCGGTCATCTGGCCGGTCCAGCCGGGACGGATGTCGGCCTTGAGCACGAGCGCCACGCGCGGGCTCACCTCGGCGACCGCCTCGCAGGCCCGCTTGACCACGTCCATGCACTCGTCCCACTCACCCTCGATCGTGGTGAACATGGACGTCGTCTCATAGGGCAGGCCGGAGTCGCGCACCACGCGCACGGCTCGGGCCACCGCCTCGGAGACCGAGCCGTCGGGCGCGTCGGTGGTGGTCGGGGACACGGAGAAGGCGAGAAGCATGCGGCCAGGCTAGCCCCGCGCCGCCACCCGGGCCGGCGATCCGCCTGCCCTTGTCTTCGAGCGCGCTCGAAGCCCTACCGTCTGCGTCATGACCACCACGAGTCCTCCGGGCGGCGAGCCCGACGGCGCCCGGCTCCGCGAGGCGCTCCGGCTCGCCTCCGTCCCACCCAGCGACGACGTCGGACCGGGGCCCTGGCCCGATGCGGCCGGATGGGACATCGCGACCACCGCCGAGCGCCTGGGCGTCAGCGCCCACACGCTGCGCTACTACGAGCGGATCGGGCTCGTGCGGGTGGGGCGCGCCGCCTCCGGGCACCGTCGCTACGACGCCGCGGCCGTGCGCCGCCTGGTCTTCCTCACCCGGATGCGGGCCTCGGGCATGACGATCCACGACCTGCGGCGCTATGTCGGCATGGTCGAGGCCGGCCGGGACACGGTGCCCGAGCGCCTGGCCATGCTCACCGAGCACCGCGAGGCCCTACAGGATCGGATCGACGAGCTGCGGCTCGCGCTGGAGGCCACCGACTACAAGATCGCCGGCTACACCCGGCAGCTGGAGGAGCAGGCCGCCGCGAAGGACGCCGACGCCGCCGCACCCGGCACCCGCCAGGGCCCGTGACTCGGCAGGGCTCCGACACCCGCCCCGGCGCGAGCCTCGTCGACGGGCTCCGGCGGCGGGCCCCGCACCACCTCCGGCACCCACCGCCCATCACCGTCACCACCATCATCAACACCGACAACAGCGAGGAGAACTCATCATGACCACTGCGCCCGTCCACCCCCAGTACGACGTCGACAGCCCCGAGAACCTGGCCCGGCGCGAGCGCGGCCTGGAGGTCGCCCGCTCGGTCGACGGCGAGGCGGCCCAGGCCGTCATCGACTCCCTGGCCGACATCAGTCCGGCGCTCGGCCACCACATCGCGGCCTTCGGCTTCGGGGACGTCTACGCCCGCCCCGGCCTGGACCCGCGCAGCCGCCAGCTCGTCACCATCGGCGTGCTCACGGCCCTGGGCGGCTGCGAGCCGCAGCTGCGGATCCACATCGGGGCCGCCCTCAACGTGGGCCTGACCCGTGAGGAGGTCATCGAGGCGATCCTGCACGCCTCGGTCTACGCCGGCTTCCCGCGAGCGCTCAACGCCACCTTCGTGGCCCGCGAGGTCTTCGCCGAGCGCGACGCCGCCGCCTGAACCCGGCTGTCCCGGCTGCGTCGTGGGGCTAGAGGGCCACGAGCACCTGGACCATGACGATCTTGACGACGATGGCCAGGGCGAACAGGGTGGCGTAGCCGGCCTCGATGCGCTCGTCGTCGCGCCGGGACAGGGCGAAGGCGAGGATCGCGGGCTGGCCGACGAGCCCGGCCAGGCCCCCGGCGGCGCGCTGCGCGGACACCCCGGCCCAGCGCGCCCCGGCCAGCAGGACGATCGCGTTGACCGCCACGATGAGCGCGGCGAGCAGCCCGACCTTGAGGCCCGTCGTCGAGAAGGCCGAGGCCGCGAAGTCGGGCCCGGAGGCCAGCCCGATCGCGGCCAGGAAGAACAGCAGCCCCAGCTGGCGGATGGTGGCGTTGGCGGCGTGCGGCAGCCCCCACAGGAAGGGGCCGGTGCGGCCCACCCACCCCAGGACCATGCCGACGACGAGCGGCCCGGCCGCCACCCCGAGCCGCAGGGTGATGCCGCCGGGCAGCGGGATCGCGACCAGCCCCACCAGCACGCCCAGCGCCATGCCGACGCCCACGGAGAAGGCGTCGATCTGGGCGATGGAGCGCTCGGAGTCGCCGAACCAGTCCGCCGCCTTCTCCAGCTCGTCGCTGGGCACGACCGCCAGCACCCGGTCGCCGAGCTCCAGGACGAGGTCCTCGCGGGCCAGCAGGTCCAGGTCACCGCGCTTGACGCGGGTGATGACGCCCTGGAAGCGCCCAGGCATATCGACCTCGGCGATGGTGCGTCCGGCCACGCGCGTGGAGGAGACGGTCAGGCGCCGGAAGTCGACGACGCTGCGGTCCTTGGCCAGGCACTTGTTGAGCCCGGTGCCCAGGTCGTGCACGGCGGCCTCGACGGCGGCCGGTGCCCCGACGATGACGACCTTGTCCCCGGGCAGCAGCTCCTCGCCGGGGGCCACGACCCGGGTGTGCCCGTCGCGCTCGAGGTAGGAGATGCGGATGCGTCCCTCCTTGAAGGCCTCCATCTCGCCGAGGGCCACGCGCTGGAGCAGGTAGACGCTGGTGGCGGTGATGCCGTCGGCGCTGGCGGGTCTCGGGTCGCGCCGCCCGGGCCAGGACCGACCCACGACCCCGGCGACGATGAGGATGGCGACGGCGACGCCCACCGGGTAGGCCAGGGCGTAGCCGACGGCGGGCTCCTGGGTCCCGGCGGCCTCGATGGCGGCGTCGAGCACCGGTGAGGTCAGGGCGCCGGCGTAGGCGCCGGAGTCCATGGCCGGGCTCACGCCGGTCAGGCGGGAGAAGAGGCCGCCGGCCCCGCCGGCCAGGACCAGGGCGAGAACGCACAGGGCCATGAGCGGCAGCTGTCGGCGCAGGTCGCGGAAGAAGGTGTTGCCGGCGGCCAGGCCCACGGTGTAGCAGAACAGCGCAAGGCCCAGGCTGCGCAGCAGGGTGAGGTTCGCGCCCAGGCGGGGGTCGAGGGCCCCGACCGCCAGTCCTACGAAGAGCGCCCCGGCCGCCCCGAAGCGGATCGGCCCGAGCGGGATCTGCCCGACGGCGGTCCCCAGACCGATGACGAGGAAGACGGTGAGGATCGGCGCCTGCGCGAGGACGTCGAGGACGGGCTGGAGCACGGACACGACGCCAGGGTAGCCGCCTGCACCCACCCGCTAAGCCCGGAGCCAGGTCTGCCCCGGATACGGATACGTGTCGCCGGGGCGTGCCATAGTAAAGACGCCTTCCACGGCGGGTCACCCCTGACACCTGCTTGATTCAGCAGGGTGTCGACCCACCGAGAGGAGGTGAAGGGAATGTGCAGAAGGTACCGCCCTCGGCACACAGCACCGAAGGACGCTGGACAGCACAGAGCCCCGACGTGGTGCGAGATGGTTAGCGCCCTCGCAGCCGCCGTCGGAGCTCTTGTCAGCTTGATTCAGCTCCTCAAGGGCTGATGCCCCTTCGGGAGCCATCCGGTGGCAGCCGGGTGGCTCCCTCTCATTATGGCAACCCGAGTCCGGCACTGTCCACATCACGGGCCGCCATCCATAGGTCTTAGAGCAAGACATCAGAAGATGCGCCGTCATGGCATCGAAGCCGGCCGCTTCGTGTCGCCGGGGCGTGCCATAGTAAAGACGCCTTCCACGGTGGATCACCCCTGACACCTTCCTGCTTGTTCGGCAGGGTGTCGATCGACCGAGAGGAGGTGAAGGACTGTGCACGCACGTCGTTACCGGCTACGTCACGCAGTACCGAAGCGATCCGGACGGCACAGAACCCCGACATGGTGCGAAGTAGTTAGCGCTCTCGCATCCGTTGCCGGGGTCCTGATCAGCTTGTTCGAGCTCCTCCGGGCCTGAGTCCCTTCGGGAGCCATCCGGTTGCAGCCAGGTGGCTCCCTCTCATTGTGGCACGTCGCGATCCTTATGGGAACGGCAGGCACCCGCCCCCATGGACACCAGCAGGACACTCCTCGACCCTTGTTAGAGTTTTTACTCTAACAAGGTCTACAGTGGCGCCATGACTGACGACGCCCCTCGACCTTCCACAGCTCCCGACCCCCCGAGGTCCCCGCGAGCGCCCCAACGCACGGCCCGACGCCGCACCGCGATCCTGGACGCGGCCCGCCACCTGTTCGCCCAGCACGGCATCGACCCGGTCACCACCAACCAGATCGCCGCTCAGGCCGGGATCAGCCCGGGGAACCTGTACTACTGGTTCCGCTCCAAGGCGGAGATCGTCCGCGCCCTGTTCGACGACTGGTCCGAGCGCATGCGCATCCCCGCCGAGCAGGTGAGCGAGCCGGCTGGCGCCCTGCGCACGCTCTGGGACCGCATCACCCAGACGCAGCAGCCGGATCCGGCCTACGCCTTCTTCCTGCGCGACCTCTTCCCCCTGCTCCACACCGACCCGGCCCTGGCCGAGGCCTACCGCCGCAGCTACACCACTCGCCGCGACGAGCTCGTCGGCGTCGTCGAGCGCATCATCGACGCCGGACTCCTGCAACCGCCGACCGCACCGACCACCATTCGCGACCTCATCAGCATGCTCTGGCTCGTCTCCGAGACCGCCCAGCCCTTCGCCGAGGCCGTCGACGACGCCCGGGTCGACTCCCAGCGCTACGGCCGCGCCATCATCGAGCCGCACCTGACCGACGCCGGACGCCGCACCCTGCACCTGCCCGCCAACGCCGACGACGGAGACCACGCATGACCCCGCCGACCAGCCCGGCCGACCAGGCCGCCCCCGGCACCGAGAGCACCCGGCTCGACGCCTCCGACGCGGCCCCCGCGCACTCCGACCGCCAGCCGCGCAAAGGTCGTCGCCTCTCCCGGCGCACAGCGCTCAAGGCCGCCGGCATCGGCGGCGCGGCCCTGGCCACCGGGGCGACCGGAATCGCCGTACGCGGGGCCACCAACGGCGTCTGGAGCGCCGGCCGCGGAGCGCCCTATGAGCTCTGGCGGCAGTGGACCCCGGCCAGCCCCGGGCTGCGGGGGATCGTCGCGGCCGCCACGTTGGCGGCCAACCCGCACAACATCCAGCCCTGGCTCTTCACCGTCGATGCGGCCGACAGCCCCGACGCTTCCACCGGCCGCATCGACCTGCACGCCGATCCCGGCCGCCTCACGCCGCTGTGCGATCCGGACGGCCGCGAGCGCACCGCCGGTTTCGGCTGCGCCCTCTACTCCATCGAGGTCGCCGCCCGCGCCCAGGGCAAACAGGCACAGGTCGAGTCCTGGCCCGACGGCGGCTCCGAGCAGTCCGACCACGTCGCTCGCGTCAGCATCACCGACGCCGATCCACCGGCCTCCTGGGAGCAGGAGCTGGCCGCGGCGATCCCGCGGCGCCATACGTACCGCGGCCCCTTCACCGCCCGCATGCCGGAGCGGACCATGCTCGACTCGCTGACCGGGGCCGCACCACAGGGCGCCCGGATCGTCTGGGTAACCGAGCCCTCCGCCGTGGCGGCCCTGGGCGACCTGTACGTGGAGGCCACCCAGGCGATCGCCAACGACGCCGAGATGTCGGCGGACTCCTTCGCCTGGATGCGCAACGACCGCTCGCAGATCGACGCCCACCGCGACGGGCTGACCCTGGACTGTCAGGGCCTGAGCGACGCCATGCTGGCGGCGGCCAAGATCCTGCCCGCCCAGTCGCGCGAGTCCTCCGACTCCTTCTGGGTCAAGAGCACCCGCGAGGTCCACACCGCCACCGCCCGCGCCTACGGGATCGTCTGTGTCGACGACGTCTCCGAGCCCCGCAACCGTCTCGACGGCGGCCGCCTGCTCCAGCACGTCCACCTGGCCGCGACGGCCGCCGGGCTCGGGCTGCACCACATGAACCAGGTCTCCGAGCGGATCGCTCGCGACACCGCACAGGGCCTACAGGACCGGTTCTCGCAGCGGTGGGCCACCATCACCGACGTCCCAGCGCCCCAGAGCCTGCTCGCCTTCCGCGTCGGCTTCCCCGAGCGCACCGTGAGGCCCAGTCCGCGCCGGGCCCTGAACGACCTCGTGCGAGGTACCAACGGGTAGCCGGCGGGTAACCGACGGAAGCAATCTCCAATAGGTGGGATAAATAGGATGGATACCGGGCTTCCCGGACCGACTTCCCGCCGTCGTCCGCCCTCATCGCTTCCTTTCTGTGACCAGGAGGAATACCCTGGAAGCCGTCACCGGAGACGATGACGCCACACCTTTTCTCGACGACGAGAACGGAATCCCGATGCCCCAGAAAGAAGCCTCTCTGCCCACCTACACGGAGCAGGAGGAGAAACGGATCATCCGCAACGCCGACGGCGTCCCCGTCGGCATACGTCCTGACAATCGATGGACACCCGCACGGATCGCCACATGGGTGGTCATCACGGCCCTGGGGGTCCTGGGCTGGTGGATGCTGGCGATCGTGCGCGGCGAGCACGTCAACACCATCTGGTTCGTGGTCACCGCCGTGTGCACCTACGCGATCGGGTACCGCTTCTACGCCCTCTACATCCAGCGGCGCATCATGCGCCCCGACGACACCAACGCCACCCCGGCCGAGCGCATCAACAACGGGCGCGACTTCGACCCCACCCACCGCGTCGTCCTCTACGGCCACCACTTCGCGGCCATTGCCGGCGCCGGCCCGCTGGTCGGCCCGGTCCTGGCGGCCCAGATGGGCTACCTGCCCGGGACCCTGTGGATCATCATCGGCGTGCTCGTGGCCGGCGCGGTCCAGGACATGCTCGTCCTGTTCTTCTCCATGCGCCGCGGCGGGCGCTCGCTGGGCCAGATGGCCACCGACGAGATCGGGAAGGTCGGCGGCATCGTGGCCACCGTCGTCGTCTTCGTCATGCTCATGATCGTCCTGGCCGTCCTGGCCATGGTCTGCGTCAACGCCCTGGCCGCCTCCCCCTGGGGCGTCTTCTCCGTGGGCATGACGATCCCGATCGCCATCGGGATGGGCCTGTGGCTGCGCTTCGTCCAGCCCGGAAAGATCACCCAGGTCTCCTTCGTCGGCTTCGGCCTGCTCATCGCCGTCATCATCGGCGGGCGCTGGGTGGCCGAGTCCTCCTTCGGCCACTACCTGCACCTGTCCCCCACCGCCCTGGTGTGGGCCATGATCATCTACGGCTTCCTGGCCGCGGTCCTGCCCGTGTGGGTCCTGCTCACCCCGCGCGACTACCTGTCGACCTTCATGAAGGTCGGCACCATCACGATCCTGGCCCTGGGCATCATCATCGTGCGCCCCCTGGTGGAGATGTCCGCCGTCACCGAGTTCGCCTTCAACACCGACGGCCCGGTCTTCGCCGGCACCCTCTTCCCCTTCCTGTTCATCACCATCGCCTGCGGCGCCCTGTCCGGGATGCACGCCATGGTCGCCTCGGGCACCAGCCCCAAGATGGTGGAGAAGGAGACCCAGGTCCGCATGATCGGCTACGGCGGCATGCTCATGGAGTCCTTCGTGGCGATCATGGCGCTGGCGGCCGCGGTCTCGCTGAGCCCGGGCATCTACTTCTCCATGAACACCTCGACGGCGACCATGAACAAGATCGCCGGCCCCGAGGTGGTCTCCTCCGCCCCCTGTAAGACCGCCGACGACCCCGAGCACCACTGCGAGAGGCTCGCGGAGGCCGCCGTGGCCAAACTCGGTGTCACCGACGCCCAGGGCCGCACGCTCAACCCCGAGTGGGACTCCTGGGACGACAACGGCAACCCCAAGACCTACACGGGCGCCGAGGCCCTGGAGCGCCTGGCCAGCGACGTCGGTGAGCCCAACGTCGTCTCGCGCACCGGCGGCGCCCCCACCCTGTCGGTGGGCATCGCCCACATCCTCCACCAGATCGGCGGTGGGCGCGCCATGATGGGCTTCTGGTACCACTTCGCCATCATGTTCGAGGCCCTGTTCATCCTCTCGGCCGTCGACGCCGTCACTCGCGTGGCCCGCTTCCAGCTCTCCGACGCGCTGGGCAACGCCTTCCCCAGGTTCAAGGACCCGTCCTGGCACGTGGGCGCCTGGGGGACCACGGCCGTCGTCGTCGCCTCCTGGGGAGCCCTGCTCCTCATGGGCGTCACCGACCCGCGCGGCGGCATCCAGACGCTGTACCCGCTGTTCGGCATCGCCAACCAGCTCATCGCGGCCGTGGCCCTGCTCGTGGTCACCGTCATGGTGGTGCGCAAGGGCTACACGAAGTGGGTGTGGATACCCGCGATCCCGCTGGTGTTCGACACGGCCGTCACCTTCACGGCGTCGTGGCAGAAGATCTTCTCCACCGACCCGCTCGTGGGCTACTTCCAGCAGTACCGCAACGCCAAGGCGCTGCTGCCCACGCTGAGCGACCCGGCCAAGATCGAGGAGACCCGGGCGATCGTGCGCAACACGATGATCCAGGGGACGCTGTCGATCGTCTTCCTGGTCATGGTCGCCTTCGTCATGGTCTGCGCCCTCATCCGCATCATCCAGACGATCCGCAACCGGGACACGACGACGTCGGAGGACCCGTACCAGGAGTCCAACTTCTACGCGCCCGAGACGATGATCGCCTCCTCGCTCATGAAGAAGGTCTCCCGGGAGTACGAGCAGGTCGGTGACCCGGCCCTCATCCCGCACAAGGCCCACGCGGAGAAGTCATGACGCGGACCCCTCCGACGGCGCAGCCGGCAGGTCAGGAGACGGGGCGGGAAACGGAGCGGCCGGGCGCCCGCCGCCGGGTGCGTGAGGCCCTGGCCCGGGCCCGCGCCCTGTGGCGGGACCTGACCGGGGAGTCCGCCTACGACCGCTACCTGGAGCGCTACGCCCGCGAGCACGCCGACTGCCCGCACCGCCCCGACGGCGCCCACGGTTCGGGGCAGGGGTCGGGACAGGGCTCGGGTCGCGCTTCGGGTCACGGGCCCATGAGCGAGCGCGAGTTCTGGCGCGCCCGGGCCGAGCAGGCCGAGACGGAGATCAAGGCCAGCTGCTGCTGAGCCCTGGGCCACACTCCTGTGCTCCGATCGTTACCGCCCGCCTTCCTCAGTCCCCGGAGGGCGGGCGGTAGCGTCGTGAGCGTGCCCACCCAGCAGTCCAGCCCTCAGGCCCCGCGCAACACCTCCCACGAGCGGATCGCCCGCGGCGCGGCGGTCGTCCTCCTGGCGATCGTCTGCGTGGCGGTCGTGTGGCCCTCCGGCCGCGAGGTCGCCGATCTCAAGGACTCGCTGGGACCGGCCTTCCTCAGCCCGGAGGGCAAGGACGTCGTCCTCAACCTGGTCATGCTGGCGCCGGCCACCTTCTGCGCCGTCGCGGGCTGGCGGGACATCCCCTGGTGGATGTGGGCGCTGGTGGGCTGCGTCGTCGGGCTGAGCGCCGAGGTGCTTCAGAGCCTCCTGCCGATGCTGGAGCGGCGGCCATCGCTGGCCAACGTCGGCCAGAACGCCGTCGGCGCCTGGGTCGGGGCCCTGGCCGCCTGGTACCTGCTGCGCCGCCTGCACCCCCGGTCCGCCTCGAGCTGACCCCACTGCTCCGAGGGGCGCTCCACTCGTCGCGGACAGCGAAAGGCCCGGACCGTGATGGCCCGGGCCTTTCCGTTCTGTGCGCGGGGGGGGACTCGAACCCCCATGATCGTAAGATCACACGGACCTGAACCGTGCGCGTCTACCAATTCCGCCACTCGCGCGAGAAGCGAGCATGAGACTAGCCCGCCACCCCCGCCGTCGTCCAATCCTCAGCCCCCTATTCGGCCGTGAGACCGCTCACGACACAATTACCTCACACAGAGGCGGCCGTCTTCCCTGCGATGACTTCGCTACCGTTACGATGGGAACGGTATCGGCCTGCGTGCAGGTCCGTGCAGGCCCATAGCGAGGCGGGACAGTCCCGCCTCCCGGCTCCATCCCGGGGGCCGCCACACCACATTGGGGGAGGTACTGTCCATGGGATTCCTGGACAAGTTCGAGAAGGGCGTCGAGAACGTCACGAACCGCGCCATGTCCCGCTTCTCGGACGACATCGAGCCCATCGAGATCGCCTCGAAGCTCCGCGAGACCATGGACAAGCGCGCCGCGTCCTTCGCGCGTGACCGCTCAGTGGTTCCCAACATCTTCCGCATCCACCTCACCCCGCCGAGCATCGAGCGCATCACGGCCTGGGGCCAGGACGAGATGGTGCGTCAGATGGAGGAGGTCGCCACCTCTCACGCCGCCGACCAGGGCTACTCCTTCGTCGGACCGGTCGAGGTCTCCTTCCTCGTCAACAACACCCCCAACGCCCCGGCCATCGAGATCGAGTCCTCCACACGGCGCGGTGCCGCCGCTCCGGCCGCCGCCGCCACCGCCACCCCGGCGCACCCGATCGTCGACATCAACGGCCAGCGCTACCTGCTCACCGGCCCGGTCACCGTCATCGGGCGCGGCTCGGAGGCGGACATCATCGTCGACGACTCCGGCGTCTCACGACGCCACCTGGAGATCCGTCTGACCCACGGCAACGCCATCGCCAGCGACCTGGGCTCGACCAACGGCACCTTCGTCGAGGGCCAGCGAGTCGACGCCGTCACGCTCGTGGACGGCAACACCCTCACCATCGGCCGCACCCAGATCCTGTTCTGGGACGGCACCCAGAACAGCGGAGTCAACGGGTGAGCGCACTCGCCTTCACGATCCTCCGGCTGGGCTACCTGGTCCTGCTGTGGTTCTTCCTGTACCTCATCGTGCGCGTCATGCGGCGCGACATGGCCGACTCCCCCTCCGCCTCTCCGGCGCGTCGGCGCTCCGCGAACGCCTCTGAGCAGCCGTCAGGCCCTCCCCCGCGGGGCCGACGCCGTAGCGCCACCCGCCTGGTCATCACCGAGGGCCCCCTGGCCGGCTCGACCGTGCCCCTGAGCCCCTCGTCCATCATCATCGGCCGCTCACCCTCGTGCACCCTGGTCCTGGACGACTCCTACGCCTCGTCGCGCCACGCCCGCGTCTTCCCCAAGGACGGCGCCTGGTGGCTGGAGGACCTCGGCTCCACCAACGGAACCATGATGGACGGCCGCCCCGTGCACGGCGCCGTGGAGCTCCCCATGAACATTCCTGTCAGAATCGGCCAAACGACGCTGGAGCTGCGCTCATGACCATATCGTTGCGCTTCGCCGCGCGCTCCGACGTCGGCCTGGTCCGCCAGTCCAACCAGGACTCGGGCTACGCCGGCCCCCACCTGTGCCTCCTGTGCGACGGGATGGGCGGACCCGCGGGCGGAGACATCGCCTCGGCGGTCGCCATCGAGCACCTCATGCCGCTGGACGCCGACTCCCACCAGGCCGGCGAGCTGCTGGGCCTCATGCGCGACGCCGTCCAGGCCGCTCACACCGAGCTCGTCACCCTGTCCTCGCAGGACCCCGACCTCGCCGGGCTGGGCACCACCTGCATCGGCGTCATGCGCAGCGGCAACAAGCTCGCCATGGTCCACGTGGGCGACTCGCGCGCCTACATGCTGCGAGACGGCACCCTCACCCAGGTCACCACCGACCACACCTTCGTGGAGTACCTCGTGGAGACCGGGCGACTCACCCGCGACCAGGCCCGCCAGCACCCCCAGCGCTCCGTCCTCCTGCGCGTCCTGGGGGACACCGAGGGCGAGGTCCAGCTCGACGAGTCGATCCGCGAGGCCGTTCCCGGCGACCGCTGGCTGCTGTGCTCCGACGGCCTGAGCGGCCCGGTGACCGCCGAGACCATCGGTGAGGTGCTGGCCGGCGTCGCCGACCCCGGTCAGGCCGCCGACCAGCTCGTCGACCTGGCGCTGCGCGCCGGTGGACCGGATAACGTCACCGCCGTCGTCTTCGACGTCGTCAAGGACGATCCCGAGCCGCAGACCGTCCCCCAGGTGGTGGGCAGCGCCGCCACCGAGCGCCTGGCCCAGGAGCGCGCGGCGGCCGCCCACCGCAAGGCCGGCGAGGGGACCGAGGCCAAGGACACCGAGGGCGCCAGCCCCGCCGCCAAGGCCGCGGCCCTCATGGCCACCCTGGAGGAGCAGCCCGACTCCGCGAAGGACTTCTCCGACGTCGACGAGGCCATTGCCGCCGAGGCCGCCACCCAGGAGAAGGCCCGACGCTGCCACCGCCGGCGGATCCTTGTGGGAAGCATCGTCCTGCTGGCCACGCTCGTCGGCGCCAGCGCCCTGTTCTACCGCTGGACCCAGACCCGCTACTACGTCTCCACCTATGACGGCCAGGTCGCCATCTACCAGGGGATCCCCCAGTCCATCGGCCCCCTTAAGCTGAGCCACTCGGTCAAGGCCTACGCGGACCTGCCGGTGGAGAGGCTCGACGACAACATCCGCGAGCGCCTGGAGGCCACCGTCAGCCAGAACTCGATGAGCGACGCGCAGACCTACGTCGACAAGACGGTCCGCTCCTACCTCAAGCCGGCCGGCTCCGGGCAGAACCCCTCCGGCTCCACAGCCTCGCCCTCCCCCACCACGACTCCCACGCCCGCTCCCGCACCGGAGGCGCCCGCCGAACCGGCTCAGCCCGATCAGGCCGGGCAGGAGGGATGAGATGACTGCTGCTCCAGGCCCCATGGGCGCCCCCGCGGGCGTCGCGACGATCCAGCCCGCCGGCACCGCGAGGCACTCGGGCCGGTGGGCGGAGGCGGCGCTGCTCGGCGTCGCCCTGGTCCTCGGCCTGGGCGGCTTCGTGCTCACCGCCCTCAACCGCACCGGCTCCTCCCCCGCGCAGACCGTCATGCTGGGAGGCTCCTTCCTCGGCCTGACCGTCCTCATGCACCTGTGGGTGCGCTACACCGCCCCGTGGGCCGACCCGGTCCTCCTGCCGGCGGCGGTGGCGCTCAACGGGATCGGCCTGGCCATGATCCAGCGCCTGGACCTGGCCTACGAGGCCAACGAGCAGTGGGAGTTCTACGTCGGTTCCAAGCAGCTGGTCTGGACACTGCTGGGCGTCATCCTCTTCTGCGCCGTGCTCTTCCTGCTGCGCGACTACCGGCGCCTGCGACGCTGGGACCGCTGGGCCATGTGGTCGGGCCTGGTCTTCCTCGTCCTGCCCTTCCTGCCGTTCATCGGCCAGAGCATCAACGGCGCCCGGATCTGGATCCGGATCGGCCCGATGAGCTTCCAGCCGGCCGAGCTGTCCAAGGTGCTGCTGGCGATCTTCTTCGCCTCCTACCTGGTGGCCAACCGCGACAACCTGGCCCTGGTGGGCCGCAAGGTCCTGTGGATGAGCCTGCCGCGCGCCAGGCACCTGGGCCCCCTGTTCATCGTGTGGGGCGTGAGCATCTGCGTCCTGGTCCTCCAGAAGGACCTGGGCTCCTCGGTCCTGCTGTTCGGACTGTTCGTCGTCGTCCTGTACGTCGCCACCGACCGCCCCTCCTGGCTGCTCATCGGCGCCGCGCTGTTCCTTCCGGCGGCCTGGTTCGCCGCCACGCACCTCCACCACGTCCAGCAGCGCATCAACGGGTGGCTCCACGCCACCGACGACGCGGTGTTCAGCGCCGCGGGCGGCTCCTGGCAGCTGCTGACGGGAATGTTCGGCATGTCCACCGGCGGGCTCATGGGGGCCGGCTGGGGCAAGGGCTCACCGACCCTCGTCACCTTCGCCAACTCCGACTTCATCTTCGCCTCGCTGGGTGAGGAGCTGGGCCTGACCGGCACGCTCGCCATCCTCATGCTCTACCTCGTCCTCATCCAGAGGGGGCTGCGCACCGCCGTCTCGCTGCGCGACGGCTTCGGCAAGCTCCTGGCCGTGGGCCTGTCCTTCGCCATCGCCCTGCAGATCTTCGTCGTCATCGGCGGCGTCACCCGGCTCATCCCGCTGACCGGGCTCACCCTGCCCTTCCTGGCCTACGGCGGGTCCTCGCTCATCGCCAACTGGGTCATCCTGGCCCTCCTGCTGCGCCTGTCCGACGCCGCCCGGCGCCCCGCCACCCACGCGCCGCGGATCATCGACACGGCCGAGCTGCCGGTCTCCCTGCGCCGCCAGGTCCAGGACGCCGGGGCCGAGGAGGCCATCGAGGAGGTCGTCGACGACTCCCCCGGCGGATTCCCTCAGGACGGTGACGACGCCGGCTACGCGGCCGCACCGACCGGTGCCGAGGCCTACGCGCCGTACGGCGCACCGGCCCCCGGCAATCCGGTGCATGACGGCTCCCCCACCGTCACCGTCAGCCCGGAGGCACCGCCTCCACCGCGCACCGCACCGGACGGGGAGACACTGCGCTCATCGCGCGCCCCGGGTTTCACTGATGACAGCGACAGGAGGCAGCAGCCATGAACCGACAGATTCGTCAGGTCGCCTTCCTGGTGCTGGTCATGTTCACCGCGCTGTCCCTGTCCGTCACCAGCGTCCAGGGGCTGGCCCGCCCCGCCATCTGGGAGCCGCTGTCCGCCAACGGCGCCCTCAACTCCGATCCGCGTAACCGCCGCACCGTCAACCGGGAGTTCGGCACCGACCGCGGCCCGATCCTGGTGGCCGGCGGCACCACCATCGCCAGCACCGAGAAGTCCGACAACGGCCAGGGCTCCGAGAACTATCAGCGGGTCTACGCCAACGGGCCGCTCTACGCCCCGGTGACCGGCTACTTCTCGCCCGCCTTCGCCTCCATGACCGGCATGGAGCAAGCGGGTAACTCGGTGCTCAACGGGGACGACCCCTCCCTGTTCTCCTCCCGGATCAAGACCCTCATCACCGGTGACTCCCAGAGGGGCGGCGCCGTGGAGCTGACCATCAAGCCCGAGATCCAGCAGGCGGCCTATGACGCCCTGGCCGGGCGCGAGGGCGCCGTCGTCGCCCTGGACCCCAGCACCGGCGCCATCCTCGCCATGGTCTCCTCGCCCTCCTACGACCCCTCGGCCTTCGCCACTCGCGACGGGAACGCGGCCAACGAGGCCAACACCACCCTCAGCGAGGACTCCTCCCGGCCGCTGGACAACCGGGCCATCGCCGGCAACCGCTACCCGCCGGGCTCCACCTTCAAGATCATCACCACCGCCGCGGCCCTGCGCACCGGCAAGATCACGACGGACTCCGAGGTCGACGCCCCCGACACCATCACCCTGCCGGGCACCAACCACTCCCTGGAGAACTACGGCGGGGAGTCCTGCGGCGGCGGCCGGACCAGCTTCTCCCACGCCTTCGCCGAGTCCTGCAACACCCCCTTCGCCCAGCTGGCCATGGACGTCGGCGAAGAGGAGCTCTCCAAGGAGGCCCACAGCTGGGGCTTCGACTCCAAGCTCTCCGTCCCGTTGACGGTCACCCCCTCCACCTACCCCGACAACGACTCGCAGGCGCAGACGGCGATGGCCGGCATCGGTCAGGCCTCGGTGCAGGCGACCCCCCTCATGATGGCGATGGTGGCCTCCACCGTGGCCAACAACGGCGAGCAGATGACCCCCTACCTGGTCTCGCGCACCCTCGACCCCGACCTCAACGAGGTCAGCACCACCTCCAAGAAGGTGGCCCGCACCCCGATCGACTCCGCCACCGCCAAGTCCCTGTCCTCCCTCATGCAGACCGCCGTCTCCGAGGGCACGGGCACCAGCGCCCAGGTCGCCGGGGTCCAGGTGGCCGGTAAGACCGGCACCGCGGAGACCGGCTCGGACAGCGGCCCCACCACCTGGTTCGTGGGCTTCGCCGGGACGGACATCAACAAGCCCCAGATCGCGCTCGCCGTCGTGCTCGACGGCAACGCCGAGACCGAGGACGGCGCCACCGGCGGCAAGGTGGCCGGCCCGGTTGCCGCCCAGGTCATCGATGCGGCGGTGAACCAGTGAAGCCCGTTGCCGGACTCCAGATCCAGGGCCGCTACGAGCTCGTGGAGCAGATCGCCCTGGGCGGTATGGGCCAGGTGTGGCGCGCCACCGACCTGCGCTCGGGCCGGGCCGTGGCCGCCAAGATCCTGCGGCCCGAGCTGACCGGGGACGAGATCTTCCTGTCCCGCCTGCGCGCGGAGGCCAAGAACTCCCAGGGCCTGCGCCACCCCAACCTCGCCGTCGTCCTGGACTCCGGGGAGAAGGACGGCACCGGCTGGCTCATCATGGAGCTCGTCCAGGGCCGGGCCCTGTCCGACATCATCGCCGAGAAGGGCACCCTGTCCCCCGCCGAGATCCTGCCGATCCTGGCGCAGGTGGCCCGCGCCCTCCAGGTCGTCCACGACTCCGGCGTCGTCCACCGCGACGTCAAGCCCTCCAACATCCTCATCAACCGCGAGGGCCTGGCCAAGCTCACCGACTTCGGCATCTCCACGGGCATCAACCAGCGTCCGCTGACGGCCTCCGGCATGGTCATGGGCACCGCCCAGTACCTCGCACCCGAGCAGGCCATGGGCAACATGGCCACCCCGGCCGGAGACCTCTACGGGCTGGGCATCATCGCCTACGAGGCCCTGGTGGGGCGCCGCCCCTTCAGTGGGGCCACCCAGGTGGACATCGCCTTCGCCCACGTCAACGAGGAGGTGCCCGCCCTTCCCGACGCCGTCCCGCCGCAGGTCCAGGCGATCGTCCTCAAGCTGCTCGCCAAGAAGCCGGCCGACCGGCCGCACTCGGCGCGCGAGGTGGCCCGCGCCCTGGACCGGGCGGTCGTGAACCTGCCCACGGACGCCTGGGATCCTCGTGAGGCGCTCAGCTGGGAGTCCACCGGTCGCCGCGGCCCGCGGACCCGCGAGCTGCCGCAGCCGGCCACCGTGCGTCCCGGTCGCCACGCGGCCGGGGAGCCGACGCCGTCGCGCACGGCCCGGCACGCCTCCGGGCGCTCCTTCCTCGGCCTCAACCTGATGACCCTGAGAGTCATCATCCCGGTCCTCGCCGTCATCACCCTGCACAGCACGGGTACGCTTGCCCATGCGCATCAGGTCATGCCAGCCTTGATGCTGAGCATCCCTGTCAAGGAGGTACTGTGACCAGTCAGTTCCCCCAGGTCCTCGCGGGCCGTTACGAGATCCGCGACCTCATCGGACGTGGTGGTATGGCAGAGGTGCACCTCGGCTACGACACTCGCCTGTCGCGGGTCGTGGCCATCAAGCTGCTGCGTTCGGACATCGCCGGCGACCCCACCTTCCAGGCCCGTTTCCGCCGCGAGGCCCAGTCCGCGGCGGCGCTCAACCATCCCGCCGTCGTCGCCGTCTACGACTCCGGTGAGGAGGAGCTCCTTCAGCCCGGCGGCGCCAGCCGCACCGTCCCCTACATCGTCATGGAGTACGTCGAGGGGCACACCGTGCGCGAGCTCCTCAGTGAGGGCGAGGCCGTCCCGATCCCGGAGGCGGTGGAGATCGTCTCCGGCGTCCTGGACGCCCTGGAGTACTCCCACCGGGTGGGGATCGTCCACCGCGACATCAAGCCGGGAAACATCATGCTGACCTCCACCGGCGCGGTGAAGGTCATGGACTTCGGCATCGCGCGGGCCATTGAGGACTCCGCCTCCACGGTGACCCAGACCCACACGGTGGTGGGCACCGCCCAGTACCTCTCCCCGGAGCAGGCCCGCGGCGAGTCCGTGGACGCCCGCTCGGACCTGTACTCCACCGGTTGTCTCCTCTACGAGCTCCTCACCGGTCAGCCCCCCTTCCAGGGCGACTCCGCGGTGGCCATCGCCTACCAGCACGTGCGGGAGATCCCCAAGCGGCCGTCCTCCCTGGCTGCCGATGTCCCCGAGTCCCTGGACCGGGTGATCCTGAAGTCCCTGGCCAAGAGCCGTGACGACCGCTACCAGGACGCCGCGCACATGCGCGCCGACCTCCAGGCGGCCGCTCAGGGCATGTCCGTGGCCGCGCCGGCCGCCGACTCCTGGTCCCCGGCCACCTCGGTCATGGCCTCATCGGCCGCCGAGCCGGTTCAGCCCACCTCCGCCTTCGCCCAGGTGCCCTCCGAGCCCTCACAGGCGCCCGCGACGAAGGAGACCGAGGAGCCCGAGAAGAAGTCCAGGAGCCACACCTGGATCTGGATCCTCGTGTTCCTCTTGTTCGTGGCCCTGGCCGTCGTCGCCGGCCGGTGGGCCTCCGGGGCCTTCGACACCCGACCGACCCCGACGCCCAGCGCCACCGTCAGCACCGTCGACGTGCCCGATGTCAGCGGCCAGGACGAGGAGTCGGCGAAGAAGACCATTGAGGACGCCGGCCTGAAGTTCGCCAAGGACGAGGTCGCCAACGACACCGTCAGCGAGGGCCTGGCCGTCTCCTCCGACCCCGAGAAGGGCACGAAGGTCGAGGAGGGCGCCACCGTCACCGTCCACTTCTCCACCGGCTCGGCGATGGTCAAGGTGCCGGACCTGGAGGGCAAGACCCAGGAGGACGCCCGCAAGGCCCTCAAGGACGCCGGGCTCGAGGGTGGCAACACCACCCTGGAGGACTCCGCCACGATCCAGAAGGACCGGGTCATCTACACCAGCCCGCTGGCGGGAACCTCCGTCGAGCGCGGCACCACGGTCGACCTGGTGCTCTCCACCGGTAACGCCTCCGTCCCCGACGTCACCGGCCAGGACGAGGCCACGGCCAAGAAGACCATCGAGGACGCCGGCCTGAAGTTCAAGCGCGGCGACGACGTCACCTCCACCGACGTCGAGAAGGGCAAGGCCGTCTCCTCCGACCCGGCCGCAGGCTCCAGCACCACCGCAGGAGGCACGGTCACCGTGCACTTCTCCAGCGGGGCGGGGGCCACCGCAACCCCGACGCCTACCGCTCCAGCAACAGCGGATCCAAATGCCTCCGTCATGCCGGAAGTGAACGGGAAGGACTCTCAGGACGTGAAGTCCGACCTAGAAGCTCAAGGGTTCAAGGTGACGATTCAGACTCAACAGTCCAAAGATCCAAACGTCCAACCAGGAATGGTCATCAGTTCCAACCCGCAGGAGGGTCAGCCGGTTAGCCCAGGTAAGGAGATCATTCTGTACGTCGCCAAATAGCGGCCCCGCTGCCAAGCAACTTGATCCCCCGCAACATGGCTGGTGCCCCAGGCCTTCCAAGGCTGGGGCACAGCCGTATCCGTGCGACTCAGCCGATCAGAATTGGTACCACACCTACCCCAGCAGGCCGGCGCGCTCGGCGAGGACCGCGAGGTGCACCCGGTTGCGTGCGCCCACCCGGTCCTGGGCGCTGTGCAGGTGGGTCTTGACGGTGGAGGCCGAGATGTACAGCCGACTGGCGATCTCCTCGGTGGTCAGTCCCTCGGCGGCCGCCGCGATGACGTCGAGCTCGCGCCGACTGAGCCCGGCGGCGGCCTGCCGGGCCTGCGCCACGGCGCGCTGACGCTCCTCGGCGCGGGCGTCGTAGGCCGCCATCATCGGCGCTGCGGCCGCCGGCTGGGAGCGCACGTACCGCAGCAGCTCCGCCAGCGCCCCGGGGGACAGGACCGACTCACCGGCCATGACCCGGCGCAGCCCGGCGTCGAGCTCCTCGGAGGCCGAGTACTTGAGCAGGTAGCCCACGGCACCGGCCTCGATGACCCGCACGACGGCGTCGTCGACGTCCCAGGTGGTCAGCGCCACGACGTGGGGGTGGCGCGGCGCCGCGCAGATCTGGCGCGTGGCCTCGATCCCGTCCATGACGGGCATGCCCAGGTCCATGAGCACGACATCCGCCTCGACCCGGCCGACGACGTCGATCGCCTGACGGCCGTCCCCGGCCTCGGCGACCACGGCGTAGTCCTCGCGCGGCCGCAGGAGCGGCTTGATGGCGGCGCGGGTGAGCGGGTCGTCGTCAACGAGGATGACGCGAACCGGGGAGCTGGGCTGGGATGTCGAGGGGGCCGGGGCGGCGAAGGGGTCGGGCACGAGGCCAGCCTAGGTGCGTCCACCGACACGATCACCGTCCCAACGGCCCAGGAGCGCACCGATTCTTCAGGCCACCTGCTCAGCACCCTTGCCGATATGTTCCGAGACCGGAGCGTCAGTGGCCGTTCTGGGGCGAGACCGCCGAGCGCCAGGGCAGGTGCGCGCTCACCACGAACCTGCCATGACCGTCGGGTCCGGCGTGGAACGTGCCTCCGCAGATCTCCGCCCGTCGGGCCATGCCTCTCAGGCCCGATCCGCCCCGCGCGTCGCCGGGCGGCAGGTCGGTTCCGGTACCGGATCCTGCGCCGACGTCGTCGGCCCGGGGTTCCTCGCAGGTCCCGGGGCTGTGAGCGTCCTGCCCGGAAACCGGCTCCCGCCGGGGGATCCGGTTGGAGCAGGTGATGTCGATGCCGGTGTCCGGCCCGCCCTCGACGCGCAGCTGGACACTCGTGCCGGGCGAGTGCTTGCGGGCGTTGGTCAGTGACTCCTGGACGATCCGGTAGACGGCGCGGGAGAGCACCTCGTCGGCCTCGGCGGCACGATCGAGGTAGATCGACGAGCTCAGCTGCTGGTGGGCGGCGAGCACCCCGTCCACGACCTCCTTGAGATCCTCCAGGCGCGGGGCGGGCTCGGCGGCGCCCACCGGTTCGCGCAGGACGGCCAGCAGGGAGCGCAGGTCCCGCATGGCGCCCTGGGCCTCCTCCCGCACGCGCTGGGCGGCGGCTCGGGGATCGTCCTCATCCGAGGCCTCCGCAGGGGACGAGGCGCCTGGGGACTCCGACGTCGACAGCACCCCTCGCTCCAGGGCCGAGGCGTGCAGGGCGAGCAGCGAGAGGCGGTGGCCGAGTCCGTCGTGCACCTCGCGGGCCACCCGCTCGCGCTCGGCCTGCAGGCTGACGGTGTCCGCCAGGCGGGTCGAGGTCCGGGTCTGCTCCTCGGCGGCGCGCTCGGCGCGGGCCGAGGCGTCGGCGGCTTCCTGGGCGCGGCGTCGCGCCTCCTTCTCCCCGTCACGTGCGCGCAGCCACAGCCCGACGGCGATCGGCAGGGCCATGGCGACCACGGCGAGGAAGAGCACCAGCTCTGCCGGCACGTGGGTGATGACGTGCGGGTCATGCGAGTCAGAGGATCCTGAGATGACAATGCCGATCATCGAGTTCCCGGTGGAGCCATGGCTCGCGTCGCGGGCGAGTGCCACGAGGGTGCCGACGGCGAGCAGCGTCCCCGTGGCCCAGGGCATGGGGTCCCGCAGGGAGCGGGCCCGGCGGACCACGGTGGTGAAGGCGATGAGTCCCACCGTCGTGTCCAGGTAGAGCGCCATACCTGCGAGCGCCGAGGCGACCGTGATCGGCACCGGCCAGCGCCGACGCAGGAAGACCGCCACGAGGAGCACCAGCCCTATCAGGAACGACGTGATGACGATCGGCCCGTTGCCCGTCTGCTTGAGAGCCTCCTCGTGGCCGATCTGCGATCCCAGTGACGTGAGCGACCCCAGGAGGCACAGGGCGAACAGGCCCACGGAGCGCAGGACCGCGAGGGTGATCTCAAGGGCTCGGCGTTGCGACGGGGACAGTGCCGGGGCAGGTGCAGGGGGCACTGCCGCGGCGACGGGAGCAGCACCGTAAGGGGGCGTCGGGGCCTGGTAGTACCGCGGGTCCGAGCCCGCAGCGGTGGCCGGAGGCGGGGGATACGCGGCGTACGCAGGTTGTGTGGAGTACGGGGGATACCCGGAGTACCCGGGGTACCCCGCGTACCCGGAATACGCGGGATAGGGAGGGTGCCTCTGCGGGATCGACGTCCCGGGGGCGGGGGCGGGCGCAGCTCGACCGGCACTGGAGCCACCACCGGGACCACCACTGGGGCCACCGCCCCAGCCCGGCGCGGGCGGGGTGGATGCGGGGGCGGGCGGGTAGCCGGGGACTGACATGTGCTCACTGTAGGGCCGGGCACCGACACGCGAGATCACCCGATAGGACACGATTCCGAACGATCGAGCGCCCGCAGTGCCGTCCTTTTGGACAGGCGCGATCGGTGCCCTTTTGGACAGCCGTCTCGGACTCATCGGTCGATGTGCGCCGGCCCCGGCCAGAGCCATCGTTGTTCTCGTCAGCTGACCCCGTCAGCTCAAGTCATCCGGCGCTGCGGCGTCCCGCTCAGTGCCTTCCTCCCACATCTCGAAGGACCCATCATGACCAGCCCCGTCAACCCTGCCAGCCCAGTCCCTCCCTCGCCCGCCGGCGCTCCCGCTCCGGGCTACCCCATGCCGCCCGCGGGCATGCCTCTTGCCGAGCCGAAGCGCTCCTGGTTCGCCCGCCACAAGATCCTCACCGGCGTCGGTGCCTTCGTCGGCGTGTGCATCGTCGTCTCGGCGCTCAACGGTGGCGGGGGCTCGGGAGCCTCCAGCGCCACCACCACACCTGCCTCCCAGTCCGTCGCCGGCGCGGCCTCCCAGGAGACCTCGGGCCAGGACGCCGCCCCCGCACCGGCCCCGGAGCAGGCGGCCCAGGGTGACGACGCGGGCAAGGCGGATTCCGGCAAGACCGAGTCGGCCGCCTCCAGTCTGACCTTCCCGGGTATGCAGAAGGACGACGTCGTCGGCAATGCCGGTGACACGATCGACGACGACGGCGTCCAGGTGACCGCCACACCCGTGGCCGCGGGTGACGCCACCTTGGGCCCGACCGCCTGCTCCACCATCACGATCACCAACACCTCCAAGAACACCCTGGATGTCAACGCCCTGGACTTCACGTTGCAGGATCCGGCCGGGGCGATCAGCAACACCGGGTTGCTCGGTTCAAGCAACCACCTGTCGGCCTCCAAGCTCATTGCGGGAGGCTCGGTCAGCGGCGACGTCTGCTTCAGCACCGACGTGTCGGCCGGGGGCCAGTACGTGCTGCTCTACAAGCCCACGCTCTCGCTGTTCGGACACCGCCGGGCCTGGGTCAACAACCTCTGACGGCCACGCCGCTCACGGGGCATCGCGCGAGCGGGGGCATGTGACGCGTGCGGGGACAGAATTCCTGTCCCCGCACGCGTCACATGTCCCTGGCCAGAGCCGCACGCACCCGCCGGCGTCGAATGTCCCCGGCCGTGAGGCAGGGAGCGCCCCCGCCCGTGAGCCACGAAGGGTCGACACAGCATCTGTTGACACTTATGGTGATGATCTGTCATCAGAGTGTGAGGGGATGTCAGATATGGATCACGGGTCCGCTACCGCCGATTCACGTGCCGCCGCCTCGTGGCCACAGGTGGCATGGGAGACCCTGCCCTGGCAGCCCCGTGACAGCGCCGCCCTCAGCTCTCGCCAACGTTCTCGTCTGCCAAGCACCTACGACTCAGCGGTGGTGCCGTCCATCGCCGACGTCGTGATCGACCTTCCGGCCGCGGTCATGGCCCGTGAGGCGGCCGCCGTGGCCGCAGTGGCGCGCTTCGACGCGGCCGCCGCCTCCGCCCTCCTCCCGTTCACCGCACTGCTCCTGCGCAGTGAGTCGAGTGCGTCGTCGCGCATAGAGCGGCTCACGTCGTCGGCGCGGCGCATCGTGGAGGAGGAGACCTTCGGCGGTGACCGCAGGGGCGGTAACGCCGCTCTCATCGTGGCCAATGCCCGAGCGATGGAGACGGCCACCGCCGCGCCCTGGCCCCCTGACCTTGACTCACTTCTCTCGATGCACCGGGCTCTGCTCAAGGACTCGGACCCGACGATCGCGGGCAGGCTCCGCCAGGAGCCGGTGTGGATCGGGGGCTCGGACCTGTCGCCGGCGGACGCCCTGTTCGCCCCTCCCCATCACAGCCAGGTGCCGGCCGCACTGAAGGACCTGCTCTCCTTCATGCGACGCCCGGACCTGCCTCCGCTGACCAAGGTGGCACTGACGCACGCCCAGCTGGAGACGATCCACCCCTTCGCGGACGGCAACGGCCGCACCGGGCGAGCGCTCACTCACGTCCTGCTGGCGGGAGAGGGGCTGTCTCGCACCGCACCACTGCCGCTGTCGGCGGTCCTGCTGACGGACGTGGACACCTATTTCCGCGCTCTGGACGACTACCGGTCGGGCTCGCCGCTTCCCATAGTGGAGCTGTTCATCAACGCGGCGCAGCGCGCGGCGGAGCTCGGTTCCTGGGCGGGGCAGGAGCTCGACGCCGTGCAGCAGCAGATGCAGGACCGCGTGTCCTCGCGCGCCGGGACACCCGACCGCGATCTCGTCCGTCTGCTGACGTCCCAGCCGGTGGTGGACGTTCGCGGGGCGGCGGCTGCGCTGGGGGTGTCGGAGCAGGCGGCTCGGCGTGCCCTGGAGCGTCTGGAGGGCTCCGACGTCGTTCAGGGGTACCAGGTCTCCAGGGGCCGGCGCGCTTGGAGGGCGCAGGACGTCCTGGACCTCATGGATGAGGTCGCCATGGGGATCGGGCGCCGGCAGCCGCCGGCAAGCCCGACTCGTTAACCCTTAGCCCCTCGCGCCTTACGTCACTCAGGGGAGCACTTGGCGCGGGTGGGGCATTCCACCCGGCCGGGTGCGGACCACATGCCCCCGGTCAGAGCCGCACGCACCCGCCGGCGTCGAATGTCTCCGGCCGTGAGGCAGGGCCGGTCAGATACCGCGGGCGGACAGGACGCCGTCGATCGCGCGCAGCTCGTCGAGGACCTTGGGCTCGATCTCGCCCTCGACGTCGACCAGCGTCACCGCCAGCTCACCGCGGGACTTGTTGAGCAGGTTGGCGATGTTCTGTCCGTGCTGGGCCACGATCGTGGAGACCTGGCCGACCATGTTGGGCACGTTGCGGTTGACGATGACGAACCGGTGCGTCCCCTCCTGGCGCGCCATGACGGCCTCGGGGAAGTTGACCGAGTTGTGCACCTGGCCGTCCTCGAGGAAGCCGCGCAGCGAGTCGGCGGCCATGATGGCGCAGTTGCGCTCGGCCTCCTTGGTGGAGGCGCCCAGGTGGGGCAGGGAGATGCACTTGGGGTGCTTGTGGACCTGCGTGGAGGGGAAGTCGCATACGTAGCCTCGCAGCATGCCCTCGTCGAGGGCGGCCACGACGGCGTCGGTGTCGACGATCTCGGCGCGCGCGAAGTTGAGCAGCACCGCGGTCTCCTTCATGAGGGCCAGGCGCTGGGTGCTCACCAGCCCGCGGGTGGCGGGGATGAGGGGCACGTGGACGGTGAGGATGTCGGCGCGGCGGAAGACCTCCTCCATGGAGTCGGCCCGCTCGACCTCGGCGCTCAGGTGCCAGGCGTGCTCCACGGAGATGCCCGGGTCGAAGCCGACGACGTTGAGCCCCAGCCCCAGGGCGGCATTGGCCACCTGCACACCGATGGCTCCCAGCCCGACGACGCCGAGCGTGCGGCCGGGCAGCTCGAAGCCGACGAACTGCTTCTTGCCGGCCTCGACGGCCTTGGCGATCTCGGCGTCGTCGCCCTCGAGGGTGTGGGCGAAACGGGCCGCCGGAATGAGGTTGCGCGAGGCGATGAACAGCCCCGCCATGACCAGCTCCTTGACGGCGTTGGCGTTGGCACCGGGGGTGTTGAACACGGGCACGCCGCGCTCGGTCAGCTTGTCCACCGGGATGTTGTTCGTGCCGGCGCCGGCGCGGGCCACGGCCAGGACGGAGTCATCGATGGGGGTGTCGTGGAGCTTGGCCGAGCGCACCAGGAGGGCGTCGGGCCTCTCAACGCTTCCGCTGACCTCGTAGAGCTCGTCGGGCAGGCGGGACAGGCCGGCCCCGGAGATGGCGTTGAGGGTGCGGATGCGGAACTTGTGGTCAGCGCTGCTGGTGGTCACGGAGGTACTTTCTTCAGGGCGTTCGGGCAGGACGGGACCGGTTCCCGCTCACAGGGAGCCGCCGGGAGCCGGGGTCGGGCTGAGGGGCGCTCAGGCCCGGGCGGCGAAGTCGGTCATGTAGTCGATGAGAGCGCGCACGCCCTCGATCGGCATGGCGTTGTAGATGGAGGCGCGCATGCCGCCCACGGAGCGGTGGCCCTTGAGGTTGGTCAGGCCCGCGGCCTGGGCGCCGGCCAGGAAGTCGGCGTCGAGGGCGGGGTCGGCCAGGGTGAAGGGCACGTTCATCCAGGAGCGCGAGCGCTTCTCGACCGGGTTGGCGTAGAAGTCGGAGGCGTCGATGGCACCGTAGAGGAGCTCGGCCTTGACGCGGTTGCGCTCGGCCATCGCCTCCAGGCCGCCGCCGTCCTCGATCCAGTGGCCGATGAGCCCCAGCAGGTAGATGGCGAAGGTGGGGGGCGTGTTGAGCATGGAGTCGGCGTCGGCCATCTTCTGGTAGTCCAGGACGGTGGGCGTCACCGGGCGGGCGTGGCCCAGCAGGTCCTCGCGCACGATGACGACGGCCAGGCCCGAGGGGCCCATGTTCTTCTGGGCGCCGGCGTAGATGAGGCCGTAGCGGCTCACGTCGATGGGCCGCGAGAGGATCGTGGAGGAGAAGTCGGCCACGAGCGGGACGTCGCCGGCGTCGGGCACGTAGTCGAACTCGACGCCGCCGATGGTCTCGTTGGGCGTGTAGTGCAGGTAGCGGGCGGCCTCGGGCACGGTGAAGGAGCCGGGCTCGGGCGTGGTCGTGTAGGAGGAGGCGGCCTCGTCGGCGGGCACGACGACGTCGAGCTCGTAGGCGCCGGCCTGCTTGATGGCCTTGGCGGACCACTGGCCGGTGTTGAGGTAGGCGACCGTGTCACCGGGGGCGGTCAGGTTGAGGGGGATGCCGGCGAACTGGGCGCTGGCCCCGCCCTGGAGGAAGAGGACGCGGTAGCTCTCGGGGATGGACAGGAGCCGGCGCAAGGTGGCCTCGGCGTCGGCCGCGCAGGCCACGAAGTCGGCCCCGCGGTGGGAGACCTCCAGAACGGACATTCCCGATCCGCCCCAGCTGGTGAGCTCGGAGGCGGCCTGCTCGAGGACGGGCAGGGGAAGCTGGGCGGGACCGGCGGAGAAATTGAAGACGCGCACGGAGTCATCATTGCCTCTTATGCGCGCAGCGGCAATCTCATCCCACCTGCCGACGACGGCGGTGCATGACCACTGCGCGAGCACCGCACGGCTACCGCACGGCCACTGCACCCACCCGGCCCCCGGGGCCTCTCAACCGCAGTCCACCTGCGAAAACATATGCAGGACTGTGACCCACGACGCTCGGAACGCCGGAGTAGCATATGTTCCGGAAGCCCTGCATCAGGTTGATCGAGTCCAGCGCTCTGCGATGAAGCACAGCGCCCCGGGGCTGTCAACTCTGAACGTTGTCAGCGATAGCACAGAGTCGTCTGCCGACTGACCGGTAGGGTTGCCTTCACGCCCAGGTCCCTACCTACAAGTTCTCATGATCGAATCACAGAACGGCGACAGCCCCTCAGCAACCTCCGAAGCCCGCGCCTCGCGGGCCGCACAGGAATCACACACTCCCGGCGGGGGCGCAACCCTCCCGCGCTCCCTGAGCCGTCAGATGCTCGGCCGGCTCCGCAAGGGCCGACGTCCACGACTGGGCGCCCTCATCGTGGCGCTGGTCGCCGTCGTGTCCCTGGCCACCGGGTTCCGGGCCTGCAACTGCAGCCGGGCCTGGACCGAGGTCTCGGCGGGGGCCACGCCGGAGGCCAACCCGCTCAAGGGCATGATGCCCTTCGCGCCGTCGGACGCCTCCTACTCACCGGGCCTGCCCGAGACGGCCCCGCCCTACACGATGGAGTGGCTGACGCTGCCGGTCAGCGACGTCGTCACCGGTCCGGGCTCCTACTCGTGGGACAGGCTCGAGGCGCACCTCAACGCCATCGCCGCGCGCGGGCACCAGGCGGTGCTGCGTTTCTACGTCGACTACCCCGGCCGCACCAGCGGCATGCCGGCCTACCTGCTCAGCTCCCAGGCGGTCCCGACCCACGAGTACACGGTCAACGGCAACGCGCCGGGCCAGTCGCTCGCCCCGGACTACAACGACCCCGAGATGATGTCGATGCTCACCGGCTTCATCTCCACCCTGGGCCAGCAGTACGACGGCGATCCGCGCCTGGCCTTCATCACCCACGGCCTCGTCGGCTTCTGGGGCGAGGGGCACACCTTCCCGATGGACGGCAAGGTCTCCGGGGAGAACCCCTCCGGTGAGAACTGGATGCCGTCGACGGCGAACCAGAACACCCTCATCGACACCTGGGACGGCGCCTTCCAGGTGACGCCCACGCTGGCGCGCTACCCGTCCGCGGAGACAGCCAAGCGCGGGGTCGGCTACCACGACGACTCCTTCGGCTACGCGACCATGGACACCGCCGACTGGCACTTCCTGCCGCTGCTGAAGAAGGCGAAGGCGGACCAGGCCTGGCAGCAGTACCCGATCGGCGGCGAGGTCTACCCGGGCATCCAGGAGTGCTCGGTGCGCAACCCGGGCAGCTGCATGGCCTCGGGCTCCAACGGGGGCACGGTGGACATGGCCGCCTCCATCAAGGCCACGCACGCGAGCTGGCTGGTGGACAACTGGGCCTTCACGACGACGCTCAGCGGCGCCGAGCGCGAGCGCGCCGTGCAGACCTCCGCCGAGACCGGCTACGACCTGTCGGTGGCGCGCTGGCGGATGCGCAACGGCAAGATCGAGGTGCAGATCGCCAACAACGGGGTGGCTCCCTTCTACTACAACTGGAGCGTGGAGGCGGTGGCCATCAACACCTCCAGCGGCGCCGAGGTCGGGCGCACGACGCTCAGCGGCGACCTGCGCAAGATCGAGGTGGGCAAGACCCAGACCTTCTCCGGCCAGCTGCCGGCGGACCCGGCCGGCGAGAACACGATCCTGGTGCGCGTGGTCAACCCGCTGGAGTCGGGCCAGCCGCTGCGCTTCTCCAGCGCCGGCCAGGACCAGACGCTCCCCGGCTACCTCACCCTGGGCCGCACTCCGACCAGGTAGGGCGGGGCGAGCGAACCAGTGGCCTCGCGGCGCCTTGGGTGGTGCCTTGGGCACTGCACGAGGTCTGGGTGCTACTGGCCGGGACGCGGGTGCACTGCACGGGAGCAGGGATCCCGTGCAGTGCGGTCAGCCCCCGGCCAGTACGACCCGCACCTCGTGGAGTAGCCGCCTCGACGGGTGAGCCGAGTGGGCTCTGTGTGGGTTCTGGCCGGTCCGGGCCGGTGCCCCGCCCAGGAGGGGTGGCTGACGGTGCTCGGTTGGTCGTGGACGCACCATAGGGTCCGGCGACTGCACCCTCGGGGCCCGTCCACGGGGCCTATGGTGCGTCCGCGGTGCAGATGAGGTCCTGTCTGTGGTGGTGAAGGTGGTCGTCTGTCGTCTGTCTTGCCGCGGAGCGTCCGTGGGTTAGTGGCCTTGGGCTTCTTCGGCGTCGTCGGTGAGGTAGGTGACGATGCGGACGAGGTCGTAGGGGGTGGAGGTCTCGGTGGTGGTGATGGTGCCGTCGATGGTGCGCCAGGTGGTTTCGCCTTGGGGGCGGTATCGGGTGGTCCAGGTGGTGGTCAGGGTGGTGGTGACGGCGGTGGCGGTGTGCTGGTAGTAGTGGGTGACGCTCTGGTGGGGGTAGGGATGGCCGGGGTCGGTGGTGGTCAGGGTGGTGCCGTCTCCCCAGTCCCAGGTGTAGGAGGTGGGGGTGAACTCGACCTCCACTGCGGTGCCCAGGATGGTGGTGGTCTGGTAGCGGGGGCTGGGGTCGGTGTAGACGATGAAGGCCTTGGAGATGATGACTCTGGGGCCGGGTGGTTGGCGGGTGATGCCGGAGCCCTGGGCGATGAGGGTGGCGGCCTGGCGGGTGGTGACGGTGATGGTGCGGGGCCCACCGCCCCCGTCGGCGGGTTCCTGAGGCTGGGAGGGGCGACTGAGGTTCGCGAGGTTGCACGCGTACTTCGCCAGCCCGTTCTCATCCTTCTCCGTGGAGCATTCCTGGTGGGGCTGCTCGTCCCATGTCGAGCTGTCTTCGTACTGAGTTGTTACGCCGTCACCAGAGGAGCCTGAACCTGTATCCTCGGATTCGGGGTTGGAGGTTACTGATCTCGAGGCATGTCCAGCAATAGAGGCGTAATCGTCTGTCGCCTGTGTGTCCCAACTCAATTCACCCTCTCCGGCTTCCTCGGCCAATGAGGGGGAAGTGAGGAATGTGAAAAACACTATTGCGAAGATAGATGCCGTCGTGAGTGCGTGTTTCATTGTGTTTTCTCTACTTCCACTCCGCCAACTAACCAGCGGCCATCCATGTAATGAACTGCGAAGTTGAGTATCTGACCTTGCATCGCTTCGGTTATCTTAGTTTCCGTTCCTCCTTTAGGATGACTTACCTGTTCGCCGTGATCGGCGATTACTTTGATTCTGTTGTAATTGTAGCCGTCGAGTTTTTCATAGTAGGTTAGATCGGTTATGGTTTGCTCCCATCTGTCGGCCCATCCGCCACTGTTGTGGAGCGTGGTGGCATTGTTGATCGTTGATTGGCAGAACTTGCAGCCGTCTTCGCTCATGGCGGCGAGCTCGGTGGTGTCGCCGGTCATGAAGGCGTAGCGGTAGAGGTCGAGGAAGTAACCAACGCTGGCTACCGCGCCCTCGGAGGTCTCCTCGTTCATCTGAGGGGGTTTAGCGGGCGCGGGTTCGGCCAGGGCGGTGTCGCGCTGGGCCTTGAGCTCGGGGGTCAGGGCGGCCTCGCGGGAGGCGGTCGCGGAGGCCTGGGCGTCGACCAGGCCCTGCTCGGCCCGGGCGATGGCCGCCGAGGCACTGGCACTGGCACTCACACTGGCCTGGGCCTTCGCGTCCCTCAACGAGCAGCCAGTCGTACCCAGGGCCAGCGCGCACACTGCCACCAGACCCGCTGCCGCTCGGCGACGGCTGCGACGCGCCCCGGACCGGTTGCGCCCAACCACTGACCTCCGGGTACGGGTGGCTGGCCACTGTCGTGGGCGCGCGGTCACAGGGGATCGTAGGGACGTACTCATCACGGAAGCCTCCTCGCCACCGAAACAACTCCACATCCGCCGGGGCGGGCAACGCTGTCCGTCCGGGCGGTGTATTGACATTACCCGCACCAACGCCCCCACCGCCAGACTTCGGCACCACCCTGTGGAAAACCCCGAGCAGCCCCGCTTTCTCGCCGACGGCGCACGCCAGCCCCTATCCGTAGGCCACCCCCTCTACCCCCGCGTGCGCGGGGCTGACATCCCCAGGCGCGTTTCTTCGCGTACAGGTCTGTCCTCTACCCCCGCGTGCGCGGGGCTGACTATCCGACCTCACCTGCGGCGATGTTCAGGATGCCTCTACCCCCGCGTGCGCGGGGCTGACAGTGGAACAAAACACTTGACGCCAAGCAGAAGCCCTCTACCCCCGCGTGCGCGGGGCTGACGTGCCTGCGCTCCTTCGACAGGGTGGGGAACCGCCTCTACCCCCGCGTGCGCGGGGCTGACGGTTTGCCCCTGACTGGACGGCCGAGCAGTTCACCTCTACCCCCGCGTGCGCGGGGCTGACTGTGCGCGCGTGTGTGTGTGGCTCGAACGCCTGCCTCTACCCCCGCGTGCGCGGGGCTGACCAGCCGAGCGCCCCCTGGATGTAATCTGGGCGCCCTCTACCCCCGCGTGCGCGGGGCTGACGACAGTATCGTATTGTTGAATTAGGAGATATTGCCTCTACCCCCGCGTGCGCGGGGCTGACTCCTGATCCATCCAAAGCCATTCGCCATTAACGCCTCTACCCCCGCGTGCGCGGGGCTGACCGCAACTCTTTCTTCGCTGACATTGCACACGAGCCTCTACCCCCGCGTGCGCGGGGCTGACCCCTTGCTGACCTGCGATGTTAACCGGCGTGGGGCCGCTGTGGGTTCACTGCCAAGGCGGTTGTCCCAAGCGGAACCATGAGGACGCCATCGAAGATGACCGGCCCGGAGACCACCGCATCGAAAGTCACCGAAACATGCCAGCACCCATTGTCCTCCTGGATGTCGACACCACCGTCACTTCGCGAGTCGGTGTGCCGTTCGGCATCAACGACTCTACGGTCGAGCCTCGAGGCACATTCCTCCAACATGGACTTGATGCGCTCGGGCGCCTCGGCTGTGGGGACAACGGTCGTCCATCGCGAGGAGGGAGCCGTGGCGGCCCGCAGAACTCGGGGCAGGGAGGCCATGGTCCTGGTCTCGGCGAGCTTGGCTTCCACCACCCCGGTCCGCACCGCGAGCCCCACCGAAGTCGCCCGACGACCTCCTGCCACGAGAACGCCTCGCAGGACCGGGAGGTGACGGCGTCCCATGCCGCCGATGAGTGGCAGCATCCACCCCGTCTCCCCAAGGGAGTCTCGCAGCTGCTCCATGACGAGAGCAGCATCAGCGGCATGCACGAGAACTGTTCCGTTTCGCCCGCTTTGAGGTAGTCGATAAAGGGAGCAGGAGCGCAGCAGCTCACGAACATCGGGCGCCACTCCGTCGCCTGACTGTGCACCCACGAGCCGATAGGTATAAGTGGGGCGCACACTCATGTAGGGGTGTGTTCCCGTCACAGTACTGCGGCGCCGCTCCTCCTCACGCGCATCCAAGGCAGCCAGTAGTGCTTCCGTTCCCACGCGCAACTGAATCCAGCCCAGTTGGTCGGGCTCCCATCGAGAATGGTGCGGCGGGGCCTCATCGACACCGTCGACGACGTCGAGCAGCACAGGCGACGTAGGCCGCCCGAGGTATTCCACGGATCGCGCCACCTTCTGCAGGACACCGAGATCGACCTGATCGTCGACGGTGAAGGTCCAACGCACGACATCGCTCGGATCAGTGCCCACCATCATGCCGCGCTCGGGATCTTTCGCCTGCTTCTCCAAAAACCGGTCGTTTCGATCGATAATCCCGGTCAGCGAACCGTCCCGCGCGGTTTTCACCTCGTTGTTGACGGGAACCCACCGCCGGTAACCGATCTGGCGCTCGCCAGCCGGAGGAGCGCTGATCCGTGGAGGAGGACATCGAAATAGCGCCTCGACCTCGGCGACCCCCTCTCCTAGCCTATGGGCAGCCGACAGCATCGCAGCCAGTACCCGTGCCGGTGCCGGCGGCCATTCAGCCTTACCATCCCCATCATGCGCATTGAACTCCCCGAGGGGAAACGAGGCCGTGATGGTCAGATCACTCATCACTGCGCCCATCAGTCTTGCGCCCATCGACGTCCAGGATGATCTTCCCCAACGGGGAGTCGTGGGTAATCGTCACAGTGGTGACTCCGTTCCAGCCGATCTCCTGACCCAGGTCACGCACCAGATCCACCAGCTTGTCAACCTCCGGCAGCGCGAGGGACTGCGACGGCGCTCCGTGCCTCTCGATCATGACCTCAAGCCCAGGTTCGCGCAGTCGCAGCTCCGTTCCTGCGCGCAGGTCCAGCCTCTCCTGCAGAAGTCGGTACAGCAGGAGAGTCAGACTGACTACGAGCGCCCGGGCGGGCTCTGGGCGAGAGAAGGCGAAGGTTCTCAATCCTGCGAAGGAGAAGAAAGCCTTTCCTTTGATGGATTCATATGTGAGGTCTGACGGGGCTTTAGCAACCTTGACGGGCGGAATTGACCCCAGTCCTAAATTAGACAGTTCCACTCCATGAATCTTGACCTCCTTACCGACTGCCGCGAAAAGCGGGTCAGTTTTTGCCGCCATACGACGCCGTTCAGATACTCCAGTCGCGACAATTTCCGACGTGAACAGCCTCGCAGAACGCGACTCTGCGGGATTCATGACGTAATAACCAAGATACTTATCCCGCGTCGCATTCAGCTCACGAGCATCCTTACCTCCCGTTTTCCTTCCCCCCTTGTTAGCATCGTCGGCGGCCTTCTGGGAGCGCTTCGTCTGCGAGTGCCACCACCCGAAGGGGATCGCCGTGGGGAACCCAGTGAGCAGGGCATCCGGCTGGGAGCGGGTGGCATTCTGAATACTCTCAAAATCAACGCCCTTCTCAACGAGTTCCTCTCGTATGAGCCTCCAGGTCGCATCGGCCTGCCGGTGCGAGAGCTCCACGGAGGTGGTCAGCACCTCCCCTTCCTCGTCAACGAGGACCACCATGGGGAAGCCCAGAACCTCAGCAAGCGTGGAGGTCCCCCCTCTGAAGCGACTGGCCAGGAGCACCTCACACCGTGAGGCTTGAGACCCCCAGCTGTCGATCGTGGCTGCCCTCCCATTATCGGGAGTCTCAAAGAATCCAACGACTTCACCGTCCTGGCGGATCGTGCTGGCCGGCGGCGTGACGGTCACCCCCGCCAAGGACTCGTATTCACCTGTCAGGCTGATCCCCGCCACCGCATCATCATCCATGAGGGCACCGAGGGTGGAGCGAAATTCTTGAGCCGTAGTCATCGTGTCATGTCCTTATCTACATATCTATCGTTATATTGGCCGAGCACCGTTCGTATCCGCACAGTCACAGCACCAACGGCATTCCGTAGCCGTAGGCCTTCCCCCTCCCGATACCCTGACGGTAAGCGGATTCCCCGGCCTCGCTGATGTGGCTGATGGTGCCGGTAAGGTCCCGGAGCGTGAAGGATCGTCCGCCTCGCCGACCAACGAACCACCGGGGCGACACCGTCGGCTCACTGACCGTCAGACCATGGCGCTCCAACAGATCGACGGCCCAGCCATGAGCTTCCTCATCGAGGACGGCCCGGACACGATTCCTACCCGACTCGTCCGCATGACGTTTCTCAGCCACCACTCGAACAGTGAAGCGCTGACCAATGACGAACCCCGACGGCGCCCCGATCGCCTGCGTTCCGGGAAGATCGATGTCGGTCCGAAATCGGATGACCAGGGAGCCGCTTTGTCCCCCGTAGTCGGTTGGCAGGGCCAGGCGGTACAGGACGCCAAGGTCGGCGCGGATCGAACGTGAAGCGCCTCCAAGATCCGGCAGGTATGACATCGCAAGGTGGTGCACTGCATCAGGTGTGCTCAGGTGCGATAGCGCCTCCGCCAGCGGAAGGACTGCAATCTGATCAGGCATGGGCTGTTGTCACCTCTTCCTCTCTCATGCCCCGGGGTGGGCGGGCGCGAACGATGTCACCTTGGCCGTGGATCCGGTGCCGCGAATGCGGGATGTCCACCGCTGCCACGGAAGCTCGGGCGGTGGGGACTCGTGCAGATCGACGAGCGCCTCAATGGTGAGGGGCACCGGATGAAGTACCCAGGTGAAGGCCTTGGCCGGATGCTCGTGTGCCATCTCGCGCTGCTGCGGCTGCACAAGCAGGTGCCCGCAGAAGGCCAGGAGATCCACAAGCGGGTACACATCGCACTCCTCGGATCCGCTGGTGACACGTGGGGTCGCCTGGCTGGCGGAGAAACGCAGCCCTGGTTTGGCCCGCGCAACAGCGAGGTCTCCACCCACAAGTCGATCAAGCTGCGCTGCCGCTGCAGAGACTGCACCATCCGCCGTCTTCAGTGACTCGCCCAGGAGTCCCCAGGTGTCCTGCACTGACTTGGCGGTATGGCTTTTGCCGCTGAGTAGGGTCAACGCTGATGAGCGAACCTGGAGGTCCGGCGTTTTGGCAATTGTCGGCTGGTCGGCCGACGTCGCGGACGCGTCGAAGACCGCTACCGGTCCAGATCCACTGAGGTCGCTTGTCTTCTTGGCGGCCCGCCAGCCGGCACATGACAGTACGTTGACCGCAGATCGGGCCGGCGTCGTCGTGGCGATGTCACGCAACCCATGTTCCCCGAGCTTCCAGGTTCGCTCCACCAGGCCGCGAGCAGCCACGCTCACAAACTCGTCCGTCCCCCCGTCATAGCCGACGACGGGGACTCCCTTCTGGTCATAGTGGAGCGTCGCTCCGGGAAGAAGGGACACCAACCCCCAGGCGGCCAGAACATACGCCGCGCGATATCCGGGTAACGCGGACAGCCGGTACTCGGCACGTTCGTGACGGTTTTCAGCACTAGTCATGGTCCTGCTCCAGCTCTTGCGACACGTCCCAGTCGGCCAGACGCAGGATCGTCTCGATCAGCGCCAGGGTGTAGGGGCCGTAGCGATCGTTAAGACGGTGGAAACGGTTCACGGCCTCGGCCCACAAGAGGTCATTCGGATCCTGATGCCGTGGAACCGTTCCGTACTCGGGCAGGCACACCGGTCCCGGACCGCGGAAGCGGCCGTGGTGGCTGAGGACCAGATGCATGACCAGGTCGGGGTCATGCACCATCTGCTCACCTCTAGCCAACCGCGCCGCCAGGCGATCGGCAGAGTCTGCTTCATGCCTCCAGCCGGAGGGCACGCCGGCCATACGCATGGAGCGGCCCCAGTACCTGCGAGGGAGCCGGGACTTGCTCAGCGGTTCCCGATGTTCCCGTTCCCCTGAATCCTTCAGGACGAGGAAGCCGCTCTCGTCCACTGCTGCGCCAAGTGCGGCCTGCATCCTGGGATCCTCCTTGCCGTCGTCATGGTGACGCCCGGCGACGACAAGGTCCTCCACCAGGTTCTCCGGCATGCCGATGCCCCGGGCCCACTGGCCTGCACGTTCACCCACCTTGTCACCATGGCCTGACAGGGTGAGCTCCTCGGTACCGACCTCGGTACTGACAGGTCGATCCGCAGTGGCCTCCACCAAGCGCAGGCGGATCCACGGGTGAAGGCTGTCCGCACCGATGACGTCGTCGTCGATCTGCCATCCCGGAGGCGCCGTGAGCAAGGCAGCCTCTTCCAGGAGATCGGCGTAGGGGTCGTCGGTGCGGATGCCATCCCCGGACAGGTCCGTGAGGAGGGTGGCCTGTCTCCAGCTCGGGTCCTCCGCAATGGACGCCAGCTCCTTGGAAACGTCCTCGGCCGTAGCAGCGGGCATCACGTGCTGCCCGGAGTAATCGTGACCGGCGCCCTCCAGCCCATACGGGTTGCTGCCATGACCCGGCCCCATCACGATGATCTGACCGGGGGTCAGATCGGGAAGGGAGGATCCAGCCTCAAGGACGCGAGGCTCTTCTTCCGACGTCGGATCCATGATGACGAGGGGCTGCGTTCTCAACGCCTGCTTCGCCACACCCTGAGCATCGCTCAGCGGAATGCTCCAGGCCTCGGCGCGCAGGTCGGGCCGCCACCGGGTCAGCTCTTCCTGGAGGGCATCGGGACTGCTGTCAGCCAGCTCTTCCACACTCTTCCGGAAGACGATGAACGCGTCCGGCCGGGGATCTGTCAGTGGTCGGATCCAGGGATGGACGGGGGCATCGTTGCGAGACCCCATGGTGCGCAGGTAAGCAACGAAAACGTTCGGAGGGATGACCACCGGGACCTGAGGCGCCTTCTCCAGTTCCTCCCGTCCATCAGTCCCGTTGAGCCGCCCTACGACCTCACCGAGAGTTGCGGCGTCATCAATCAGCTCGACGACGGCGTCGGCGGCACCCCCGTGGATCGGGTCCTTGCTCTTGGCGGAGTGAACGATGGCAACGCTGCCATCAGTCCGGGCCCCGACCCGGTTGACTCGCCCCAGGCGCTGCACCAGGGAACCGGCCTGGCAGCTCTCCGTCAGAAGGTGGGTGAAGTCAAGATCGGCACCAACCTCCAGAGTCGACGTAGCCACGACGACGGTGGCCTGAGCGTCCTGACGACCTTCTGCCCCCGTCCGATAGAGGGAGAGCCTCTTCACGGCATCCTCGCTGTGGCGAGCAGGCATCCCGCCGACCATCACGTCCACACGAGGAGCCTGATCCCCCAGGTTCCGGGCCTCCTTCTTCAGCCCGGCCACCACCTTCTTGACGGTGGCCAGGGTGTTGCAGAAGACGACCAGCGACTCTCCCTGGCCCAGCTCTCTCATGCGGGCACGGGCTTGCTCCGCAAGGGCATCTGCCGCACCGTCTGCACGGTGAACCTCCACCGGGACACTGCCACGATGCGCCCGACGCTCAGCCAGTTGAGGATCCAGGCGGCACTCCTCCTCCCAGTCCAGGACGAGACCGGGAGCAGATTCCTGGCCGGCTTCCCCGTGAAAGTCGGGAAGCGTCGTAGGGGTCGCCGTCATCGGCATGACCTGCAGTCCTGGAACGCTGCCGCCACCACGATCCTCGAGCCTGCCTTCCTCATCGCGGAGCACGGTCAGGGTTCTTAGCGCCTGCGCGGAGAGGTGGGCCTCATCCAGGACCCACAGAGCGTCCACACCTGTCAGCGCCGCATCGATGCTGCGGCGGTACGGCGAGAGCTGGTAACCGCGGAACAGGAGCCGGGAGACGGTCATGTCGAGCGTCCCGACGACGATGGCGGGCCGTGAGGGGTAGCGCGTATGCTCCGTCAGGTCCCGATCGGCGAGCCCGCCGCGCAGGCGGCGCACCTCCAGCACCTGTGCCTCAGGCGGAACCTCGAAAGCGGATCGCAGCGCCTCGGCCACCCGCTTCGCCGCCGGCCGACCGCCGGCACCTTCCCCGATCGCGTTCCTGATCGTCTGCGCCGCCTCGAAGGAGTCGTCGACGACGGCGCGCCGGTCGACAACGAGGTGCAGTCTCAAAGGCACTGTACGTGGCCGACGATGACGGCGCGCCTGCTCAGCATCCTGAGCCAGGGCGTACACCCATCCGAGGAGAACCGCGAAGGTCTTGCCCATCCCCGTGGGCACACTGAGGTAGGGCGGCGGCTCTCCCGAGGCGAGTCGCGCGGCCAGACGAACCTGGTAGTCCCTGGGGTCGTGCCCAGTGACCTCACGGAAGAAGGTCTCGAAGCGAGGAAGACTCACATCAATGCTCCTACGAGGATCTCTCACCATAGATAACTTCAACCCCCAGTCCCCTGGGGCGGCGCCACCGTCACTTCCGTACGGACCATCGATAATCCGCCACCTCCACCAGTAGTGGAGCCATGATGCTCTGAGAGACACGACGGTGGCGAGACCCATATTACAGTCAGAGGATCACCCTGTCACGGCATGCGGCGGCACCATGGCACCCGAAGAGCGTTCCGCCGTCGACATCAATCTTGACCAAACCGATTACTAACTCTTGACCAAATAGTCGATGAAGCCACGACCAACCCGTCTGGCGTCCGCCTGCCCCTGAGTCCGCAGTTATCCACAGGAGCCGTCTTTCGGCTGTACGACGGCGCAAACCGGCTCCTACGATCAATCTATGACCACCTACCAGCCGCGCCTCATGGATCAGCGCCTCCAGGAGCTGCTGCGGTCGGTTCCAGCGGTCAGCGTCGAGGGGGCCCGCGCCGTCGGAAAGACCCGCACCGCCAGAACCCACGGCACCACGTTCATCGCTGTGGACGATCCCGACGAGCGCGCCCAGCTGACCGCCATCGGCTCGCGATTCACCACGCTTCCCAGCCCCCTCGTCATCGACGAGTGGCAACGCATGCCCGAGCTGTGGGACCGGGTGCGTCGCGCCGTCGACGACGATCCTTCTCCCGGCCGCTTCCTTCTGACCGGATCCTCAACCCCCTCCCAGACACCCACGCACACGGGTGCCGGTCGCATCATCACCCTGCGCATGCGTCCCTTCAGCCTGGCCGAGCGCGCCATCGAGACCCCGACCGTCTCAGTGGGAAAGCTGCTGGACAGCACTCTCGGCTCTCAGGACTCCTCCGGGCTGACCCCGATCGAGGGATGCACCCGCGTCGCCATCGACCAGTACGTTGATGAGATCTGCCGTTCGGGATTCCCCGCCATCAGGGAGCAGCCACCCCTCGGTCGTAGCGCTCAGCTGGACGGGTACATCGAGCAGACCATCCGACACGACCTTCCAGAAGCCATCGGTGCCAAGCGGCGCCCACGATCCGTGAGGGACTGGCTGACGGCCTACGCCAGCGCTGTGGCGACAACGGCGAGTTTCACCTCGATCGCCGAGCTGGCGAACAGACCGCTGGACACCGACATGGGACAGGCAACGGCGCGCTCCTACCGGGACCACCTCAGCGGGATGTGGCTGTTGGACCCGGTTCCGGGCTGGAGCCCCAGCGAGAACGAGTTCTCCCGCAACAACCTGACCGACAAGCATCAGCTGTGCGATCCGGCCCTGGCCGCTCGTCTCCTCGGGTACGGCCCCTCCGAGGTGCTCGGAGTCGGCCATCCGATCCTCGCCAGCCCTCGCGGCACCCCGCGCCGCCCCCGAGTGCTCGGCTCACTGTTCGAGTCCCTGGTGATCCAGAGCCTTCAGGTCTACGCCGAGTTCCACAGCGCCCGGGTCTTCCATCTTCGGACCAAGGGCGGGCTTCAGGAGATCGATGTCATTCTCGAAGGGCCCCACAGGCAGATCGTGGCCTTCGAGATCAAGGCAAGGGCCACTCCCAGGCCGGAGGACACCAAGCACCTGCGCTGGCTGCGCAAGAAGATCGGACCGAGACTCGCGGACGCGGTCCTGGTGACCACCGGCCGGCTGGCGTACCGGGACGAGGACGGCATCGCCGTCGTGCCCGCCGCCCTGCTGGGACCGTGAAACCGCCCAGTTTCCGCCTCACAGCGGGTAGGCCGACGACGCCCCCTCGATGGCCTCGGTCAGGTCGATCTCGCGCTCGCCCAGCCGGAAGCGGTAGCGGCCCAGGATCTCCAGGGGCTCGTCCTCGGCGGCCAGGTAGGCGCGCACGGCCTCCTTCTCCTCGTCGTCGAGCCAGGTCATCTGGTCCGACAGGCACCGGTAGCGGCTGGCCTCGGCGACGTCGCGCAGCCACTGCATCTGGGTGTCGTCCAGGAGGTTACGGCGGTGGCGGAAGAAGACGACGTCGGGGTCGACCCCGATGACCCGCCCCAGCCAGAGCCGGTTGATGCCGGCGTGCAGGGCGTTGTAGGCCTTGGCGTCGGACAGGTCGTCGGAGGCGTAGTTCTCCCACATGGGGGCCACGTCCGGCCCGACCCGCACCGCGTCGAGCAGCCCGATGGAGGGCATGATGAGCGCCCCGGAGCCCAGCAGGAAGGTCTCGTCGCCGGCGGTGTCGCGCACGAGGCGCAGCCCGGTGCGGTAGGCCTCCTCCCGGTCGATCTGCCGGTGGCGGTAGCCGGGGATGGCGGCGGCGTTGATGAAGTCGAGCTTGAGGTAGCTGAAGCCCCACCGGTGGACGATCTTGGCGATGAGCTTGCGCACGTAGGTCTGGGCGGTGGGGTGGGTGGTGTCCAGCGCGTAGTAGTCCCCGCCCCAGTTGGAGCCGGCCACGGCCAGCCCGCCGTCGGCGTTGTGGACGAACATCTCCGGGTAGTCGCGCACCGCCCGGGAGCCGGGCAGCGCGATGAAGGGCGCCACCCACAGGCCCGGCTGCATGCCGGCCTCGCGGATCCGGGTCGCGGCGGCCTCCATGCCGTCGCTGAAGCTCTCGCCGGCCTCCCAGTCGCCGACGGCGACCTCCCAGCCGTCGTCGATCTGGAGCGTCTTAAAGCCCAGCTCGGCGACCTGCGGGATCTCGCGCTCAAGCGCCTCCTGCGAGATGCCCTCGTAGTAGGAGTACCAGGAGCACCACACGCTCTGCGGCTCAATGGGTCGGCTGCCCAGGCTCTCGCCGAGCTCGCGCGCGTAGCGGGCCATGACGGCGGTGGCCGGGCCCGGCAGGATCACCCAGCGCGCCGGGTCGCCGGACTCGGTGAAGGCCTCCAGGACCGCGGTGTCGGCGCGCAGCCGCGGCGTGCGCCCGTCCAGGCAGCCCACGAGCAGCGCCCCGGAGGCGTCCTCCAGGACCGTCATCCAGGCCGAGTGGTGGCGGGCCGGGTCGTCCCAGGGGTCGTCGTCGGCGGTCCGACGGCGCTGCTGGTTCGCGATGCGCATCGGCGCCTCGCTCAGGCGGCGCCAGCCCGACGGCGACCAGGAGTTCTGTCCGGTGCGGTAGACCTCGCCGTCGCGCATGTCGTGCAGGAGGGTCAGGTGCGAGGCCTCGACGTAGACCGCGCCGGTGGCTCCGCCGGCCCCGTGCTGGGTGGTCACCGTGCCGTCGCAGGCCAGGGCGATGCTCCGCCCGGTCAGGGTGATGTGGTGAATCATGCGCTCTCCTCGGATCCTGCCTGTCCTGCCTGCGGGCGGGTGGCGTGCGAACCCGGCCCCGTCCGGCTCGCACTGTACGTGATCGTCCCGTGATCCGATCGACCTTCACGAGCAACACCTGCTTCTGGACTTTCTCCAGTGACAGCGCCACGTAAGCCCACTCTGGGGCCGCCGGCGGCCCCATCCCAGGCACGCCTGCCGTGATGAAGTTGTTATCCGGCTCATGGCACCTGCCAAGAAGCCCGCGGAGCCGCCTCCGGCTGCTCCCGCCGCCTACTGCGGCTCCTGCTGACCGTTGTGGAAGTAGGCCGCCAGGTCCGCGTCGAGCTCGGGCACGTCGAAGGGGACGGAGCCCGAGCGCAGGGACCGGGTGGCCAGTACCCCGGCGGCAACCGCCTCGCGCGCGGAGACCGGGGAGGCCTCGGTGGGCCCGCCGTCGCGCACGAAGCGCAGGAACTCGTCGATGGCGAGCTGGTCGGCGCTGTCGTGGCCGGTGCCCTCCTCAGCGATGACGTACTCCTCGGTGGCGCGCTCGGCGTAGTGCTCCGAGCGCTCGGTCCACACCTTGACGACGTCGCCGGCGCCGTCACCGAGGTTCTCCGCCCGGCCGCGGGTGCCGATGACCGTGTAGCTGCGCCAGTAGTCGGGGGTGAAGTGGCACTGCTGGTAGGAGGTCATGACCCCGTTGCGCATGGTCATCATGAGCATCGAGAGGTCCTCGACGTCGATGACCGGGTTGAGGCCGCCGACCTCGTCGGCGGGCCAGTTGTCGAGGCTGAACCAGTCCTGCATGACGGTGCCGGCGCTCGTGCCCGGCTCCCGGCGCCCGGCGTCGCCGTAGACCATGAGTCCGCCCATGCCGACGACTCGGGCCGGCTCGGAGGCGGACAGCCAGCTCATGACGTCGATGTCGTGGGCGGCTTTCTGCAGCAGCAGGCCGGTGACGTGGCGGCGCTCGGCGTGCCAGTCGCGGAAGTAGTAGTCGCCGCCGTTGCCCACGAAGTGGCGGCACCAGATGGCCTTGAGCTCGCCGATCCGCCCGGAGTCGATGACCGAGCGCAGCAACCGCACCACCTCCATGTGGCGCATGTTGTGGCCCACGTAGAGGCGGGTGCCGGTGCGCCGGGCCGTAGCCAGGATGCGGTCGGCGCCCTCGATGGTGATGGCCAGGGGCTTCTCCAGGTAGACCGGGACGCCGGCCTGAAGGAAGAAGCAGGCCAGCTCCTCGTGCGTGTCGTCGGGGGTGGTCAGCACGACGGCGTCGATCCCGAGCCCCAGCAGGGCCCGGTGGTCCGCCACCACGGTCACGCCCTCGGGCAGGAGCCGCTCGGCGCGCGCGACGGCGTCGGGCGCGGTGTCGGCCGCGGCGACGAGCCGGGCGGGGACCGGTGAGGAGTCCGCGAGCGCGGCCAGGTAGCAGCGGGCCCCGATGCCGACGACGCCGACCCGCAGCTCTCTTGATGGTTCAAGCATTTTCTCGGGTCCCATCCGGGCCGATCCCGGCCCTTTGGTCGCGTTGTGGATGTGTGCCGGTGTCCGGTCCGTCGCCTTCAGCTCTTCTGACGGGCCGCCCACCACGAGCGCAGTGCCTGGCGGGCCAGGTCCTCGCCGATCGGTCCCTTCTCCATGCGCAGGTCCATGAGGAAACGGTAGGCCTCGCCGACGACCGGGCCGGGGGGCACGCCGAGCTCGGCCATGATCTGGCCGCCGTCGAGGTCGGGGCGGATGGCGGCCAGCTCCTCGGCGGCGCGCAGGGCCTCGATGCGCTCCTCGAGGTCGTCGTAGGCGCGGTCCAGCATGGCGGCCTTGCGGCGGTTGCGGGTGGTGACGTCGGCCCGGGTGAGCCGGTGGAGACGCTCCAGGAGCGGGCCGGCGTCGGTGGCGTAGCGGCGCACGGCCGAGTCGGACCAGGCGGCGTCGGCGTAGCCGTGGAAGCGCAGGTGGAGCTCGACCAGGCGCGAGACGTCCTTGATGGTCTGCTTGTCGAAGCGCAGCGCCCGCAGGCGCTTGGCCGCCATTCGGGCGCCGACGTGGTCGTGGCCGTGGAAGGTCACGGTGCCGTCGGGCAGGAAGCGGCGGGTGGCGGGCTTGCCGATGTCGTGGAGGATGGCGGCCAGGCGCAGCACCAGGTCGGGGCCGGGGACGGGGCCGTCGGGCCCGGTCTCCAGGTCGATGGCCTGGTCCAGGACGGTCAGGGTGTGCTCGTAGACGTCCTTGTGGCGCTTGTGCTCGTCGACGGTCTCACGCAGGGCGCTCAGCTCGGGCAGGATGACGTCGGCCACGCCGGTGTGGACCAGCAGCTCCAGCCCGCGCCGGGGCCAGGGGCTGACCAGCAGCCGCTCGAGCTCGGCGCGCACGCGCTCGGCGGAGACGATCTCCAGGCGGGGGGCCATGTCCTCCATGGCGGTCATGACGTCCATCTCGACGTCGAAGCCGAGCTGGGCGGCGAAGCGGGCGGCCCGCATGATGCGCAGGGGATCGTCGTCGAAGGACTGCTCGGCGCTGACGGGGGTGCGCAGCACCCCGGCGGCCAGGTCGGCCAGGCCGCCGCAGGGGTCGACGAGCTCGAGGTCGGGCAGGCGCAGCGCCATGGCGTTGACGGTGAAGTCGCGGCGGGTGAGGTCCCCGGTGAGGGTGTCGCCGTAGGTGACCTGGGGCTTGCGCGAGCCGACCTCGTAGGCCTCGGTGCGGTAGGTGGTGACCTCCACGATGGTGCTGCCCTTGCGCGCGCCGATGGTGCCGAACGCCCGGCCCACGTCCCAGGTGGTCTCGCCCCAGGCGGCCAGGATCCTCTCGGTCTGCTCGGGGCGGGCCGACGTGGTCAGGTCCAGGTCGTGGGGGGCGACGCCGAGGAAGGCGTCCCGCACGGGCCCGCCGACGAGGGCGATCTCATGGCCGGCGCGCACGAAGGCGTGCCCCAGGGCGGCCAGGGCGGGGGGCAGTCCCTCAAGGGCCGCTCGGGCCCGCGGTGTCAGGCCGCGGCTCTCAACGGACGCGTCCGTGGAATCAGTGGGATCGGCGGGAGCGGGATGCGCAGTCATCGGCCCAAGCCTGCCATGAACCCGGGCGAGCGCGCCGCCGTCGTCGGCGTCACCGGTCCTGTCGTGAGGACCGTCTCGCAGTCGTACCAAAGGCCGTTCACAGGCGCCGCAGTTGTGTGCGACGACGTACTCGGGCAGAGGCATCCGGCGGCCCCGACGCCCTAGAGTGTCCCTATGCCCTCGCCACGCACTCGCACGCCCCGCGCCGGAAACCCGGCTCATCGGGCGAGTGCGCGCGCTTTACCGATCGTCAACGAGACCAGTGCCGGCGGCCTGGTCGTTGACGTTCAGAACGGTCAGGCCTTCACCGCGGTCATCGCCCGGCGCAACCGCGGCGGGCGGCTGGAGTGGTGCCTGCCCAAGGGGCACCTGGAGGGCTCCGAGACCCCCGAGCAGGCCGCGGTCCGCGAGATCATGGAGGAGACCGGGATCACCGGCCGGGTCCTGCGGCACCTGGCCACGATCGACTACTGGTTCGCCGGTCACGAGCACCGTGTCCACAAGGTGGTGCACCACTTCCTGCTGGAGGCGGTCAGCGGCACCCTGACCACGGAGAACGACCCGGACCATGAGGCCGAGGACGTCGAGTGGGTCGCTCTCGACGACGTCTCCCACCGGCTGGCCTACCCCAACGAGCGCCGTATCGTGGCCGCGGCCTGGGACATCCTGGTGGGGGATGGATGACCGGCGCCGTCGACCTGTGCGCGAAGGTGGTCACCACGCTGGGCTCCCGGCTGCGGAGCAGGGCGATGGTGACCATTGCCGCCCTGCTGGGCGTGGTGGGCCTGGTGGCCCTGCCGCTGACCACCCCGCCGACGGCCCGGGCGGACCGGGTACCCGTCGGGGTCTCGGCGGACATCTCACCCGTGGCCTCGACGAAGCCGTCGGCGACGACGGCGCCCTCCTCGTCGGCCTCACCATCGACCTCACCGTCGGCCTCGGCGGCGCAGACCGGGAGCGCCGGCTCCTCGGGGCAGGGCACCGAGACGGCCGCCAACCAGGTGACGATGAGTATCGACGCCCTGGCCCCCGAGGTGCTGCACAGCGACCAGGACCTGGTCCTGACCGGAACCATCACCAACGCGACCAGCCAGGTCGTCACCGGAGCGGACCTGGTGACCAGGGTGCAGCGATCCACCGAGGTCACCAGCCAGAGCCTGGGGAAGTGGCTGACCGGAACCGACGGGTCGGGGCTGTCGGACCCCTTCACGGTCCCACTGGGCCGTGACCTCCAGCCCGGCGAGGTCGCCCAGTTCTCCATCACCGTCCCGGCCGACGAGCTGCCCCTGACCGGTGCCGACCAGTGGGGGCCGCGCGGCATCGCCGTCGAGCTGGAGTCGCAGGGCAGCCCCCTGGCCCAGGACCGCAGCATCCTGGTGTGGGACAGCGGCACCTCCGTCGCGCCACTGCGCCTGACCACCTTCATCCCTGTCACCGCCTCCGCCCAGGAGACGGCGGTTCTCGCCGGTCCGCGCACCCCGGAGCGCGAGGAGGCCCTGACCCGCATCCACAGCCGGGTCCTCGGTCTGCTGGGCATGGCCGGCGACGGCGTCGTCGTCGCGGTCGACCCCGCGCTGGTCGAGGCCCTGGGCGTCACCCAGGCCAGCCTGGAGGAGGCCACCCGCAACGGCGGCTCCCAGCCCTCGACCCCGGACGGGACCCCGCAGGCGCCTCAGGGCGGCGACTCGTCCGCGGCAACCGCCGGCCCGTCGTCGTCCTCATCGGCGTCACCCTCATCGTCGGCCTCCTCCAGCCCGTCCTCACCCTCCACACCGGCCACGGCCTCGCCGTCGGCGAGCTCCACCGCACCGTCGTCGGACGGCAAGTCCTCCGACGACACCACCCAGCTCTCCGCCGCCCTCGTGCGGGCCATCGGTACCGGAAGCCTGGTGGCCCTGCCGTGGGGCGACTCCGACACCGCGGCGCTGACGCACCTGCAGCGGACGGATCTCATCGAGACCGCCGCGCAGCGCACCCAGGAGTCGGCCCTCGTCAAGGCCGGTGCCCCGACGTCGTTGGCCTGGCTGGCCTCCAGCGTCATGGACTCCGCCACGGCCGATGCGCTGCCGGCCTCGGCGTCCACCGTCATCGCCTCACCCGGCTCCTTGCCGGTGGTCGACGAGCTCTCCTACACCCCGTCCGGCCTCGGTGCGCTCGGCGACCACGCGGTCCTGCTTCCCGAGCAGTCCCTGTCGGAGACGCTCGCCGGTGACGAGGCCTCCGGGGACGACGCCTCCGACCACGGCTCCCCGGCCTCCCAGAGCAGTCAGAGCACCCAGGCCGCAGAGCTCGACACCCGCCAGCTGCTGCGCGGCGACAGCGCGATCCTGACCCGCCAGGCCCCGGCGCTGGAGCGCGACATCGTCGTGGCAATGCCCCGCCAGGCCGCCTCCACCACGGATCCTGCCGCCCTGCAGGAACGCGTGTCCGCCCTGCGCTCGGCCTCCTGGACCCAGTCCCAGCCGCTCAGCGCCCTTGAGGAGCGCGCCCGCGCCGAGGTCGAGGCCGTCGACGAGGGGACCTCACGAGTTGAGCGCTCCGAGCCGCCGGACAAGGTGATCAACGACGACGAGCTGCCCACGGCGACCCTCGCCGCTGCTGCCAGCAGGGCCGGCACCCTGAAGTCGGTCTCCTCGGTGCTCTCCGAGCCGGCTGCGCTGCTGGGCGACTACACGGACCTGGAGGCCGTCGTCTCCTCGGCGTCCTGGCGGGCAGACCCCGCGACCCGTGACGCGCAGGTTCCGGCTGCCGAGGCCGCCGGGGCGAATGTCACCTCCTCGCTGGCCGCGGTACCGTCGTCGACCATCAACCTCATCAGCTCCGAGGCGCAGCTGCCGGTGAGGATCACCTCCTCCCTGGACCAGGACGTCACCGTCCAGGTCTACCTGGTCTCGGACAACAAGCGCCTCCAGGTCCCCAGCACCACCACCGTGACCGTCCCGGCCCACCAGCAGGCCAAGGTCACCGTGCCGATCCAGGCGGTCGGTTCGGGCGACGTCGGCCTGACGGTCCAGGTCCTCGCCGCGGACGGCACCACCGTGGGCACGCCCACCACCGTCCACATGAGAGTCCGCGCCGACTGGGAGAGCCGGGGCACCGGCATCATCGTCGGCGTCCTGGTCTCCATCGTGGTGATCGGTACCGTGAGGACAGTACGACGAGGCCGCCGCACCGCGGTGGCCCCGGCTGCACAGGAGACGGTATGAGCATGATCAAGCACGCACGAGCCAGGGGTTCGGCCTCCCAGGGGCGCAGTCAGGCGTCCCTGGCGCGGTCCTCGGCCATCATGGCCTCGGGGACGCTGGTCTCCCGCGTCCTGGGCATGGTGCGCAACGCCCTCATCGTCATGGCGCTCGGCGCCACCGGCTCGGGGGCCGCCGACGCCTTCAACACGGCCAACAACCTGCCCACGAACCTGTACAACATGATGATCGGCGGCATCCTCAACGCCATTCTGGTGCCGCAGATCGTCCAGGCGCTGCGACGGCGCAACGGCGAGGAGATCGTCAACCGCCTCCTGACCGCCGCGGCCACGCTCATGCTGGTGGTCACCTGCATCGCGACCGCGGCCGCACCCCTCATCTTCACCATCAACGCCAACTCCCTGGCTCAGGGGCAGTGGCGGACGCTGTCCTTCGCCTTCGCGTTCTGGTTCATGCCGCAGGTCTTCTTCTACGGCCTGTACGCGCTGTGGGGACAGGTGCTCAACGCGCGCTCGAGCTTCGGGCCCTACATGTGGTCCCCGGTTCTCAACAACATCATCTCGATCGCCTCGATCATGGCCTACCTTCATATCTACGGTCGCCACACGGCGGGCCAGGGGCCTGAGGTCTGGGACATTCCCCGGATCACTCTCATCGGCGCGACGACGACCCTGGGCATCGCGGTTCAGGCGCTGATCCTCTACATCCCCCTGGTGCGCTCCGGCTTCCGGCCGCGCATCATCTTCGGGGTGCGGGGCCTGGGTCTGGGCAAGACCGTCAAGGTGGCCCTGTGGGCGCTGGCCGGAGTCGGCGTGGCCAGCCTGAGCAACTGGATCACCTCCAACCTGGGCTCCTACGCGGTGACGGCCTCGGAGCAGCCCGAGTACGCGAACGTCATCGTGCCCTCGACGACCATGTGGCTCAACGGCTACCTCATCTACATGCTGCCGCAGTCGCTGGTGGTCACCTCCATCATCACCGCGCTGTTCACGCGCATGAGTGAGAAGGCCGCGGCCGGGGACTCCGCCGGCGTGCGCGAGGACCTCTCCCTGGGCCTGCGCTCAGCGGGCGTCTTCACGGTGCTGGCCACGGCGGGCATCTGCGTGCTGGCTGTCCCGGCCCTTCAGCTCTTCACCCCCTCGATCACCCTGCCCGAGGCCCAGGCGAGCGCTCCCATGCTCATCACCCTGGCGCTGGGCATCGTGCCGCAGGGCATCTGGTTCGGGACCCAGCGAGTCATGCTGGCCTACTCGGACACCAAGCGGCTGCTCCTGGCCGACGTCGTTGTCGGCGTGGTCCCGGTCGTCCTGTGCGTCATGGCCTACTTCGTGGCCCCGGCCAACCACTGGATGGCTTGGGCCGGCGCGGCCAACACGCTCAGCCAGATCGGGGGCTGCCTGGTCGTCATCCCGATGCTGCGCTCCCACCTGCCCGGCCTCGACGGCCGCAGGATCATCACCACCCACCTGCGCCTGGTCATCGCGGTGGTGCCCGCGGTCGTCGCCGGAATCGTCCTCAACCTGGTCATGGGCAATGTCGACGCCGACTCCTCCCTGGCCAAGATGCTCGCGGCCTTCGGGCACATCTGCATCGTCGCGTCCGTCATGTCGCTGGTCTACCTGCTCATGGGGCGCGTCGTGGGGATCGAGGAGATCGCCGTCGCCTTCCGTCCCTTCTCACGGATCCTGTCGACGATCGGTCGCCGTCTGCCCGGCGCACCCGGGAGAGTGGTCCTGGCGATCGCGACCTGGCTGTCGCCGCCGGCGCCGACGACGCAGGCGACGGCTCAGATGCCCGCCGTCCAGTCCTCGGCGCCACCGCCCCCTCCGCCGGGTCAGCGGGCTTCCGACCCGTCGGGTTTTTCAACGGAACCGGTCGCGCATGGTGCTGTTGGCTACACCTCCGGCGGCGTCCAGGCGGAGCCGTCCGCACCGCCGCCGCCCCCGCAGGTGCAGACCCATCCCTGGGGAGAGCCGGGTCAAATGGGGCAGCAGCACGCCGGCGGCCGGTCCTCCCAGGCGCCTGCCGGCTACACCCAGGACGGGCAGCCGGTCTACCCGCTCGCGCCTCCGCCACCGGCGCCCTCGCAGGCAGCGGCGCCGCCGCCCCCCACGAGCGCCGACTATGCGGCTGACGCCTCCCGCCGCCCCCAGGCTCCGGGTCACGTCCCCGCCAACACTCCCGGGAGTATCCCGCCCCCGCCGCCCGCCAGCATCCCCCCTTCCCGGGTGGCCACAGGGCAGTCCGCCCCCTACCCGTCCCACGCCTCTGCCCACACGAGCCACATCACCCCGGTTTGGAGCCCTCAGACAGTTACGATGGGGTCAACTGGTTCAGATGGACAACCATCTCAAGGAAGGAGACGCATGTCGGAGGCGACGCCGATCGGCAGTGGTCGCTACGGACTCCTGGGAACGCTGTCCACCACGCTGCCGCGCATCGTCAGGCACCGTGGCGTTGACACGATCCTGGATCGAGACGTCACGATCCTGGTTCTCACCGATGCGACGCTTCACCGTGACAACGTCCTGGAGTCCGCCAGCAGGGCGGTGCTGGTCGAGGACCAGCGTCTTCAGCAGGTCTACGACGTCGAGCGCGCCGAGCCCTCCGTCATCGTCACCGAGCCGCTGACCGGACGTACCTTCTCCTCCCTGGTCTCCCGGGGCATGCCCCCGGCGCAGGCGCGCGCGATCATCGGTGAGACCGCGCAGGCGCTCGACGCCGGCGCCCGCAGGGGCCTGCACCACCTCAACCTGTCTCCCGAGTCCATCCGCGTCCTTCCCGACGGCATGGTCAAGGTCAGCGGCCTGGGGATCGAGGCCGCCGCCCTCGACCTGGAGAGCCGGGTGGCCGGCCACGACCCGTCGGCCGCCGACCGTGCCGACGCCCGCGCGCTGGTGGAGATCCTCTACTACGGCCTGACCGGTCGGTGGCCGGGCAAGCGTCCCGGTATCCCCTCCGCTCCGCGTCTGGGCGGCGTCCCGGTCAAGCCCTCGACACTCGTCGCGGGAATCGACCCGATCCTGGATGAGCTGTGCGAGCGCACCTGGAGCAGCCAGCCTCCGATCTCCGCTGCGGAGGTCGCGCGGTCACTGGGCACCTGGGACCCGGTCGCCGGCTACCACGAGTCCGGGGCGACGCCGATCCCGCCGCCCCAGCGCGAGTCGTCGGCCGCCGGCGCCAGTGGTGCCGGTTCCGTCGGCGCTAACGCGGGCACGGCGGCCGCCGTCAGTGCCGCCGGCGCCGGTGTGGCCAGCGCGGCTCGCGGGGTCCTGGACCGGCTGCGGCGCAATGGCGCCGGCAAGGGCGCCACGGTCGCCCCGTCGGCGGGCCAGTCGGCGCCTGCTCAGCCCGGCCAGACGCCGCCACTGCCGACCGGCACCGGCGCGCCTGCGGAGCAGACCTCGGTCATGGAGACGCCCTCCGCCTCCGCGCAAGCACCGGCGCCGTCCTTCGACGCGACCGGCTCCCCGGCCGTGCAGGAGCCGCCGGCCAACGACGCCTACGTCCAGGTCACCGGGCCGACGAACCCGATCCCGAACGTCCTGTCGACCGCCTCCGAGACGGTCCCCGGACCCGCACCGGTTCCGGCCGAGCCCTTCACCGGCAGCTTCCCGGCCTTCGAGGACGACGAGGAGGAGATCGACCCCGAGGTCGCTCGCCAGGAGCGGCGCACCACCAACAGCATCCTGGTCACGCTCGTCCTCATCGTCATCGTCTCCCTGGCGGCGGCCAGCTACATCGTGTACCAGACGATCGGCATCCCCTTCGCGGACAAGGACCGCGCGGCCGCGGACACCGTCCCCTCCGCCAGCGCCCAGGAGGCCGGCAACGGGGGCGGGCAGCAGCAGCAACCGGCTCCCACCACTGAGGCACCTGCGACCGCGCCCGAGATCGCCAGCGTCACCGTGGTCAACAACCCGAGCTCGCAGGCGGCCAACAACCAGAAGTACCTCAATGACGGTGACACGAGCCGTGCCTGGTTCTCTCACAACACCAGCAGCGCGGAGCTGACCCAGCCGATCGATATCGAGATCAAGCTCAAGAGCCCGGCCAAGGTCTCGGAGGTCGATCTCCAGGGGACCAATGAGGGCGGGCAGGTCGAGGTCCGCGCCACGAACGTCGACAACGCCGGTGGTGGCACGCTCCTGGCCCAAGGCGCCTTCACCGCGGGGAGCACCGCCTTCAAGATCGACAAGCCCCAGGAGGTCGACACCATCGTCCTGAGGGTGACCCAGCTTCCTAAGAACAACGAGGCCGGCGAGTTCCCCTACAAGGCAACTGCGACGGAGGTCACAGTCAAATAAGAGCCTCCCTGGGAACAGGCTATATTGATTACTAGTTGCACTAGGCGACCGCCCGCCGCGGTCACCGCCCGTTCGTCAGGAGAGTCATGATTCACGACGTCGTCATTGTTGGCTCCGGCCCCGCCGGCTACACGGCCGCGATCTACGCGGCCCGCGCCCAGCTCAACCCGGTCATCCTGGCCGGCTCAGTGACCGCGGGCGGCGCCCTGATGAATACGACCGAGGTGGAGAACTACCCCGGCTTCATCGACGGAATCATGGGTCCCGAGCTCATGAACCAGATGCAGGAGCAGGCCGAGCGCTTCGGCGCGGAGATCCGCTACGAGGACGTCACCGCCCTCGAGCTGGAGGGCGACATCAAGCGCATCACCACCTCCGACGCCACCTACGAGGCCCGCACGGTCATCATCTCCACCGGCTCGGAGTACCGTCACCTGGGCATCGACGGGGAGGAGCGCCTCTCCGGCCACGGGGTGTCCTACTGCGCCACCTGCGACGGGTTCTTCTTCAAGGACCAGGACATCGTCGTCGTCGGCGGCGGGGACTCGGCCATGGAGGAGGCCACCTTCCTGACCCGCTTCGCCCGCTCCGTCACGGTGGTGCACCGCCGCGACGAGCTGCGTGCCTCGGCCGTCATGGCCAAGCGCGCCCAGGAGGACTCGAAGATCTCCTTCGCCTGGAACTCACGCGTCGTTGAGCTTCACGGCGAGGACTCGCTGACCGGCGTCACCCTGGAGGACACGGTCACCGGGGAGCGCCGCAGGCTTGAGGCCACGGGCCTGTTCGTCGCCATCGGCCAGGTGCCGCGCAGCGAGCTCGTCGCCGATGTCCTCGAGCTCGACGAGGCCGGCTACATCAAGGTCGAGGTCCCCTCGCAGCGCACTCGTATCCCCGGGGTCTTCGCCTGCGGTGACGTCGCCGACCCCACCTACCAGCAGGCGATCACGGCGGCCGGGTCCGGCTGCCGCGCCGCCCTGGACGCCGAGCACTACCTCACCACCGTGCAGGCCTGACCCGGCACCCTGCCTTCAGCGCGGAGCAGGCCGGCTCCGACCATCATTGGGGAACCATCTGCCTGCTGTGCGCTGATTCCGACTCACCCATCCACAACGTTCGAGGAGAAGAACCATGTCCGAGGCACTCGCCGTTACCGACGCCACCTTCGAGGAGGAGGTCCTCAAGTCCGAGGTCCCCGTCGTCATCGACTTCTGGGCCGAGTGGTGCGGCCCCTGCCGCCAGATGGCGCCGATCGTGGACGAGGTCGCCGCCGACCTCGGTGACAAGGTCAAGTTCGTCAAGGTGGACGTGGACGCCAACCCGGCCACGGCCCGCTCCTACGGTGTGCGCTCCATCCCCACCTTCGCGGTGGTGCGCGACGGCGAGGTCTTCCACCAGTTCAGCGGCTCCCGCCCGAAGGCCTCCTTCAAGGCCGAGGTGGAGAAGGTCCTGGCCTGACGCCGGACGGCCGCCGGCCGTCACCAGCTACCGCGACGCCGGTCTTGCTCGCCACCCCTCGTGGGGCGGTGGGCGAGACCGGCGTCGTCCACTAGTTGTCTGATGTCCTCTCGTGCCCAGTCGGACTCGTGTGTCACCTGCGGCCTCAGCCCCGTAGAATCGCCCCGGAATCGCAGTGGCACCACGGCATGCAACACGGCAAGAAGGCAGCACATGCAGCACACCCAGTACATCTCCACCCGCGGCCAGATGGCGCCCGCCGGGTTCAGTGACGTTCTTCTGGCGGGTCTGGCGCCCGACGGCGGCCTGGCGGTACCGGACCGCTTGCCGTCCCTCAGCACGGAACAGCTTGAGGACTTCAGGACCCTGGGCTACGCCGACCTGGCCACCGAGGTCATCGGCCTGTTCGCCACCGATATTCCCCGTGAGGACCTGGCCGCACTGACCCGGGCCGCCTACGGGGAGGAGCGGTTCCCGCAGCCGGTCGTCCCGGTGACCGGGCTCGACGACGTCGCCGACGGACTGGTTCTCGTGGGCCTGTCCGAGGGTCCGACAATGGCCTTCAAGGACCTGGCGATGCAGTTCCTGGGGCAGGCGATTCCTTACGTGCTGGCCAGGCAGGGGCGGGTCCTCAACATCCTGGGCGCCACCTCCGGTGACACCGGGTCGGCGGCCGAGCACGCCTTCCGGGGGCAGGAGGGCGTCAGCGTCTTCATGCTCTCGCCGGCCGGTCGGATGAGCCCGGTGCAGCGGGCCCAGATGTACACGCTCCAGGACGCCAATATCCACAACATCGCGGTGCGGGGCGTCTTCGACGACTGCCAGGCCCTGGTCAAGGCCCTGAGCAATGACGCGGACTTCAAGGCGGCCCACCACCTGGGAGCCGTCAACTCCATCAACATCGGCCGGATCGCCGCGCAGGCCGTCTACTACGTCTGGTCCTGGCTGCGGGTCACCGACGCGGTGGAGGAGGGGGCCCGTTCCGGTTACCGGATCGACGTGTGCGTGCCCTCGGGCAACTTCGGCAACATCTACGCCGGGTTCCTGGCCCGGTCCATGGGGGTGCCGATCCGCCGGCTCATCCTGGCCACCAACGAGAACAACGTACTCGAGGAGTTCTTCACCACCGGTGTCTACCGGCCCCGCTCGGCCGCGGACACACTAGCCACCTCGAGCCCGTCGATGGACATCTCGAAGGCCTCGAACCTGGAGCGCTTCATCTGGACCCTGCTGGGGCCGGAGGCCTTCGTGGAGCGCTGGGCCGAGCTGGAGGCCACCGGCACCTTTGACCTGCGCGACCAGCTCACGCGCCTGGGAGAGGAGTTCGGCTTCGTGGCGGGAACGTCGTCGCACGCCGACCGCCTGGAGGCCATCCGCACCGTCAAGGAGCGCTCCGGGCGCCTCATCGACCCGCATACGGCCGACGGCGTCACGGTGGCTCTCCGCACCATGGAACCGGGCTTCCCCACGCTCGTCATGGAGACGGCCAAGGCCGCGAAGTTCCCGCAGACCGTGGCCGAGGCCCTGGGTAGGGAGCCGGAGACTCCCGACGTCGTCGCCGAGCTGCTGGCCCGGCCCCAGAAGGTAGAGACGATCGACAACGAGGAGGCTCCCTTGCGCGCTCTCATCGAGAAGCACGCCTTGAGCTCCTGAACGGTCGACCCCACCGGAGCCGTCCCGCGCCGCGCACCATGCCCATGGTGCGCGGCGCGTTCTCATCCACCGCTGCTGCCCCGTGAGGGCCCGGTCGGCTTTGCGTGTTTCACGTGAAACACCGCGGATTCATCCTGGCCTGGCCGCGTCCTGCCCACCGGTTCGGCGTGGCAGACTTGGGTCTACGGACGCAGCAGTGGCGACCAAGGAAGGACCGCAGGTGAGTGAGGACAACAACCAGGTGAAGGGCAACCGACTCGATCCGTGGCTGGACAGCTATGCCGCGCGAGCTCATGGTTTGCGCGCCTCGGAGACGCGCTCGCTGTTCGCCGTCGCCTCGCGCCCGGAAGTGGTCTCGCTCGCCGGCGGGATGCCCAATCTCAAGGACCTCCCGTTGGAGCGGCTCGCGGAGGCCACGGCGCAGATGATCCGCAAGGACGGCGGCAAGGCGCTGCAGTACGGGAACGGTCAGGGACTGCCGCAGCTGCGGGAGCAGATCACCGAGGTCATGGCCCTAGAGGGTATCGACGCCGATCCGGAGGACGTCATCGTCACCACCGGGTCCCAGCAGGCCGTCGACATCATCACCGAGCTCTTCGTCGATCCCGGCGACGTCGTCCTGACCGAGGCGCCCACGTACGTCGGATCCCTGTCGATCTTTGCGACGTACCAGGCCGATGTGCAGCAGGTACCCATCGACGCCGACGGCGTCATTCCTGAGGCGCTGGAGGAGATGATCGTCCGTCTCGAGCGCGAGGGACGTCGCATCAAGTTCTTCTACTGCCTGCCCAACTTCCACAACCCCGCCGGGGTGACGCTCGCGGAGGAGCGCCGTCCACAGGTCATCGAGATCTGCCGGCGTCACCATGTTCTCATCGTGGAGGACAATCCCTACGGGCTGCTGGGCTTCGAGGGGCAGACCTACACGGCGCTCAAGACTCTCTCGCCCGACGACGTCGTCTACCTCGGTTCCTTCTCCAAGATCTTTGCTCCCGGCTACCGCGTAGGCTGGGCGGTCGCACCGCCGGCGGTGAGGGAGAAGATGAAGCTGGCCTCGGAGGCGGCCATCCTGTGCCCGTCCTCGGTGGGTCAGTTCTCGATCTCCATGTACCTGGACCAGTTCGACTGGAAGCAGCAGATCGTGGATTTCCGGGCCATGTACCGCGGGCGCCGCGACGCGATGGTAGCGGCACTGGAGGAGTTCCTGCCGATGTGCCACTGGAACGTCCCCGAGGGCGGTTTCTACGTGTGGGTGGGGCTCCCAACGGGGCTCGATGCCAAGGATATGCTGCCGCGCGCGGTCACCAACCTGGTCGCCTACGTCTCCGGGACCGCCTTCTACGCCGGTGGCAGGGCCGGGCAGGACCACCTGCGTCTGTCCTTCTGCTACCCCGAACCCACCGAGATTCGCGAGGGCGTGCGGCGGCTGTCCGGCGTCGTTACCCGCGATCTCGAGCTGCTGAACCTGTTCGGTCCCACTCACAGTCCTCGTCCGTCCGAAGGCGTCCACGCGCCCGCACCCGATCAGATCTGAGGTTGACGATGAACCAGTCTCCACTCCGTATCGCCGTCCTTGCCGGCGGATTGAGCCACGAGCGCGACATCTCGCTGCGTTCCGGCCATCGCGTTGCCCAGGTCCTCAAGCACCTCGGGCACACCGTCCTCGTTCTGGATATCGATGCGCGCACCATCGGATCGCTCAAGACCTTCGGGCCCGACGTCGTCTGGCCTCTGGTCCACGGCGGTCCTGGGGAGGACGGAGGCTTGCAGAACGTCCTCATCGCACTGGGGTTGCCGTATGTCGGTACGCACTCCGACGGGTGCCAGCGGGCCTCCTTTAAACCAACCGCTAAAGCCAGTGTACGCACCGGAGGCGTGATTACTCCTGATTCATTGACGCTTCCACATTCCTATTTCAGTCAGCTCGGCGCGCAGGAAGTCCTGACTGTCGTCGCAGGCCATCTCGGTCTTCCTGTGGTTGTGAAGCCTCATCAAGGGGGCTCCGGACTCGGAGTCTCCTACGCGTCGACGGCGGATGAGCTGCGCTCCGCCATGGTGGCCTGTTTCGCCTATGACGAGAGGGCACTCATCGAGCGCTACGTCCCTGGGACGGAGCTTGCTGTCTCCGTCGTCGATACGGGAGAGGGGCCACGTGCGCTTCCTCCCGTCGAGGTGGTCACCGATGGGCGCTACGACTTCGATGCACGTTACAACCCGGGCCGCTCAGAGTACTTCGTTCCCGCGCGTCTGGATGACTCGGTCATCGACATGGTCAAGAACACCGCGGTCACGGTTCACACGACCCTGGGACTTGGGAACCTTTCACGAACGGACTTGATTCTCGACGATGAGGGAACTCCGTGGTTCATCGACGTCAATGTCATCCCGGGCATGACAGAGACCTCTCTGCTTCCAATCGCCGCAAAGGCCGAGGGTGAGCTGGAGCAGCTCTACGACGCATTAGTGCGACACCCGCTTGTGCATCCGTAGGTTTGGTTTAAACGGTGGCTCCGCTCATTCAGAGTGGAGCCACCGTCGTATGTGAGGGTAATGAGGGTAAGGAGTCTGCAACTGCTCTTGTGAGTGACCGATCCACTCCCCAGGGGAGGGGTTGCCGACGACGGCATTGCGTTCACCAGTCCTCTCAACCCGGTGACCGTCGAGAACTGAGTTGTTCCTGTCGCGATGTGCTCTTTAGCCAGCATCGCCGCAACACACGGCATCTTCTGTTTCACGTGAAACACCGTCGAGAAACGGAACACCGAAGAAGCACGTGACACGCAGGTACCGGAATGACGTTAGCTCCTGAGGGTCAAGTCTCTTGATGTGGTGTAGAGGTCTTCGTGGAGTGTGGTTGTTAGCTGGTGAGGGAGGGGGCGTTGGGTAGGTTCCGGCTGCGGTTGAGGACGTCGAGGCTGAGGTAGCGGCGTCCTTCGGTCCACTCATCGGTCTGCTCTGCCAGGACGGCGCCAACCAGGCGGATAATGGCGTCTCTGTTGGGGAAGATACCTACTGAGTCGGTGCGGCGGCGGATCTCTCTGTTGAGGCGTTCTTGGGGGTTGTTGGACCAGATCTGTCTCCATACTTCGACAGGGAAGGCAGTGAAGGCCAGCAGGTCGGCTCGTGCGGCGTCGAGGTGGTCGGCAGCCTCGGGCAGGATCGTGTGGACGTAGTCCAGGAGGCGGTCGAACTGAGCCTCGACGGCTGCTGCGTCGGGCTGGTCGTAGACCGAGTGGAGCATGGCCTTGACAGCGGGCCACAGACTCTTGGGAACCACGGTCATCAGGTTAGCGGCGTAGTGGGTGCGACAGCGCTGCCAGGTCGCTCCGGGCAGGTTCGCGGCGATGGCCTCAACCAGGCCCGTGTGGGCGTCAGAGGTGACAAGCCGTACCCCCGTAAGCCCCCGGGCCACCAGGTCGGCGAGCAGCCCGTTCCAGGCCGCCGAGCTCTCGGTGGTGGCTACCCGCAGTCCTAGGACCTCGCGATGTCCGTCAGCGTTGACCCCGGTAGCGGTCAGGACCACCGCGCTGACCACGCGACCACCTTCGCGGACCTTCATGGTCAGGGCGTCGGCCGCCACGAAGGTGAATGGGCCTGCATCGCCCAGGGGCCGGTTGCGGAAGGAGGCGACCTGCTCGTCGAGCTCGGCCGCCATACGTGAGACCTGTGACTTCGACAGCGAATTGATGCCCAAAGTACCTATCAGCTTGTCCATGCGCCGTGTGGAGACCCCGGCCAGGTAGGCGTCGGCAACCACAGTGATCAGCGCCGACTCCGCCCGTTTGCGGCGCTCAAGCAGCCAGTCGGGGAAGTATGAGCCGGTGCGCAGTTTGGGGACAGCCACGTCAATCGTGCCGACCCGGGTGTCCAGGTCCCGGTGCCGGTAGCCATTGCGCTGAGCCCGGCGCTCGGGGCTGGCCTGACCGTACTCGGCACCGCACACCGCGTCAGCCTCGGCGCTCAGCAAGGAGCTGATCACCGTCTGAAGCAGGCTACGCATCAGGTCTGGGGAGGCCTGAGAAAGAGCCTCGCCAAGAAGGCGCTCAGGGTCGACAATATGAGGAGCGGTCATCGTGATGACTCCGTTCGAGTGGGTTGTAGGAGATTCCTCGAAGGATCACACGGTGACCGCGCTGCCACCAACAGCAGCCCAACCACCGCGCTACACCACACTACGGGGCACTACCCCTACAGCGAGCTGTTGAGAGGGAGGAGACGACCGCTCTCATATTCTGCGATACATGTTTCACGTGAAACCGACGTTGAGCACGCCAGTGTGTTCAACGGAGTTCTCGTCATTGCACGTCTTGAGGCAGACCCGAGCTCGCTACCCTTCGCGGACCGTTACCTCCAGGCACCCAACGTGTGGGTGCCTCGGGATGCTCCAGAGACGACGTCTCTCGCAGCCCCACCTCCACGTCGAGCACCGATGACGACATCGCTCCTCAAGTGTGACAGGGGTAGGGGTACGTCTCGTAGGTTCTCAACACTGGCACCGTCATGAAGGCAATGCGCTTTCGGAGCCATCACTCTCGCGAACGAAAATGCTGGCGACGCGCCAATCATTCACGCCACTGTTGATGAGCGAGCACGCCTGACGTTTCACGTGAAACCAATACAGCGAGACATGAAGGGTGGTCGACTCGATTCCGTTCAGGCGTGTCCGTCCAGAGACAGTGAGGCTTTGTCGTCCGCGCCGCCGATGCGCTCAGCATCGACTCCAGCTCAGACAGTCATGCTCAGCGCAGCGCCAGAATCCTGCTCGCAGCACCTGCCGTATTGGTTGTCCTCCTCCGCTACCACTCGCCAACGGAATGGAAGCTAGGGGTAGGGAACCCGATCTGATCGTGTTGCGAAACTGGGCCCGCGGGGATCTCTCAGAGCCGCAGTGAGCCACGTGAACCGTCGCGGTCATACCTTAGGTCTCGCGTTAGGGGTAAAGGGTACGACCGCGCGCCCTACCCTACGGACGCGCGGATGCCTCGCCGTGCTTTCGCAACACGACCTAACGGCTATCGGGAGCACGCCGCTGTCGGCACCAATCGATTCAGGCATGGTGCGCCTCCATCACGAGGAGAGCCCACGAGACATCAACCGTCCTCATCCTCACTAGGTACTCCACTGCGTTCCGCATGAACCTCACCTCACCCACATTGACTCCGGAGGCAACGGTCGGAGGACTCACGCGGTTGACTTGAAGACCTTGCCGGGACCGGCTGGAGCTATTCAGGTTTCACGTGAAACCTTTGGATCGAGAGCGAGCCACACATGACGTGGTATCGCGCCAAGGACCGGTGTCGATAGAGCAGCCATGATCGCTCAGTTGCTCACTCAGAAGGGACTCTCGCTCGAGTCGGCGCTTAAGCCTCACCACCCTGTCTCCTCCAGTAAGCCAACGAGGTGAAACATTCACGACGTGTCATCACGACCGTGCTGTGCATCCGTAGAGGAGTGCTACGCCGGATGATCGCCCTCCCCAGCATTACCCGCTACGTTTCACGTGAAACCGACGTTGACCCCATCAACATTCTCATCGGACTTTTATCCTCAAACCTTTCTGGCGGACGTCGGTTCGGTATCCTTCACTCTCACCTAGCCCCGAAGCGTCGGGGCTGTTGGCGCTTCGACAAGACACAGTGTCGTCCGCCCCTCCTCCACATCAAGCGGTGATGACGGCAGACCAGCCGAGGAGGAAGGGGTAGGGGCCTTCTCCTGCACCCTCGGCAGCACACCGACATGAGATAAACCGGTTTCGGGCGAAACGCATCACAGGAGATAGCCGATCATGTGTCGCTTGTTCTCATCGCCGTTAATGACATACCGCCTGACGTTTCACGTGAAATCGCAGTCCATGGCCGATCCTCTTGATGGAGGTGAGCCGCAGAAGGTACAGCGTGGCTAGCTTCGTGGAAACCACGTCGCGTTCAGCTGGTGGGTGGGCACAGTGAGTGATTGGACCGTACGACGGTGCTCTCGCCTCCTCCGCCCTGCTGTTCATAACTCCTCCCTCACGACAACCAGTTACCACAGCACCGAGACGCACGACTCCAGGGGTAGGGACCTTGCTTTGAGCTCCACCTCCCGCTCGACTCGACGCTCCAGTTGATGTCCCCGATACCCGGAATGCCCCGTGTTTCACGTGAAACCTGGCTTTCTCGAAGACGCCTTCCGGAGAACGTCGACCCATGGATGCAGCGCCGGTCGGCTACTAAATATGCAATCGAAGCCGATTGAGTCGGGAGCTCACGTCATCCAGGCGGCGCCGCCTCACCTCACCGTGTCTCCTCGTCTGCATTCTCAGCTTCTCAACAAGAGCTCCTGTCTCCTGATAGCGAGAGCAAGCCCGATACCGGTTTCACGTGAAACAACGGCGCTGGCGGCACTTCAAGTACTCCGGCTTCTATATCGTCATCTTCGTATCGAGTCGTCTGCAGCACGGTTCAGAAGCGCCGGCAGTCGACTCACTAGGCCGCCGAGTCTCTTGGGGAAGGAAGGAACAGCGTGACACAGGAAGGGACGCTGCGGAACGATCCTCGCGCTCCACCCACACTCGATCACCGCCTACTGCAAGATGAAGACAGGTCACCCCTACCCCAAGAGAGCACCTCGTCCTCACCAGAAAGCTTTGTTCAAGCCACTACTAGCGCGACCGTGAAGCCCCACGTGACACGTACAGTCGCCTCTCTTGCGCACTCGATTACACCATGAGGCCTACAGCTACCAACTTCCTTCTGAAGCCAAGGATGCTGCTCATATCGTGAGGGCGTCACGTGGACTCACCACCGATCACTTCTCCGATTTCGCAGAAACAGTCTTCGACATGCGGCCGCATCATCCGTCGACGTGCCACCCTCACTCCATCGAGTCAGCACCGCATGCGGATGCACACTCCATCTGGCTGCCAACGATCTCCGGAGCGCTCCTAAGCCGCTCACGGCTCACGCGCGAACATCAGAACGTATGCCCCCGCGGTTTCACGTGAAACACACCTTTATTCCGACCAGCATCTGCAGCATGTCCAACGGCACGGGAACAGATGCCGTCTCATGACAACAAGAAGTGGGGCCGAGACAGATACTGTCTCGGCCCCACACTGTTCTACACTCGACGTCGACTACTCCTCATCGAGCGACGTCCCCGGCGCCAGTGCGCCGACGATACGAGCAAGATCCTCATCTCCGGCGAACTCAATGGTGATGCGCCCCTTCTTCGCTCCACGTGTCACCTTCACGCGAGTATCGAAGGCATCGGACAGGCGCGTCGAGAGGGCCGGGAGAGGAGTGCTGCGAGCCCGCAGCACCTTCGGTTGATCCGATCCGGGCTCAGGATCCTCGTGAAGAGCTACGAGTTCTTCCGTTGCCCGGACCGAAAGGCCCTCTGCCACGACACGCTGAGCGAGTCGCTCCATCTCTGCGGCATTAGGAAGCCCCAGCAGTGCGCGGGCGTGGCCGGCGGAGATGACATTCGCTGCGAGTCTGCGCTGTACCAGCGGCGGAAGCTTCATGAGGCGCAGCGTGTTCGAGATCTGTGAGCGCGACCGGGCGATCCGCTCGGACAGTTCCGCGTGGGTGCACTGAAAGTCCTCAAGCAGCTGCTGGTAGGCCGCAGCCTCTTCAAGGGGATTGAGCTGGACGCGGTGCAGGTTCTCCAGGAGTGCATCGCGCAGCATGTCGACGTCGTCGGTATCCCGGACTACTGCGGGAATCGTCTCCAGCCCGGCTTCCTTGGAAGCACGTAGACGACGCTCACCCATAATGAGCTCATAACGCAGCTCCTCTCCCGGTGACGTAGGCACCTGGCGCACCACAATCGGCTGCAGCAGGCCCACCTCCGCGATCGAGGCCGCCAACTCGGAGATATCGTCCTCATCGAACACCTGGCGGGGCTGGCGAGGATTCGGGTGAATCAGTCCGACCGGAATCTCAGCGAAATGCGCACCGGGAACCGGCACCAGATCGGGAGCATCAGCTTCCGCGTCGTCGGCGTCATCGGTCTCATCGTGAACCTCAGACGACGCCGAACCGTCGACGGACTGTTCAGCCTCGGAGTGCGAAGGTCGATCATCGACGGCTTCGGACTGCTCCTCCTCCGTGTCACGTGAAACCGCCGAATCGTCCGACGTCGGCACTGGCTCTGCGGCGCTCTCCACAGCGGGGCTGTCGACCGCCGCCGCATCCTCACGAGAGGATTCCTCGACAGCCGCAGATACCGTCTCAACAGCCTCCGGCTGCAGCGACTGCTCGTCCGCTTTCGCTTCCTCGGCCATCTGGGAGCTGCTCGATGTCGTCTCCGATGTCTTCTTCGTCGAGCGCTTCCGAGTTGACTGAGACGCCGATCGAGTGCTCTTCTTGGTCGAGGTAGCAGACGACGACGCCTTTCCAGCCTTCTTCTCGGTCGTCTTCGTTGTGGAAGAAGAATCCGGCGTGGTTTCACGTGAAACAGAGGCGTTCTGCTTGCTCGTGTCCTGCGTCCTGGATGACGTCGAGCGTGTTGAGCGGCTCTTGGATCCCCGCTTCCGCTGGGAGGGAGCCAAGAGGGTGGCGGTCAGATCGCGAGTACTGCGAGCCTCCGGCTCGGGCTCCGCGTCTGCATGCTCAACCTGCGAGGCCGTGTCCTCGTGGTCCTGGACGTCTGCCTTCCGTGAGTCAGGAAAGAACACGTCAGAAGGACGGGACGCAGATACCTTCTCCTTCTGCGCCTCTGGAATCAGCGCCTGCAGACCCCGTCCAAGTCCACGCCGTTTCTGAGCCATTAGGCTTCCTCGCCTTCAATTCGGGGAGCGCCCCGCAGAGCGACCTCACGAGCCATTTTCTTATACGCAATTGCGCCGGTGGACCGGGGATCCCAGAACACCACAGGAGCGCCGAAGGAGGGGGCCTCGGCGACACGGATTGAACGCGGGACCTTCGTGTCCAGCGTTGCATCAGGGAAGTAGGAACGAACCTCGGACTCCACCTCACGAGCCAGGGTGGTACGCCCGTCAAACATGGTGAGCACAATCATCGAGACACCCAGGCCCGGATTGTGAATACGCGCGATCCGATCGATGGAACGCGTCAGCAGGGCCAGTCCCTCAAGGGCGTAGTACTCCGCCTGCATCGGAATGAGGACCTCGTCGGCGGCGACAAAGGCGTTGATCGTCATAATGCCGAGGCTCGGCGGGCAGTCGATGATGACGTAGTCGAGTGGCTCGTGCCCATCCGTTTCACGTGAAACCAGGTAGTCCACCAGCGCACGTCGCAGACGTGACTCCCGCTCTGCGGTGGAGATGAGCTCGATCTCGACAGCGGCCACATCAATCGTCGCCGGCACGCACCACAGGGTCTCGCAGAAACGGGTCTTGGCCACGACATCCTTGATAGGCGTCCCATCGACGAGGACGTCGTAGATGGAGGCGTTGTCGTCATCGTGCTCAACCCCCAGTGCCGTCGAGGCATTGCCCTGCGAGTCGGCGTCGATGAGGAGCACATGCAGTCCGCCCTCGGCCAAGGCCGCGGCAAGATTGACGGCGGTCGATGTCTTTCCGACACCGCCTTTTTGATTGGCGACCGCGATGACGCGGGTTCGCTCGGGATGTGGGAACTCTCCACCCGCTACCTCGTCTAGGGCGAGGTGCTCGGCCTGGAGCTGATCGAAGATAGACGATCCGGACAAACCTGCTTCTCCTCGGACGACGATCCAACGGCCCGAGCCAGTCGGGCAGTTACGAGTCTACGCGAGCAGGTCGATCCTTACGCGTTACACCGAACGCGCGCCGTATCTCACCGGTTCTTCGGGCGGCGAATCTCAACCACAGCAGTCGTTTCGTCGCCGGGAGTAACAACCTCATGAACCACGGCGACTGATAATTTAGCTTTTTTAATCACGTACTTGGCGTCGTCGACCTCGGCCTGTGCCCGCATCCCCTTGAGCGCGAGCAGCGCACCTCCCGGCCGCAGCAGCGGTACCGTCAGCCTCACGAGCTTGGACAGGTTCGCCACCGCGCGGGCCGTGACCACGTCATAGCGGTCCTTGATCTCCTCGGCCCGCGCCCGTCGAATGGTCACATTGTCCAGGTCCAACTCCTCGACGACGTCGGAGAGCCACTGCGTGCGGCGCTCCATCGTCTCTATGAGCGTCACCTCGAGGTCGGGTCGCAGCAGCGCAACCACCACACCAGGAAAACCGGCCCCGGAGCCGACGTCGGCCACACTTCCCCGAGCCGGCAGGAAGGGGACCACGGCGGCCGAGTTGACGATGTGCCGGCTCCACAGGCGAGGAAGCTCGCGCGGCCCCACGAGGCCGCGCAGCTCACCCTCCTCAGCGAGCATCTGCGCGAAGTGCTCCGCCGCGGAGAAGGAGACCCCGAAGATCTCCCGCATCTCCGGCGTCGGCTCCTCCACCTGGGCCCGCTGCTCCTCACTCATGCCTCGGACCGCTCCTCGACCAGCTCCGCACCGGTGTCCTCGGTCTCCTCAACAGCCTCAACCTCATCGATGCCGTCGTCCTCCACCTCGTCGGCCGGCAGGACCACGACGTAGCGGTGCGGCTCAGCGCCCTCGGACTCCGAGACCAGGCCGGCGGAGGCAACGACGTCGTGGCACACCTTGCGCTCGAAGGGGTTCATCGGCTCCAGGCTGACGGACTCCCCGGTCGTGAGTACCTTGGTGACGGCCTCCTGGGCGACCTTGGTGAGCTCGGTCCGACGATCGGCGCGGTAGCCGTTAATGTCGAGCATGAGCCGGGAGCGGTTGCCGGTGCGCGCCTGGACCGCGAGGCGGGTCAGCTCCTGAACGGCCTCAAGAACCTCTCCGTCGCGTCCGACAAGATCAGCGAGCTCACGCTCGTCGCCCTCCTCGGAGGCGACCACGGCGATCGAGGCGCGCCCGTGGTCGATGTCGATGTCGATGTCGCCGCCCAGATCGGCGATGTCGAGGAGCTCCTCGAGGTAGTCGGCACCGATCTCACCCTCCTCCTCGAGGCGCGAGACGGTGTTGCTCACAGGCTTGCCTGCGGACTGGTGGGAGGAGTCATTACTGTGCTGCTCGCTCATGATGTCATCCGTATCTGTGATGGGAACCGGGTTGTCTCACCGCTGAGCAGGTCTCAGCGGTTGCGCTTCTTCTTGGCCTGAGCCTTGCGCCGGGCCGCCGCCTCGCGGCGCTGGCGGGCTCGGCGCTCGTAACGACGTCGAGCGATCTCCTCATCGCTGAGGCCGCCGCTCTTGGAGGATGACGAGTTCTTGGATCCGGTGTCCTGGGAGTCGCTCGCGTCCTCGATCTGCTCGACGTCGGAGTCGCCGACGACGTCCGCGCGCGCCTCTCCACGGGAGTCACTCTGGCCACCGGACTTCTTCTGCCGGCTCTTGCGCACCGGCTGCACCCGCTGACCGCCGGTCCGCCCCTCGGCCTCGGCCTTGGCGACCGCCTCAGCTCGCTCCTCCTCCTCCAGGGAGGGCAGACCCTTGCGCGCCCGCTTGGCATTGACCCGCTCCCGGTACTTCTTCTCGGCCTCGCTGCCGGGCGCGGGCATGTTGCGAATGATGAAGAACTGCTGGCCCATGGTCCACAGGTTGGAGACCACCCAGTAGACCAGCACACCGATCTGGAAGTTGACGCCGGAGACGGCGAAGATCACCGGCATCACGTACATCATCATCCGCTGGGAGCGGATCATGGGGTTGTCGGAGTTCATGGACTCCGTGGACATGTTCTTCATCGTCAGCTGCGCCATGGTGTACCACTGCGTCACCGACATGATGATGATCATGGCGACCGTGACGATCTTGACCTGCGTGTTGTCGCCACTGCTCATGAAGGACGAGGACAGGCTGGCTCCGAAGACGCTGGAGTCCTGGACCTGCTTGGCCAGCTCCATCGTCAGCGGACCGATGGAGGGGCGCCCGTAGGTGCCGCCCGCGACGGCGCCCAGCGAGGCCAGCACCCGGAAGAGGGCGAAGAAGATGGGCATCTGCACCAGGATCGGCAGGCAGGAGGCCATGGGGTTGGTCCCGTGCTTGCGGTAGAGCGCCATCATCTCTTCGTTCATGCGCTGGCGCGACTCGGGGTCCTTCTTGCCCTTGTACTTGGCCTGAAGCGCCTGCATCTCCGGCTGGAGGAGCTGCATCCCCCGAGAGGCCCGGATCTGTTTGACGAACAGCGGCATGATGAGCAGCCGCACCACGATCGTCAGACCGATGATGGACAGCACCCAGGCGACACCCGGCCCGTCGGGGAAACCGACGAGGACCAGGGCCTTGTGGATCGTGACCATGACCCAGGCCACGGCCACCTTGAGGGGCCACAACAACGTGTCCATCCGTACTCCTTGTATGGGGTTCTCTTGGGAGATAAGAGCGGTATCAGTGCGATCTCAGAGTCTGAGTCGGCGTCGGATCAGCCGGTCCGTCGGGGTCGATCAGAGCTCGTCGACCGTGAAGCAACCATGAACCGGGGAACGTCACGGGGATGGTCGTAACGCCATCGCCCCTTGTCCGGAACATGATCGACTCCACCGGGGGTCAGCGGGTTGCATCGCAGCAGACGCCAGGCGGCCAGCAGCGTGCCCTTGACCGGACCGTGGACCTCCAGCGCCGTGACGGCGTAGGCCGAGCAGGTCGGGTAGTAGCGGCAGGACGCCGGCAGAAGCGGGGAGACGAAGCGCTGGTAGAGACGCACCGGAGCCAGAAGGACTCGCGTCAGCCATCGACTCATCGCTCACTCGTATCCGGTCGACTCACCGCTGCCGTCCTTGGTCCTGATGCTCCGCGTGACGCTCACGGCACCGGTTCAGAAGCCGATCCAGGTCCTTGCCCAGGGTGCTGCTGTCGGCACCGTCGGCACCGGCCAGTCCGCGTACGACGACGCGGGCCCCCGGCTCGAGCGCATCGACCCGCTGAGCCATGAGGGCTCTGACGCGACGCTTGACACGGTTGCGGTGGGTCGCCAACGGGATCTGCTTCTTGGGCACGACGACGCCGACGAGAGCCGGGGAGTCATCCCCTCTCCCGCCGGCGTGGTAGTGCACAACCAGCCTGCGGTTCCCGCAACGCGTACCTCGACGAATCGCGGTCGTGAAGTCCTCACCCCGCGCTAATCGGTGCGCCGCGCCGAGCACCTCAGGCGGCGAGGCGAGCGCGACCCTTGCGGCGTCGCGAAGCGAGGACAGCGCGACCTGCGCGGGTGGACATGCGCTTACGGAAGCCGTGCACCTTGGCACGACGACGGTTGTTCGGCTGATAGGTCCGCTTGCTCACGGGCTTAACTCCTGCTTGAGGTGATCGGAACAGTGCATCGCGAGGCTCGCGGCACTGTCGCTCGTGCGGCTGCCCCATGGATCGGGACCTGACTCCGCGCGAACGTCTGCAACAGCCTACGTTTGGCCCCCTTGCCGGTCAAACGGATGCGGCCGACTGTGACCACTGTGACCGATGACGTTATCCACACCCCATCCACACGTCATCCACAACCGAGCCCGTCCGTGTCCACGTCTGTGGGAAGCCGCCCGTCCACAGCCTTGCGAATATGTGGATAACTCACTGACCTGTGTGCACCTTCTCAGTCACGCCGAGAATGACTACGCAATGGCTACACCTCTGTCGTTTCGCGGGCTCGTGCCACATGGTCGAGGACAGTGAAACCTGGCGATCCCAGAGTTTTTTCTGAACATCTCCTGTGAGTCATTGCTCGCCTTGTCCCCAGATGTGGACAAGGCTGTGGAGAGACAGCATGATGGGACGCCCGGCCAAGACCGTCCGGTTCGCCAGGTCCACACATCCCTGTCATCATCGACGCAGTGCCCTGGCCGACGCCGGTCGGGTTGCCGTCACCGGGTTCACCAACCATGCCGATCAGGAGTCCGTCGTGCCCGACGCCGCCAACACCAAATGGCTCTCCGCCCTCGAGGTGCTCTCCAGCTCCGGAGAGCTGGGCCAGGGCAAGATGTCCATGATTCGCATGACCCACCTCATCGACGTCGACGGCACCCTCGTCCTCGTCGTCGGATCGGCCTTCGCCAAGGACATCGTCGAGCAGGCGCGCGGTCCCATCAGTGCCGCCGTCACCCAGGTGTGGGGACGCCCCATGCCCATCGAGGTCACGGTCGACACCTCCTCGGAGGTATCGCGAGCACCGATGCCGCCCGTGGCCCCCGAGCCCGTCAACCTGGCCACCGTCTCACCGGCACCATCCCCCCTGTCGGCCCCACCGGCACCCTCACCGGAGTCCTCGCCGGTGCTGTCGGGACCTTCCCCCGTGTCCGCCCCAGCCGCGGCGCCCGGCGACGTCCCCGTTCCCTCCCCGACTCCGTCCCCGACCGCTCCTGCAACCGCGCCCGCGTACGGCGAGCAGGTCGGGGACCCCGCGACCTATCCGGCCCCCGCCTCCTCACCGGTGCCCCGGCCCCAGGCCTCCGCGGCATCGGCCCCCTCGCCGACGTCGGGCTCCGCTCCGGCCATGGCGGCCTTCCCCGGCGCCTACAGTCCCGGCACCGCCGGCCCCCAGGGCTCCACCGGGCTGCTCACGCCGACGGCGGCCCATGACGTCTCCCAGCTCAATCCGCGCTACACCTTCGACACCTACGTCACCGGCTCATCCAACCGCTTCGCCCACGCCACGGCCCTGGCCGTCGCCGAGGCCCCGGCCCGCGCCTACAACCCCCTGTTCATCTACGGCGGTTCCGGGCTGGGCAAGACCCACCTGCTGCACGCCATCGGTCACTACTCCCAGACCCTCAATCCGGGGATTCGCGTCAAGTACGTCAACTCCGAGGTCTTCGTCTCCGACTTCATCGCCTGCGTGCGGGACGGCAACCAGGACGACGGACGCATGGAGGGCTTCAAGCGCCGCTACCGCGAGGTCGACATTCTCCTGGTGGATGACATCCAGTTCCTCCAGGGTAAGGAGTCGACCCTTGAGGAGTTCTTCCACACCTTCAACTCCCTGCACTCCTCGGGTAAGCAGGTCGTCCTCACCTCCGACCAGCCGCCCAAGGCCCTGGGCGGGCTCGACGAGCGCCTGCGCTCCCGCTTCGAATGGGGCCTGCTGGCCGACGTCCAGCCCCCGGACCTGGAGACCCGCATCGCGATCCTCTCCCGCAAGGGCACCGCCGAGGGCCTCGACCTGCCCTTCGACGTCCTGGAGTACATCGCCTCGCGCATCACCACCAACATCCGCGAGCTCGAGGGCGCGCTCATCCGCGTGACGGCCTTCGCCTCCCTCAACAAGCAGCCCGTCGACCAGACCCTGGCCGAGATGGTCCTCAAGGACATCATCTCCGACCCCGAGGGCCAGGAGATCACCACCTCCCTCATCATGGCGCAGACCGCCGACTACTTCGGCATCACCATCGACGACCTGTGCTCGGCCAACCGCTCGCGCACCATGGTCTCGGCCCGGCACATCGCCATGTACCTGTGCCGCGAGCTCACCGACCTCTCCCTGCCCAAGATCGGTCGCGAGTTCGGCGGGCGCGACCACACCACCGTCATGAGCGCTGACAAGAAGATCCGCACCCTCATGGCCGAGCGGCGCTCCACCTTCAACCAGGTCACCGAGCTGACCAGCCGCATCAAGCAGGCCGCACAGTCGCCCTCCTGAGCCCGTATCCGTCCCCGGCGCTCCACGTCACGGCGGTTGTGGAGGCCGCTGAGGACGACAGGTGGAGGAGTGAGCGTGTCGCTGTGGAGGTACGGCACCCTCACTGTGGAATGACATGGATGTCATTCCCTCTCTCCACCGGATCCCTCTCGCGCTCACCAGAACCACACACGTGTGCTTCCCCAGCGGGATCGTTGCCATAACAGGGAAAGAACCTGTTATCCCCAGCATCCACACGTGCTACTACACCTACAAACCAAGATGACAGGAATCGCGAAGCACGATCGGCCAACGAGGCCGGCCCGGACCCCGAGCGACTTGTCATTCAGGGAGGCCCATGGGATGAGGATGGGTGATCGCTGGTGACGGAAGCGATTGGTACGGTCTACCGTCTACACTCTCGACCCAGGACTGTGCTCCCAGCGGCGCGGTTCCTGTCACGACTACCTGCCGGCCTCCTGCCGGCACGCATGTTCCGCATGTTCCTTATTCGGTTCAGTGGTGCCATGACGCCCACTGACCGACCTACCACGATTGACGGAGGCACCTACCGTGAAGCTCAGGGTTGACCGAGACATCCTCGCCGAAGCCGTCACCTGGACTGCACGATCCGTGCCCGTCCGTCCGCCGGTACCGGTGCTGGCCGGGGTACGGCTGGAGGCCAAGGGCTCCAGCCTGGTCCTGGCCTCCTTCGACTACGAGGTCTCAGCGCACTGCGAGGTGGCCGCCGACGTCGAGGAGGACGGCGTCGTCCTCGTCTCAGGAAGGCTTCTAGCCGACATCGCCAAGGCCCTGCCGAACAAGCCCGTCGACCTGGAGGTCGAGGGCAACAAGGTGGCCGTCTCCTGCGGCTCGGCGCGCTTCTCCCTGGCGGCCATGGCGGCCGACGACTACCCGGCGCTGCCGGTCATGCCCGCCGTCGCCGGAACGATCGACGCCCATGACCTGGCCCGCGCCGTCGCCCAGGTCTCCATCGCGGCCTCCCGCGATGACACCCTGCCCCTGCTCACCAGCGTGCAGATGGAGGTCGAGGGCAGTTCCCTGGTGCTCATGGCCACCGACCGCTACCGCCTGGCCATGCGGGAGCTGACCTGGTCACCGGCCAACACCGAGCTGTCCACCACGGCGCTGCTCAAGGCCCGCACCCTGTCCGACGTCGCCAAGTCCCTGACCTCCTCGGGCGACGTGACCGTGGCCCTGAGCAGCGAGTCGGCCGCCTCCAGCCTCATCGGCTTCGAGGCCGGCGGCCGGCGCACCACCTCCCTGCTCACCGACGGCGACTATCCTCCGGTGCGTCGCCTCTTCCCGGAGTCCACCTCGATCCACGCCACGGTGGGCACCGACGAGCTCATGGCGGCGGTGCGTCGCGTCAGCCTCGTCGCCGACCGCTCCACCCCCATCCACATGTCCTTCACCCAGGGCAACCTGGAGCTCGACGCCGGGCAGGGCGACGACGCCCAGGCCACCGAGCAGCTCGTCGCCCACCTCGAGGGCGATGACATCTCCACCGCCTTCAACCCCGGTTACCTCCTCGACGGCCTGGGCGCCCTCAACCAGCCCTACGTCCGTCTCGACTTCACCCACGCCTCGAAGCCGGCGGTGCTCACGGGCATGGACTCCATCGGCGGCACCGAGGACTCCACCTTCCGCTACCTGCTCATGCCGATCCGCTTCGGAGCCTGAGACCTCACGGTGCATGTACGTCTCTGACCTCTCCCTGGACGACTTCCGCTCCTACCGCAACCTGGTCCTGTCCCTCGAGCCCGGCCCCAGCGCCTTCGTGGGCTCCAACGGGCAGGGCAAGACCAACCTGGTCGAGGCCGTCGTCTACCTGGCGACGCTCTCCTCCCACCGGATCGGGGCCGACACCGCCCTGGTGCGCCGAGCGGTGCCCGGGCAGAGTCAGCCGGCCGGCGCCGTCGTGCGCGCCCGCGCCGTCCACGGTGAGCGACCCAGCGTCCTGGAGATCGAGATCATTGCCGGCAAGGCCAACCGGGCCCGCCTCAACCGGGGCAGCTGCCGGCCCCGCGACCTGCTCGGGGTACTGCGAGCGGTCGTCTTCGCGCCTGAGGACCTCTCCCTGGTGCGTGCCGAGCCCGGGATGCGTCGAGGGTTTCTCGATGACCTGGTGGTCACGCTGCGCCCGGGCCTGTCCGGGGTGCGCGCCGAGCACGACAAGATCCTCGCCCAGCGCGCCAGCCTCCTGAAGTCCGCGCGCGCCGCCCGCTCGTCAACCGCCTCCATGCTCTCCACCCTGGAGGTCTGGGACGCCCAGCTCGCCGCTGCGGCTGCCCGGCTCATTGCCGCCCGGGTCGATGTCGTACGGCGCCTGCGACCCTGGGTGGCCTCTGCCTACGAGACCGTCTCCGGCAGCACCGGGGAGCGCTCACGCGCCCAGCTCACCTACCGCTCGAGCCTGCAGGCCCATGAGGGCCTGCCTGATCCCGACCCTCACGACGAGGCGGCCTGGCTCGCCGGCGAGGACTCCCTGCTCGACGAGGCCGCCGTCGCCACCCGCCTGGAGAGCGCCATGGGTGAGCTCCACGCCCGCGAGATCGACCGCGGCGCGAACCTCGTCGGCGCGCACCGCGACGACCTCTCCCTGTTCCTGACCGGCCTGCCCGCCCGCGGGTTCGCCTCCCACGGCGAGCAGTGGTCGCTGGCCCTCGCGCTGCGCCTGGCCTCCTACGACATGCTGCGCACCGACGTCGACGCCTACGGCGGGGACGGCGAGCCCGTCCTCATCCTCGACGACGTCTTCGCCTCCCTCGACGACCAGCGCCGCCGCGCCCTGGCCGGGATGGTGGCCGGGGCCCAGCAGGTCCTGCTGACCGCCGCCGTCGACGACGACGTCCCCGCCGAGCTGGCCGGCGCCCGGTACCGCGTGGCCGACGGCGAGGTCACCCGTGGCTGAGCACTCCCGGCCCAGCGGCCACGGGTCCACCGGCGGGGACGGCGAGCCCGCCGGTACCGGTGCCCGCGGTCTGCTTCCCGACGTCCTGGCCCAGCGCGCGCTGACCCGCCAGCGGGCCCAGGCCTGGGAGAAGGGGGACAGCCGGATACCGGCCCGCCGACTGCGTGAGCCGGTCCGAGGAGTCCGCTCCGGGGACGGCGCGGCGGAGACCGCGGAGAGGACTGCGCCCTGGGACCAGCGCCGCGAGCTGGCCCGGGCGCTGGGACAGAACCCGGACGACCCGGCCGACCGGGGCCCTGGGCTGGCACGCGGTCGTGACCGTCCCGGCCCCACCCCCTTCGACCCCCGCACCGGACAGCGGGAGCTGCGCCGCATGGTGGCCGACAACGGCTGGGCCGGAAAGCTCGCGGTGGCCGGCGTTGTCGCCCGGTGGCAGGCCATCGTGGGCGACCAGGTCGCCGAGCACTGCACCATCGAGTCCTTCGAGGCCGGACGCATCACCCTGCGGGCCTCGTCGTCGAGCTGGGCCCAGCAGCTGCGCCTCCTCCAGCCGACCATCGAGGCCCGGATCGTCGAGGCCCTGCGCTCAGGCCCCGGCGGACGTCAGGCCGGGGGCATCAGCACCGGTGACGGGGTCGAGCTGCGGATCCTGGGGCCGGCCGGACCCTCCTGGAAGCGTCGCGGCGTCGGCCTGCGCGGCACCCGCGGTCCGCGCGATACGTACGGCTAGACATCCGGTGAGCGGTAGCATGGGTAGCATGGTCGGCACGTGCTCGGCGCACCGGGCGCCGGCCGTCGTCGCAATGACCTGAGACGACCCGCAGCTCGGTGACCTGCGCGCGACAGAGGTGACCACGGGCACGCTCCTAGCTGCCCTCTGCGCAGCGGTTCACGAGCCTTTCTACGCTAGAATGCGGTGAAACCGCCCAAGGTGCGCCCAGGACCGTCCTGATGTACCCACCTACGTGTGCGCATGATCCTCCTCAGGATCGTCGCGTGAAGGGCCCGGACGGAGACATCGGACCTCTGAGGTTCCGATGCGCACAGATTGAGGAGCAACTGACACGTGTCTGACCAGGACGCCACTGTGAATCATGATTACGGAGCCTCGGACATCACCGTCCTCGAAGGGCTCGAAGCGGTCCGGAAGCGCCCCGGCATGTACATCGGTTCCACCGGTGAGCGCGGCCTGCACCACCTCGTCTACGAGGTCGTCGACAACTCCGTCGACGAGGCCCTGGCCGGCTACTGCGACCACATCGAGGTCACCATCCTGGCCGACGGCGGCGTGCGCGTCAGCGACAACGGCCGCGGCATCCCGGTCGACGAACACCCCACCGAGCACAGGCCCACCGTCGAGGTCGTCATGACGATCCTGCACGCCGGAGGCAAGTTCGGCGGCGGCGGCTACGCGGTCTCCGGCGGTCTGCACGGTGTGGGCATCTCCGTGGTCAACGCCCTGTCGACCCGGGTGGACACCGAGGTCCGCCGGCAGGGATTCGTCTGGCGCATGTCCTTCGCCGACGGCGGCCGCCCCATCACCGAGCTCATCAAGGGCGAGGCCACCGAGGCCACCGGCACCACCCAGACCTTCTACCCGGACCCGAGCATCTTCGAGACGGTCGACTTCGACTACGAGACGCTGCGCCGTCGCTTCCAGCAGATGGCCTTCCTCAACAAGGGACTGCGCATCACCCTGACCGACGAGCGCGTCGGCGTGCAGGACGCCGGGGACGAGATCACCGGTGACGACTCCGCCCCCGACGCCCCTGAGGTCGGCTTCCGTACCGACTCCTACTGCTACGAGCACGGTCTGCGCGACTACGTCGCCTTCCTCAACAAGTCCAAGAAGGCCGAGCTCGTCCACCCCGAGATCATCGACTTCGAGGCCGAGCAGACCCTGGGCGAGACCCACTCCATCAGCCTTGAGATCGCGATGCAGTGGACCAGCTCCTACTCCGAGTCGGTCCACACCTACGCCAACACGATCAACACCACCGAGGGCGGCACCCACGAGGAGGGCTTCCGCACGGCGCTGACCACACTGGTCAACAAGTACGCCCGGGACAAGGGCCTGCTCAAGGAGCGCGACGACAACCTCACCGGTGACGACATCCGCGAGGGCCTGACGGCCGTCATCTCGGTCAAGCTCTCCGAACCGCAGTTCGAGGGCCAGACCAAGACCAAGCTCGGCAACACCGAGGCCCGCACCTTCGTCCAGCAGACGGTCTACGGGCAGTTCGGCGACTGGCTGGACTCCCACCCCTCCGACGCCCGCGCCATCATCACCAAGGCCTCCCAGGCCGCCGCCGCGCGCCTGGCCGCCCGCAAGGCCCGCGAGGCCACTCGTCGCAAGGGCGTCCTGGAGTCCGCCTCCATGCCCGGCAAGCTGCGGGACTGCTCCTCGAAGATCGCCGAGGAGTCGGAGATCTTCATCGTCGAGGGCGACTCGGCCGGTGGCTCCGCCGTCGGCGGCCGCGACCCCGAGCACCAGGCGATCATGCCGATCCGCGGCAAGATCCTCAACGTGGAGAAGGCGCGCCTGGATCGGGCCCTGTCCTCCGACACGATCCGCAGCCTCATCACCGCCTTCGGCACCGGCATCGGCGAGGACTTCGACATCACCAAGCTGCGCTACGGCAAGATCGTCATCATGGCCGACGCCGACGTCGACGGCCAGCACATCGCCACGCTCCTGCTGACGCTCCTGTTCCGCTACATGCGCCCGCTCATCGAGCACGGCCACACCTATATCGCGATGCCGCCGCTGTACCGGCTCAAGTGGTCCAACGCCGACCACGAGTTCGCCTACTCCGACGCCGAGCGCGACAAGCTGCTGGCCGCCGGCCAGGGCAAGGGCCGCCGCCTGCCCAAGGACGGCGGGATCCAGCGCTACAAGGGTCTGGGCGAGATGAACGACCACGAGCTGTGGGAGACCACCATGGACCCCACGACCCGCATCCTCAAGCAGGTCACGCTCGACGAGGCGGCCGACGCCGACGAGACCTTCGCGATCCTCATGGGCGACGACGTCGAGCAGCGGCGCTCCTTCATCCAGCGCAACGCCTCCGACGTCCGCTTCCTGGACATCTGAGCGATCGAGCGATCCCGCACGTGAACCGCCGACGCACCGGCGACATCCTCTGAACACGAAGGAATCCTGTGAGCGACGAAGTTGAAGAGATCATCGGCAACGAGGGGCTGACCGACGTCGTCACCCCCGAGCGCATCCAGCCGGTCGACCTCCAGATGGAGATGCAGCGCTCCTACCTCGACTACGCGATGAGCGTCATCGTGGGCCGGGCCCTGCCCGACGTGCGCGACGGGCTCAAGCCGGTCCACCGCCGCGTCCTGTACGCCATGTACGACGGCGGCTACCGCCCCACCGCCTCCTTCTCCAAGTCCTCCCGCATCGTCGGCGACGTCATGGGGACCTACCACCCCCACGGTGACAGCGCCATCTATGACGCCCTGGCCCGCCTGGTCCAGTGGTGGTCGATGCGCTACCCGCTGGTGGCCGGCCAGGGGAACTTCGGCACGCCGGGCAACCTCGGGCCCGCCGCCCCCCGGTACACCGAGTGCAAGATGGCGCCCCTGGCCATGGAGATGCTCCGGGACATCGACGAGGACAGCGTCGACTTCCAGGACAACTACGACGGGCGCAACAAGGAGCCGGTCATCCTGCCGGCCCGGTTCCCCAACCTCCTGGTCAACGGCTCCGAGGGCATCGCCGTCGGCATGGCCACCCGCATCCCGCCGCACAACCTGCGCGAGATCGCCCGCGGCGCCCAGTGGTACCTCGAGCACCCCGACGCCTCGCGCGAGGAGCTGCTCGACGCCCTCATCGAGCAGATCCCCGGACCCGACTTCCCCACCGGCGCCACGATCCTGGGCCGCCGGGGCATCGAGGACGCCTACCGCACCGGCCGCGGCTCCATCACCCAGCGCGCCGTGGTCAACGTCGAGGAGATCCAGGGGCGCCAGTGCCTCGTGGTCACCGAGCTGCCCTACCAGGTCAACCCCGACAACCTGGCCGACAAGATCGCCCAGCTCGTGCGCGACGGCCAGGTCACCGGCATCGCCGACATCCGTGACGAGACCTCCGGACGCACTGGCCAACGGCTCGTCATCGTCCTCAAGCGCGACGCCGTCGCCAAGGTGGTCCTCAACAACCTCTACAAGCGCACCCAGCTCCAGGACAACTTCCCGGCCAACATGCTCGCCCTGGTCGACGGCGTGCCGCGCACGCTGAGCCTGGACGGGTTCGTGCGCCACTGGGTGAGCCACCAGATCGACGTCATCGTGCGCCGCTCGCGCTTCCGCCTGCGCAAGGCCGAGGAGCGACTCCACATCCTCGAGGGCCTGCTCAAGGCGATCGACGCCCTCGACGCCGTCATCGCCCTCATCCGGCGCTCGCCCACCACCGAGGAGGCCCGTACCGGCCTCATGGGCCTGCTGGATGTCGACGAGGCTCAGGCCGAGGCGATCCTCTCCCTCCAGCTGCGCCGCCTGGCCGCCCTCGAGCGCCTCAAGATCCAGGAGGAGTCCGAGGACCTGCGCGCCCGGGTCAAGGACCTGCGCGAGATCATCGCCTCCCCGGAGCGCCAGCGGGGCATCGTCTCCGACGAGCTCGCCGAGGTCGTCGAGAAGTACGGCGACGAGCGCCGCACCCGGATCGTGCCCTTCGACGGCGAGATGAGCATGGAGGACCTCATCCCCGAGGAGGACGTGGTCGTCACCATCACCCGCTCCGGCTACGCCAAGCGCACCCGCACCGACTCCTACCGCTCCCAGCACCGCGGTGGCAAGGGCATCCGCGGGGCCACGCTGCGCGAGGACGACGTCGTCGACCACTTCTTCGTCACGACGACGCACCGCTGGCTGCTGTTCTTCACCAACTACGGCCGCGTCTACCGGGCCAAGGGCTATGAGCTGCCCGAGGGCGGCCGCGACTCCAAGGGCCAGCACGTGGCCAACCTCCTGGCCTTCCAGCCCGGTGAGGAGATCGCCCAGGTCATGGAGCTCCAGGACTACGACCAGGCCGACTTCCTGGTCCTGGCCACCCGTCGCGGACTGGTGAAGAAGACGCGTCTGAGCGAGTACAACTCCAACCGCTCCGGCGGCGTCATCGCCATCAACCTGCGTCAGGACGAGGACGGCAACTACGACGAGCTCGTCTCGGCCAGGCTCCTGAGCGCCGGCCAGGACCTCCTCCTGGTCTCCCACGCCGGCCAGTCGCTGCGCTTCCACGCCGACGACGACACCCTGCGCCCCACCGGCCGGGCCACCAGCGGCGTGACCGGCATGCGGTTCCGTCCCGGCGACTACCTGCTGGCCATGGACGTCGTCGACCCCTCCTGGCAGGACGCCGACCTGTTCGTCGTCACCGAGGGCGGCTACGCCAAGCGCACCAATGTCGTCGACTACCCGGTCAAGGGCCGCGGGGGCCTGGGCGTCAAGGTCGCCAACCTCGTTGAGGCGCGGGGCAACCTCGTGGGCGCCCTGGTGACCGACTCCGGAGACGAGGTCCTGTGCATCATGGCCTCGGGCAAGGTGGTCCGCTCCGCCGTCGGCGAGGTCTCGCGCACCGGACGGACCACCCAGGGCGTGACGTTCGCCAAGCCCGACGCCGGAGACCGCATCATCGCGGTGGCTCGCAACACCGAGCGGGACATGGAGGAGGCGGTCGACGCCGCCGATAGCGGCCCGAGTGCCGACTCGGCGGACTCCACCGGCCAGGCGCAGACCGATACGGCCCCGGAAGGTGAGACTGGCGACTCTCCTGCGGACTCAGTGGCTGACACGGTAGCGTTGGAAGATAACGAGAGTGAGGTTGAAGCATGAGCCAGCCGGTTTCCATGTCCCCTGACGGCGGGCAGTCCGCAGGTGCCGCATCCATTGTGGGTGGCGCGGATGCCTCGGGTGGCAAGAGCAAGAAGAGCAAGAAGACCATTGCCGGCCCGCGCCGCGTGCGTCTGGCCCTGACCCGGGTGGACCCCTGGTCGGTGATGAAGGCGGGCTTCCTGCTCAGCTTCGCCGGGGGCATCATGCTCATCGTCGCCACGGCGGTCGTGTGGTTCATGCTGGACGCCATGCACGTCTTCTCCACCATCGAGGACCTGGTCAAGACGGTGGCCGGCGAGCGCTCCAACACCTTCTCCGCGATCGTGGCCTACCTGGAGCTGCCGCGAGCCCTGGCGGTCTCCACGATTATCGCCGTGGTGGACATGGTGCTGGTGACAGCGCTGACCACCCTGGGCGCCTTTCTTTACAACATCACCGCCACCCTGGTCGGTGGGATCCATCTCACGCTCGCGGACGAGTGATCGGATTTGGTCTCCCGTGGCCGGGTGGGTTAATCTCTTCCGGTCGCAAGGGCCTATAGCTCAGTTGGTTAGAGCGCATCCCTGATAAGGATGAGGTCGCTGGTTCGAGTCCAGCTAGGCCCACCGTCCGCGGTGAGACGATGAGGAGGTTTCATGAGGAACCGGGCAGTCGTATCAGCCGCGGTCTTTTCGTTCCTGGCCGCCGCCGGCTATGCCGCATGGCTCAGGTTCGAGGCCGCTCGCATGGAGCGCGCCGCATGGGCCGAGGTCACCGACCCCGTCGATTAACCTCCGGCGGAATAGGCGACCATTCCCCTCAGGGGCCATGGCGCAATTGGTAGCGCACCTGCTTTGCAAGCAGGGGGTTACGGGTTCGAGTCCCGTTGGCTCCACTACTTCTTCTTCATATTCTCTGCCCCCGAGGCGGACCATGGTGACGGTCCACCTCGGGGATTTTTTGGGTATCGTCGATATCGGAGGTGATGACATGGATTCCGTCTCGCTGGCGACCGGAGGCCTGTTCTTCTCGCGGCTGGCTCATGATCTTGAGGAGCTGGCGACGATGCCGGGATGGACCCACCCGGTCCTGGACAGGCTCCCCCTCCTGCCCAATGACGTCCGGTGCGAGGGCCTCTCCCGCGAGCAGGTCACCCTGGCGATCGGCCTCATAGGCGTGCTCATGGCGGCTGCCTCGATCGACGGGTACCGCACGCGCGGGCGCTCACCTTTCTACCAGGCCGCGCTCTACGGCTACGGCATGCATGCCTTCAGCCACCTGGCCACGGCCGCCCTCGCCCGGCGCTACACCCCCGGCGTGGCCACCGCACTGCCGGTCGTCCTGCCCTTCTGGATCGTCGCCAAGCGGATACTGCGAGCCCATGGGGTTGAGGTGCGTCCTCATCGATGGGTGATGCCGGCCTTTCCCGTCGTCGCCGGCGGTGCGCTCGGAACTGCCTACCTGGTGACGAGACGGAGGGCGGGAGGACGAGATTGAGAAGGAAAGTAACCTTGACTGAATGACAAGGTTACTTTATATTGATGTTGGTAGTCGGGGCGAGTCGAACTGAACCTGCCGATTGATCCGCCCCATCGTCTCCAGCGACGGAGGGCCGTCATGACCAGCGAACGCAAGGTGGGTATCGCCTACACCATCCGCTTCGGCGCCGGTGCCGTTCTCTACTCCGTCGGCGTCCTGCTCGGCATGCCCTGGGCCCGATCCCTGGGTGACAGTCCGTGGCGCTTCCTCGTCGCGCTGCTTCCGATGGCCGGGGTCGGGGTGTGCGCGTGGGCGATGATGAAACTGGCCCACGAGGCGGATGAGATGCAGGCGCGCAAGGTGATGGAGGCACTCGTCATCTCCGCCGCCGGAACGGTGACGACCTTGATTGCCTACAGCTTCATGGAGGAGGTTGGGGCGCCCCGTGTCGACATCGAGTGGGTCGGCGGCGTGTGGGCTCTGTTCTTCGGCCTCGGGATGCTGTGGTCCACCTGGCGGTACCGATGAGGAATGATCTCAAGGTGCTGCGTGCGCAGCGCAGCTGGACCCAGGCCCGGCTCGCCGAGGAGCTGGGCGTCTCCCGTCAGACGGTCAACGCCCTGGAGGCCGGCCGTTACGACCCCTCCCTGCCGCTGGCCTTCACCATCGCGCGCGTCTTCGGCCTGACCATCGAGGAGATCTTCTTCCCCGACAACGAAGCGGCCTCCTCCTAAGATGACCACCATGAGCCGCTCCGTTACGATCCCGCACCCGAGGCGGGGCCGCCGTGAGCTTGCCGAGGACACCAGGGTGCGACTCGGCCTGCACGTCAAGGCCGCCGAGCAGGCCATGATGGCCGCCAAGACCGAGGCGCTGCGGAGCTTCGGCATCACGGTCGCCCAGTACACCGCCATGCTCTCCCTGTACTACGTGCCCGAGCAGTCCTCGGCCCAGCTGGCCCGGGCCGCCGCCGTCACCACGCAGACGATGGCCACCGTCATCTCCAGGCTGGAGCAGAAGAACCTGGTTATCCGCCACCCCTCCTCCGATCACGCCAAGGTGCTCATCGCCTCCCTGACACCAGCCGGAGAGGCGATGGTGCTGCGCGCCGACGAGGTCGCGCGGAGCATCGAGCAGCGCATGGCCGAGGCCTTCTCCGCCGAGGAACGTCAGCAGCTGACCGAGATGCTTGAGCGTCTCACCGCCGTCCTGCGAGGCGACCTCGACGCCGAGTAGCGGTCGGCAGGTAGGAGGATTCCAGGCCCCGGATCCGTGACGATCATGCGAGCGAAGCGGGTGTCATATCTTCTCAACCTTTGGATATGTCGCTATGTCTGAGCGATGGACGGGGTGGGATGCACCAGGTTCCTGGGGGAAGCGGCTCGTTGGTGTCCAGATTGGTGACAAAGGAATGAAAGTCTCCAGACCGAATGAACGAGATCCTTGGAATCATGCGGTTTCACTTCGTCTCGCCGGCGACGGTCCTGGCCTTTGTCACCGATTTGGACATTTTTGGTCCCGTTGTGGCTCCTGATGGTGCTCACCTGGCTGTGGCGGCTGTCGATCAGCGGGCCATCCCATATCGAGTATCAGGCATCTGATACTGTGTTGACAACTGATACAGGAAGGTGTTGCACATGAAGGCCATGCAGATCGTCAGCTTCGATGGTGCCGCATCCGGGCTGCGCTACCAGGAAGCCCTTACTCCTGAGCCCGGGCCGGGAGAGATCGCAGTCGACGTGGACCATGCCGGTGTCGGCTACGTCGAGGCGCTCTTCGCCGAGGGACTCGTTCCCATCGATCTGCCCTGGACACCGGGGTTGGAGGTGAGCGGCCGAGTCCGCGCCCTCGGGGAGGGTGTGGATGGCTACCGGGTCGGTGAGGCCGTCGCCGCCCTGACCATCACCGGAGGTGGCGGCTACGGGCAGGTCGCCGTGGCTCCCGCGGAGCTGGTGGCGCCTCTGCCCGCCGGACTCGATCCGGTCCTCGCTGCGGCTGTTCCGGCCAACACGACGACGGCGCTCATCGCACTGGAGGAGATCGCGCACCTGCGCCGCGGTGAGAGCGTGCTGGTCCACGCCGCCGCCGGTGGTCTCGGCTCGCAGATGGGCCAGGTCGCCCGGTTACTCGGAGCCGGGCGCGTCGTCGGCGTCACTCGCAGCGAGGCCAAGCGCCAGCAGATCCTCGACCTGGGCTATGACGAGGCCTGGTTGAGGGGGGACCTGGCCGAGGCCGAACCGGCCCAGTTCGACGTCGTGGCCGACCCGGTTGCCGGTCCGGCCAGGCTGCGCAGCCTTGAGCTTCTGCGTACGGGTGGCCGGCTGCTGGCTCTGGGAGACGCCTCTCAGGATGAGGACCAGCGGGTGAGTACCACCTCGCTCTGGCTCCGGGGCATCGGGGTCATCGGCTTCAACCTCGGGGCCTACACCCAGGCGAACCCGGCGCTCGTCGGAGGCCATCTGAGGCGTGCGGTGGAGCTCGTGGCCTCCGGAGAGCTCAGCGTCCACGTCACCGACCGGCTTCCGATCCAGGAGGCCGCGCAGGCCGTCGCCGCCGTCCGCTCCGGGTCCACCACCGGCAAGATCGTCCTGACCCAGGTACAGGACTGACATCCTCTCCAAGTCCGCAAGAATCGTCGGTGAGTTCTGGGTGCCATACGAGCATCATGGTGCGCATGAGAGAAACGATTGAGTCCTTCGACGTTGTCGGTCTGCCTCTTCGAACATCGAACCGCGAGGCGTCTCTTACCATTCCTCCTCACTGGCGGGACGCTGCCGACGCCGGGCTCCTCGATCCCGAAAAGCCTGGCGTCGGCCCCGGCGTCTATGCGGTCTACACCGACTACGAGACTCCCGGCGACGATGTCGACGGCATCTACACCCTCGTCATCGGCAGGCGCATTGAGGTCGGGAGTCCGGTTCCTCCGGGCCAGGTGACTGTGACGGTCCCGGGGTCCAGTCGCGAGATCATGACGGTGGTCGACGCACGCCCGGAGAGTATCTACGAGGCGTGGGTGGGCGTCTGGTCTCGCCAGGATCTGGCCCGTGACTATTGTGCTGACTACGAGTACTACGCTCCCGATGGCTCGATTCGCCTGTCCATCGGGGTCCTTTCGGGCGCATGAGGGCTGAGCAGTACCAACGCCAGCTCGACGCCGTCACCGACTACATCTACGCCCATCTCGACGACGATCTCAGCCTGGAGACTCTCGCTCACGTCTCCGGGTTCTCCCGCTTTCACTGGCACCGCATCTACCGGGCGGTGCGCGGGGAGACGGCCGCCCAGACCGTACGCCGTCTCCGTCTGGAGCGGGCGGCCGCCATGCTCACCGAGACCTCGTGGCCGGTGGAACGGATCGCCTGGAAAGCCGGGTTCACCGGCACCGAAGTATTCAGCCGGGCTTTTCTTCGCTCTTACGGGACGACTCCCGGTCGATTCCGCATCGGTGGCCGCCCGGTATCGGCAGACTCACTGGCGATGAGCAGCGGGACCGGATCGACGTCATCGGTGAGAGAGGCTCCAGGGTGGCCGGTGCGCGTGGAGGAACGGGCCGGCTATCGACTTGTTGTGGCTGAGCACCGTGGTTCCTATCTGGATATTAGCCGAGCATTCAGTCGGGTCAAGGACCGTATGAGAGCCGGGAACTCAATGGTCGCCATCTATGAGGACGATCCCGATGCCGTTCCCCCGGCTGATCTGCGCTCGGCGGCTGGTACCGTCGTCGATCCCGACACGAGGATCCCCCACGACCTCGCAGAGAGGATGGTGCCGGCCGGCCGGTACGCGATCATGCGTTACATCGGTCCGTACTCCTCGATGCATGCCGCCTACCTGTGGCTCTACGGTCAGTGGCTGCCGAGCTCGGGCGAGGAGCCGCGAGACCACCCGATCGTCGAGGAGTACCTCACCGACGCGGCGACCACCCCGCCTGTCGAAGCGGTCACCGATATCCTCCTGCCGCTCATGTGAGGTACCCGGTCTGATGGTTCATACAGATGGGCCGCAGACACGAGGTGTCTGCGGCCGATCAGACGCGACCTGACCATTCGCTCAGGTTATGAGTCGGTCATGAGTCCAGGGCTCGACGGCGTTTGCGCGCCTGGATCGCCATGACCAACGCCGTGATCCCCAGCACCGCCCCTCCGGCGATGAGGTAGGTGGTGGTGGCGCTGCCGCCGGTGAGGGGGATGGCGGGGACGGTGGTCCTGCGGTTGGTGATGGCGCCCAGGTCGATGACCTGGTCGTGGGTGGTGATGGCGATGGTGCGCGGGGTGGCATCGAGGGTGTAGCCGGCGGGGGCCTTGGTCTCGGTGAGCTGGTAGGTGCCGTAGGTGAGGCCTGGGAGTGTGAAGGCGCCGGGCCGGGTGTTGGTGTCGAGGCTGCCTTGGGGACAGGTGGTGGTGCAGTCGGTGACGGTGCGGGTCTTATCGGTGACGGGGTGGCCGTTGGCGTCCAGGGGGGTGAGGGACCACTGGGAGCCCTGGAGGGGGTGGCCGGTCTCGTCGGTCTTGGTCCAGGTGGCTGTGCCTTGGATGGGGTTGTTGACGATGTGGCCGAGGTCGAGGGTGGGGGTGGTGTCAGTGGCGCTGACGGGGGGCGCGGAGCCGTCAAGGGTCTTGGTGATGGGAACCATGGAGAGCTGGTAGCCCGTGGGGGCCTGCGTCTCGGTGAGGGTGTACTGGTCCCAGGTGAGGTTGGTGACCTTGAAGTAGCCGGGTCGGGGGTCCTGGTCGGGTGAGTCGGTGGGGCAGGTGGTTCCGCCTCCGTTGTCGGTAGCGCAGTCGGCAACGGTGACCTGGCCGCCGGTGAGGCTGGTGGCGGCCAGGGTGAAGACGGTGCCGGCCAGGGGGTTGTTGTCCTGGTCGGTCTTGGTCCAGGTGATCTGGCCGGCTTGCGCGGTGTTGGTGATGGTGCAGTGCATCCACTCGCCGGTGGCCAGGTGGAGGGTGCTGGTGGCGTCGTCGAAGGATGAGGTGGCTTCGGTCAGGTCGGAGCTGGCGTGGGGGGTGCAGGCGATGCTGGGCTTGTACCCGGCTGCCTTGGGTGAGGTGGAGGACTCCGACAGGACGGTGTCGCCTTCGGGCTGGTAGGAGGTGAAGCCTCCGGGACCGGTGGCGGCAGTGCCGTTGGCAGGGGTGGCGCTCAGGGTCCAGTCGTTGGGGCTCAGGCCCAGGGCGCCGGCGGCGGTGTTATCGACGGTCTTGGTCATGGTCAGGTTGGGGAGCTGGACCTGGACAGGGTGGTCCTCGACCTCGCCGTTGAGGGCGATGCCGGTGGGTTGGGGGTCCTCAGCGGCCTGACCGTTGGCCAGGGGGCCGGTGATGCGCAGGCGCATGAAGGTGGTGGCCTGGTTGCCGCTCAGGGTGGCGCGCTTAGCGTCCTGGGGGACTGTCCAGGTCAGGGTGGCGGTGCCCTGGCTGGTGCAGGTGGTGACCTCGGAGCGCTCGGTGGGGGTGAAGGCGCCGTCGTGGTTCCAGTCGATCCAGCCGGCGACCTTGGTGTCCTGGCCTGAGCAGGTGATCTGCTGGCTCCACTGCTTGCCGATATCGGTCCAGATGACCCGGTCCCAGCTGGTGGGCAGGGCGTCCTCGTCATCGGTGCCGGTGGTGTCGTCCGCACTGGCGTCAGCGCTGTAGACGATCGATTGATCATTATCAGTCAGCTCGCCCAGACGAACCACAGCCGGACCAGCCGAGGCCACGCGCTGCTGCCTGGCTGCCTGAGAGAGGTTGTGCCAGGTACCGTTCTCAGCCTGGGCGGGTCCGCGTTGAGAGGAGATATCGAGCGTTCCGTAGCCGGAAAGCTGGCCGCCGTTCCAGGACGGCTGGTAGACACTTCCCGCAGTACCGTAGCTGCCGGGTGCGTCGCCGTAGTCGATATAGGAGACGACACCAAGAGCCACAGCGCTCTTACCGCCTCCCTTCACCTCAACAGAAATATTACTGGTGTTACTGATGAAGATTACTGATGAAGGGCCGTATGAGCTCTCATCTTGGTAGGAGCACTCGGAGTCATCCGTACGCAGCTTGATGCCGTTGCGGTTGCCCACAGGAGTCGACACCGTCGTCAACCCGCCCCAGGAGCTGGTGCCGCATCCCGCTGACTGAGCGGTTTCCAGAAGACGGTACGAGACGTCCCGGTTAGCGTCATAAGGACTCGGAGAAACGGTGATGTGCTCCTTCGAGGCGTTGGTCCAGTTGGAGGCCTCGGCGTCGGCGAAGACCATCCCCTCCATCGGCAGCTCGACCTTGTTGGGAATGGACTCGAGCCGGCTCTTGTCAGGCCTGACGGAGGAGGTCACCAGGTAGGACCGGCAACTCATCTGAAACTGCTGCGCAGAAGAGTCCTGAAGGTTACCGACTCCGATGAGCAGGTTGGATTGCGTAGAGCCTCCGGTAGCAACTCCGTTCCTGTAATTGGCTCCGTTGTTGTAAAGACGCGCCAGGCCATCGCCACGCCAGGTGCCTGTGTTGTACCCAACGGTAATTCCTCTGCGAGTGGTCAGCCCGGCCTCGTTCCTTCCTACACTGGTGGTGACCACGTTGGAGATGGTGCAGCGACTCGTGTGCCATATATCTCCGGACACCTGAGTGGGGGTGGACCAGGCGACGCCGGTGGTTCCGTCCGGGAGGATGTGCACCCCGCTCTCTGTACGAGTCCCGGTCATGCCGGTCCAGTCGATCCAGTCGATGACTGGGGCAAAGCGACCCAGGCCCCCGGCGGGGTCGCCGTGGACTGCCTCAGCCGGAGGGGGTGGGAGCGTGACGCTACCCAGAGCCGCTCCCGCCAGTGCCAGCGCGCAGACAGCAGCGCCGCGCCGCCGGTGGCTGCGCGACCTTCTCAACGCGTGGCGTGCTGACGTCGATTCCGTCGTGTCTGAACGGGTGAAGAGGCGGCGAAGCATGAAGCAGTACCTCGATCTAGGGGCATGGGCCTAGTCACGGTAGCACCGGTGGAAATGGCAGAATATCCTACGCGGCTTCTCGCAACGCAACAGCAATCCGGGTCACGAGAAAATCTCCTCCTGTTAATTACGTGCCCTGGTGAAATAGTTATTCCGCAGCATTCCTCCTGGGATGGGGCACATAGCGCTGCGTCTCTGCCGACGAGGCGTACGAGGGCCTGTGCGACCTGCTCGGGGGCGCTTATGATAGTGAGGATAGGCTGTACTTACTGAAAGGTGACCCCTCATGGCACATCCGTGGGAGATCTACGACGCCCTTCTTGACGCGCTGCCCGGTGACGTCGTCGTGCGTGCGGCCGGTCGGGGATCGCGCTGGAGCCGCGTCCTGAGCTCCGCCGGAGGCGTCGGCTCGGCCTGGACCATGGACGTCCAGAGCCGACCGGCCCTCATGGAGGGCCCGCTTGAGGGCCGCCCGCTACGTGACGTCGCCGCCCTGGTGAGGTCATGGAATCTTGCCGAGGCCAGCATCGGCCAGGCCGCCATCAACTCCTGGTACTCGCGTGAGGAGACCGCCTCCGCCAACGGCTTCGAGCCCACCGGCGAGGGGCTCACCTGGCGTCAGGTCTTCGACCCCTACCGGGAGATGATCGTGGGCAAGAGGGTCGCGGTCATCGGTCACTTCCCCTTCGCCGAGGCGGCCCTGGCAGCCGCCGGGCAGTACATCTGTCTTGAGCGCAACCTCCAGCCCGGCGACTGGCCGGACAGCGCCTGCGAGTACATCCTGCCCGAGTGCGACGTCGTCTTCATCTCCTCGTCGAGCTTCGTCAACAAGACCGCGCCCAGGCTCATCGAGCTCTCCCGCCACGCGCACACGGTTCTCGTTGGACCGTCGACGCCGCTCAACCCCGTGCTCCTCGACTACGGCGTAGATACCATCACCGGTTTCGTCGCAGCGCGCTCGCTGTCCGACCCGGTCGCGCTGGCCGAGCTGGTACCGGCCGGCGACATCGGGCCGGGATTCCGGGTCCACCGCCACCGGTCCTGACTGGGCCGACGTCGCAGCCCGGCCCGGCTTGCTCACACCTGAATCTGATCGGGGTGGGAGCCGGTGCGCACGTCCCGGTCCAGGGCGTCCATCGCCGACATCTGGGCGTCGTCGAGCGTGAAGGCGAAGACCTCGGCATTAGTGGCCATGCGCTGACGATGGGTCGACTTGGGGATGACCACCAGCGAGTTCTGCAGGTGCCAGCGGATGATGACCTGGGCCGGGCTCACCTCGAGGGCCGTGGCGATCTCCACGACCACCGGGTCGCTCAGCAGCCTGCCCCGGCCCAGTGGCGACCAGGACTCCGTGGCGATCCCCAGCTGCGTGTGCACGCGGCGCAGCTCGGCCTGGATCAGCCAGGGGTGCAGCTCGATCTGGTTGACCGCCGGCACCACGCCCGTCACCTCAACGATCCGGTGAAGATGATCGGGCTGGAAGTTCGACACCCCGATGGCGCGCACCCGCCCGCTGTGAAGGATCTCGATCATGGTGCGCCAGGTATCCACCAGATCGATCCCGGTCGAGTCCGCCAGCGGCCAGTGGATGAGGAACAGATCGAGGACCTCCAGTCCCAGTGCTTCCATGGTGGCATCGAAGCTGCGCAGCGTGTCGTCGCGCCGATGGTTGGGATTGTTGAGCTTGGAGGTGATGAACAGGTCCTGGCGCGGCAGGCTGCTGGCCGCGATCGCCCGTCCCACGCCCGCCTCATTGCCGTACATCTGGGCGGTGTCGATGTGCCGGTAGCCCACTTCCAAGGCATCGCGGACAACTCGCTCGGCCTCGTCGTCGGCCACCTTGTAGGTTCCGGCTCCCAGCTGAGGGATGAGCACCTCCTCCCCATTGGTTCCACGGGTCAGGGCGATGGCGGGAACAGATAAGGCGCTCATACCCCCAGGCTACCCACGGGGGCACGACGACGGCGCCGTGCGGTCAAGGAAGTCGGCACGGCGTCGTCGTCGGTGGATCTGGGGGCTGTCAGGCCTGAGCGTCCTCGGGGCTGATGCCGTAGCCGGCCTCCTCCTCGGTGGAGTCGGCCCAGTACTCCTCGGCCCACGGGTCCTCAACCGGCTGGCTGCGACGCCAGATGACGTAGGCGCCGGCGGCGGCCGCGCCGGCGACGGCGAGCCAACCCAGGGTCTTGAGCACGCGGTGCTTCTTCTGCTTCTTCACGGGAACCTCCAATGCGGCGGACTTTGCGGCAACAGCCACGCGCTGGGCGCGCTCTGTCAGGGTACCGTCCGTACCCGCTGCGGCCTGGGCAGCCACGGCGGCGCGCTGCGCACGCGGAATGTAGTCCTCGACAACCCGCTGGCGAGCCTCGTTGACCACCGGCTCCAGACGCTCCTGTGCGTCCTTCGCGGCGCGGGCCACCTCCTCAGCGGCCTTGCTCACGTGCGGTGCCGCCCACAGAGCGGCCCGCTCAGCCTGATCGACGACAGACTCGGCGAAGGATGCTGCCTCCTTGCGCAGGTGAGTGGTGTCGAGCTTCTTGTCGCAGCATGTCTTCGTCAGGCAGGACATGATTGCCTCCCAGGTCGGATACGGATACAGACGGTCGTTGTGCAACGTGCATTAATGTTCGCACCGTTGCCCGATCGGGCACACAAGATGTCCAGGCGTTTTGCCTGGGGTGAACAGCGTCGCACGCCACTCAGGGATCATGCAGATGGGCGCGAGAGCGTGCCACCATGGCACCTATGGAAGCGACTCTTCACACCAACCTCGGCGATATCCGCCTGGAGCTCTACCCCGAGCAGGCTCCCGAGACCGTCTCCAACTTCGTGGGACTGGCCACCGGTCAGAAGGCCTGGACGGATCCTCGCACCGGCGAGGAGTCCCATGCTCCCCTGTATGACAACGTCATCTTCCACCGCGTCATCCCCGGATTCATGATCCAGGGCGGTGACCCGCTGGGCACCGGCACCGGTGGCCCCGGCTACGTCTTCGACGACGAGATCGATGCCTCCCTGACCTTCGCCGCCCCCTACGTCCTGGCCATGGCCAACGCCGGCCGCCGCCTGGGCAAGGGCACCAACGGCTCGCAGTTCTTCATCACCACCGCCCCCACCGAGTGGCTTCAGGGCAAGCACACGATCTTCGGTGCTGTCACCGATGAGGCCTCCCGCGCCGTCGTCGACGCGATCTCCGCCGTTGAGACCGACCCCCGTGACCGCCCGGTGCAGGACGTCATCATCACCTCGGTGGACATCACCGAGTAGTCCTCATCAGGGCACTGGTCGGACTCTCATCCGCGACCGACCCGCCGCCTACCTGACTGCTGAGCCAACAGAGCGACCGGACACCGGGTGTGACTCGCCCCTTGTGACGCCGTCGGGACCTGCGTCCCGGCGGCGTCGTCGTACCCGGTCCTACCCGTGACGACACGTCAAGCCCTCATCATCCCCACAGGAGTACTCGATGACCTCAATGAACTCGTCCGCCGAGCAGGCGCCACCGGTGTGCCCCCGCCACCCGGACACGGTGGCCTACGTGCGCTGCCAGCGCTGCGAGCGACCGACCTGCCCCGCCTGCCAGGTGCCCAGCACCGTGGGGGTGCACTGCGTGGACTGCGCTCGACAGTCTCAGGCCGGCCGGCGCCAGGCGCGCACCCTTCTGGGCGGGAGCGTGGTGTCCGACGCCGTCGTCACCAAGGTGCTCATCGGCCTGTGCGTGGCAGCCTACGTGCTGCAGATCTTCACGCCGGCTCTCGACGCCCGGCTGGCCTTCGTGCCGGCGCAGGCTGCCGGTGAGCCCTGGCGGTTCCTGACGACCGCCTTCCTCCACGCGAACTACATGCACCTCGGCTTCAACATGTGGGCTCTGTGGGTGCTGGGCGGGGCGCTGGAGCCGGTGCTCGGGCGCTGGCGGTTCACTGCCGTCTACCTGCTCAGCGCGCTGGGCGGCTCGACGGCGATCTACTGGCTTTCCTGGCCGGGCACCGACTCCTGGGTGACGATGACGGTGGGGGCCTCGGGCGCGGTCTTCGGCCTGTTCTCGACCATGTTCGTGGTTCAGCGGCGCTTCGGGCGCGACACCTCGGGGATCGTGGCGCTGCTGGTGATCAACGCCGTCATCTCCTTCCTGGGGGCCAACATCTCCTGGCAGGGGCACCTCGGCGGGCTCGTCGTCGGCGGGATCGTCGCAGCGGTCTACGCCTGGGCTCCCCGCGGAAAGCGGCAGGCCGTCGGGGTGGTGGGAACCGTCGCGATCGCACTGGTGCTCGTGGGGCTCAATGTTGTCCGGGCCCTCATCGCCTGACAGGTCGCTGGAGCCCGGAGGAGAGGGAATGACATCGGTGGAAGAACACGGGTGTGGTTCATCCACACCTGGGGACACAGGTGTGGAAACACAGCCGTGTAGTTATCCACAGGTGTGTCCACACTTGGGGAAAGTCGGGGTGGGTCGTGGGGAGCGAGTTGTCCACTGATCCACAGGCGGTCTGTGGACGGCCTCGGCCGCCGGGTCAGGAGCACTGACAACAAGGCCCCCGAGCCAGTGCTCGGGGGCCTTGAGGCGACGTCGGCTGAGCGTGGAACGCTCTCGACGCGTTACTTCCAGCGCAGCAGGCCGAGGAAGCCCGACATCATGATGAGGAAGCCGATGTAGAGGTTGCCGTTGAACAGCCAGTCGGTGGCGTGGTGCTTAGCGAAGTAGGGCAGCGGGTACAGGCCGTTGAACAGGTAGGTGGTCACCACCCACAGCAGCCCGATGACCAGGAGCGTCACCATGGTGGGGGCGTACCAGCGCGGCGAGGCGGTGTCCTTGACCTTCGTGGGGGTGCGCGAGACCCGGTTCGCCGCGGCGCGCGACTCCTCCTCCAGGGCCTTGGCGGCCTTGGCCGGGTTGCCCGAGCGCTCAGGGTGCTTCTTCTTCTTCGACGACGAGCTCTTCTTCGCGTTCTTGCCCGCCTTGTCCTTCTTCTCGGAGTCCTTCTTCTCGGACGCGGCGGAGCTCTTCTGGGAGTCCTTCGAGGAGGTCTTCCCGGACTTCGCCGAGTCCTTGTCCTTCGTCGAGGCCTTCTCGGTGCTCTTCCCGCTGCTCTTGCTGGAGCTCTTCTTCGAGACCTTCTCCGAGCTCTTGTCGGCGTCGTCCTCCGGGGACTTCTTCTCCAAGGCCACCCTGGGTCTCCTCACTGGTCGGGGATGGTGGTGTGAGACCACCGCAATACATCCGGGCCTAGCCTAGGACATGCGCAGAAGCTTCCTCACGGTGTGCTCTGTGATACGTCCACCACTCCGGGCTGGTCACGGGCGGGGTGTGCCGCCTTAGACTGGCCGTTAAGCTCATGAAGTCTCAGTCCTGAGGAGGGGCGATGGCCAGAGGAGGTCTTGTGCGACACCGAGCGCCCGGTCAGAGCCGCGCTGTACGAATCTTCAATGGCACCTTGACCGGGATCGGCGAGCTGCTCATCACCGCCGGCCTCGTCGTCGCGCTCTTCCTGTGCTGGCAGCTGTGGTGGACCGGCATTGACGCCAACGCCAGTGCGCAGGCGGTGGCCACCCAGTTCCACGACAAGCAGGTGGAGTCCCCCAAGACCGAGGGGACCAAGCACTACGACGATCCTCCGGTGATGGACAAGGCCGGCTACGGCGAGACCATCGGGATGCTCGTCGTCCCCAAGTGGTACGGCGTCACCAACAACAACATGCCGATCCTGGAGGGCACCGGCTCCGACGTCCTGGACCAGGCCGCTGCCGGACACTACCCGGACACCCAGCAGCTCGGGGAGCTCGGCAACTTCGCCATCGCCGGGCACCGCCGCACCTACGGCAACTCCTTCCGCCGCATCGACCTGCTCCAGGAGGGCGACGAGATCGTCGTCTCCACCGCCAACACCTGGTACGTGTTCACGGTGACCAATCATGAGATCGTCCAGCCCGAGCAGGTGGAGGTCATCGCCCCGGTGCCGGATCAGCCCGATGTCCAGCCCACCGAGCGGTACATCACGCTGACCACCTGCCACGGCTCGACCGCCGGCGAGTTCGGCAACGACCAGCGCTGGATCGTCCACGCGAAGTTCTCCTACTGGATGGACCGCTCCGAGGGACGCCCGGCCTCTGTACTCAACGATCCGGGGGTCAACTGATGTACGGCTTCATCTGGAGGCATCTGCCGGGGCCTGCGTGGCTCAAGGCCATCGAGGCTCTCATCCTCGCCGCCGGCGTTGTCTACGTGCTCATGCAGTACGTCTTCCCCTGGGCCAACGAGACCTGGCACCTCTCCGGTAACGCCGACGTCGGCTGAGCGCGACGGCCGGCCACCGCCGGCTGCCGCCCCCGTCGGATAAGAACCCCAGTGGGGCCCGACCGTCATCAGACGGTCGGGCCCCACCCGTGTGCCTGGCTCCGGCTCTAGCGGTTCATGAGCCGGCTGGTGAGCTTGCGCAGCTCATCGACCCACAGGACCAGGGAGGCCATGGCGATGACGACGACCCAGTGGGTCGCATCCAGCGACGTCGTCGAGAAGGCCGCCTGAAGGAAGGGCACCTCCACCACGGCGACCTGGAGCACCAGGGTCAGGCCGATCGCACCCCACAGCCACTTGTTGACGAAGAGGTGGCTGAAGGCGCTGACCGTCTCCGAGCGGGAGTTGAGGGTGTTGAACAGCTGCGCCAGAACCAGCGTGGAGAAGGCCGCCGTGCGGGCGGTGTCCAGGTCGTCGGTGGACAGGGAGGTCTCGATGAGGCCGCCGGGCAGGAAGAAGTCCAGGGTCGCCAGGGTCGAGACGGCCATGACGGCGCCGACCAGCAGGACGCCGCTCCACATGGCGCCGTCGACCACCCGGTCCGTGGGCTTGCGCGGTGGGCGGGCCATGACGTCCTCCACGGAGGGGTCCACCCCCATGGCCAGGGCCGGCCCGGAGTCGGTGACCAGGTTGATCCACAGGATCTGGGTGGCCAGCAGCGGCAGGACGACGCCGGAGTCGCTGTGACCGCTCAGGCCGATGACCCCCGAGAGCACGACGCCGCCGAAGACGGTGAGGACCTCACCCATGTTGGAGGACAGCAGGAAGCGCAGGAACTTCTTGATGTTGTCGAAGATGCGCCGGCCCTCGCGCACGGCGTCGACGATGGTGGCGAAGTTGTCGTCCGCCAGCACCATCGTGGCGGCCTCCTTGGTCACCTGGGTGCCGGTGATGCCCATGGCGACGCCGATGTCCGCGGCGCGCAGGGCCGGGGCGTCGTTGACGCCGTCGCCGGTCATGGAGACCGTGTGGCCCTGGGACTTCAGGGCGTGGACGATCCGCATCTTGTGCTCGGGGGCGACGCGCGCGTACACGCTGGTGTCGGCCACGGCCCTGGACAGGGCGTCGTCGTCCATCGTCTCCAGCTCGCGGCCGGTGAGGACCGGGGCGCCGCGCTCGACGATGCCCAGGTCCGCGGCGATGCGCCCGGCAGTGGCCGGGTGGTCGCCGGTGATCATGAGGACGCGCACGCCCGCCCGGTGCGCCTCGGCCACGGCCACGGCCGCCTCGGGGCGCGGCGGGTCGATGATGCCGACGACGCCGGCCAGCACCAGGTCCCGCTCCAGGTCGGACAGGTCCGCCTCGCCGTCGCCGGCTGCCGCCTCGCGCACGCGGGCGGCCTCCTCCTCGGTCAGGATCCGGTAACCGACCCCCAGGGTGCGCAGCGCCCGGCCGGACATGTCCGCGATGTGCTCGGTGAAGCGGGCCCGGGCCTCGTCGGTCAGGTCGGTGGCGGTCTCGCCCAGGCGCATCTGCGTGCAGTGCTCCATGAGGACGTCGGGGGCGCCCTTGGACATGATGATCGTGCCGTGCTCGGTGTCGGTGAGCAGCACTGACATCATCTTGCGCTCGGAGGTGAAGGGGACCTCGCCGATGCGGTCGAAGCGCCCCTCGCGCTGGCCGTCGGTGCCGAGCTTCTTCTCCGCGACGAGGAAGGCGCCCTCGGTCGGGTCGCCGACGACGCTCCAGACGTCCTCGGTGACGTTGAGCTCGGCGTCGGAGGCCAGGGTTCCGCCGGAGAGCACCACGGTGACCTCGTCACGCAGGGGACCCTCCAGGGGATCGGCGTCGGGCCGGCCGTCGCGGTCGGCGTCAGGGGCGACCTCGCCGTCGGGCGTGTAGCCGATGCCGGTGACCACGGAGGTGCCCGAGGCGGTGACGACCTCCTGGATCGTCATCTCCGAGCGGGTGAGCGTGCCGGTCTTGTCCGAGCAGATGACCGAGGCCGACCCGAGGGTCTCCACGCTGGTGAGCTTCTTGACCACCGCCTTGTGGGTAGCCATGCGCTGCACGCCCAGGGCCAGGACCACTGAGAGGATGGCGGGCAGGCCCTCGGGCACGGCCGCCACGGCCAGCGAGACGCCCAGCAGGAGGGCGTGGACGATCGTGTCCGGCGTGCGCTCGGTGGCCAGGAGCAGCAGGGTGCCCACGACGACCACGGCGATGATGACCACGACGATCCCCAGCATCTTGGAGATCGCGTGGATCTCCTTCTGCAGGGGCGTGTCCTCCTCCTCGACGGAGTCGAGCATCTGGGCGATCGCGCCCATCTCGGTGTCGGCACCGGTGGCGACGACGACGGCGCGCCCCGTCCCCTGGGCCACGGAGGTGCCCCGGTAGACCATGCAGGTGCGGTCGGCCAGGTCGGTGTCCGCACCCACCGCCTCCGGGGTCTTGACGACGGCGTCGGCCTCACCGGTCAGGGAGGACTCGACCACGCGCAGGGCGGCGGCCGAGAGCAGGCGGGCGTCGGCACCGACCTGGTCGCCCTCGCCCAGGACGAGGACGTCGCCGACCACCAGCTCGGAGGAGGGAATGACCAGGCGCGAGCCGTCTCGCAGCACCGTGGAGGTCGCCTCGGTCATCGCGGACAGGGCGGCGACGGCGTCGGCGGCCTTGTTCTCCTGGACGAAGCCGAGGACGGCGTTGAGGGTGACGACGGCGAGGATGACGACGGAGTCCACCGGCACGCCCTCGGCGCCCTCCAGCACCCAGGCGATGGTGGAGATGACGATCGCGACCAGCAGCAGGTAGACAAGCGGGTCGTTGAACTGGCCCAGGAAGCGCAGCCAGGCGGGTACCGGCGGCTTGGAGGGCAGCTCGTTGGGGCCGTCGGCGGTCAGGCGGTCGGCCGCGGCCTGGGCGCTCAGGCCCGTGGAGGTGTCGGTGCCCAGCTCCGCGGCGACGGCGTCGGAGGGACGGGCGTAGGAGGGGGAGGACGGAGTCGTTGCGGTGGTTCCGGCCGGATCGGCCGGTGTGTCCATGGCAGCTGCAGTGGGCATGGACGCTATCCCATCAACGGCCGTAGCCCCTCACAAGCCTCCGCGAGCGTTTTTAGGGGTGAGTCACACGGGTAGGGGCTCCCAGTGTGACAGTTGAAGCGATTTCAGTGTGAACTTTGGAGCGGTTTCAGTGTGAACTTTGGTGAGAGCGTCGTCGGGCGCTCCGGTGCCGCTGCCCGGCACGTCCACCGCGCTCTGCGGGGACAAAACGCACGGTGGGGGACAGGACACGCGTGTGGGGACAGAAATTCTGTCCCCACACGCGTGGAAGGTCCCCGTCAGTGAACGGGAGCGGCGTCAGCCTCAGGCCAGGGTCGGCTGGAGGCCGAGCGTGCCCACGAGGTGCTCGCGGTAGGCCGGGGAGCTGACCTTGTCCAGCCAGGCGCGGGCCTCGGCCAGGCGCCCCTCGATGCCCAGGCGCTCGATGACCTCCTCGTTGTTCTCCGCGGTGTAGAAGCGGGTGAGGTCCTCGATGGCCTGGTGCGCCTGGCGGGTGTCGCGGGCGACCTTGGCGTCCAGGCGCGCCGCGTACCACGACGAGTTCAGGATGTTCTCGCGCTCGAACAGGGCGCGGAACTCCGGGCTCGTCAGGTCCCAGCCCTCACGGGAGGTGCCGTCGATCATGATCTCCAGCAGGGCCCGCAGCGGAGGCACGGCCCACTCGATGGAGCCGTCGGCCCGGTAGTGCTCGGCCACGACCTTGTGCGTGGTGACGATGATGTCCACCGAGTCGGCGAAGACCGCCTCGTCCTGCAGCTCGGGACGCAGCATCTCCTCGGTGAAGACGACGTCGGGGTGCAGGAAGATCCGCCCGAAGAAGGTCGAGGCGAAGGCCTGGTTCATGCGGTAGCCCAGACGCGAGGCCTGAACAGTGCGGCCCTCGTACTCGAAGTCCTCGATGCGCTCGAGGTAGCCGCCCTCGATGAGGCTGCGGGCGTCGCGCTCCTCGGTGCTCATGCGGGAGAAGATCTCCGGGATGAGCAGCGAGATGTCGTGGGCCACCTGGACCTTCGGGCCGATGTAGCCGGCCGAGGACAGCCAGCCGTCGTAGCCGCTGAGGGCGTAGGACAGCAGGGCCGCGTTGAGGTCGTAGATGGCCGGCAGCGCGTTGAACGGGGACTTGGTGAGCGCCCCCTCGCTGCCGGCACCCGTCGTCGAGGGGGACTTGCCGGTCATGGAGGAGATGAACTCCATGAACAGCTCGGGCAGCTCCATGTAGTGCAGCGGGTTGTAGGCGCACAGCGGCGGAACCCCGTCCTCGGGCGGGTTGTTGCGGCGCCCGGCGGCGACGACGTCGACGCTGTGGCGCAGCGGCTCGGCCAGCGGCACGTCGTGGAAGAGGTGGTTGGTGAGGTCCGCCAGCGCCACGTCCTTCGGGTTGGCGATGTCGGGTCGCACCTGGAGGTAACGGGGGTTCTTGGTGGGGGTCCCGCCCACCAGGCGCGGGTCGGCCGTGGAGACCCAGTAGGTCTCCTCGGCGGGGTCCTCGGCCTCGGGCAGGGCGGCGGCGCGGGCCACGAGGTCCTGCATGGGCTGGGTGAAGCGGGACAGTCCGGGGGCGTCGGCGGCCATCGCCCGGGCGTCCTCGGGCGTGAGCGGCTCGAAGTTCGAGATGAACAGGTCCGCGTCCGGGTCCGACATGTCCGACTCGGTCTGCTTGTCGTAGCCGCGCACGATCGCGTCGTCGGGCCGCTGGAAGAGCAGGGACTCGCAGTTGGTGACGAACTTGCGCGACAGCTCCGAGTCCGGGGTCGACACCAGGCCGCCGGGGGCCACGATCGAGGCGGTGATGTCGTCCTCGGTCTGGACCTTGGCGGCCGGTGAGAAGTCCGGGCGCAGGGACAGCAGGCGCCAGGCGCCGTCGTCCTCGAAGCCCACGCGCAGCATGTTGACCTTGATGAGCTCCTCGTCCAGGCGCAGGGAGTTGCCCTTGCGGCCGTTGATGATGCCCACGGAGAAGTGGCTGCGCCAGTCCTTGCCCCAGCTGGGCTGGTAGAAGCGCTTGACGGTGAAGATGAGCTCCTTGATGTGGGCCGGGATCGACTCCAGGAAGGCGTTGTACTCGTCGGTGTACATCGACGAGGGCGTCAGCAGCTTGATGACGCTTCCCAGCGAGCGGCGCTCGGAGAGGATCGAGCGGTGGTTGTCGCTCTTGTTGGCCGGGTCGACGAAGCGGTCGGCGTAGTTGCCGTCGAGGATCTTCTGAACGGTGTCGAAGTCCTCGTCGACGTCGCCGACGTAGGCCTCGCCGAAGACGAAGGCGTCCAGGAGGGACTTGGAGATCTCCGACTTGCCGCCGCCGGAGACGGTGGCGGGCTTGTGGGCCTGCGTGGACCAGGGGGCGGTGCCCACCAGGTGCCACTGGGTGGCGTCGCCCTCGCGGTGCTTGGCGTGGACCCGATAGCCGTTGGGGGCCACGTAGGTGTTGCTCACCAGCAGCGGGATCGAGGCCTCCTGGCCGTCGGGGCGGGTCCAGGTGATCGTCTGGTTGCGCATCGAGTAGTGGGCGCCTGCGGGCACCAGCACCACGGTCGGGTCGTCCACCACGACGGCGGAGCCGTCCTCGCGCATCTCGAAGCGGCCCGGGTTGCGCTCGACGACGTGCTCGAGGGTCAGGCCCTCGGGCGTGTGGATGTCGGTGTACTCCTGGCCCAGGTTGTAGCGCGGGTACGCGATCGCGCCGCCGGCGTGCTCCTCCTCCACGCAGCCGAAGAGGTTGGCCGAGTACCCGATCTGGGTCTTGACCTCCTTCTTGCAGTAGCCGAAGTAGTTGTCCGCGATGACGGTGACGATGACGCCGCGCTCGTCGCGGGCCACGCACTTGAAGGCCTTGCCGTCGTTGTAGAGCTCGTCCTCGTCCTTCCAGCACTGGCCGTCGCGGCGCTGGCGCTCGGTGGCCTCCTCCCAGGAGGGCAGGCCCAGCTCCTTCTTGGTCAGGGTGGTCAGGTGCGGGGCGAGGATGACGCAGCCGGTGTGGCCGGTCCAGGACTCCGGGGCCAGGGAGGCGTCGTTCTCCGGCAGGTAGGGGTCGCCGCCGTTGCCGAAGATGCCCTCGACGAAGTCCAGGTTGGAGACCAGGCCGCCGGGGGCAATGAAGCGGATCTCCATGGAGCGCTCGGCGGAGAAGCCGGGAACCTCCGGCACGACGACGGGACGCAGCAGCAGGGAGACGAAGCAGCGGGCCGGGTCCTCCTGCCTGGAGGCCCACGGCAGGGTCAGCAGGTCCTCGGGGGCCTCGACGGCGTGGGCCAGGAGGCGGGCGAAGACGTCGCGTGGGACGGCGATCTTGTCATCGGGGATCGGCAGGCCGCCCTCGGCGACGTGGAAGACGCCGGCGGTGGTGCGGCGGTCGTTGCGGGGGTTGTGCAGGACGCCGCCGAGCACCTTGTAGCTCTCGACGTAGTCGGAGGTGAAGCTGGTGGAGTCCGCCGGCAGGGACAGGGCCCGAGCCAGGCCGGGCTGGTCCAGGACGAAGGTCGAGCGCGGCAGCTGCGGGGTGGCGGCCGCGCCCTCCAGGTAGGAGTCCAGGAAGGTTTGAATGCGCTGGTCAGCAGCACAGGGGCGGTGAGCCAGCCGGCGGGAGAGCTCGCGCTGGCGCGCCAGGATCGGGGACATGAGGCGGTCCGCCTCACTCTGCTCGACCTGTGCCGGGGCGGAGATCCCCAGCAGCTCCAAACGCAGGGCGATGGCGGAAGTGGTGGCCGCGTCTGTAGTTGTCATGGCACGAGCCTAGCCAGATCGAATGACACGGTCCTGTTACGTTCTGCCCAGAAAGACGGCTTCAGGTGTGTGTTCGGGGTCGCACTGACACTGAGGGCCGGTCAGGACAGCAGCAGCTGGGACAGGGCGGTGCCCACGAGGCAGGAGGTGATGACGCCGATGAGCCCGGGTACCAGGAAGGAGTGGTTGATGACGTACTTGCCGATGCGCGTGGTCCCGGTGGGATCGAAGCCGATCGCCGCCAGGTCCGAGGGGTAGGTCGGCAGGATGAAGTACCCGTAGGAGGCGCCGATGAACCCGACGACGACGACCGGGCTCACCCCGAGCGACAGGGCCATGGGGGCGACGATGAGCAGGCCGGCCGCCTGGGAGTTCACCAGCTTGCCGATGATGAACAGGACGATGGCGTACATCCACACGTGGTTCGACAGGACGCCGGCCAGGCCGTGCTCCAGATCCTCCAGGTGTGCGTGAACGACCGTCTCGGTCATCCAGGCGACCCCGAAGATGGAGAACATGGCGGTGGCGCCGGCCTTGAACACGGGGGTGGAGGCGATCTTGCCGGCCTGCACCTTGCAGGTCAGCAGGATGAGGGCCCCGGCTGCGAGCATCACCATCTGGATGACGAGGTTCATGCTCAGGTGCTCCATCTTGCCGCCGTCGCCCGTGGGGAACTGGGGGCGCAGCACGTCGAAGGCGCCCAGGACGACGACGGCGGCGATGGCGCCCAGGAAGATCCAGGTGGCGCGGTAGGCCTCGGGCGGGAACACCTTGCCGATGAGGGTCTCGGAGCTGGACTGGACGGCGGCCCGGAACTCCGGGTCCTCCAGGCGCTTCTGGTACTCCTCGTCCTTGTCCAGGTCCTTGCCGCGGCGCATCGACCACAGGGAGGCCAGGAGCACGCCGCACAGCGACGCCGGGATGGAGATCGCCAGGATCTGGAGGACGGACCAGTGCCGGTCGGTGTTCTTGGCGATGATGGAGACCACGGACACCGTGGCCACGGAGACCGGTGAGGCGGTGATCCCCATCTGGGCGGCGACCGAGGAGGCGGCCATGGGGCGCTCGGGCCTGATGCCCTTCTTGATGGCGATGTCCGCGATGATCGGGAGCATCGTGTAGACGACGTGGCCGGTTCCGCACAGGACGGTGAGGAACCAGGTGACGCACGGGCCCAGGATGGTGATCTGCTCGGGATGTCGGCGCAGGACCCGCTCGGCCATCTGCATCATGACGTCCAGGCCGCCGGACTGCTGGAGGGTGGCGGCGCATCCGATGACGGCCAGGATGGTGAGGATGACGTCGACCGGTGCCTCGCCCGGCTCCAGACGGAATCCGAAGACGAGGACCAGCAGGCCGATCCCGGCGATGAGACCGAGGGCGATCCCGCCCTTCTTCGCCCCGACGATGAGGCAGGAGAGGATGATGATGACTTGGACGATGATGCTGAGGGTCTGGAGGGCGGAGCTGGCGTCCATGGCGGATCTCCCCAGTGAGCTGGACGGGCGGTAGCCGGCGCTCCTCAAGCGGGCGAGGAGCGGATGAGTGGAACTGACACCCTGTCAGTGTTGTGTCCAGTGTCTCACTGTTGGGCGGGGACTATTGTCCCGACCCGTACCGGCTGTTCCTGCTGCTGAGGGTCTCGGTGCCGGCTGGGCGCGAACTCACATTCTGGTTCCGCAGCCACTCGGGTACGGCTCCCAAAGCGCGTGAGCGTGCTGGTCAGGGCGAATCAGGTGGCGTTAAGGTAACGCCTGGCGGTGGTGTCATGGCTGGTTCCCAGGTCCGCATCGCTACCGTCACTCCCCACTGTTCCCCCATACTGGACCGCAGTCGACGCCCGATGCGGCTTGTCCGCAGCGATCGCGCCTGATCGCCGTCGGCAGTCCTGCACGACGGCGACCGGTGTCTGAGTCAGCGCCGGCAGCCAACATCGGTCATGATGGAAGCTACGACCGCAACCGGAGCGTTATCCCCCGCGCCGTCGCGGTACCCAGTCACCTCCATGACAGTCAACCGAAACGAGGAGCGCGTGGCAGAAGGCACGAACGGGGGCGGACCCAGCCGCCCCGTCGGCAACAAGCTGTCCCAGGTGGCCAGCGCCGGCCGGCAGGCGCTGAGCAAGGCCTCGGGGTCTGGTAAGAAGCCCGGAAGGAATCGCCGGCCCTCGCAGGCCGAGCGGTCCAAGGACTCCGCCTCGGGGCGCAAGCGTCGTTTCTTCAACTACCCTCGCGCCGGCAAGGGCCGGATCCATCGCTGGATCCCCAGCTGGCGGTTCGTCCTGGGCACCTTCCTGCTGGGGGTCCTCAGCCTTGTCGGCGCCTTCATGTGGGCCTACAACACGGTCAAGGTCCCCAAGCCCAGTGAGTTCGCCCTGGCGCAGAGCAGCACCGTCTACTACGCCGACGGAACCACGGAGATGGGCCGGTTCGCCGAGATCAACCGAACCTCCGTGGACGCCTCCTCCCTGCCGGAGTACGTGGGCAACTCGGTCGTGGCCTCCGAGGACCGCTCCTTCTACTCCAACCAGGGCGTCGACCCCAAGGGCATCGCCCGTGCGCTGGTGAACAACCTGCGCGGAGGCGACACGCAGGGCGCCTCGACCCTGACGCAGCAGTACGTCAAGAACTACTACGTCGACACCACGAGCTCCTACAGCGGCAAGTTCAAGCAGGCCATCATGGCCATCAAGATCGACCGGGAGAAGTCCAAGAAGGAGATTCTGGGCGACTACCTCAACACGGTCTACTACGGCCGTGGTGCCTACGGCATCGAGGCGGCCTCTCAGGCGTTCTTCGGCAAGGCCGCCAAGGACCTGAGTCCGTCCGAGGCCGCGCTCCTGGCGGGAATCCTGCCCTCCCCCAGTGCCTGGGACCCGGCCGAGAACCCGGACAAGGCCCAGGAGCGCTGGGCGCGAGTCCTCCAGTTCATGGCCGACGACGGCTACATCACCCAGGAGCAGTACGACTCCGCCAAGCAGGCGGGCATGCCCCAGACCATCGAGTCCCAGACCAAGCAGGTGTACTCCGGGACCAACGGATACCTGCTCCAGATGGTGCGCAGCGAGCTCGAGGACAAGGCCGGAATCGCGCCTGAGCAGATCGACACCGGTGGCTACAAGATCGTCACCACGATCAATCAGAAGGATCAGGACGCGGCCGTCAACGCGGTCAACTCCCTGCCCGCGGGCGCCTCCCCGAACCTGCGCAAGGCGCTGGTGTCCATCGACCCCAAGACGGGGGGCATCCTGGCGCTCTACGGAGGCGAGGACTATCTGACCAGCCAGGTCAACACCTCGACCGATGCCATCGCCCAGGCGGGCTCGACCTTCAAGCCCTTCGCGCTGGTGGCCGCTCTGGAGAACGGGTGGGCCCTGGGGAGCAGCTACCCGGCCACCTCGCCGATGACCATCGAGGGGCACGAGTTCCAGAACTTCAAGAACGTCTCCCTGAAGTCGGCCAGTCTGACTGAGGCCACGGAGCAGTCGCTCAACACCCCCTACCTCCAGCTCAACCGGGACCTGTCCAACCAGGTTGACTCGCAGGCGACGGCCAGTGTGGCCAACCGTGCCGGCTATCCCCAAAAGACCAAGGGGCTGGAGTCCGACGAGGAACGGGAGCTCGTGCAGAACGTCCTGGGATCGGCCTCACCGCACACGATCGACATCGCCTCGGCCTACTCCACCTTTGCCGCTCAGGGCGTCAAACGTGACACCCACATCGTGGCCTCCGTCAAGAACCCCGACGGCGGGGATCACTACACCCCGTCGACCACGGGGAAGCGGGAGTTCGAGGAGGACGTCATGGCGGACACGACCTACGCCCTCCAGCAGGTCGTCTCCGGTGCGAACGGCAGCGCGGACAAGGTGGCCGCCCAGATGGACCGTCCGGTCGCCGCGAAGACCGGGTCGTCGTCGGACAACAAGTCCGCCCAGTTCGTGGGCTTCACCCCGCAGGTGGTTACCGCGGTGACCCTCTACCAGACCGGTGAGGACGGCTCGGAGGAGTCGATCGAGCCCTGGGGCGAGTACGACGAGATCACCGGCTCGACCTACCCGGCCGACATCTTCATCGACTACATGAAGGTCGCCCATGAGGGACTGAAGGTCGAGGAGTTCCCGGAACCCGCCGAGATCCCCGCGACGCGTGGCGGCGGCACCGGTACCGCCAAGCCCACCGCCGAGCCGGAGGACGAGTCGACGCTGGCCCCCACCGCCCGGCCCGAGGAGACCCAGGCGCCCACGGAGCAGCCCACGCCGGAGGCGACTCAGCAGGGCACGCAGCCGCCTGGCGATCAGTCAACGTCTGGACCTACATCTGGTATTGGTGACGGCGATCGTAACGGCAGTGGTGAACAGACCGAAGTTCCTGGCAGCGGCGACCGAGGCGATGTTCCTGGTCCTGGTCAGGGTGGTCAAGGTGGTGCTGGCCAAGGCGGTCAAGACGGCCAGGGACAAGTTGGCGGAGCACCGCAACAGGGCGGTCCTCAGGGCCGTGACGGCTAACGTCCCACTTCTCCGCAGCTGACACCCGCCTCTCGGCGTGCACCCGACGGTGGGCCGACGACGTGTTGCATGGCACGTCGTCGGCCCACCGTCTCGGCTTTCAGGGCCACCGGGTTGTCCGGTAATGTGGCGAACTGGCTGCGTCGTCGGGCGGATGAGCCGTTTTCCGCCGGATGGTGCGCCGCACGCATCACCCTCCTGTCACGGAAGGACCGTGACCGCCACAGACCAGAGGAGGTGGGTACCAAGCATGCGTCACTACGAGATCATGATCATCCTCGACCCCGAGACGGACGAGCGCACCGCCAACGCGACGCTCGAGAAGCTGCTGCAGGTCGTCCCCAGCAACGGGGGCACCGTGGACAAGGTCGACATCTGGGGCAAGCGCCGGCTGGCCTACGACATCAAGAAGAAGTCCGAGGGCTTCTACGCCGTCGTGGACATGACCACCACGCCCGAGACCGCCCAGGAGCTCGACCGCCAGCTCGGCCTCAACGAGACCGTCCTGCGCACCAAGCTGCTGCGTCCCGAGGCCTGAGCCTCTACCGGGAACGGAGACAACGCCATGGCCGGAGACACCATCATCACCATCGTCGGGAACCTCACCGCGGACCCCGAGATGCGCTTCACGCCCTCCGGGGCAGCGGTGGCCTCCTTCACCGTCGCCTCCACGCCGCGCACCTTCGACCGCCAGGCCGGTGAGTGGAAGGACGGGGAGACCCTGTTCATGCGCTGCTCGATCTGGCGCGACGCCGCGGAGAACGTGGCCGAGTCGCTGACCAAGGGCACAAGGGTCATCGTCCAGGGCCGTCTGGTCCAGCGCTCCTTCACCACCCGTGAGGGCGAGAACCGCACGGTGGTGGAGATGCAGGTCGATGAGATCGGCCCCTCCCTGCGCTACGCCAAGGCCCAGGTCACCCGCCAGCCCCGCGGGGGCGGTCAGGGCGGCTTCGGCGGCGGCCAGGGCGGACCCCAGGGTGGCGGCTTCGGCAACCAGGGTCAGGGCGGATACAACCAGGGCGGCCCCCAGCAGGGCGGCTACAACGGCGGTGGCGGCTTCGGCGGCCAGGGCCAGTCCGGGTACAACGCCCCCGCCGGCGGCGCCGCGGACGACCCGTGGGCCACGGGCGGCTCCACCTCCTTCGGTGACGAGCCCCCGTTCTAAAGCCGCGACGTCGTCGACCCGTTCCCTCAAACACACCACACTTTTCATCTCGTAGAGCGCCCAGGCGCTCAGACCAAGGAGTACCACCATGGCGAAGCCCCAACTTCGCAAGCCGAAGAAGAAGGTCAGCCCCGTCAAGGCCATCAAGGTCGGCACCATCGACTACAAGGACACCGCCACGCTGCGGAAGTTCATCTCCGACCGCGGCAAAATCCGCGCCCGGCGCGTCACCGGCGTCTCCGTCCAGGAGCAGCGCAAGATCGCCAAGGCCGTGAAGAACGCCCGCGAGATGGCTCTGCTGCCCTACTCGAGCTCGGCTCGCTGATCGGAGGCACGCGCACATGACCACCAAGCTCATCCTCACGCACGACGTCTCCCACCTCGGCTCCGCCGGCGAGGTCGTGGAGGTCAAGGACGGCTACGCCCGTAACTACCTCCTGCCCCGCAAGCTGGCCACCCCGTGGACCAAGGGCGCCCAGCGCCAGATCGACCAGATGGCCGAGGCGCGTCGCAAGCGCTCCATCGAGTCCCTTGAGCACGCCCAGACCGCGCGCGCCTGGCTGCAGGAGAACGTCGTCACCGTCTCCGCCACCGCGGGCGACAACGGCCGCCTCTTCGGCGCCGTGACCACCGCGACCCTGGCCGACGCCGTCAAGGCCGCCGGCGGCCCCGCCGTCGACCGCCGCAAGATCCAGGTCGTGCCGCCGATCAAGTCGACCGGCCGCCACAGCGCCTCCGTGCGCCTGCACGCCGACGTCGTGGCCCCCCTCGAGGTCAACGTCGTCCCCGCGCGCTGAGCGCCACCGGGCTTCTTTCCGCCGTCGGGCCGGGGCTCCTCCTTCCGGGGAGGCGCCCCGGCCCGACGGCGTCGTGCTGAGGGTGTCCCGGCCTCGTGCTGACCTCCGGTTCGTAGGGTAGGTCGCGCGGTCGTACCCTCTACCCCTCGAACGCGCGACCTAAGATACGACCGTGCGGGCGGGAGCGGGCAGTGCGCAGCAGTGCGCTAGGGCGGGCGAGGGCCGGCGAGCGCGGGCGACTCAGTGGCGCCAGGCCGTGCCGCGGGCGCGCAGGTAGGTGGTGGCGCCGCGGGCGGCCATGAACACCCAGGCGAAGGCGATCCACAGCTCGACCAGGCCCGACGTCGAACCGGTGGCGCCCGGCAGAAAACCGCCGCCGATGAGCAGAGCCAGGGGGACGTAGGGCGCCAGCGTCACCAGACCCGCCCACGCCAGGTAGCGGCCGTCGCCGGCTCCCATGAGCACGCCGTCGAGAAGATAGACGACCCCGGCCAGCGGCAGCGCGCTGGCCGCCACGAACAGGGTCGGGGTCGCGGCCGCGATGACGCCGGCGTCGGAGGTGAAGGCATGGGGCAGCCAGGCGGCACCGGCCGCCATGAGCACCCCGATGAGCACGCCCGTCCCGGCGCCCCAGGTGAGCATCCGCCGCAGGAGCTCGTCTATGGACCAACCCGCCGTGGCCGAGGCGGTCTGAGCGTCCACGTCGGTGCTGGCTGGCGTGTCGGGCGCGGTGCTGGCCGAGGCGTCAGTGGCGGTACTGGTGCCGGGGGTGGTCGCGGTGGACGCGTCGCCGGCTCTCTGCGCCTGTCCCAGGGCGGTGCCGATGAGGGCCTGCGCCGCCACGGCCAGGGCGTCCAAGGCGAAGGCCGCGAAGGTCCACAGGGCGTTCACCACCTGGTGGGCCGCCAGCGGCACCTCTCCGAGCGCCGTCGCCGCCCATACGGTGGCCAGGATCGCCACCCGCAGGCTCAGCGAGCGGATGAGCAGTGGCGTGCCGCTGCCCAGCGAGGCCCGCAGGCCCTCACGGTGGGGGAGCAGCCCGACGTCGGCCGCCCGGGCCTCCCGAAGGATCGGGCGCGCCAGCGCCAGCGCCATGGCCGTCTGCGCGATCGCGGTGCCGGCGCCCGAGCCCGCGATCCCCATCCCGACCCCGTAGAGCAGGATCGCGTTGACGACGACGTTGAGGACCGCCCCGCCGCTGGCCACGACGAAGGGCGTGCGCGTGTCCAGCAGGCCGCGCAGCACCCCGGTGGCCGCCAGGACGACGAACATGCCCGGCAGCCCCGGGCAGGAGGCGCGCAGGTAGGCGACGGCGGCCTGCGCCACCGGGCCGTGGGCGCCCATCGCCTGAGTCAGCCACGGGGCTCCCAGTCCCAGGAAGGCGCCCGCACCCAGCCCCAGCAGGAGCGCCAGCCACATCCCGTCGACGCCGGCCCGCAGGCCCTGGGTGCGCCGGCCCGCCCCGAACAGGCGCGCGGTCGTCGCTGTGGTGGCGTAGGCCAGGAAGACGAACAGGCCCACCGTCGTCGTCAGGATCGTCGAGGCCAGCGACAGGCCCGCCAGGCTGACCGCACCGAGGTGGCCGACCATCGCCGAGTCCGCCAGGACGAAGAGCGGTTCAGCGATCAGCGCCCCCAGGGCGGGCACGGCCAGGGACAGGACCTGGCGGTTGAGGCTGGTGGGAGCGGGGCTGCTGGCGTCGGGCACTGCCCCATTGTGGACCACGGCGGACCGGAGGGGACCACTGGAGGCCCTGGGCGGTTACCGGGTGGGCGCGGTGGGCCGCACGGAGCCTGCTCGACGGCGCACACCCACCGCACGCCACCGCAGTGGGATGAGATCGTTGAGGCGAACCTGCCTGTGCCGAAGCGGTCCTCATGGCCAGGTTGAGGATCAGGTTGAGGACCGGACCCGCACCTCGGGTCCCCGGCGTCATCGGCCGGGCGGCAGGCCGGATTCTCTGGAGGATCGCACAACTACTTTCCGGAAGGATAACCCAACATAGTCTGGGAGAGTCCTGGAAATATGGCTCGTGTGGCCGTTGTCCGCCGGAGTCGGCTCAGCCTGGGGATAACTGGTGCGGATACCCCTGTAGGAGTACCACAAACGGTGTGGACCTCAAGTCGAGCGTCATGTTTGTCCACAGGTTTACCCACTTGTCCACAGATCACATTGTGATGTCGTGGGAAGTGCCTATAGGAAGCCTGAACTCTCGGATGTCAGTGATAGCAACGAAAAGTCGGCTCTCGCTGGTACGGCTGCACCAGGTGCGCACATCTGTATCCACAGCAGATGCGCCTGTGTCCCCAGGGAACCGGGGTCTTCCCACAGTGGGGGTGCGGATATCCCCAAGGTCGGCGAACTTGAGAGTTTGCGAGGGCTCACCGATGGCGTTATCGTCACGCGCGCTCCACGCGGGCGAGCGTCTTCCTGGCGCGGCGCTCCGCCGTCGGGAGCGGTAGGAGGGGCCGGTGCCAACCGGCGTGACAGTGCGGAAGGTGGCCGGATGGACAACGGCATGGGCGGGCAGGCCGGCTCGGAGGGCGGCGGCGGAAGCGTCCGGACCGACAGCGCCGCCTTCGACCGCCTCCCACCCCAGGACCTCGAGGCCGAGATGGCCACGCTGGGCGGCATGCTCCTGAGCAAGGAGGCCATCACCGACGTCATCGACGTGCTGCGCGGCCCGGAGTTCTACCGCTCGGCCCACGAGTCGATCTTCGACGCCATCGTCGAGGTCTACAACCGCTCCGAGCCCGCTGATCCGCTCATCGTGGCCGACGAGCTCTCCAAGCGCGGCGAGCTCGAGCGCGTCGGCGGCGCCCCCTACCTGGCCTCACTCATGGCCACCGTGCCCACCGCCGCCAACGCCGGCTACTACGCCCGCATCGTCAAGGACAAGGCGCTCATGCGCGGCCTGGTCCAGGCCGGCACCCGTATCACCCAGCTGGGCTACTCCACCGACGCCGGCGACATCGCCGAGCTCGTTACCCTGGCCGAGGCCGAGGTCTACTCGGTGGCCCACCACGACGGCGAGAAGGAGGACTACGTCGCCGTCTCCGAGCTCCTGGGTGAAGCCAACCTTGAGATTGAGGCCGCCCAGAACCGCGAGAACGGGGCCCTGACCGGAGTCCCCACCGACTTCATCGAGCTCGACGAGCTCACCGGCGGACTGCACCCCGGCCAGATGATCATCGTGGCGGCGCGCCCCGCCATGGGCAAGTCCACGCTCGCCGTGGACTTCTGCCGCTCGGCGTCGATCCACCACGGGATCACGAGCTGTTACTTCTCCCTGGAGATGGGGCGCATGGAGCTCATGATGCGCATCCTGGCCGCCGAGTCCAGCGTGGACATGAACAAGCTGCGCGGCTCGCGCCAGATGGAGGACCGGGACTGGACCGACGTCGCCGTGGCCTACAACCCCGTCTCCAACGCGCCGCTGTTCATCGACGACTCGCCCAACCTCACCATGCCGGAGATCCGCTCCAAGGCGCTGCGCATGAAGCAGCAGCACAACCTGGGGCTCATGGTCATCGACTACCTCCAACTCATGAGCTCGGGCAAGCGCGTCGAGTCGCGCCAGCAGGAGGTCTCCGAGTTCTCCCGCTCCCTCAAGCTGCTGGCCAAGGAGCTGGAGATCCCGGTGATCGCCGTCGCCCAGCTCAACCGCGGTCCCGAGCAGCGTACCGGCAACAAGCCCCAGATGAGCGACCTGCGCGAGTCCGGGTCGCTGGAGCAGGACGCGGACATCATCGTGCTGCTGCACCGCCCGGAGTACTACAACAACGAGGAGCGCCCCGGCGAGGCCGACATCATCGTGGCCAAGCACCGCAACGGGCAGACCCGCACCATCCCCGTGGCCTTCCAGGGGCACGTCTCGCGCTTCGCCAACATGGCGCGCGACGTCACCCCCGAGCCCACCTACGAGTAGGCCGGTTCGGCACCCGCCGGTGCCGAGCGGGACCGAGGCCGGCGCCTGGAGCCCGAGGACAGCGAGAGAGGGCGGTGGCATGGCCGCCGATGGCTCGGTGGAGCTGTCGATGTGGCGAAAGGTGCGGCTGGCATGGCGAAGAAAGCATGGGATAAATTGGGTTGGTGACTACTGAGACACAGGGGGCGCCAGAGAAGAACATGCGCAGTTATTCCGGGCTCAGTACGAGCGGAAGACATGAGTGGTATATTTGGTTCTTCGTAGTCTTGTGGCCTCTTCTTGGTGTTGGCTTTGTGGTGCTTGCTTGGTCGATGGAACGTTCATTCGGTTCGGTCTTGGTTCCGGTCGGTTATGCGTTGTTGATGCTTGGGTCGTTCTGTGCGAGTGGATACACCTTGCTATCCTCAAGATCGGCGGGTTATAAAGTGTTATAGTGTGATTAAAACAAGATTCGTGTTGCTGGTTTTGTTGTTGGGTTGGTGATCGGGTATTCGTGGGGCGTCCGATGTGGGGGTGTCGCTTTCTCGTGGGGTGCTTGGCTGCTGGTGCTGGCTTCTTTTGTTGTCGTCTCTTGTGTTGTCGGCGTTTCGTGTGAGCTCTCGGGTCGAGGGCGGAATATCATGCTGGGATGGACAGGGTCGTGGTTAGTGATGATGAGTGGACTGTTTTGCAGGGCTATAAGCACCAGGCGCCTTACAGGTTGATGCGTTTGAAGTCCGAGGCGGTCGTGCTGCTGTCCAAGGGTGTGGATACCGCGGTCGTGGCCCAGGTCGTCGAGCGCACGCCCGAGACGGTGCGCAGCTGGGCTCGGGAGTGGAACCGGTACCGCCTGGCCTCAATCCACACCGGTCACGCCGGCAACCTCAACGCCTCCAGGCTCACCGCCACCCAGCGCCAGGAGGTGGCCGGGGTACTGTCCCGGCCCCCGTCGGAGCAGGGCCTGCCCATCGGGTTCTGGGACGTGCCCCATCTGGCGGCCTGGGTCTACGACCACTTCGAGGTGGAGTACGCCTCTGCCGCCTCCTACCGGTTCCTGCTGCACATGGCGGGCCTGTCCTTCCACCGCCCCCAGACCGTTGACCAGCGCCGCCCGCCCCAGGCGGACGTTGACCAGCGCATGAGCCAGATCCGTTCCGAGATCGTCCGCAAGTGGTCCGATCCCGAGGTGATGGTGGTGTGCGCCGACGAGGTGCGTATCGAGCACGAGGCGATCGTGCGCAGGGCGTGGATCCGCCGGGGGGACGCCGCCCGCCTGGAGGTCGACCGCCGCCGCCAGGCCCAGTCCTACATCGGCTTCCTGCACGAGACCGACGGCACCGTCGACTTGATGACCCTCGACTGGCAGGACACCGGCACCATCACCCAGGCCCTGATCGACCTGACCGTGAAGCACCCCGACAAGAAGAAGATCGTCATCGTGTGGGACAACGCCTCCTGGCACCGTTCAGCAAAGCTCACAAACAGCCTCAAGACCATCAAGAACCTCGAGAGGATCCACCTGATCAACCTACCCGCCTACAGCCCCGACGAGAACCCCATCGAGCACGTCTGGAAAGAAGCAAAGGACAGTATCAGCAACCACCAAAGAGCCACATTCCCCCAAACCCGACAAGCATTCGAGACCTTCATCCAGGCAAACAAGTTCCCCTACCGACTCACAAAATAATCTCGTTTAAACTCCACTATAAAACCTGAGGTGGTGCAGACGCCCAGCGGAGTGCTTGTAACCGCAGATTACAAGTTCGATCCAGATGCTGCATCCGTTCTACTCCGATTGGGGTGCGCTTCAGTGACATTCGGAGTGTTGTTCGCTCTCATGCTGGGGGATGGTGACCCGGCTCCGGAATCGGTGTCGATAACATTCAACGCGATCTTCGCCGGGGTTGGAATTATATTTTTGGTTCGTGGGGCACAATTCTGGTGCAGAAGAAATTCCTGTCGCCGTCACCCTGGTGACGTAGAACTCTCCTACGAGGGTATTCGGCAGTGGCGTGGAAATCGTATTGCTTGTGCATCGTGGCGAGATATTGAAAGGTGGAGCGGAGTAAGGGGAAACGACCTCGGTGAGTTTCAGGACTTTTGGGAGGCCATTAGTGGAAGCGAGGTGTACTACCCAGCATCACGCGATCCAGCGATGTTCTCATCTATGCGGCGTCAACGTTTTAAGTTGATTCTGAACCCCGTAAGCAATGTATATACTATGAAGGTTATTCAGGGGCGTGTATGGGGGTTTAGGGGTTCGGTGTGTTGAATGGGTGACGGCTCGTTGGTCTGAGAGAATCAGATTGCTACATGAAACCTCTCAGGAACGAGCCGTCATGGGTAAGGGTATCACAGGCCTGGACAGAACGCAGTTGAGCTGCCTGGTGGAAATGGTGCTGGGTGATACTGAGATCTCCTTGGCGCCAAGAATTCTTGGCCCACTGGCCGCGGTGCGGGCGACGTTGATGTATTTGCGCACCAACACCTCCCAGGAGGCGATCGCCGAGATCATGGGGGTGTCACAGCCGACGATCTCGCGGGCGATCTCGGTGGTCACCCGGATCATCGCCAGGGTCTTGGGGCCTGTGCTGGCGACCGTCGAGGAGGTCCCCCATGGGGGCGTGCACATCATCGACGGTACGCTCCTGCCGTGCTGGAGCTGGAAGGATCGGACGGACCTGTGGTCGGGCAAGCACAAGCGCACCGGCCTGAGCCTGCAAGTGCTGGTCAGCCCCGCCGGGCGCCTGCGGTGGGCCTCAGACCCGCTACCGGGGGCCACCCACGACACCAAGGCCATCACCACCTCCGGTCTCTTGGAGGAGATCGACCCCTCCTGCTGCATCGCCGATAAAGGCTACATCGGAACCGGGGTTCTCACCCCCTACAAGAAACCTCCCAACAGTGAGCTCACCAAGGCCCAGAAGCAGGCCAACAAATCCCTAAATGAAATCCGGTATGTCGTGGAGAGAACCATCGCGCACATCAAATCCTGGAAGATCCTGGCCCACGACTACAGGCGCCCCCTGCACACCTTCAAAGAAACTATCACAGCCACCCTAGCCCTCTACGCCTACACCAACCCCTGAATAACCTTCTATGCATGCGCTGATTTATGTGGCTCAAGGGAACCTTGACTGGGCCCATGAATTATTTACCGCCCCAGATCGCGTTAGGCGAGTATACGATATATTGGCAGTTTCGGATGATGTCGTGGCTACGAAATAATATTCCAGTGCCGTAAGCGCGCACGCTCCTTTCTTAGATAGAAAGTGGTGCAACTGCTTAGGGGGTGGTGGCATTATATCGGAGATGTGAGTGGATTCATGTTGCTCGTAGTCCTGGTCTAGTTATTCTCGGTTTTGGAGCTACCTAGCAATTCGTGCACTTCGCAGTCGGTAAGCGATCTCTTGAGTGCCGGTCGTTACCCTTATTGGTTCGAGCCTCTATCGTCAATCGTAAGGTGATTGTGGCGCAGCACCTTAATTACCCCCCAATTTTTTTTGTTGGCCATCCTCGACAGGGAGATGAGGGCAAGTTCCTCCGGATTTCAGTGACGTCTCCGACTCATCTTCGTTCGTGCGTGCTAATCGGGTTGATGGGGTTCGGTTGATATCGCCCGCACGTGGGGGCCGGAAGGCGCACCGTGCGCAGTCGCAGGACGCCCACTGCCCAGCTCGCCGCCGTCAGCAGGATGGCCATAGCAACGCCATGCGCCAGTCCTCGGTGCAGGTAGGTCGCGGTCTGTGACCCCAGGTTCTCCACGACGACGCTGGCCAGCTCCCGCGTGGACCACAGTGGCAGGACGCGGGTCCAGCCCTCCGAGGGGTCAACGAGCACCTGCACCGCCATGACCGACAGCAGCAGAAGCGCGCCCTCCAGGTCCCGTGGGACCAGGGCGGCGGTCAGCGAGCCCAGGGGAGTGGCGACGGTGGCCGTCAGCAGCAGCATGACCGGGACCGCTCCTGGATGGGTGAGCTCGTCGCCGATGGTGGTCAGCACCAGACCGCTGTAGAGCAGTCCGACGCTCCATCCCAGGCCGAGGACGGCGAGGTAGCGTCCCAGCAGCAGCGCCGTGGGGTCCGCCCCGCTCACGGTCAGGCGGCGGTCCACCGACCGGGATGAGACCTGCGTGAACAGCGCCAGCGTCGCCGTCGCCCACCCCAGGCCGATCGACAGGAGCCGGATGGCGGTCCAGTGCGCCTCCAGGCGCACCAGGTAGAAGGTCAGTGGCAGGAGGGTCGCCAGTGCGAGGGCTCCGCGCCGTCGGGCGAGCTCACGCAGGGTGATGAGGGCGACGAGGCCCGTGGTCGCTGCCGTCGACCGGAACCGGGAGCCCTCCGAATGGGGCGGCTCCGCTCTGGTGGTGGGGTGGTGAGAGGGCAGCGTGCTCATGCGGGTTCCTTCCGCCGTGTCCATCGGGGTGCTCGGCGAGCCGTCCGGCCGCTGCCTTCCTGCGGCGCCGGCAGCTCGACGACGCGGTCGACCAGGTCGACGTCGCGCAGCAGATGGGTGACCAGCAGGACGCCCGCACCCGAGGTGCGCCAGGCCGAGATGAGGGCCCACAGGTCCTCGTAGGCCAGGGCGTCCAGGCCCTGGTAGGGCTCGTCCAGCAGGAGCAGCTCGGGAGCATCGAGCTGGGCGAGGGCGACGTTCAGCTTCTGCTGGGTGCCGCCGGAGAGCGTTCCGGTGCTCTGGTCTCCTCGGGCGGTCCAGCCCAGGCGGGTCAGGAGTCGGTGCCCCGTCGAGACCGAGCGGCCCCGCCGCATGCCGCGCGCGGCGCCGAAGAGCCTGAGGTGCTCATCGACCGTGAGCAGGGGAGCCAGGGAGTCGAGCTGGGGCGCGTAGCCGAAGCGCGGCGTTCGCTCGATGCGTCCGCTGCTCGCGCGCAGCAGGCCGGCGCAGAGCTGGAGCAGGGTCGACTTGCCGGCGCCGTTGGCCCCGACGACGGCGACGACCTCGCCCCGGTGGACGGTGAGGTTGATGCCGGACAGGACCGTGCGGCGTCCGCGGCGGGCGGAGACCTCCGTCAGGCGCAGGACGACGGGAGTGGTGGATGAGGGGCTGGTGGATACGACGGCGGGTGAGTCAGGCGTCTGCTCGGCGGTGCCGACCAGGACCTTCTGGCCGGAGGCGTCGGCGAGGTCGGTCGAGCTGAGGTCGGCGCGACTGTCGGTCAAGGGGCTGGGCGCAGGGGTGAGAGCCGTTCCCTGGTAGTCGCGCAGAGCGGAGGCGACCTCGCGGGCGTAGAGGCCCGCCGGCCCATACATCTCGGAGGGCGGCACGCCGGCCGCCTCCGCCTCGGCTCGGGTCGATGCGGTCGTGCGCGCGACCTCGGGAGCTGGAAGACCGTATGAGGCCAGTTCCTCCTCGAAGTTCCGGTACCAGTCGGTTGGGCCCAGTGCGGAATCGCGAGGTTCTTGAGCGCGGTTCACGAGGAGGCCTCCGCTCGGGCCCGCCGACCCTCGATGAGGGCGCCAACGGCTGTGGAGAAGACCCGCCACTCGGCCCGCCGTGCAGCGAGCTCTGTGCGTCCGGCCTCCGTCAGCTCGTAGTACTTGCGGGCGGGTCCCGAGGTGGAGGGACGCCAGGAGACCGCGACGAGGCCGCGCTTCTCCATCCGCATGAGGGCCGGGTAGAGCGTGCCGCCGGGCACCTCGTCCAGTCCGGCGGCGGCGAGGCGTTGAGCCAGTGACAGGCCGTAGTCGGCGTGCTCGTCCAGCAGTGAGAGCAGGCAGGGTTCCAGGAAGCCGCGCAGCAGACGGGCTGTTGAGGTATCCACGGTATATAGGCTACCTAGTTACTCGGCTATCTATCTAGTGGGGCGTGAGTGCGTCCCGGATCGCCTGGCCCGCTGTGTCACCGGCGGAGACTTTTAGGTCGCCAGGTGCTGCTTCTCGGTGGGAGGACAGGATGACTGCCCAGGTCAGAGCTCTGCGGGTGAGGTGGTGGCGCCGTCAGGCCACGGGAAAAGTCTCCCTGAGTGACAAAATGACCCGACTTTGACGGACGTCCGCCGTCAACGGCGCTGGTGGCCGTTGACGGCGGACGTACAGATGGTGAAAGCCTGCGGAGAACCTCGGCGAACTGCGGGAAACGGCGGTGGCGGGCCTCAGACCGGTCGGTACTCGCCCTGGTAGACGTAGAGGAAGGGCATGTTGCCGCGCAGCCCGTGCCGGATGGAGGAGGAGACGACCTCCTTGGCCGTCACGGCGGCCTCCAGCGGGGTGGCACCCTTGGCGAGCTCGGCGGTGACCGCGGCCGCCAGGGTGCAGCCGGCGCCGTGGACTCGTTCGGTGCCCACGGCCTCGACCTCAAGGACCTCCAGGGTGGTGCCGTCGTAGAAGACGTCCAGCGCGGTGCCGGTGCCGAGCGACGGGCCGGCCTTGGCCAGGACGTTGGGGACCCCCTGGTCGTGGATGCGCTTGGCGGCGTCCTTGAGCTGATCGACCGTCGTGATCTCTTCCGTGCCGGCCAGGGTGGCGGCCTCGAAGAGGTTCGGAGTGGTCATCGTGGCACGCGGCAGGATCTTGGAGCGCAGGGCGTTGTCCACCTCCAGGGCGCCACCGAACTCCTGGCCCTTGCAGATGAGGACCGGGTCGAGCACCACGGCGGGGAAGTCGTAGGTCTCCAGCGCCTGCTCGACGACGTCGATGGTGGGCGCCGTGCCCAGCATGCCGATCTTGACGGCGTCGACACGCGAGTGGACGGCGGCGCAGGTCTCGATCTGGTCGGCGATGACGCCGGGGTCCACCGGGACGAAGCGGTGGTTCCAATTGTCCTTGGGGTCCATGGACACGATGCAGGTCAGGGCCGTGCAACCGAAGACGCCGAGGGTGTGGAAGGTCTTGAGGTCGGTCTGGGCGCCGGCGCCGCCGGAGGCCTCGGAACCGGCGATGGTCAGGGCGATGGGAGGGGGTGCTGCTGTCATGGTCCTAGCCTGCGTCCTGATCGGGGCCGGTGGCCATCTGGGCGCACCGCGTGTTTGAGCAGCGGTGAGCGTGCAGCGGTTCCCGGCACCTTCGGTACCCGTCTGATGCTGTCTGATGCCGTGGCGCCGTGGGTGCTGCACCAACCATCAGTGTCTGCCGGTGAACGTGCCAGAAACCTGACAGGTGCCTGCTATCTGACGCCCAGTCTCTTATGGGGACAATCACTTCATCGAGCTTGCACGCGTGCAGGTTGGAGACAGCACGACCGTGCTCCGCAGCCCGAATGTGGTTTCGACAGATCGCATCACCTATGAAGGGGGACTCATCACATGACTGAGTACATCGCCGCCATCGTCTATCCGGAGAAGTCCACGACCTACGAGGCCTTCAGCAAGATCAGCGCCGCTTCCGAGCGCCTGGGAATCGTCGGTGCCGTCCTGGTCGAGCGCGATGCCGATGGTCGGGTGACGATCCCCGAGGGGGAGGACGGTCGTGCCGGTCTGGGCCTGGGAACCGGCTCGCTCATCGGTGTTCTTGTCGGAGCCCTGGGAGGTCCGATCGGGATGCTGCTGGGGCTGGGGGTCGGCTCGGCCACCGGCGCCGCGGTTGACGTCTCCCGGGCGGATGTCGGGGATCTTGCCGTGAGCACTTTCGCCAACATGCTGGCGCCGGGATCCAACGCCATCATCGCCCAGACCGATGAGGACAGCAGCACCGCTCCCCTGGACGCGGCCGTGGCCGAGCTCGGGGGCTCGATCGTGCGTCGTCCCCTCGATGAGGTCCTCGCTGAGCTCGAGGCGCAGAACGCTGCCGCCGAGGAGGCCGCTGAGGCGGCGCGTCGGGCGATGCGTGAGGAGAAGCGTCAGGAGCGCAAGGAGAACCGGGAGCGCCGTATCGAGGCGCTGCGCGAGAAGTTCAGCCGCCACTGAGAATGGGTGCGACGCCGGCACAAACTCGTGCCGGCGTCGTCGTCTGAAGCGACGAGCGACCGGGCTCGGTCGGACCGACGTGGTTCGATCGGGCCCGGCGCTCCTGTGGAGAGGCGCGTCCCCGCGGTCTCAGGCGTTCGCGATGGTCCAGCGCCGGCCGCGGTGGGCGTCCTTCTCGGCCTCGTCGACCAGGGCGACGGCGAAGTCGGCCACGGAGATCTCGCCGCCGGCGGGCTCGTCGGCGCCCTCGACGTAGCTGCCGGTGCGGGGCTTGTCGGTGAAGGTCGGGGCAGGGGAGAGGAAGGTCCAGCTCAGTGCGCCGTCGGCCCCGCGATAGAGGTCGAGGACCTCGGCGAAGGCCAGGGCCTCGGGCTTGTACTCCTCGGGGAAGCCGGGGGTGTCCACCAGGCGGGCGCCGTCGGGGGTGAGCAGGGAGCCGGCGCCGCCGACGACGACGAGCCGGCCGGTGGGGGCGGCATCGATGAGGGCGCGGTGCGCGTCGATGGCCGGCTGGGCGGACTCGCCGCGACCGGCGGAGACGGCGATGATCGTGACGTCGGAGGCGTTGACGAGGTCGACGACGGCCTGGGTGTCGGACAGGGTGAGGCTGACGTCCTGCGCGGCGCCCTCGGCGTGACGGCCCGAGCGGGAGGCCGAGACGACCTCGTGCCCACGGCGGGCGGCCTCGGCGACGACGGCCGAGCCGACCATTCCGGTTCCCCCGATGACGGCGATCTTCATGAGCTCCTCCTGAGTGGTGCTGGTTGTGTCTGAGCGAGTGCGGCGGGACACCGACGAGCTCGCGATGGCTCGATGGTATGCTTAAGGTACCAAGTACCTCAAAGTAACTACAGGAGTGTGCTGTGTCACGAGTTGTCGGGTCGGTTGGGCGCCAGCAGGAGGAGCGCCATGGCGGCGGTAGCGCTCCGGCTGCACATGAACCGAAAGGGCCGGTGCGGGCTGACGGCGCGGAGAGCCGCGGTGTGGGACGCGGTGCCGAGAAGGCTGTCTTCGACTTCGACATCCTGTCGCCGGCCTGCCCGTCGCGCACGGTGCTGCGCCACGTCGTCGACCGTTGGACCCCGCTCGTGGTGACGGTCCTGGCCGACGGGCCGAGCCGCTTCGGCGAGCTGCGCTCGCGGGTCGGCGGAGTCACCCCCAAGGTCCTCACCCAGACGCTGCGCTCCATGGAGCGCGACGGACTGGTCACGCGCACCCAGCTGCCGGGGGTGCCGCCGCGCGTCGACTACGAGCTGACCGACCTGGGCCGCAGCCTCCAGGCGCCGATCGGTGCGCTGCGCACCTGGATCCAGGACAACTCCGCCCAGATCCTGGCCCACCGCGAGCACTACGACGCCGTCGAGTCCTGACGTCCCGGTGCCCGGCTCCCGGGCGGGGGCGTTCCACCCGGCCGGGGACAGAAATTCCGTCCCCGTACGCGTGACATGTCCCCTCCGGGAGAGCGCCCGCACCCGGCCGTGCGGAATGTCCCCGCCGGTGATCGAGGGGTCCCCGCCGGCGGTCGGGACGGGCTCAGCCGGCAGCGGCCTGACCCGGTCCCTCGTCCGCGGCCGTCCCGCCGGCGGGACGGTGAGGAAATCAGTACCGCGGTGGCGTCGAATCGGGGACCATGGGTCCATGAGCGCCACCACTCCCCTCCCGCCCTCCCTCGACGACATCGTCTTCCACGTCCTGGACCCGCTTGAGGCCGCCGAACGCGACGTCTTCCTCACGCGCGTGGAGGCCTGGTACCCCGACCTCCTCGACGGGCTCACCACCCTCTACGGGGACGCCGCCGAGGACACGGCGCTCAACCTGCTGGCCCTGGCCGCCCGGGCCTACGCGGAGCGCGAGCACGAGCTGCGCCGCCTCGACCTGGCCCGCACCCTCGACCCCGCCTGGGCCCAGCACCCCGGCCGCATCGGCTACGCCGCCTACACCGAGCGCTTCGCCGGCACCCTGCGCGGTGTGGAGGACCGCATCGACTACCTGCGCGAGTTGGGTGTCACCTACCTCCACCTCATGCCCCTGCTCACCCCGCGCCCCGGCGACTCCGACGGCGGCTACGCCGTGGCCGACTACCGAACCGTGCGCCCGGACCTGGGCACCATGGACGACCTCGAGCACCTGGCCGGCGAGCTGCGCGCCGAGGGCATCTCCCTGGTGGTCGACCTCGTCCTCAACCACGTGGCCGCCGAGCACGAGTGGGCGGCCCGGGCGCGCGCCGGCGAGCAGCGCTACCGCGACTACTTCCTCATCTTCCCCGACCGCACCGAGCCCGACGCCTACGAGCGCACCCTGCCGGAGGTCTTCCCCGACTTCGCCCCCGGCAACTTCACCTGGGACGACGACGTCAACGGCTGGGTGTGGACCACCTTCAACTCCTTCCAGTGGGACCTCAACTGGCGCAACCCCCGCGTCATGGCCGAGTTCGCCGGCATCGTCCTGGACCTGGCCAACCGCGGCGTCGAGGTGCTGCGCCTGGACGCCATCGCCTTCACCATCAAGCGCCTGGGCACCGACTGCCAGGGCCAGCCCGAGGTCCACGCCATCACCGAGGTCCTGCGCGCCCTGACCCGCATCGCCTGCCCCGCCGTCGACCTCAAGGCCGAGGCGATCGTCGCTCCCACCGAGCTCCTCCAGTACCTGGGCCAGGGCAAGTACACCGGCAAGGTCTCCGACCTGGCCTACCACAACTCGCTCATGGTCCAGGTCTGGTCCATGCTCGCCGCGCGCGACACGACGCTGGCCGTTGAGGCGCTCCAGAGCCTGCCGGTCGAGCCGTCCACGGCCACCTGGATCACCTACCTGCGTTGCCATGACGACATCGGCTGGGCCATCGACGACGACGACGCGGCGGCCGTCGGCCTCAATGGCTACGACCACCGGGCTTTCCTCGCCGACTGGTACAGCGGTGAGTACCCCACCTCTGACGCCGCGGGCCTGGTCTTCCAGCACAACCCGGCCACCGGGGACCGGCGCATCGCCGGGACCGCGGCCTCACTCATCGGGATCGAGGCCGCCTCCGAGGCCTGGGAGGGCGTCACTGACACGACTCCCGAGCACGAGGTGGAGTCCCTGTGGACCTGGCGCGAGGAGCGGATCCACGCGCTGCGCATGGCCCACGCCATCCTCTACGGCTGGGGCGGAATCCCCGTCCTGTGGAGCGGGGACGAGCTGGCCCAGCCCAACGACCCCAACTGGGACACCGAGCCCGGCCACGAGGCCGACTCGCGCTGGGCCGGGCGGCCCCGGCTCGACGAGGCGCGGCTGGCCAACCGGCACGACCGCTCCACCGTCGAGGGGCGCGTCTTCACCGACCTGGCCCACATGGCTCGGGTGCGGGCGGGTCTGCCCCAGCTCGACGCCGTCGTGCGCACCCAGGTCCAGGACGTCGACGACTCCGGGGTGCTGGTGACCTACCGGGACCACCCGCGCGGCAGCTTCGTGGGCGTGTACAACGTGACGCCGCAGTGGCGCTCGGTCGCCGCCGACCAGCTCGCCCGGCTCGGCGTCATGGGGGCCACCGACGTCCTGACTGACACGGTCCCCTTCGGGTCTACCTCGCTGGAGGGGGCCGGTGACGGCCGCGTACCGGTTCCGCCTTACGCCGCCTGGTGGCTGGTGCGTTCTACTGACTGACGGTCGCCGAGGTCGCAGGACTCGGGGGCGGAGCGGAGCCTGCATATTCGCAAATAAGAAGCAATTTTACAATAAGGACTATGTGTCGGTCAAGGTCGGTCCGCCGGAATAATGGGCGATGTCCGTCTATCAAAAGGCTTGACGCTCAGGGCTGACGCGAGGAAGATAACAGAGTGCTTACGGCGACGTAGGTATCCGCTGAATTGTTCCCTATGGATGCGACACACATCATGACTACTCCTTATCCGCCTACCGCCTCATCCAGTGTGGGCACCGAGAACGTTACTGACTTCATGCTTGCGCCCGGCGAGACCTCGGTATACGGGCAGCAGTTCCTGGTATCTCTGCTGGCGCCCTATCTCAAGGGGCAGCTGATGTGCTCGAGCTCTCGGTTCGTGTACAAGGTTCCCAACACCCTTCTTGGGATCATCCCCGTCGGCACGGATGAGAACACTATTCCGATCAACTCGATCTCTGCGGTGTCGACAAGTTCGCGATTCAGTGTCGGCCGTGCCTTTCTCGCTCTGGTCTTCGCTATTTTCGGGCTGGCCATCCTCAGCGACCGTCCCTTAGGCGGGATTTTCTGCATCATCCTGGCCATTCTCTTCGGGGTGACGGCGTTGTCCTCGGCCCTGGTGGTGACGAATCACGCCGGCGGGTCTTTCGGTATTACGGTGTCGATGATCGACAACTCCAAGCTCAACGCCTTCAGGACTGAGCTGCAGAACCGTGTCTTCGCCGACCGGGAGGCCATGCGCCACGGTGAGGCTCAGGATCTTCGGATGCAGTCCTTGGCCATGCAACAGATGCAGCTCGCTCAGATGCAGCAGGCCCAGTTCCAGCAGGCCCAGATGCAGCAGCCGGCTCTTCAGCAGCCCCAGGCTCAGCCGCAGGCACAGCCCGGAGTCCAGCAGGCCCAGATTCAGCCTGGGCAGCAGGCGGTCACTGAGCCGATCCAGCAGCAGTACCCGGGGCCGGTTCCTCCTCCGCCCGGGCAGCAGCAGTGATGGCGGTTGGTGTCAGCAACTGTTGTTGAACGGGGTGGGGGCCGCAGCGTGATGCTGCGGCCCCCACCCCGTTCAGGTCCTGCCCGGCTCAGCTGCTCTGGGCGGTGCTGGACTGGCTGCTGGACTGACTGTTCTGGTTGCTCTGGTTGCCGGACTGCTGGCCGTCACCGGGCTGGCCGCCACCGGGCTGGCCACCCTGGCCACCGCTGGGAGGCTGACCGCCCTGGCCGCCACCGCCCATGGGGCCGCCCATGCCGGCCGACAGCGCCGAGGCCGTTCCCGTGGCCGAACCGCCCGACGACGTCGCCACCGTGTACTCCTGGCCCTCGGTCAGCCCCAGCACGGTGATCGCCGCAGCCGTGAAGTCGACCTTGACGGAGGCCACCTGAGACCCGGAGGAGTCGGTGACGGTGAGCGTGTCACCCGCGGTCACCGACGGCGAGCCCGTCAGCCCCACGAGCTGGGTCTCCCCGTTGGCGTCCACCGATCCGTCCATGTTGCCGGCCTCGCCGGAGACCACCACGATCCCGCCCTTGACGTAGGCCGAGCCGTTGGAGTCGATGCCGTCGGAGGAGGCGTAGGAGACCTCCACCTCGCCGCCGCTGATCGTGAGCACCGAGCCGTCGTCGGACTCGGTGTCCGCGTTCTCGTGGCCCTCGATGACGTGGTCGCCGTTGGAGGCGTTGATGCCGTCGTCGCCCGCCGCGATGGACAGCTCGCCGCCGCCCACGTTGATGAACGGCGCCTGAAGCCCCTCGTCGGCCGCGTTGATGGTGACGGTCCCGGAGTCCTGCGTGTAGCTCACCCCGGCGTTGATGCCCTTGGGTGAGGGCGTGGTGGAGTCAGCGGTCGACTCCTGCCCGGGAGGCGCCTCCTCCTCAATGGTGGCGTTGGCCTGACCGCCCCCGGCGGTGATCGTCAGCGTGGTGTCCTTGACGGTGACGTCGGTGATCGCGGAGATCGCGTCGTCGGAGGAGGTCAGCGTGATGCTCGCCTTGCCCAGGGACACGAAGCCCTTCGTCTCGTCGTTGCCCTCACTGGACTTCAGGCCGTCGCCGCCGGCCTCGACCGTCAGCGTCCCGGACTCGACCACCAGGTAGTCCTTGCCGCGCAGGCCGTCGTCGGCGGCCTTGACGTTGATCGTGGTGCTCCCGGCGATGATGAGGCCGTTCTTGGAGGAGATGCCGTCCTTGTAGGAGCCGGTCACGTCCAGCGAGCCGGCCCCGGTGACGGTGAGCGTGTCGGAGGAGAACAGGGCCGCGGTCGCCTCCTGGCCCGAGGCGTAGGTGGCGCCGTCGGTCAGCGTGTTCTTGGAGTCCTTGGCCAGGACCACGATTGCGTTGCCGGCGTCCTGGATGTCGATGGCGGGGCCGTCCGAGCTCGTGATGCTCGCGCCGTTGAGGACCAGGCGCACGTCGGCGTCGGGGGCGTTGACGACGATCCGCCCGTCGGTGAGCTCGCCGCTGATGACGTAGGTGCCGCCGCTGTTGATGGTCACGGTGCCCCCGTCGACCTTCACGTTGCTCGACGACGACCCGCCGACCGAGGCCGACGACCCCGACAGGGTGATCGTGGTGGCCGACGACGTGTCGGTGGTCCCGGCGTCGTCCTCGGAGCTGGAGGCGTCCTCCACCGAGGCGTTGGCACCCAGGATGTCGGAGACGCTCGCACCCGTCGACGCCGTGGCCACGGACGAGGAGATCGTCGTCCAGGTGGTCTCCGACTCGCTCGAGCTGGAGGCGCTCGCGTTGCCGGAGGCCGAGGAGGTGGAGCAGCCGGCCGCCAGGGCGAGCGCGGCCAGGACTGCGACGGCTCCGGTCGCGCGGCGGCGAAGTCGGTTGAGGGGCTTGGTCGTCATCGTCTTGGTGGTCTTCATCGTTTCTGTTTCTCTTCTTCTCGGGTCCGGTGTCGGATCGGTGGTCGGATCGGTGGTTGGATCGTGGCCGGGCGCGGTGCTCAGGCGGCGCTGCTGGCCGTCGCGGCGAGGCAGCGTCCGCGGGGGCGGCTGCCGGTGATGCTCTCCAGGCTGGAGCGGTCGGTGCCGAACAGGTCGGCGAGCTCGTGGGTCAGGGTTCGGTACCACCTGTTGGCGGGCAGCTCGGGGTGGAGCAGTGCCATTCCGGTGGCGTACTTCGAGATGCGGGTGGGCCGGTACCCGGCGTCCCACAGGGCGCGGTCCGCCGGTGACGGCGTGGCCGGGTTCTTCGTCTCGACGACGGCGATATCCGCCACCGCCACCGGCTCGCCGTTGTCGACGGCCGCGGTCCCGGTCGATACCGGCCCCAGGCGCCGCCAGGTCAGGGCCGTGTCGATGGTGGCTCGGGCCTCGGCGCGCGGCAGGTGCAGGGTGGTGCGCTGGTAGGTGGTGGCCATCACCGGTCTCAGCGCGGCGGCGACCTCGTGGGCGGCGGCCGAGCCGGTGACCCCCGTGCTCGCCAGGCACGCCGCCACGAAGGCGCGGCCGGGGCCGGTGAGGCGGGAGGCGTCGTCGGCCTGGTAGCCCATGCGCCGCTTGACGGTGGTGCCGCGGGCGCCGCGGGTCTTGACCTCCAGGAAGCACAGGCCGGAGTCCAGGTAGGTGCGGGTGCGGACCTTGAACCGCCGACGCCGCTTGCGGGCCGTGAGCATGAAGGCCTCCAGCTCCGGGGTGTCGAAGTAGGTCGACGCGTAGGAGAAGCGGCGCCGCTCATCGATGGACAGGACCTGGGCGTGAGGCGCGAGCCCGTCCACGAGATCCTGGGCGCAGGCCAGGGGCACCAGGTACTTGCGGTCCACGCGGGTGAGCAGACCGGCGGCGCTGTTGAGCTCGGTGAGGGTGGTCGTGGCCAGGTGCTCCGTGCTCAGGGCGGCCGGGGCCGTCCGGGCCGTCCGGTGCGTTCGAGGCGCTGCCGCCCTGGCACCCGGGGTCGCGGTGGAAGTCATCGTGGGGGTCGTGGTGGTCATCATCGCGGTCCTTTCGGTCCTGTCGGTCACCGTGGGCGGGTGTCAGCGCGCGGCCATGACAGCCTGGGTGGCCGGCTGATCGGCGGACGGCGCTGCGGATGCCGCGGTGGGCTGCGCCGCGGAGCGGGTGACGTACTGGGCGGCCGGCCTGATGGTGACGGGCTGGGTGGCGGTGTGAGCCGTGCGGGCTCCGGCCTGCACGGTGCTCAGGCGGGCACCGGCCCAGGACTGCGCGGGTGCGCCGGCCGGCTCCAGGGCGGGGGCGACGTCGTCGGACACCGTGGGGAGCTCGGGCTCCAGCTCGGCGGGGGTCTGGCGAGGCACCCGGAAGCGGACGTCGACGATGGTGGTGTCGTTGACCAGGTCGAGGCGCTGGACCTCCACCGAGCGGACCTGCCCGCCCAGGGTGTGCTCCAGGTGGGCGATGAGGGCGGTCTCGTTGGTGATGGCGTGGTCGAGCACGATCACCTGGTGGCGGTTGCGGCGCATGAGCGCGGGGTGGTCGCCGATCCACAGGGCCGCGACGACGGTGCCCATGAGGGCGGCCACCATCCCGATCGGCGCGGTCTGGATCCCGCCGAGCAGGCCCAGGGCCAGGGCCGCGAAGAAGTAGGCCACCTCGTGCTGCGCCAGCTCGGTCGAGCGCAGGCGGATGATGGACAGGACACCGAAGAGCCCCAGGCCCAGGCCGGCCGCGACGCTCGCGGTCGACAGCAGCAGGGTGACGGCCAGGACGCCCACGTTGACGCCGATGTAGGCGGCCATGAGGTCCTTGCGGGCGTGGCGTGGGGCGTAGAGGGCCCCGACCAGGACGGCGAGGGCGATCAGGTCGGCGGCGATGTAGGTCAGGGTGGTCAGGCTCATCGGGAGGCTCCTGTCGGGATCATTCGGACCGGTGCCGGGCCTGTCGAAGCGGGCGCCTCAGGTTGAGCATGTGCTCAGGGCGCGTCGCAGCGGCGTGGCTCCGTCGGTGGATAACAGTCAACGGGCGCATTCCATGAGCGGGCTGTGAAAGGGGCATGAGGGAGGCATGACTTGTTCCGACGCCGATGTGAAGCAGCGAGTAGCGCCTCCGGGGCGGGCGGTACCCGTTACTCCCGGAGGCGCTGGCGATGGGGTGGGGCGGTGGCCGAGCGACAGCGTGGTGCCGGTCAGGCCGCTGCCTGGCGCAGTGGGGCCTGGCGCTTGTAGCGGCCCAGGTCCCGATGGATGGTGCGGTGCCACCGGTTGGTGGGCAGGTTCGCGTACAGCAGTGCCATCCCGGTGGCGTACTTGGAGATGCGGGCCGGGCGGTGACCCCGGTTCCACAGGAGCCGGTCCGTGGGGGAGGCCGTGGACGGGTTCTTCGTCTCGACGACGTTGAGGTGGCCCACCGAGACGCCTTGCTCCAGGCGGCGTCCGTCGGGGTCGAACAGGTCCCAGGTTAGTTTGGTGTCGAAGGTGGCGCGGGCCTCGTCGTGGGGCAGGTGCAGGGTGGTGCGGCTGTAGGTGGAGTCCATGACCGGGACGAGGGCCTCGGCGATGGCGCTCGCCTCGTCCGGGGAGCAGGTGGAGGACTCGACCAGGCGCTCGATGACGAACAGGCGTCCGTCGGGCGTGATGCGGTCGGCGTCGTCGGGGTCGTACTTGAAGCGGTCCTTGACGGTGGACTCGCGTGAGCCGTTGGTCTTGACCTCCAGGAAGCACAGGCCGGAGTCCAGGTAGGTGCGGGTGCGGATCTTGTAGCGCCGACGGCGCTTGCGGGCGGCCAGGAAGTAGGCGTCCAGGCCGGGGGTGTCGAAGTAGGTCGAGGCGTAGCGGAAGTGGCGCAGGTCGTCGATCTGTAGGACCTGCGCTCGCGGGGCCAGGTAGTCGATGACGTCCTGGGTAGTGCCGGGAGGCACCAGGTACTTGCGGTCCATACGGGTCAGGAGGCTTGCCTCTGAGTTGAGCTCGGCGAGGGTGATCGTGTCGATGCCTTCGGTGTTCAGCACGGTGCGGTCCTTTCCGGGATCGGGAGTCTCGGGGTGGGGCGGGCTGTCGGTGCTGCGGATTGGTCGTGGCGAGGTGGCGGCGGGGTGGTGGTTGCGCGGTAGCCGCGCAGTGGTGGCGGTGTGGTCGCGGTGCGGTTGGTGTGGTCGGGTGTGGCTGCCTGGTCGGGTCTTCAGTTGTAGCGGGGGTGCACCACGGGCGGTGGCGGGGCGGTCGACTGGGTGTGCTGCTGGGCTGCTTGTTGAGAGACCTGCTGCTGGCGGTTGCCGGTGATCCAGTCGTACCGGGGTGGGGCGGTGGCCGCCGAGGCGGCGCTGTCGTGCGAGGGGGCCGTGGGCCAGGCCTGCTGCCCGGCGGGCTGGACCGGGGCGGGCGTCTGAGGCGGAACCTCCTGGACCAGGTGGGGACCCTGCGGCACGCCCTCCTGATAAGGCTGCGGGGCCGGTGTCGCTCCGACGGCGTCCGGCTGGGCGGCCGGCTGCGCTGTGCGGGGCCGACGATGCAGCCTGTAGTGCACCTCGACGATGGTGGTGTCGTTGACCAGGTCCAGGTTCTTGAGGTCGACGCTGCGCACCTGGGCTCCGAGCAGGTCCTCGAGCTCGAGGATGAGCTCGTTCTCGTCGCTGATGGCCCGGTCGAGGGTGACGGTCTGGTTGCGGTTGTAGCGCATGAGGCCGGGGTGGTCACCGACCCACAGGGAGCCGAGGATGAGAACCATGAGGATGGCGACGATGATGAGGTGGCTCTTGATGCCGCCGAGCAGGCCGAGGGCCAGGGCCGCGAAGAAGTAGGCCACCTCGCCCTGGGCCAGGGAGGAGGAGCGCAGGCGGATGATGGACAGGACGCCGAAGAGCCCCAGTCCCAGGCCGGCGCCGACGTTGTTGCTCGTTGACAGCAGCAGAGTGACGGCCAGGACGCCCACGTTGACGCCGATGTAGGCGGCCACGAGGTCGCGACGCCCGTGGCGCGGGATGTAGAGCGCCCCGACCAGGAGGCTGATGGCCACCAGGTCGGCGCCGATATAGGCCAGCGTCAGGGGAAGTTCTTGCATCAGCTGCTGCATGCTGAGTCCTTGGCGGGAGGAGATGGGCCGGGAACCGGAATATTACGATATAGGCACAATAAATCGACCTATGCAAATAATGCTAGAGCGGAGGTCTCTTATCGGGTGTGAGACTGCGTACTCTCAGTACTCTCAGTGCATTCGCGGTGCGACCCCGGTGCATCCTCGGCGCTTCGGCGGGTCTCGATCACCCTGCACTGCGACGTGGGCCATGGGTGGGTACCGGAACAATCGCCTTCAACCATCATCGAGGTCTGGCCACTTCCTGACTGTTTGCTGAGAGTCGCGACACGCCGAGGGCGTGTGTGTTCGAAGACGAATTTTTCATCTCCGTCCCCAGACCTGGGGGCAGAGCGCCGACGACGGCCGGTCCTCCCTGTGGCTAAGGGTGCCGAATAGATGTCACACCCGTGTAAGACCATCGTTCTGCGGATCGTGGAGCCGGGCTCGGCTGTCGCCCTCAGGGTGGTCGCCGGCCGTCTCCACCTGCCGTCCACGGCTTGGCGAGCGTTTTCCACAGAGAGGAGGGGTGGTGTGCACAGGACCACGTTAGGCACAGTATCTTGGGGTGGTGGACCCGGCCTACCCCAAGGGGTAGTGTCTTGCTCCGCGGGGCCGTTCTGGCCTCCCGTGAATGACAAGCGTGTGGTGCCGTCGGCGCAGTCCCTGCCCAGGGACGGGCCGCAGTCACCGCCACCGGACCCTGAGGAAGAGACGGCCATGGCGATCACCATCTACAGCAAGCCCAACTGCGTCCAGTGCACGGCCACCTACCGCGCCATGGACAAGGCCGGTCTGTCCTACGAGACGGTGGACATTTCCCTGGACGCTCAGGCTCTTGAGCAGGTCAAGTCGCTGGGCTACGCCCAGGCTCCCGTCGTCGTCGCCGGAGAGGACCACTGGTCCGGCTTCCGTCCAGACAAGATCAAGACCCTCGCCCTGGCCGTCGAGTCCGTCGCGGTCTGAGACTGCGGGGCGCGCCGTGAGCAGCAGGCCCCTGCTGGTCTACTTCTCCTCCACCTCGGAGAACACGCACCGGTTCGTGGGCAAGCTCGGCTTCCCGACGGCGCGCATCCCCCTGCGGCGCACGGACCCGCCGCTGACCGTGGACGAGGAATACGTCCTGGTCGTGCCCACCTACGGCGGTGGGTCCGTCAAGGGGGCGGTGCCCAAGCAGGTCATCGCTTTCCTCAACAACCCGGACAACCGGGCCCTGTGCCGGGGCGTCATCGCCTCGGGCAACACCAACTTCGGCCAGGCCTACTGCCTGGCGGGTGACATCATCTCCAGCAAGCTGGGGGTGCCGTTCCTCTACCGCTACGAGCTGCTCGGCACCCCCACGGACGTCGCACGCGTCAAAGAAGGATTGGAAGACTTTTGGCAGACACGCTGACGGACATCGGCTCAGAGACCGTGTCCTCCCCGGATCTGGACTACCACGCGCTCAACGCGAAGCTGAATCTCTACGACGCGAACGGCAAGATCCAGTTCGACGCCGACCATGAGGCGGCCCGGCAGTACTTCCTGCAGCACGTCAACCAGAACACCGTCTTCTTCCACGACCTGGAGGAGAAGCTCGAGTACCTGGTCGAGGAGGGCTACTACGAGGGCCACATCCTGGACAAGTACTCCCCGGAGTTCGTCAAGGACGCCTTCAAGGCCGCCTACGCCCACAAGTTCCGCTTTGAGACCTTCCTGGGCGCCTTCAAGTACTACACGTCCTACACGCTCAAGACCTTCGACGGGAAGCGCTACCTGGAGCGCTTCGAGGACCGCGTCACCATGGTGGCCCTCACCCTGGCCGACGGCGATGAGCAGCTGGCCCTTGACCTCATCGACGAGATGATGTCCGGCCGCTTCCAGCCGGCCACCCCCACCTTCCTCAACGAGGGCAAGGCCCAGCGCGGCGAGCCCGTCTCCTGCTTCCTGGTGCGCATCGAGGACAACATGGAGTCGATCGCCCGCGGCATCAACTCCGCCCTCCAGCTGTCCAAGCGTGGCGGGGGAGTGGCCCTGCTGCTGAGCAACCTGCGTGAGATGGGCGCTCCCATCAAGCGCATCGAGAACCAGTCCAGCGGCGTCATCCCCGTCATGAAGCTGTTGGAGGACTCCTTCTCCTACGCCAACCAGCTGGGGGCCCGTCAGGGCGCGGGGGCCGTGTACCTGCACGCCCACCACCCCGACATCATGCGGTTCTTGGACACCAAGCGCGAGAACGCCGATGAGAAGATCCGCATCAAGACCCTCTCACTGGGTGTCGTCATCCCGGACATCACCTTCGAGCTGGCCCGCAACAACGAGGACATGTACCTCTTCAGCCCCTATGACGTCGAGCGCGTCTACGGCCTGCCGTTCGCGGATGTCAACGTCACCGAGAAGTACCGCGAGATGGTGGACGACGGGCGCATCAAGAAGAAGAAGATCAACGCCCGCACCTTCTTCCAAACCCTGGCCGAGATCCAGTTCGAGTCCGGCTACCCGTACGTCATGTTCGAGGACACGGTCAACAGGGCCAACCCCATTAAGGGCAAGGTCGTCATGTCCAACCTGTGCTCCGAGATCCTCCAGGTCTCCGAGCCCAGCGAGCTCAACGAGGACCTCACCTTCGCCCACGTGGGCAAGGACATCTCCTGCAACCTGGGCAGCCTCAACATCGCCAAGACGATGGACTCCCCGGACTTCGCTCGCACGATCCGCACCGCTGTGCGCGGTCTGACCGCCGTCAGCGACCAGACCCACCTGCCCAGTGTGCCCTCCATCGACCGGGGCAACCACGAGTCGCACGCCATCGGCCTGGGGCAGATGAACCTCCACGGCTTCCTGGCGCGCGAGCGCATCCACTACGGCTCCGAGGAGGGCCTGGACTTCACCAACGTCTACTTCGCCAGCGTCCTGTTCGCCGCCCTGACGGCGTCGAACGAGATGGCCGTGGAGCGCGGGGAGAGCTTCGTGGGCTTCGAGGACTCGACCTACGCCAGCGGCGAGTTCTTCGAGAAGTACGTGACCCAGGACTTCGTGCCGGTCACCGAGCGCGTCAAGGAGATCTTCGCCGCCTCCAGCGTGCACGTGCCCACGCGTGAGGACTGGGCTGCTCTGGCCGCCAAGGTCAAGGAGGGGGGCCTGTACAACCGCAACCTGCAGGCCGTGCCGCCCACCGGCTCGATCTCCTACATCAACAACTCCACCTCCTCGATCCACCCGATCGTGGCCAAGGTGGAGATCCGCAAGGAGGGCAAGATCGGCCGCGTCTACTACCCGGCGCCCTTCATGACGAACGACAACCTCGAGTACTACCAGGACGCCTACGAGATCGGCCCTGAGAAGATCATCGACACCTATGCCGCGGCCACCCAGCACGTGGACCAGGGCCTGAGCCTCACGCTGTTCTTCCCGGACACGGCCACCACCCGCGACGTCAACCGCGCCCAGATCTACGCCTGGCGCAAGGGCATCAAGACCCTCTACTACATCCGCCTGCGTCAGGCCGCCCTGACCGGCACCGAGGTCGAGGGCTGCGTCTCCTGCATGCTGTGAGGGGACGTGGTTGTGAGTCGAGGGTCTCTGGAGTGAGCGGTTGGGATGAGAGTCAGCCTTACCGGGTGTTTGTTGACGAATCTGAGGTCAGTGGATACTCAATAACGGCTGTCTATGTACGACCGCAGGATGTTCACAAGATCAGGACTGTGCTTCGTAAGCATCTGCGTTCGGGACAGCGCTCCATCCACTTCACCAAAGAGCGGCCGGAAGTACGTAAGGCTGTGATATAGTGGAGTTTAAACGAGATTATTTTGTGAGTCGGTAGGGGAACTTGTTTGCCTGGATGAAGGTCTCGAATGCTTGTCGGGTTTGGGGGAATGTGGCTCTTTGGTGGTTGCTGATACTGTCCTTTGCTTCTTTCCAGACGTGCTCGATGGGGTTCTCGTCGGGGCTGTAGGCGGGTAGGTTGATCAGGTGGATCCTCTCGAGGTTCTTGATGGTCTTGAGGCTGTTTGTGAGCTTTGCTGAACGGTGCCAGGAGGCGTTGTCCCACACGATGACGATCTTCTTCTTGTCGGGGTGCTTCACGGTCAGGTCGATCAGGGCCTGGGTGATGGTGCCGGTGTCCTGCCAGTCGAGGGTCATCAAGTCGACGGTGCCGTCGGTCTCGTGCAGGAAGCCGATGTAGGACTGGGCCTGGCGGCGGCGGTCGACCTCCAGGCGGGCGGCGTCCCCCCGGCGGATCCACGCCCTGCGCACGATCGCCTCGTGCTCGATACGCACCTCGTCGGCGCACACCACCATCACCTCGGGATCGGACCACTTGCGGACGATCTCGGAACGGATCTGGCTCATGCGCTGGTCAACGTCCGCCTGGGGCGGGCGGCGCTGGTCAACGGTCTGGGGGCGGTGGAAGGACAGGCCCGCCATGTGCAGCAGGAACCGGTAGGAGGCGGCAGAGGCGTACTCCACCTCGAAGTGGTCGTAGACCCAGGCCGCCAGATGGGGCACGTCCCAGAACCCGATGGGCAGGCCCTGCTCCGACGGGGGCCGGGACAGTACCCCGGCCACCTCCTGGCGCTGGGTGGCGGTGAGCCTGGAGGCGTTGAGGTTGCCGGCGTGACCGGTGTGGATTGAGGCCAGGCGGTACCGGTTCCACTCCCGAGCCCAGCTGCGCACCGTCTCGGGCGTGCGCTCGACGACCTGGGCCACGACCGCGGTATCCACACCCTTGGACAGCAGCACGACCGCCTCGGACTTCAAACGCATCAACCTGTAAGGCGCCTGGTGCTTATAGCCCTGCAAAACAGTCCACTCATCATCACTAACCACGACCCTGTCCATCCCAGCATGATATTCCGCCCTCGACCCGAGAGCTCACACGAAACGCCGACAACACAAGAGACGACAACAAAAGAAGCCAGCACCAGCAGCCAAGCACCCCACGAGAAAGCGACACCCCCACATCGGACGCCCCACGAATACCCGATCACCAACCCAACAACAAAACCAGCAACACGAATCTTGTTTTAATCACACTATAGCAGACATAGCTAAGATGCCGATCAAGGCCGAACTTTACAAAGTGGCGGAGAAACATCGGAAAGCTCGTTCAATATGCCTGCAAGCGTTGGCTGAGACTCTGCGGGACGGGAAGTGTCAACAACTGGTTCTCGACCAGAATGATTCGGTTTGTCAGTCTGACCGGAGAGTCCTACGCAGTGCCCTTGGCCCTGGCTGGAGCGGTACATACGACCACTTCCACGATCATCAAGAGGCTCTCCTGTGGCTGCCGGATGCCATCAGCTGGTGCTGGAATAAGGGAGGAGCGTGGCGAGCCAGGCTCTCTGACATAGATCTCAAGATTGTGCCGTTGGCTAGATGATGCGCAAAACCCGGCTCGCCCACCGTCCGGAAGGCTGCCGGGTCTACTTCACAGGGCTACTGCCCTGAGCAGTTCAAGGATAGGTCATCGGATGGAGAAGTGCCAGTGCTTCAGTGGGGCTGGTGTTGATCGGCCGCTCGCATGAGCCCCCTGCCTAGGGTGTGCTGAGATGTTGCTTCACTTGGCATCGTCAAAGTTCTGTAGGCGACGACTCCTCGATGCGACGGCGCAGTTCGCGCACGGTGGCGTGCGGGTCCTCCCCGGCCGGGAACCCGCGCAGGCGCCAGTACATGGCCAGCAGGGAGCCGGTGATCGTGTGCCAGAAGGTCGCCACCGCACAGGGGGCGGCCACGGCTGCGCTCAGGTATTGCAGGGCGAGAGTCGAACCGAGCCCCGCGTTCTGCAGGCCCACCTCGATGCCGATCGTGCGCCGGTCGGCCCGCGAGACCCCGAAGGCTCGCGCCACGGCGTAGCCCAGGGCGTAACCGGTCGCGTTCTCCAGAGCGATCGCGGCGAACATGAGCGGCCCGGCGGTGGCTATGAGTGGCTGACTCTTGGAGGCCACCGCTGCCACCACCGCAGCGATGGCCACGACCGAGACCCACGGCATCGCCGGCTGGATCCGGGCCACCTGCTTGTGGAAGAAGACATTGCAGGCCAGGCCCGCCCCCACCGGCAGCAACACGATCTGCACGATCGACAGCGCCATCGACCCGGCCGGTACCTGCATGTAGGTTCCGGCCAGCCACAGGGTCAGCAGCGGGGTGATGATGGGTGCGAGCATCGTGGAGAATGCGGTCATCGACACCGATAGCGCCGTGTTGCCCTTGGCCAGATAGCTGACCACGTTCGACGTCGTCCCGCCGGGCACGCAGCCGATGAGGATGATGCCCACCTTGAGCTCGGGGGACAGCGGCAGCAGGTTCGCCACGCTCCAACCCACCAGCGGCATGACCGCATACTGGCTGAGCACGCCCAGAATGACTGGCTTCGGGTGACGGGCGATCATCGTGAAGTCCGGGATGGATAGGGTCATTCCCATCCCCAGCATCGTGATGGCCAGCAACGGCGTCATGTAACCGGCCAGTGGCACGAAGGTGGAGGGCGAGAAGAAGGCGGCGAGAAAGGCGCCGAACATGATGAGCGGGAAGACCGTCACCGCGATACGGGCGCTGCGATCCCGTCTCTTCTCGGAGGCTGCGTCGGCGGATGCCTCGACGCCGGAGGCAGCAACTGCGGTCGGCTTTTCGGAGCGCGGTGCGGTGTCGGCGTCGGTAGGGGCTGTCATGGGATGCCTCGGATCATCGGTGGAGCATCAGCGGGGATATGCCCGGCGACAATAGTCCGAGGAGTGAAAGATCGTCGTCTCAGTCCACCGTACGGACGCGCCTGAGGCCCCGGAGCAACCTGTCAAACGTGACGTGCATCTGTGAGCCCCGGGCTGCCGACGCCGGTGCGGACCTACCGAGACGCTACTCGAGTTCGTCGTCAGCGTCGTCGTCGGAGTCGGGCTCCTCCTCGGGCTCGCGCCACACCTCGTCGCAGCGGTGGACGCTCGTGGCGATGAGCCGGGCGTTGGGCAGGTCCACCGTGCGCACCCAGTGACCGGCGTCGAGCGCGCTCTTGCCGAAGTCCTCGTGCCGGTTGATGAGCCGCACCACGAGCACCTCCTCGGGCACGTCGATATGGATGAGCAGGTCGATCCGCTCACGCACCGCACCCCAGCCGCGCGTCTCCAAGGCCAGGTAGTTCCCCTCGGTGATGACGACGCCGGTCCCGGAGACGATGCCCCCAGCCGCCACCGGCTCGTGCAGATCGCGTCGGTACACCGGGACGAGGACCTGATGGGCGCCGTCGGCCCGCACCCGATCCAGAGTCGCCAGGTAGCCCTCGACGTCGAAGGTGTCCGGTGCGCCCTTGCGGTCATGGCGACCCAGCTCGTCGAGGACGGCGTCAGACAGGTGGAAGCCGTCCATGGCGACGAGCCCGGCGAAGATGCCGGCCTCCTTGAGCTGGTCCTCCAGATCCGCAGCAATCGTCGATTTCCCCGATCCGGGTGCCCCGACGAGCCCGACGACGAAGCGCTCGGGCGCAGCGTCGTCCGTCAACTGCTGTGAGAGCTGGTCGACGAGGCTGCTGACAAGGGTGGCGGTTTCGCCCACCCGCACCGTAGGGCTCATGGAACTATTATCTCAGTCAACTACCTGACTGAGATGCGGATGCTGTATCTGTATCCATTGTGATGCCTTGATGGCCGGGCGTCGGGGAGCAGATGCGGTGACGTAGGGAAAAAGGGGTGGAGGGCGCTGATTCGCCCATAGCCTCGCTCGGGTGTGCAGTGCTGCGGTCATGTTCGTCGTCGTTGGGCCGGGGGTGTCGGGGTGGAGGTCTTTGACGGCGATGCGGGGGAGCCTGGAGACGGTGGTGCGCTTTAGCAGGTTGAAACCTGATGGCCGCACAGTCGTGACTGTAGATGAGACCTGTGCTACTGAAGCTCGTCCCCGGGGAATCTAGATTCAGGTAAACGCCAGCTTATCTCCAGAATCTTCTCGAAAGGTCGCCCGTGTCTGCCATCCCTATCCCCAGAGTGCTTGGCACTCCCGCGCGTGCGGTAGGCGCGCTTGTCGCACTTGTCGCGCTCGTTGCCACGCTCCTGACGGTCCTGCCCATGCAGGCCCGAGCCGCCAACAACCCGTCGATCGCCGTCTCCGGCCTGTCACTCGTGGTCTCCAACGCCAACGGAGTCGAGGAGCCGGACAACACCTCGGTCAAGGTCGATGACATCCTCAAGCTGAAGTTCGCCTGGGATGCCCGCAATGCCAAGGTCAAGAGCGGCGACTCCTTCCGGATCCAGTTGCCCAAACAGCTCCGCAACCGCGAGCGCCTCTCCGAGCCGATGAAGGTCTCTCACCAGGGCGCGGAGCATACTATCGGTGAGTGCGCGATGGACGAGCGCACCATCACCTGCACCTTCAACGGCACTCTCGACACCATCGTTGGCCAGGGTTTTAATGAGCTGCGGGGTGACGGTTCGGCGCTGGTGGTGGCTTCTCAGGCTAGCGATTCGGCCAATGTGACCATCGATGCCAACGGCAAGCAGACCGAGGTGCCTGTGCCCGGCGGCAAAATCTCTGAGAACGTTGGCCTCAACTACACGCCGGAGAGGCTGCGCAAGTGGGCTTTCGACGTCACCAGCACCTCCAAGGCGGTGGACTGGGAGCTGACCTTTGGACCGGACCAGGTCAAGGCTGCCCTCGAGAAGAGTGGTGGCTCCCTGACGGTGGACGGCAAGACTCGCTCGACCGTCACCTTCACCGATCAGCTTGGCCCCGGACAGGCCTACGTCCAGACCAAGAGTGAGTGGAAGCTGAACATCGGTACCGCTCAGGGGAGAGAGGGCCTCTACGGCCAGGTCACCGACGCCAGCGGCACTGACCTGGACACCAGTCAGGGCGACTTCGACCTCGACGTCACCATCCAGGGCAACACCGCCACCATCACTGTGACCGGCCCCTTCGCCCCACAGACCAACTACCACGTCTACTACGCCTCGACCCCCACCACGGCCGACGGCGTCGTCCAGGCCGGCGTGGAGTACACAAACAAGGCCTCCGTGGTGGGTGCCGACATGGAGAGCTCCTACTCGGTGTACTACTCCAAGTCCTTCACCATCAACGTCGTCATGAAGCCGGGATTCGGCGGACTGGACATTACCAAGCTCCTCACCGGGTCCGAGACGGCCAAGGTGCCGGCCGGCACCACCTTCGAGGTGGGCATCAACTACACCCTGCCCGGCGGTGCCGACGTGGACACCTACCCGGGGTGGAAGGCTCCGGGGACCGTCAACCAGGCCCGCACCGGTGGCGACACCTCCATGACCGTCACCGTCGGTGAGAAGGCCGTGTACAACGGCACCTTCCCGGTCGGAACAGTCCTGGCCCTCAAGGAGGACACGACGACGGCCTCGACCACTCCCGCCGGCGTCGTCTGGGGCAGCCACACCTTCGCAGTAGGGGACCAGAACACCAACAGCCTGACCGTCGAGGACCAGAAGTCTACGGCCGTGACGCTGCGCAACTCCGCCGATCCCGCCGCTGTGGAGGAGGGTGACTTCACGGTCACCAAGGCTCTGGCCGGCGACGGCGACTTCAGCAAGTCCACCTTCGAGTTCACCTACACCTGCACTGACGGCACCGAGGGGTCGCTGACGGTGACCGGAGCTGCGACCTCGGAGAAGTCCAAGAAGGTCAAGGCCGGATCGACCTGTACCATCACCGAGGACAGCGCCAAGGCCACCCAGGGCGGCTACACCCTGACCGCCCCGACTGCGCAGACCGTGACGATCGCCAAGGACCAGACGGCCCAGGTGACGATGACCAACACGTACGCCCGTGACATGGGCACCTTCTCGGTGACCAAGGTCGTCACCGGTGTCGAGTCGGTGGACAATGAGTTCGCTTTCTCCTACACCTGCGATAACAACGTGAAGGGCATGGTGAAGGTTAAGGCCGACGGCGCTGCGGTTTCCGGCCCTCAGCTGCCCGTGGGCACCACGTGCACCATCGAGGAGGACGCACAGTCCGCCGCGGTCAAGGGGTACACCCTGGAGGCGCCCGCCTCCCAGACGGTGACCATCAGTGAGAAGAACCAGGTGGTGGCCACGACCTTCACCAACACCTACACGGCCAAGCCCTCGCCTTCTCCGTCGGCGAGCGAGTCCCCGACGCCCAGTGCCTCGCCGACCCCCAGCGAGTCGGCGACGCCGAGCACCTCGCCGTCCGCCAGCGAGTCGGCGACGCCGAGCGCCTCGCCGTCTCCGTCCACCAGTGAGTCGGCTTCGCCTTCTCCGTCGGCGAGCGAGTCCCCGACGCCCAGTGAGTCTCCGACGCCTGGTGACACTCCGGACCCGAGCGAGTCCTCGACGCCGTCGCCCAGCGAGTCGCCGTCTCCCGATCCGAGTGACTCCCCGGACCCGAGCGACCCAGCCACACCTGGCGACCCCTCCTCGCCGAGCGATACTCCGCCGGCCGTACCCAGCGATCCGGCGACGCCCGAGGATCCCTCTGGGGGTCCTCTGGCCAGTACCGGTGTCAGAATCGGTCTGCCGTTGGCGGTCGCCGTACTCGCCGTCATGGGAGGTGCCCTGCTGGTGAGCCGCCGCCGCGCCTGAGGTCGGACGCCAACCCCCACCTCCCATAGGGGCACGCCCCCGAGCATGCCTGAGTCCTAGGACCAGGTGGGCTCGGGGGCGTTGTCGTCGGCAAGCCATGACATCAATCGGACGCCTTCACCACAGGCCGGCGCCGGTAACGGCTCCGGTCCGAGTGGAGACTCCCGCCACTCGAATCAATCGACCGAACGTCAAGGACTTGGGTCCCGGCCGTGCGCCGTCGAACCGGGGTGGAGGCGAGGGTGGGGAAGAGGGCGGCGAAACAGTCGCTGTGGCGTCAGACACGGCCGTAGCCTGAGGGGGTCCGCCATGCCGCACGGCACGAAACGAGTGCCGTGCGCGACTCTTCCGACGTCAGGAAACACACCATGGCAGAGCCTTCCCCGTCATCGCAGTCGTCATCCTCTCAGCCACCAACCACCTCCTCCCCAGCGTCGACGAACTCGGACGATCCGGTTTCGACCGTCAGCCGCATCAACGCCCGGATCATCGGCATCTGCGTGGCCGCGGCCCTGGGTGGGTTCCTCTTCGGCTTCGACACCGCCGTCATCAACGGCGCCGTCGATGCCCTCTCCGACCAGTTCGCCCTCAGCGATGCCCTCAAGGGCTTCTCCGTCTCCTCAGCACTCATCGGCTGCACCGTCGGCGCCTGGTTCGCCGGGCCGGTCTCCAACCGGCTGGGCCGAGTACCGGTCATGCTCATCGCCGCCGTTATGTTCCTGGCCTCCGCGCTCGGATCAGGGCTGGCCTTCGGCGTCATCGACTTCATCGTGTGGCGCCTGGTGGGCGGCCTGGGAGTGGGGGCGGCCTCCGTCATCGCCCCGGCGTACATCGCCGAGGTCTCCCCGGCGAGTGTGCGCGGTCGCCTGGGCTCCCTCCAACAGCTGGCCATCGTCATCGGCATCTTCTCCTCCCTGCTGGCCGACGCCTGGTTCTCCGGACAGGCAGGCGGGGCTGCCAAGGAGCTGTGGCTGGGGATGGAGGCCTGGCGCTGGATGTTCATCGCCGAGGGGCTGCCCGCCCTCATTTACGGGCTCTTCGCCTTCCGGCTGCCGGAGTCCCCGCGCTTCCTTGTGGCGCGCGGCGACTACGACAAGGCCTCCCAGGTCCTCTACGACTTCACCGGCATCGTCAACGTCAATCTCAAGATCGAGGAGATCCGCTCCACCATCGACTCCGAGAAGCGCGAGTCCCTGTCCGACCTGCGCGGCTCGGCGCTGGGCCTCAAGCCGATCGTCTGGGTGGGCATCCTGCTGTCCGTCTTCCAGCAGTTCGTGGGCATCAACGTCATCTTCTACTACTCGACGACGCTGTGGCGCACCGTGGGCTTCGAGGAGTCCGACGCCCTGACCATCACGGTCATCACCTCGGTCACCAACATCGTGGTGACGATCGTGGCGATCCTCCTGGTGGACAAGGTGGGACGCCGACCCATGCTCCTGGCCGGCTCGTTGTTCATGACGATCTCCCTGGGGCTCATGGCCCTGGCCTTCTGCTTCGCCAATGTCAGCGGCGGCGAGGTCACCCTGGAGGCACCCTGGTCGCCGATCGCGCTGGTGGCTGCCAACCTGTTCGTCGTGGCCTTCGGGGCCACGTGGGGGCCGCTCGTGTGGGTGCTGCTGGGCGAGATGTTCCCCAACCGGATCCGTGCCGGGGCGCTGGCGGTCGCGGCGGCGGCCCAGTGGGTGGCGAACTTCTTCATCTCCACCACCTTCCCGACCTTCTCCAGCATCAGCCTGACCTTCGCCTACGGCTTCTACGCCGTCTTCGCACTGCTGTCGCTCCTCTTCGTCTTCTTCCGGGTGCCCGAGACCAAGGGCAAGGAGCTCGAGGAGATGGAGGAGTTGGTGGTCTGAGGCGAGCTGGAACCTACGCAGCCAGGCTCGTGATCGTCACCTTCCGCTTGAGGCAGTGCCCCCAGGCGTAGTCGCCGGTGCGATGCTGCGCCTGTCCCAGCACGATGCTGGGGCGATCCCTAGCTCCTTGGCAAGTGCTTTCACCTCATCGAGGTTGCGATGACGAGGGAGCATGTCCTCGTAGTCCTCCGGAACGAGGAAGCGGGAGGCGTAGGCGTCGGCCTCCTTCTCAAGGGCGTCATGGTCATCGTTGAGGTAGAGGCCATTCGACTCATGGAGAAGGACGTGAGCGATTTCGTGGAAGAGCGTGAACCAGAGCTGGTCGTCGCGCTTCCACAGATCCGAGAGCTGGATGAGGGGGTGCCCATGGATCCAGCGGGTAGCACTTTGGGTGCCGAGCCCCGGCATCGATGGAACCAGTGTGAGTGCCACTCCGCAGTCGCGCAGAAGAGCCTGGGCTCTCTGAATGGCCTGCACGGGATCCTCGACTGTGAGGGAGCGGAGCTCGGGAAGGGCTGCTTCCAGCTTGTCACGATCGTAGGCGGGGAAGTCTCCTACCTGAGTTGGCTCATTTAGTGTCGTGGTGGATGTTGTTGAGGGCTTGGATGAGGTCGGGTGGGAGTGGGTCGGCGGCTGTGAGGGTGTGTCCGGTGATGTTGATGGTGATGGTGCGGTAGCGGCGGGCGGTGGTGATCAGGCGTCTGATGGACCAGCCGGTGGTGTTCTCCAGCCATCGGGCCATGGCCAGGGCGGCGGTGACGATGGTCAGGTGGGCCTCGATGGACTGGCGCAGGTGGTGGTAGATGGGGCGTGCTCTCAGGTCGGACTTGGACATGCGGAAGGACTTCTCGATGTTGTACAGGCGGTGGTAGGCACCGATGACCGTCTCGGGGTCGGGGTTGGGCAGGTTGGTGACGTATCCCTTCCACCCGGCCAGGGTCCGGGCCCGTGTCTCCAGGTCGCGGTTGATGCTCCTGGTGGCGCCGGACAGGTGCACGAAGCGGTTGCGTTTGACGGGGATCTTTCCTGCGACGGCTTTCTCGGCCTTGGCGACCTGGGTGTCGATCCCGTGTAGCGTGCGTCGGGCCCTGTCGGCGCTGTAGCGGTAGTAGATGGTCTCGTCACGGCGCTGGTCGCTGGCTCCGGCGGGCCAGGGCTGGGTCAGGGTCAGCCCGTCGGGGACGTCCTGGTCGGGGTGGTTGTCGTGCCAGGAGCTGATCACGTGGGGGACGCGTGAGGTGCGTGAGCCCAGCACGTAAGACAGGCCGGCTGCCTCCAGGGCCTGCTTGTTGGCGGCGCTGATCATCCCGGCGTCGGCGACGACCACCACGTCGTCGAGGTTGTAGGCGTTCATGAAGTCGTTGATCGTCGGGATCATGGTGGCGGTCTCGGCCTTGTTGCCCTCAAAGGCCTCGGCCCGTAGAGGGAACCCGGTCTCGTCGGTGAGCAGCCCTACCGTGATCTGCGGCTCCAGGCGTCTTTCCTTCGAGAAGCCTGGCTCGCGGAAACCGTCGGCCTTGTCGGTCTCGAAGTACAGGGTCGTCACGTCGAACAGGACCAGCGAGGCCCGGTCGATGCGGGCGCGTCCGGCCAGCAGGCGCGACAGGCCCCGGGTGAACTCCTCAGCGGCGTAGCGGGGCAGATGACGCTTGACCGTGGCGTAGGACACCGGCGTCAGACCTGCCTCGGCCAGGACCCGCAGGGAGTCCTGCTTGCTGGTCGGCTCGATCAGCCTGGCGGTAACGAGCTGGCGGAAGACCTCGTCAGCACCACCGAGCCCGTCCAGGCCCACTGCCTTCCAAGCCGCTTCCAGCGTCTCCAGGAGCACTCCCATCCGGTTGGAGGTGATCGGCGCTACGCGCCCGGCCCCAGCCAGCGCCTGCGGTCCCTTTCCCCCGACGTCCGTACCGTTCAGGCCCGGCAGGTCAAGGCTGAGCTGGCCAGCGTTGAGACGCTGCCTGGCGACCTCCTTAAGCGCCGCCAGCTCAGCATCGTCATGGGCTGAGCCGATGTGCTCGATGCTGCGGGCTCCTTTGCGGGAGGAGTACACGATCTGCACCGCACGGGCCCCCGACGCCGTCCTGACCGCGCGAACGTACGGACTCATACCCCCACGTTAGTGCGCACCCCCACCCACGCAACCCGCACAATCCCAACCACAACCACACCCCCAGCGACCCAACCACCCCGCAATGAGCCAAGTCAGGTCCTAGGGTGCAGTTTCGTTCCGCAGCCCGGAGCCAGGTGGCCAGGCGGTGGGGGTCATGGCGCCCGACGGCGGAACGGCGATACGCGACGGCGCCCTGTTTCCAGGTGGCTTGGAAAGCGTTCATCGAGGAGATACCGAAGAACTGGAGCAGCCCCCGCACTGTCCCGCTTTGTCGCTGGCAGGCGCGGTGATGAATGAGTGCTTGCGAAGGTACTACCCCAGGGGGAACTCCTTGGCGCGGTCGTACTGGGTGACCAGCTTCGCGTCCGCAGCCTGGCGGGCTAGAGCCGCCTGGTATCCGGTCTCATGGAGGTTCCAGATGCGGGCAGGAACACCGGCGGTGTTCTCCAGCCTGAGCGCCATGTCGTGGCTGAGTGGGACTTTGCCTCGGAGCAGCTCGCTGACGTGCTTTCGGCTCACATCAAGTCGGCGGGCAAGCTCAGCGGCATTGATGCCCTCCTCTTCCATCCACTCCTCGATGAAGTCCCCGGTAGGCACGACGTAGTCGGGGCGTGTGGGGTTCATGGTCATGCCTGCCTTCCTTTCAGGTGCGTGGTGGTCGAGTGGTAGTCGACGATCTCGATGACGTAGGCGACGACAGGAGTGCCACCTTCATCGGTGACGACGAGTCGCCAGTTGGCGGTGAGTCGGGCTTGGTTGATTGTCGGGGCTTGGATCTGCGTAAGCCTGTCATACCTCGATGGGCACGGCGGTGACGGGGACGCTGAGCTGTGTAGCGATCGGTGTATAGAGATCGGCTCCCTGTGCGGAGGTGCTCAGCGAGACCAGGAGTGCGTACCGGACGGGTAAGTCACGGGGGTCACGTCGATTGTTGTTCTTCCACCAGCCACCGACGGGGTAGACGGCGATATGGTCGCATGCTGCGAGTTCTGCGCCAGTGCCCTGCCACTCGTCCTGGTGGAGTGAACCGTAGTGTCGTGCCCGCGTGCCGAGTAGCCAGTGATTCGAGTGGCTATCTGTGGACGAGTAGTCCTCGTCCTCCTCTTCCCGAGCCTGTCGATTCACTCTGGCGAGAAAGCCCTTCACGTTGATGTCGGTTGGGGCTTTGAGGTCGAAGCGGAGACCGTAAGAGGCATACGTGTACTTCCCCTTCCAGCCGCGCCGTGTGGCGGAGGGCTCGATGAAATAGGACAGCGTAATGCGTAGGTGCACGTCGGCTTCGCCAAGTGATTGAAGGACGTCGCGAGGCCAGGGCAGGGAGTGAAGCCGAAGCTCCCGCATCGCATACGTCTCATCGAAAGGGCAGAACTCGTCCTGAACCACCATGGTAACTGCACGGTGAGATGACGTGAGGACCGCTTCCTCCGTCGGTACTCCCCACCCGTACCGACGCAAGAGCCGAGCTCGACCGCTCTTGGTCTCGCATGCATCCAAATGCGTGCGCATCCGCTCGGTCCACCTGGCCTCATGAACCAGAAGAGCCCGTACGGTCTCCGGCCAGTAGGAGGGGTAACGGCTCATGGTGAGTGCCGCTAGCCGTGCGGCTTGCGCGGTAGCGGCGCTCGTCGCATTGGCCGATGTCAGGTCCACATCGTTCCTGATGCCGGTGGACCTGAGAGAAAGAAGAGGGTGCTTGGGTTCTGCAAAACTCTGCCTGTCCAAAAGAACGTTGCCGCCCTCCAGGCATATCTCTGGCTTGATGGGCCATGGTTTGTCGCCAAATAGTAAAGAGGTCCGGCTGTGGGGGGAGAGTTCTCCGGCGGGTGCTACCAGAGAGTAACTATGAAAGCTTGGGTCGCTCGGAACCTGATCGAGCTGAGTAAAAGCACCAACCGTTAGTGCATTCCATGACTGTCCGGGATCTCGGATTGGGGACATGTCTGAGTTGTCTAGGTGATTGATCGTGTAGGAGTTCGCGTCCACGTTCGCTGCAGAGACGATAATGAGACGTTTTGCATCAGGGTCTGGTTTCGAGATGAGAGAAAATCCGTCACTGTGAACTTGAATATCTGTGCCTACGGCGAGGGCGTCTACCGTTGCCGACCAGAGTGTCGGCCAGCCGGGGTTGGTGTCAGACTTTGTGCTGACAGGCATGCAGAAGGTGCGTCGACGAGAGGGCCCAGCCTCCGGAATGGAAATCGCATGAATGGTGGCGCTGGCATAGTCACGCTGCTGAGCTCCTGCAGGAGTGGGGAAGATTTCTACAGACTCTAGGCGATGCTTTAATCTGATTGTTTGTGTTCCTAGAAGAAGATCATCCAGGTGCTCACCGTAGAGTGCAATTCCTGCCATTGATGTGCCATGGCCGTGACGATCATGACCGGTTGAATCTGTGAAGATCGAGTGCTGGTCGCTGCTTGCCAAGGATCCCTCGAGGAGGGCGTGCGCTCGGAAGGCTCCGGAGTCGAGGTGGCACACAACTGGAGCCCTTACTTCCGCTGGAATAACCCTTGTGGAGAAATCAAGAACATATTCGAATTGCTCACTGTCGGAGAGGTCCTCGATAGTGTCAATGAACGAGGGTGTGCGAATCTCAGTGAAAGGCAGATCTGTTACAACAAGTGTCTCAAGTTGTTGTCGTGTGGCTCGGATGTGCACGATCAACGAGTCTCCTATTCGTAACTGTCGATCAGAGATCTCGAGACTAAATGACTTTATAATGCGCTCGAGCAGACCTGGGCGCTCTCGGCGCTGGTCAAGCCACAGTTCCCACCAGATCGCTCCCCCGTAAGGAGGATTTCCTTCTGATGTCCACAAGTCATTGAGATAAGTTTCCCGAATGTGAGAAATATTGGCAATCAACGCATTGTTTTTAGGTTGATTATTTTCGTCGCTGGTGGCGAGATAGTTCTCAAAAAGCTTAAAAAACTGGTGTCGAAAATCGTCGGCAACCCATATATTGGCTCGTTCAGGAGAGTCCTCTGTGGCAGGGTGAACCGATAGAAGAAGCCACTTCGGTTTTCTTGATGTCTTACCTTTCCGCGTCAACTGTGTCAGAGAGTCAAGTTTCAGTTCGAAGTCGGCGCTGACGCCCTCAAGTGTTAGGTACGTCCCATTGGCTTGTAGTACCGGGTCAAGATCCCGGGAGTCTCGGGCTTCCTGTTCTTTCGTAAATACGGTATCAATCTCTTCGATGAGACGCTTGCCGTGAGTATCGCGATCTACGGGTCTGATAGCCGTCTTTCCCATGCCGCGTGCGGCTCGTGGCCTGGATTCAACATAGCCATTGACGTACAGGTGGTCGAGGCGGGGTGACTCGGGCATGACCTACCCCAGGCTGGCGGAGCGACGCGCGGCGAGCGCCAGTTCAAGATCTGCTCGTGTCACCACAGCGTCTCCTCTCATGAGCGCAGTCTTAGCGGCTGACTCGGCTGCCTTGACGATATCCGCGTGACTGAGCCCCTCTGTGTGGGAGGAGAGTCCAGTGAACGAAACGCCTTTGGCAAGTGACCCCAGACGCTTGCGGATGACTGACTGGGCTTGCCTGCCGCTCGGCAGTGAGTAGGTGAGAACGGCGTCGAAGCGACGGAAGAGCGCACGATCCAGGATAGAGCGATGGTTGGTGGCCGCGATCACGATCGACTCCGGGCTCGCTTCCTCCAGGAACACCAGGAACGAGTTGAGGATGCGCCGTGCTTCACCGACGTCGTTTCCGCTCCTGTCCCCGCCTAGGGCGTCGAATTCGTCGAAGAGGTAGACCGCGCGGTGAGTGGCGACCTCGTCAAACACTGTCCTCAGCTTGGAGGCAGTCTCGCCCATGAACTTGCTGAGCAGGCTGTCCAGACGCACGGTGTACATCGGAAGTGAGAGCTCGGAGGCGATGACGGAGGCAGTCATGGTCTTGCCGGTGCCGGGCGGGCCCTCGAGAAGCAGGCGGTGCATAGGGGTGAAGCCGTGCTCGATCAGAACGGATCGTTGTCGCTGTTCCTGGATGACCTGCGTGATCTGCTCGCCGAGTTCCGGTGAGGTGACAAGGTCGCGCAGCCGTACCTGTGGCTGCGCGATCTCAACCAGACCGGCGACGTCGCCCTCGGGGCGCGGAAGTGTGGCCACCGTGGCAAGAGGCGTGCGTGCTCGTTGACGAGAGGAGTCGACAGCCTTCTTGATGTCAGACGCGAGCCGGTGGTGCCCCTGGCGGGCTTCCCGAGCGGCAACCTGTAGGGCGACGGAGTAGAAGGCGTCCTCGTCCCCCGAGGCGTGGCTACGCACCATGGCTGTGATGTGTGCACCGTGACCTGCCACAGATGGCCTCCCTTCCATGCTCGCCTGAGTTGTCACCGTCATCGTACGGCACGCCAGTGACACATTCCCCTGTGCCGCGCTGGGATCGTTCACACGTCCGTCGGTGGCTCGTGCTTGCTGCGGGCCAAGCCGCTTTCACACTGCATCGACTTGCCTGTCGCAAAGATATATTCAGGTGGGTCTATGTGGTTGCTGGGGTCAGTCGATCTGAAGAATAGGGCAATTCTACTCCGTAGTGCTTGATCGCATCTATGGGACTCTCGTGCAACTGGCCCACAGCGTTTCGTATCCAGTGTACTCCGCGTGCGTCGGTGAAGGCTATCTCTACGCCGGGGCGGGCGCACATCCCTCGCCACCCCTTGGGTGCGGCAAGGTGCCATTCGCCCGGAGGGAGTGTGGTTAGCTTTCTTCTATAGTCCGCTGGATAATGTTGCCCATTTTGCTCGTTGATGACGAAGGTTGCAACACAGTGGTACACAGGAGAGAAAGATTGATTACTGATGCGTATAATGTCTTCTTTTGTTTGCCCCAACTTCTGGTCGGTCAGAATCCAGGCAGTGATGCGCGCCGCTTGTTCCCGTTTCTCGTCTTCGCGTCGCCATTGAGCCTCACGTCTTAAGTTCAGTGCGGTGAGTACGGTTGCGAAGATGGTCCCTAGTGCGGCTGCGCAGGCGGCGCAATCTTGTATTGTCAACGAAGTCCCTCATTGATTTCTCGGGAGATGAGTTGGTGATCAAAGCTCGATCATTTTGTGTGATTTCCTGCTGGCAACACGTCAAGCGACGGCAGGGAGCTCACGATCTCCTGGGTTTGGACGGAGACGGTGGTGATGCGGGCGATGAGGTCCAGGAGGTAGCGGGGCTGCGCCGAGGCCGTGGGGCCGCCGCCCGCGCCCTCGGCCATCCAGTCATTGGGGTCATTGACGATCCCGGAGGCCTTGTGGGTGCTCACGTGGTAGCGGTCCAGCAGCCAGTCCAGGCCGCTGCGCGACCCCAGCAGGTAGTCCTGCGCCTGGGCGGGAATACCGGAGATCGTCACATGCTCGTTGTAGACGATCGAGGTCTTGTCGTCCTGGAGCCTGCCGTCCCGCCTCACCCGGGCGTAGCGCATCTTGTCCACGTGCAGCAGGCTGGGTGAGATCGTCTCACGCAGGTCCCAGGGCACGTCCTCCCCGTCGACGACGAGGCTCAGCGGCATCGGCTCCACGGTCTCGTAGTCCAGGTGCAGGTCCGCCAGGCCGCGCCCGGCGGTGGTGAAGGCGACGAAGTCCTCCCAGCCGGCCACCAGCGGGATATGCGGCAGCGACTTCTTCAGGTCCGCCCCGTACCGCCTCCGGTACTCGGGGGAGTGCAGGAGCGCGTACACGTAGTAGAAGACGTCATCCTTGGTGACCTCCGGCCCGTAGGCGGACTGGTAGCTGCGCAGGGTGGCGTCGGTGATGTTGTCCACCCTGCGGTAGCCGCCCAGCGCCTCGTCCTCCTGCCCGACGGCGACGCCGGACTCCCCCGCATCCTCGCCACCCGACAGGTCCAGCATGCCCGCCTCGGCCGCATGACGGCCCCCGACCGGCTCCCACGTCCACCGGGGAAAGAACTGGCCGTTGCTCGATCCCCAGAAAGCAAGATCTGGTGGCTGATCCGTCGCCATGCATGAGAACGGTTTGTCCGAGCCTGTCCCCACGACGTAGAAACCCATATTGTCGTGCCCGGGAGTCGGGAAGTAGCGACGCAAAACAGCGGGACGGTGGATGATGCCGTCGGAGGCGTTGAGCCACTGCTTGCAGAAGGGGCGGTACAAGCCGCAGTAGGTAGCTCCCGCGTCATAGGTGATGACGCGGTTCTTTGCCAGGTCGCTGTAGAGGCCTGACGTCCACTTGATCCGCATCTCGTCATTCGTGACAAGATCACGCACCTTCGCCCGGGCCTTCAGGTCAGCCGCCCGGGTGCGGTGGACGCGCTCGCGCTCCTCGTTGTACGTCTCAATGAGCCGCTGCGCCGAGTCGCGCAGGCCTGGCAGTGAGAAGTTGTAGACCCAGGCGTCGCGCCCAGTTTCGGCGCCACGAGTGTATGAGGTGAAGACTGGCTCTTGCCCCTCACCGATGGACTGCCAGGACTCGTAGCTCGGGTCGCGCTGATTGATCCAGTCTCCCTGGGCGTTCGGGGTGATGGTCTCCCACTCCAGGGTGTCGATCTGAGACTCCTCGACGATCCGCAGCTTGTCCTCACGGGACAGGTAGTCGCCGATATCCCGGTAGTGCAGCACAGCCGCACCCTCGTGCGCCGGGTCCTTGACGAGGAAGGTGACGGCCACGGTCGCGCGAGAACCCGAATCGAAGACCTTGCCTCCCTCACGCCGAGAAAGCTCGCCGGCGGTGCGTTGGTTACCCCGCAAGTTGTAAACGTAGAGATGGGAGAACTCCTCGGCCAGGGTGAGGCGCACGCCGTCGGCCGTGTTGCCGTCGATGAAGCCGCCGTTGGTGACGAAACCGATGACCCCGGCATCCCCGAGGCGGTCCGAGGCCCAGCGGATGGCCCGAAGATAGGAGTCGTACAGGGAGTTCTTGTTGGTGCCCGTGGAGCGGGCCGCGTAGGTCGCCTCGATCTTGGCGTCCAGGGATGGGTAGTGCTGGTTGGCGTTGTTGTCATTGGCGGATTCCTGCCCCACCGAGTAGGGCGGATTACCGACGATGACCTGGATGCTCTTCAGCTCCAGCTGAGCCGTGGCCCGCTCGTTGTTGGCCACGAACATGCTCTGATCCAGCGTGTCCCCGTCCTCGGTCATCTGGAAGGTGTCGGTCAGGACGATCCCGTCGAAGGGCGTGTATCCGGCCTGCGCAGGATCCGTGGGACCACCGTTATCCGCGCTGTTCGGCGGTGCGTCGTCGCGCACGAGGTCACGGTAGGTCACCTCGATATTCGCCGCCGCGATGTAGTAGGCCAGCAGCAGGATCTCGTTGGCGTGCAGCTCGCTGGCGTACTTGCGCGCCAGGTCGGCCGTGCTGATGAGGCCGGACTGCAGGAGCCGGACGATGAAGGTTCCCGTCCCGGTGAAGGGGTCGAGCACGTGCACGCCCTCATCGGTGATACCGCGCCCCAGGTGGGTGCGGGCCAGCCAGTCCACGCTGCGCAGGATGAAGTCGACGATCTCCACCGGCGTGTAGACGATCCCCAGCGACTTGGCCGTCTTGGAAAAGGCCAGGGAGAAGAACCTCTCGTAGAGCTCGGTGATGACCCGCTGCTTGCCCGCAGCGTTGTCGATCCCGGTGCAGCGCTCGCGAACCGACTCGTAGAAGCCTTCCAGCTCCTCGGTCTCCGCCTCCAGGTTGGAGCCGTCCAGTACCCGGAGCATCCGGCCCATCACCTGCGCCACCGGGTTCTCGGCCGCGAAGTCGTAGCCGTCGAAGACCGCGTCGAAGACCGGCTTGGTCACCAGGTGCTGGGAGAGCATGTCGATCGCGGACTCCGAGGTGATCGAGTCGTTGAGATTGGCGCGCAGGGCCGCCAGGAAGAGCTCGAACTCGCCCGCCACCTCCGGGTCCTGCACCCGCTTGACCAGGCGCGTACGGTGACGGGCCGCGATCGCGGCCACGTCCTTGGCCCACTGCTCCCAGTAGCGCCGCGAACCGACCTTCTGGACCAGGCGGGCGTAGATCGCCTCCCGCCACTTGCCGAGCGCCCCCAGGTCGAAGGCCGCTTGCTGAGGTGCCGGGGCGCTGGAGGAGTCTCTGTCGTCGGTGGCAGCAGCCCCGAAGGGGTCGATGATGGCGATCTTGTCCGGCTTGGACTGGTTGAGATCGATCTTGTTGACCATGGCGTCGAAGCGCTCGTCGTGCGCGCGCAGCGCCTGAAGCACCTCCCACACCACCCGGAAGGTGTCATTGTCAGACAGAACGTCCTCGGGCGACATTCCCGAGGGGATCGCCACCGGCAGGATGATGTAGCCGTATTGCTTGCCCGGCGCTAGGCGCATCACCCGCCCCACGGACTGGACGATGTCCACCTGGGACTTGCGCGGGGACAGGAACATGACCGCGTCCAGGGCCGGGACGTCCACACCCTCGGACAGGCACCGGGCGTTGGACAGGATTCGGCAGGACACGGATGTCTCCTCCGGCTCCGATGCCGACGATGCCTGCCGGGTCGGCGCCGGCCGGCCCAGATCGCCCGAGAGCCAGGACAGCAGACTGGTGCGCTCCATGATGTTCATGGAGCCGTCTACGTGGCGAACTTCCACGGATCCCAGCCGCTTCTGAGACGGGGTATCGGAGTCGACGCCGTCCGTGTCGTCGGGCAGTTCAGGCACCTCGGGTTCGTCGGTGAGCGTGAGCCGGTAGTCCTCGGCCACGTTCCTGAAGGACGAGGCGAAGCGCTTCGAGGTCTTGATATCGCGGGCGAAGGCCACCGCCGTGCGCATCGGCTGGATGTCCTTGCCGTAGTCGGCCGTATCCACACTGCGCTTGGCTAAGGCGTTCCAGCAGCCGACGATCCGGGCGGCGTCGTCGAGCGTGAGCTGGCCGTCCTGAGCCAGGGAGGACTGCATCTGATCGGCGATCTGGTCCTCTGAGACCGTGAGGACCAGGACCTTGTAGTCGGTCAGGAGGCTACGGGAGACCGCCTCACCGAAGCCCAGGCGGAAAAGCTCCTCACCGTAGGTCTCGACGTCGTCCATGGAGGCGAGGATCGCGTTCTTCTGACCGGCGCGCGCCTTGGTTGTGTCGTCATAGATACGGGGAGTCGCCGTCATGTAGAGGCGCTTGGAGGCGTGGATGTAGTCGTCGTTGTGGACGCGGACGAAAGCGGACTCATCCGTGCCCAAAGCGGTGGCGCCGGTCGTGCGATGGGCTTCGTCGCAGATGACCAGGTCGAAGCCGGGGGCGCCGAGTTCCTGGGCCTGGGCGACGGCTTCGATCGACTGGTAGGTGGAAAAGACCACCGTCATCGGGGCTGTCCCGTTGACCGGGGCGGGGCGACGCGTCAGACGGTTGGCGAGTGCCGCGCCGTCCGTGGTGGCCGGGATCGCCAGGTCCACCACCGAGATGTCCTCGCTCAGACTCGTGCGCTTGCGCCCCTTGCCGACCTTCGCATCCGAGCAGACCGCGAAGGAGCGCAGCGGCACCTCCGACTCGGCACTCCACTCCATGAGCGTCTGAGACAGCAGCGCGATGGAGGGCACGAGGAACAGGACCCGGCCGCCGGAGCCCGCCATGGCCTCTGCAATGCGCAGGGACGTGAAGGTCTTACCGGTGCCGCAGGCCATGATGAGCTTGCCCCGGTCCGCCGTGGACAGTCCCGTGGTCACCGCGTCCAGGGCCCGCTTCTGGTGCTCGCGCAGGCTCTTGCCGCCGGTGCGAACCATGACTTCGGGGGTCTCCAGGCTGAAGGAGTCCCAGTCGATCGTGGAGTTGAACAGGTCCTCCAGGCCGACCCGGGAGACCGGGATAGCCTGACGGGACACCGTCTCCTCCGCAGCCGAGTTCCAGCGCTCCGTGGTGGACACAAAGAGCCGGGAGGTGAACTCGCCCGTCCCCGACTCTGCCAGGAAGGAGTCGACGTCGTTCTTGGTGATGACTCCCGTCTGCGGGTCATAGAACTTGCACTGGACGGCGCACAGCTCGCCGGTCTCGCGCTCGCGGGCCACCAGGTCGATGCCGTGGTCCGGGCGCGTACCCCGGTCCGGCCAGTCGCTCCACATCCACACCTCGTCGAAGCGCTCGGCGTAGCGCGGATCCGTGAGAAGGAACTGGCGCACCAGGCGCTCGAAGCTCGTGCCCTTGCCCCGCTGCGTCTTCGCCTCGAAGTACAGGCCGTCCAGAATCTCTGCGATGCGCGACTGACTCACGAGGAGAAGCATACGGTGAGAAAGGCGAGATGCTTCCACGGTGAGATGGTGCGCGGTGGACGAGGATCCTGACGAGATGTGGCCGGTGCCTGCGGAACGGGGATTCCTCCCCGTTCCGTGTGCGGGGCTGGGAACTTACGGTGATGTCATGGCTCATCGTCGACGCAGCGTCTTCCGTGTCCTTCTGACCGCTCTCGCCCTGGCTAGGTCCAGCTGAATCATCGGCGTGGGAGTCGGGGCGCAGACTCCGGAGATGATGCGAATCGGTCCACTTCTTTTTGCGGTACGCCCCACTGTGAAGCAGCTAGAAATATGGGGTGGATGCGCGCGTAGGGAAGGCCCGCCCGGATCCCGGAAGATGAAATATAGTGAACGCTGTAATCCTGGGGGTCCTGTGGCTGTCATCGGTGATACTCATTGCCATTGATTCAAGTTTCTTTAAATGCCGTATTCTGGGTCCCGTGAGTCGGCTCGTTAGGCGGTTTGCGGCACTCCTCGTATTTGCCACCATTGTTGTTTACTGTTCGCTTCTTGAGTTCAACAGGAAACGAAGACTACAACGATATCTTCACCGCTTGAAAGGCGTTGACTCGGTTGAAGTGCATGCCAAGTTTTGCGGTGATGCCGGTATTCGCTGGACGATTCGCGTAGGACTGGGAAACGAACCGCCCGTCAATACCTTGATTGCCGTGGTAGGCGATTCTTTCAATAAAGTCGAGGAGATCTCCGGATCGTCTACGGCGGCCGTGGATATGGAGATCGCCTGGATGCAAGGATCCACCAGTGTCAGATGGAGCAGGAAGGTGGGTGATGCGACGGAGGCGGTCAAGGCGATTGCCGGGCTATGTATCCCTGCGATTGAGAGCTTCGAGGTTTCTTCGTATGGAACCTCGGTGCGGTATTGTGGCGCTGAAAGTTTTCCGGATAGCTGGATGGTTGTCCCCGGCTCCGATGTGTTGTCGATCGATCTCCTGCCTTTCAAACAGTACGTGCGCGTCGGCGAAGTGGGTGTGACGGTTCGGTGCACTGGATGCGCTGATCTCGGCTCTGTTCCGTTGAAGCAAGTATTCGAGGCGATTTCCCCGATTTACAGGAATAGAAAGGGGACGTCGATTAAACTGGATGAAATGGATTTCGTGTCTTGTCAGATCCAGCTGCGTGTGGCTGCCTTCGGGAGCTACGAAGACGGTCTCGATTCCGATGCCGCTGCGAAGGTGCTGGCTGTTGTCTTGGGGAATCGGGTCCTTCAGGGCGTTGAGCTCTCAACGGCCTGGGAGAGAGCCGGCTCGGAGCACGTTCGCTTCGACATGAAAAATGGGAGCGTTGTCGGGCAGGGCTGGCCTCCAAAGAGGGGTGCAACGATCCTCACGGCGGCGCAGCAGGCTGCCTCCTCCTCGTCGTGAAGGCCGAAGATCAGCCTTCCGATGGGGTAATGTCCCGCGGTCAGTCAGCGCCCAGCTGCAGCCGATCCCAGGACCGGTAGGTGATCCAGGCGCCGATCGCGGCGGTCATCACCGGAACCGCCAGCAACGGCGTGCCGACCTCCGTCCGGCGCGCGGCCCATACGATCGGGATGGACCACGGGATGCAGGAGCCGAGCCCGAACCCTGCGGCCAGATTGGTGATGACCAGGATCGCCAGCGTGAACCCGATCCCTGCCAGATAGCCGCGCCAGCGGGTCGCCGCCCACATGACCGGCAGGACACTCGCGCTGAGCAGGACGGCGATGAGCGCCAGCACCGCGAAGCAGCCGGCCGTCCCTGCCGGCCCCAGGCCGAGCAGCAGCCCCGCCGTCGTCAGTAGTGCCGCCTCGCCGAGTCCCAGCAGTGCCGCCCAGCTCAGGGTCGCCACCATCTTCGCCGCGGCAATGCTGCGCAAAGTCGGTGGAACGGCGAACAGCCCCACCATGGTGCCGTCGGTGAACTCCCGGCCGACGCTCCACGACATCACCACACCCACCGCCAGGAGCGTCGTTGCGCTCACGCTCGTGGCCCCCAGGGCGGTATAACCGTCCCAGCCGGGTGAGGTCACCATGGATGCCGCCTTCCTCCCCAGATCGGTATCGCCGGCGTGCATCGCGGCGGCGTACCCACCGGCGGTAGCGACCGTGACGAGGACCAGGCCGGCGAGCGTCGCCACGCGCGTCACCATCGCCCGGGCCAGCTTGCGAGCCTCAAGACCGAGAACAACCGGGAAAGCTCCACGTTCGGCGATCATCATGACTCCTTCCGCTCGTCCTGTAGCCGCCCCGCTCGGGAAGACCTACCGGAGCTGGGGCTCAGGGCCGCCTGGTCTGCTGCCAGGACGGCGTCGAAGAAGACGCACTCGAGGTCTGCGCCTCCGGGGCGGCCGGGTTCTTCGGGTGCGATCGTGTCGATGATCCGCCCCCGGTGCAGGACGTTGACACGGTCGGCGATGCGCGTGAGCTCATCGAAGTGGTGCCCGGTCACCAGCACCGCGCCGCCGCGCCTGGCCACGTCCCGCAGAAGATCCCTGAATCCGACGACGGCCAGCGGATCGAGCCCATTGGTCGGCTCGTCGAGGACGACGACGTCCGGCTCATGCGCCAGGGCTCCGACCAACCCCACCTTCTGACGCGTGCCCAGCGACAGGCGGCGCACAGGCGTATCGAGCCATCCGGTCAGCGCCAGCATCTCACTCATCCGCTCCGCCGCCCCCTCGGCTCGCCTGGGATCGGCCCCGTGCAGGCGGGCGGTCGCCCCGATGTTCTGCCGGGCCGTGAGTTCTGGGTAGGACGACGACGCCTCCACCAAATGGCCCACCCGCCGCCACACATCCCTGGGGCAGGAGGCGATATCGCGGTCGCACAGGAGGACCCTGCCGGAGTCGGGGCGGAGCATGCCCAGAATGATGCGCAGCGCCGTGGACTTCCCGGCACCGTTGAGGCCCACGACGGCGCGGCACTCGCCTTGCGCGACGGACATGGAGAGTTCTCGCAGAACAGGCTCTCCCCGCAGGCTGACGCTGACGCGATCAACCTCCAGGGCCGATGTCGCACCCTTCACGGTTCCTCCAGCAGGCTGAGAAGACCCCGGCTGAGCGCGGTCGCGACGCCAACGACTGCCTCGGTGCGGGATGCGGTACCGGTCTCGGTCGCCTCATCGGAAACGGTGGTCTCCTCCGCCCAGGCGAGCAGGAGGCTGCTCGCCGCACCCATGACGGCTCCGGCCGCGGCCCGCGCCGCCGCGTCGTCGACGCCCGGAACGACGAGCGCCGCGGCGATGGCGCGCTCGGTCTCCTGACCCGCGGTTCGCACGGCAGCTGCCAGCGACGGGGTGAGGGCCGCCAGTCGAACGCGTTCGTAGAACTCCCGGGAGGACATCTCCTCGCGCGCCGGCTCCTCACTTATGGCCGCAACGAGGCCTCGCACCGCCCGGGTCAGCGGACGCCATTGCCGCGGCTGGGCGCGCACGGTCGCGGCAATGAGCGGATCGAACAGGTCGTTCACCACCACGGCCTCCTTGGTGGGGAAGTGGCGGAAGAAGGTCATGTGGGAGACCCCGGCGGCCTTGGCGATCGCGGTGACCGGGACGGCGTCGAATCCCTGATCGGCGAACATCCTCAGTGCGGTCCGCCGAAGCAGGTCGGTCGTCGAAGCGCGTGGACTCATGACCAAGATGTTAGTCACTAACGAAATGTTAGTCAATAACGTCTTGTTGACGATGCCCGTGTCCGGGCATCTCCAGTGCCGGGAGGGCGGTGGGCACCACAGTCGCGACCCGGTCGGGCGTCACAGCCGGTCGGCACTGTCGTCGGTAGCATGAGGACAGCGCAGACAACCCCGGGAGGAACCGATGCACGAGCCCATCAAGCTGGTCGACCGCGTCCAGGCCATCAACTGGAACCGCCTGGCCGACGACAAGGACCTCGAGGTCTGGGACCGCCTGACCGGCAACTTCTGGCTGCCCGAGAAGGTGCCGCTGTCCAACGACGTGCAGTCGTGGGCCACCCTCAATGAGGCCGAGAAGAACATGACCACCCGGGTCTTCACCGGCCTGACCCTCCTGGACACCATCCAGGGCACGGTCGGCGCGGTCTCCCTCATTCCCGACGCCCGCACCCCCCACGAGGAGGCGGTGCTGACCAACATTGCCTTCATGGAGTCGGTCCACGCCCGCTCCTACTCCTCGATCTTCTCCACCCTCATCTCGACGGCGGAGATCGACGAGGCCTTCCGCTGGAGCGAGGAGAACAAGAACCTCCAGCGCAAGGCCCGCATCATCCTGGACTACTACCGTGGCGACGACCCCGAGAAGCGCAAGGTCGCCTCCACCATGCTGGAGTCCTTCCTCTTCTACTCCGGTTTCTACGCCCCTATGTACTGGTCCAGCCACGCCAAGCTGACCAACACCGCCGACCTCATCCGCCTCATCATCCGCGACGAGGCCGTCCACGGCTACTACATCGGCTACAAGTACCAGCTCGCCGTGCGCGAGTCCTCGCCTGAGCGCCAGGCCGAGCTCAAGGAATACACCTTCGACCTCCTCATGGAGCTCTACGACAACGAGGAGCAGTACACCGAGGACCTCTACGACGAGCTCGGCCTGACCGAGGACGTCAAGAAGTTCCTGCGCTACAACGCCAACAAGGCCCTCATGAACCTGGGCTACGAGGCGCTGTTCCCGGCCGACGCCGTCGACGTCAACCCGGCGATCCTCGCCTCCCTGTCCCCGAACGCCGACGAGAACCACGACTTCTTCTCCGGCTCGGGCTCCTCCTACGTCATGGGCACGGCCGAGGCCACTCAGGACGAGGACTGGGACTTCTGAGGCTATGAGGCAATCAGAGCTCCTGGGTGACGTGCAGTGATGGTGGGGTGATGGCCCGTTCTGATATGCGGAGGTCTGTGTGCGCTAAGCCTCGGGACGCCTTTCCGGCACGCATCCATTTCTGCTTTCTCGACGCCGAGTCTGTTGATGTACGGGCAGAGATCGCTGCTGTAGCGCAGCAGGTGGTAGCGCCGTTGGGTCTGCGAGGCTTCGCCAAGACGCAACGAGAGGCGTACATCGCGGGTGAGATCCGGGGCCGTATGAGAGCGATGGCACGGGGACGTCTGCCTGAGGAAAGTCCTTCCGCGCTGTCTCCGGTTGTCTCGCAACCCGATCTCTTCGAGCTTCGGTGGAAGTTCGTCGATGCGAGGAACGCCTTGGTGCGCGCCTATCACGGGGAGCCTGGCGATCCCGACGTCGTTGTTGTGTGCATCCATCGCAAGGAGACGAATGTGGCGGTCGTCAAGCAACGGGAGCTGCAGAACGCGGTGATGGCGGAGGGGCAGCGACGCTTCACTGTGGGTGAGCAGTGTCGCTGGGGTCACACCCGGGTCTGTTCCCACTGCCTTGACCCGTGATAGATTGGGGTCTATGACCTCGATCAAGTTGTCCCTCCAGGAGCGAGACTTTGACGAGCTGGTTGAGCATTCGGCACGACTGGCTCAGGCCGATGACGAGATGCGCTGGGCTCTCATCCAGGCCCGTAAGGAGGCCGGCCTCTCGCAGCGAGACGTTGCCGAGATGATGGGAGTGAAGCAGCCAACAGTCGCTGCCTTTGAGAGTCAGGACAATGATCCTCGGCTCTCTACTCTGCGTCGTTACGCGCTCGCCGTCGGGGCGAGTGTGGGGCATCGGGTGACTACGTGGGGTCGCACATCCTTCGAGTCGGAGAGTTGGACGCCCATCCAGGCGCCCAGTGAGGGTTGGCCGATCGTGACGGATAAGAGCGCTGGCGGTCCTCTTCCGGTCCGGCCTGAGCGAACGGTCCCGCTCGTCAGTGACTTTGCCGCAGCCGCATGAGTGCTGACCGGCGCTACGAGAACGCTCGCGACCTGCTCCCAGTCCTCGAGCTGAATCGGGTCACCGCCTACGAGGTCGCAGGCAAGCGAGTTCCCTCCTCTGAAACCACCGAGATCAAGAGTTCGATGGAGTCGATGATCGGTGGCGAGGAAGGGGTGGCCTTCATCTTCCGGGTCCGGCAGCGAGTCAAGACTGACGAGGCCGAAATCACCGCAGACTTTGAAGTTGAGTACCGGTTCAGCGAGCCAGGTGGCCAGATCTCAGAGGACGCTCTGGTTGAGTTCGCTGAGAAAGTGGCGTTCATGGCGCTCGTCCCCTATCTCAGAGAATCGGTTCACACGACTGCCATGCGTCTTGGTGTGCAGCCGCCCCTGCTAGGAATGGTGCGCCAAGGTGAGTTCCGGCTGCGCGCTGAAGACGAGATCGTCTCGGGCAGAGATCCTCAGGATTAGCCGGATCGAAGCCACTGGCTGCAGCCCCAACGCCGCCCGGTGTTGGGGCTGTTGGGTAGCGTGAGCCCATGACGACACCCGAGATGACTCGCCCCCGCCCGACGGCGCCGCCCGTCTACCGTGACGGCCCGTCCAAGATGTCGGAGGTCAATGCGCGCCCCTGGGGCGTAGACGACGTTCTGGACTCCGTCTTCTTCGCCATCGCCGCCGTCGCCACACTCTGGCTGGCCTGGCTGCTCATCGGCTCGGGCTGGCACCTCGAACCGGCGCTCGTGGTCAACTCCCTGCTGTTCTGGGCGGTGCTGGCCTACCTCGCCCTGCCGCGCCTCCACCAGGTCCTCACCTGGCTCTACGTGCCCGACTACTTCATCGGCCGCACCCGCACCCCCGACGGGCTCCTGGGCGACCCGGTCAATCTCGCGGTCAAGGGCGACGAGGAGGACATCCACGAGGCGATGGTGTCCGCCGGCTGGGTGCGCGCCGATCCCATCACGTTCCGCTCGTCGTGGCGCATCGTCCTGTCCTCGCTGCTGCGCCGCTCCTACCCGGCGGCCCCCGTCTCCAACCTCCTGCTGTTCGGGCGCAAGCAGAGCTTCGCCTACCAGAAGGAGGTCGAGGGCAACCCCTCCCAGCGCCACCACATCCGCTTCTGGTACTGCCCGCCCGGCTGGGTCCTGCCCGGCGGGGGCCGCGTCGACTGGCTGGCGGCCGCCACCTACGACCGCGCCGTCGGCCTGAGCGTCCTCACCCTCCAGGTCACCCACAAGATCGACGCGGACATCGATATTGAGCGCGACTACGTCGTTGACGACGTCCGCTGGGCCAACGAGGCCGCCGAGCTCGAGATCTGGCCGGAGTTCTTCACCTCCTACCACGACAAGAACGGGGGAGGGGACCAGGTGGTCACCGACGGCGCCCTCCACATCCTCGACCTCAACGAGGTGGTGCCCGGATCCGACTCCGGGCTCTCCCTGCGCCAGGCCCACCTCGCCGACCTCGAGGCCCGACGGCGCCGCCCCAGCCAGCTCGTCATCGCCCTGATCCTCATCGGGCTCACGATCGTCGTCGAGCTCGTGCGCGTCACCCGCATCGACGTCGACGACCTGTTGGTCGCCGCTCCGGTCGCCGGTATGGACCAGGGCGCCATCACTGCGGTCGTCGCCGTCATCGCCATAGTGTCGGCCGCCATCACGCTCGTCACCGCCGCCCTGGGCGTGGCGGCCTGGCACGGCCATCCGCGCGGGCGCATCGCCCTCATGGCCACTCTCGTTCTGGGCATCATCACTGACATGGGGCAGGTCTCCAGCCTCGGGGTCCGACAGGCCACCCTCGGCCTGGTCGTCACCAGCGCGCTCCAGGTCCTGGCTCTGCTGGCGCTCTCCGCCCGGCAGGTCCACGAGTGGGAGCGTGCCCGCAAGGAGGAGCGCCGCGCCGCCCGGACCGACGACCGAAGCGTCTCCGTAGGGTAGGTCACTCGACCATTGCCGGATCCGGGCTTGCCGCCCGCGCAATACGTGGATACGCTATATCTATAGATGTTTAACATCGCTAATACGATGAGTGAGATGAGGACAGGAACATGACTGCTGACAACACGACCGACAACACGACGCACGTCCTGCTCGGAGGCAACGGCTACCTCGGCCGGGAGGTGACACGCCAGTGGCTCGCGGCGGACCCCCACGCACAGCTCCTGGTGGTGTCGAGCTCCGGGCGCAACGAGCTCACCGACCCCCGGGTGCGCAACATCGCCGCGGACGCCCGCTCCTACGAGTCCCTTGCGGGGGTCCTTCCCGAGCGCTTCGACACCATCGTCGACTTCCTGGGCCGGCCCGACAAGGACCCGCAGGCTCTTGAGGACATCAACGCCCGGCCCGCTCGGGCCATGCGCCGCCTGGCCGAGGAGCGAGGGGCCCTGGCGATGGGCGCCGTGGGCGGCCGGCTAGGGCCGGGGTCCTTCACCCGCATCAAGAAGCAGGTCCTGGCCGAGCTCGCCGCCTCCTCGGTGCCGCTCGTCAGCGTCGAGCCCACGGTGCTCTACGGCGCCGGGCGCAGTGACGCCCTGGCCCGGATGGTGCCCCTGTTCAAGTTCCTGGGACTGTTCTCCTCCCGGTTCGCACCCGAGCGGGTGGAGGATGTGGCGGCGACAATGGTCTCCGGGCTGCGCGGCCACCTGGCTCGGCAGTGATCGCAGTGATCGCCAGTGACCCGGAGAACCGCGGAGGAGCTGGAGAAGGAGAGCGCGTCTCATGAAGATGAACCGCAGCACTGAGCAGGCGGTCTTCGTCGTCCTGATGCTCGCCCTGCAAGAAGGGCGCCGTCCGGTCGCCAGCAGCACTCTGGCGAGCATCCTCGGGGTATCGGACTCCTACCTCAAGAAGGTCCTGCGCACCCTGGTGGTGGCCGGCCTGGTGGAGGCCAGCCCGGGCCGCGAGGGCGGCTTCACCCTGGCCCGCCCGGTCGAGGAGCTGACCTTCGGCGACGTCTTCACCGTCATGGAGAGCATCGAGGCGCCGGCCACCACGCCCGAGCTGGCCCGCAGCATCTTCCCGCCGTCGGCGCACCTGGACCGCAGCATCGCGCTCGTCGAGTCGACGATGGCGCACGCCTCCGAGGCCTTCGTGCAGGCGCTGTCCGACCTCCCGCTCACGTCCCTGCTGGACAAGGGCGCCTATGAGGAGGGCAGTGTGGACTGGACTCACCGCAGCGGGGCGGCGTAGGGCTGCGTAGGGCTAGGTGTTGTGGGTCGGGTTGCGGAAGTCCGTCGGGCGTCGTGGACGCACCATAGGGCTCGCGGGCTGACCCTCACAGATGAGTCGCCGGGCCCGATGGTGCGTCCACGGCGAGGCGGCCTCCTCTGTTCTCCGCACGGCGCATCCGGTTCCTCCTGGGTCCCGGTGAGCAATAGGCTGCGTTCATGAGCGAGTACCTGGCAGGACCGCAGGAAGACAGCGCCAGCAGCGCCGGCAGTACCGACCCGGCAGATCGGGCCGGCCGGCGCACCAACCACCGCGACGACTCCCGCCCAGTTGACGGCGGTCGAGAGCACGTGCGCTTCGGCATCCCCTTCAACGGCGTCGTCCCCATCTGGCACGACGACGCCACCATCACCTGGCACCGGCCCGCCGACGGCACCGACCTGTCCAGCGTCCTGGGGATGGGCCTGGTGGAGTCCGAGCCCGGCCCGGCCGAGGCCCCGGCCGGCTGGCAGGAGCACGTCGAGACCGGCACCCTCACCGACTCCGGGCGCCTTCTGCTGCTCAAGGCCGCGACGCCGTCGGGCCGCCGCGCCATCAACGACCCCGGCGACGGCGCCCCCGTCCCCTTGGAGGCGCCGCTGAGCTACGAGGAGGCCATGGAGGGGGTCTTCGACGTCGTCAGCTTCGGCATCCACATCGGCCGCATCATGCTGCGCGCCGCCCGCGACGGCGGCATCATCCTGTTCACCCTGCGCGCGCCGCGCGACCCCGAGCCGCACCACATCCTGTCCGTGCCCGCGCAGGTCGACGACCGCGGTGTCATGAGCTTCCACCTGGGCACCCTCCAGGAGATGGAGGGCGGCGCCTGGGACGCCGCCACCCACCGCGACGGCATGTCCCTGCTCGACCTCACCGTCCCCTACGCCGATCTCGTGGCCGAGGCCGGCCTCGACGGTGAGGAGGGGCTCGACGCCGACAGCGTCCTGGAGATGGCCCAGCCGGTCATCCAGTGCATCCTCAAGCCCGGGTTCCCCTTCGCCCTGGGCGCCTCCATGCTCCTGCCCGAAGGGGAGACTGAGCCGGACTGAGCAGAACGAAGCGGCGACCGCCGTGTCCGCGCGCACCACTGAGCGGCCCTTGCGCTCACGGCAGTCCTAGGTGGCCGGCGGGGCGGTCGAGCCGCGCACGATGAGCTCGGTGGGGATGACGATGCTGCGGCTGCCGTCCATCGTCCCGGAGGCCGCCTGCTCCAGCACCAGCCCCACCATCTCGCGGCCGTGGCGCTTGAAGTCCTGGCGCACGGTGGTCAGCGGCGGGAAGCTGAACTCCCCCACGGCCAGGCCGTCGAAGCCGACGACCGAGACGTCCTGCGGCACGCGCCTGCCCTGCTCGTGCATGGCCCGGATGAGCCCCAGGGCCAGTTCGTCGTTGGCGCAGAAGACGGCCGTCACCTCCGGGTCAGCGGCCAGGCGCAGGCCGGCCTCGTAGCCCGCGGCGGCCTCCCAGCCGCCGGGCACCGGCTCGGGAACCTCCCGACCCGCCTCCTGCAGGCAGCGGGCCCAGGTGGCTCGGCGAACGAGGCTGGACTGGGAGTCCTCGGGGCCGCACACGTGGTGGACGGTGCGGTGCCCCAGCCCCAGAAGGTGCTCGACGGCGTCGCGCACCCCGCCGGCCTGGTCGGCGCTGGCCGAGGGGTAGTAGTCCACGAGCGTGGAGTCCGAGACCGCCACCGGCATCGCGGGCGGCAGGACCAGGTGCTCGCGCCCGGCCTTGCCGGCCTGTACGACGACGAGCCCGTCGATGGCCTGGTGGGAGAGCCGGTAGACAGCCTCGCGCAGGTCGTCGGAGGCGGGACGCTCCACCTGGACGAGGTTGACGGCGTAGTCGGCGGTAGTGGCGGCCTCCAGCACTCCCGCCGTGGTCAGGGCCTCTCCGGTGCGCTGGATCTGCTGGGTCAGCACGCCGATCGCCTTGAAGGAGCCTCGGCGCAGGGCCTGCGCGGCACGGTTGGGGGTGTAGCCGAGCTGGTTCATCGCCCGCAGGACCCGCTCGCGGGTATCGGGCCGGACGTGCTCCGAACCGGCCGCCACGCGCGAGACCGTCTGGGCCGAGACGCCGGCTAGGCGAGCCACATCGCTCATCGACGGCGCTCCCTGTGCGCCCCGGCTCCGCCCTGGCATGACGCGAGGTTATCAGGATTGTCAGGGGTATCCTCAGCCTGACTTCGTGGTGACGTTACCATACCATTCCTCCTCCGAGGTTGAGGAAGTCGAAACTGTGTCGGTAGATCTGCCTCACAGGGGAAGATTACGTCTATCATGTTAACGTCAACACCAGGACGTTGCACCGCTGCGCGTCCTCTGTTCCCCCAACCCCCTTCAGGGAGCCGAACAATGATCGTTCCTAGACACTTCGAGGACCTCGGCGTCCTCCACGAGCACACGCTGCCGCCGCGCTCCTACTACGTGCCCGCCTCCCGCCCCATCGCCACCAGCCCGTGGAGGCGCGAGGACTCCGACCGCTTCCACCTGCTCAGCGGGCAGTGGGCCTTCCGCTACCTGCCCAGCGTCCATGAGCTGACCGAGGCCTTCTGGGAGCAGGACGCCCCCGAGGCCTCCGGCGACGACGCGGCCCCCGGCGAGGCCGCCTCCCGCCCCGTCCCGGAGGGCTTCACCCGGATCCAGGTGCCCAGCACCTGGCAGCACCTGGGCTACGACCACCACCAGTACACCAACGTGCGCTACCCCATCCCCTTCGACCCGCCCCACGTCCCCCAGGACAACCCCTGCGGCGCCTACATCCGCGACTTCGAGTACACCCCGGACCCCGCCGCTCCCAGCACCTACCTGACCTTCGAGGGCGTGGACTCCTGCTTCTACGTGTGGCTCAACGGCACCTACGTCGGCTACAGCCAGGTCTCCCACGCCTCCGCCGAGTTCGACGTCACCGAGCTCATCCGCCCCGGCGCCAACCGCCTGGCCGTCCTGGTCCTCAAGTGGTGCGACGGCACCTACCTGGAGGACCAGGACAAGTTCCGCACCAGCGGCATCTTCCGCGACGTCTACCTCCTGAGCCGCCCGGCCGCCGTCCTGTTCGACTACGTCACCACCACCTCGCTCGGCCCGGTGGTCGGCAGCGGGTTCGACGCCGGACCGGCCACCGCCGTCGTCAAGATCCAGGGCGCCTACCGGGGCGGGTCCGTCCCCACCCGCGTCGAGCTCATTGACCACGACGGCGCAGTGGTCGCCTCCGGTGAGCTGGAGGCCTTCGCCGGCGACGACGGCTACACCCACCGGGCCCGCCTGAGTATCGAGGCCCCCTACCTGTGGAGCGCCGAGAACCCCTACCTCTACACCCTGGTCCTCACCACACCCGACGAGGTCATCACCGACCGGGTGGGCATCCGCGAGATCGAGGTGAGCGACGCCGTCGTCCACCTCAACGGCAGGCCCATCACCCTGCGAGGCGTCAACCGGCACGACTCCGACCCGGCCACCGGACCCGTCGTCGGCCTGGAGCACATGCAGTGGGACCTGCGGCTGATGAAGGAGCACAACATCAACGCGGTGCGCAGCTCCCACTACCCCAACGACCCGCGCTTCTACCAGCTGTGCGACGAGCACGGCCTCTACGTCATGTCCGAGGCCGACAACGAGAGCCACGGCACCCAGAGCCGCTTCCTGGCCGACCCCTCCTGGGACAACCAGGTCGAGCACTGGAACGAGCCCATCGCCGACAACCCCGAGTGGACCGAGGCCACCGTCGACCGCATGAGGCTGTGCGTCCACCGCGAGAAGAACCGCCCCAGCGTCATCTCCTGGTCGGCCGGCAACGAGTGCTCCTACGGCTGCACCCTTGAGGCGGCCCTCATGTGGGCCAAGGAGTTCGACCCCACGCGCCTGACCCACTACGAGAGCTCCTACTACCGCGATTCCAAGCGCCGCTACGACTACTCCTGCATCGACCTGTACAGCCGCATGTACCCCGCCATCGAGGAGATCCGCGACTACCTGGACTCCGACCCGGACAAGCCCTTCATCCTCGTGGAGTACTGCCACGCCATGGGCAACGGCCCCGGCGACCTTGAGGACTACTGGGAGATCATCCGGGCCGACGAGCGCATGTGCGGCGGCTTCGTGTGGGAGTGGTGCGACCACGCGGTGACCGCCGGGACCAGCGGCGACGGCCGCCCGATCCACCTCTACGGCGGCGACCACGACGAGGCCGTCCACGACGGCAACTTCTGCGTCGACGGGCTCGTCTCGCCCGACCGCGTCCCCCACCCCGGCCTGGCCGAGCTCAAGAACGTCCAGCGCCCCGCCCGCGTCGTCGAGTACGACCAGGACGAGGGCCTGCTCACCATCCACAACGACCTCGACCACACCGACCTGTCCCAGTACCTGCGCATCTCCTACGAGGTGCTGTGCGACGGCGTCGTCGTGGACCGCCAGGACCTCGACCTGGTCGAGCCCGTCCCGCCGCACACGAGCGTCATGCTGCGCTGCGAGCCGGAGGTCCCGCGCACCGGGCGCTGCCACCTGCTGGTCACCTACCGGCTCGCGCGCCCCGACTCGCTGCTGGCCGCCGGCCACGTCCTGGGCTTCGACGAGATCCCGCTGCGCAACGCCGACAAGCGACACCGGTGGGTCGCCGCGCTCGCGGACCGCCCCATCGGGGAGACCCGTCTGCCGGTCAGGCGCGAGGGGACCCGGATCGAGGTCGAGACCGACAAGCTGCGCTGCGCCATCGACACCCGCACCGGCCTGCCCGTGTCCCTGGCCGCCCAGGACCGCGAGCTCCTGGACCGTCCGGTCGAGCTCAACATCTGGCGGGCCCCCACCGACAACGACCGCCACGTGCGCCTGGAGTGGGAGCGCGCGCACTACCACCAGGCCGTGGCCCGCGCCTACGGCGTCGACGTCGACGAGGAGCCCGGCCGCGTCACCATCAGCGCCAACGTCGGCCTCGTGGCGCCCTCGGTCCAGCCCGCTCTGCGCGGGCGGCTCATCTGGACCCTCACTGACGACGGCGTCCTGAGCCTGAGCATGCGACTGCGCCGGACGTTGGGCTTCCCCAGCCTGCCGCGCCTGGGACTGCGCCTCTTCCTGCCCGAGGCGATGAACCAGGTCGACTACTGCGGCCTGGGTCCGCAGGAGAGCTACGTCGACAAGCGTCGCGCCAGCCACCACGGGGCCTTCAGCGCCGACGTCGTCGACCTCCACGAGGACTACATCCGGCCTCAGGAGAACGGCAGCCACGCCGACTGCAACAAGGTGATCGTCTCCGGGGGCGGCCTGAGCCTGGCCGTCGTCGGGCCGACTCCCTTCTCCTTCAACGCCTCCCGCTACACGCAGGAGGAGCTGGCCTCGCGACGGCGCAACACCGACCTGACACCGTCGGGAAGCACGGTCCTGTGCCTGGACGCCGCCATGGCGGGCATCGGGTCCAACAGCTGCGGGCCCGCCCTGCGGCCCCGCTACCAGGCCGACAGCCAGGAGCTGGGAATGGAGCTCCATTTCCTGCTCAACCCCCTTACCCACACCAGCACTCACAACGAGGTGAACCCATGAGCAGTGACAAGGCCGGCGCGTCCGGCAGCACGCAGGGCAGGCCGACCGCTGGAACCGCACTGGAGGCGGCCAGCGAGCGGAAGTACCTGAAGTGGTACAACAAGGTGGGCTACGGCTCGGGCGACGTGGCCGGCAACGTCGTCTACGTGCTCCTGTCCGCCTTCGTCATGATCTACCTGACGGACACCGCCGGGCTCAACGCGGGCGTCGTCGGCACCCTCATGATGGTCTCGCGCCTGTTCGACGGGTTCTCCGACATCATCTTCGGGGCGCTGCTGGACCGCACCAGCACGCGGATGGGCAAGGCCCGGCCGTGGATGCTGTGGGGGTTCGTAGGCTGCGCCGCCATGATCATCGCGATCTTCGCGATCCCCACGAGCCTGGGCGACACCGCCAAGTACGCCTGGTTCTTCATCGCCTACACGCTGCTCAACGCCGTGTTCTATACGGCCAACAACATCGCCTACTCCTCACTGACCGCGCTCATCACCCGCAACAGCGACGAGCGCGTGCAGATGGGCTCCATCCGCTTCATGTTCGCCTTCGGGACGAACCTGCTCATCCAGAGCATCACCGTGGGCGGTGTGGCCCTGTTCGGCGGCGGCGCCGTCGGCTGGCGGACCATGGCGATCATCTACGCGCTGCTCGGCCTGGCGGTGAACACCCTGTCGGTGCTCTCGGTCGAGGAGCTGCCGCCCGAGGAGCTGGAGAGCGAGGACGAGCCCAAGGACGACAAGCTTTCGGTGGCGGAGTCGGCCAAGCTGCTCCTGTCCAACAAGTACTACCTCATCATCCTCGTCGTCTTCCTGCTCACCCAGATCTTCACGGCCATGCTCAACATGGGCATCTACTTCATGACCTACATCCTGAACGACGCCAACCTGCTGGGGACCTTCGCCTGGGCCATCAACATCCCGCTCATCGTGGGGCTCATGGTCACACCGGTCGTGGTGAGCAGGTTCGGGGGGATGTACCGGATCAACATCGTCGGGTACGTCATCGCCACCGTGGGGCGGCTCGGGGTGCTCGTGGCGGCCTACACGCACAACATCCCGCTCATGCTGGTCCTCTCCGGTATCGCGGCCCTGGGTATGAGCCCGCTGCAGGGCACGCTCAACGCCCTCATCGCCGAGGCCTCGGAGAACACCTGGCTGCGCACCGGCAAGCGCATCGACGGGCTCATGTTCTCCTGCACGTCCCTGGGTGTGAAGGTCGGTGGCGGGCTGGGCACGGCCGTGTCCGGGTGGCTGCTGGCCGCCTCCGGCTACGACGGGCACCTGGACGTCCAGCCGGGCTCCGCCATCCAGATGCTCTACGTCATGTACGTGTGGTTCCCGCTCGTGGCCAACGCACTCATCCTCTTCCTGCTCACCCGGCTCGACGTCGAGAAGGTCAACACCGGGCTCAAGGAGCAGCTCGACGCCCAGGCGGCCGGAAAGGCCGGCGAGGGTGCTGACGGTGAGCCGGCCGCTGCGGGAGCAGCGGGGGAGGCAGGGGAGTCCGCCGACGCCGTCGAGAGCCTGGGCTCCGCGGCCGGGATCAAGAAGGGCGACGACTCGACGAGCTGAGGCCGTGAAAACCGCCGTCATGACTCGCGGGCGGGGGTGAGACGGGGGCGAAGCGGACAGTGACGCCAGGGCCCCCGCCCGTGCTCCCCGGGCGGTGTGCAGGTTGGGTTCCACCTGCGCACCGCCCGCTTTCCTCGGTTCTCGAGAGCGTGCTCCTTTCTCGAGGACTTCCCTTCCGCTCGGGTAGGCCTATTCACGTGGCCGGCCATGGGTGATCCTGCCCTTGGTGGGTGCAGGGGACACCGCGTTCGAAGGGGGTAACGGAGACGCCGAGTCCGTACCTTGAAGGCTCGAACCGGAGCCTGGCTCCCGAGCGCAACGCTCACGGCGGGACTCAGCGGCCAAGAGTCACCCGGAGGGCCCAGGTCATGCCGCTGTCGTGTCCACAGAAATGACACTGGGGCCTCAGCACCTGGATTCGAGTTGACGGATCGGCGTAATTCCAACAATTCACCAGCGCCGCACCCGCCATGACCGCTTCAATGTCATTTCTGTGGACACCAGAGTCCGCAGACCCATCGCAGTTCAAGAAAGGTGGCGGAGACTGCCATGAATAATCCTCGTTCAATAGTAGGCGCAGAATCGAGGCTTCCGATAGATAGATTAAAGAGCGATTCATAGCCGTCATGGATTTCTGAAATCGGCATCACCTGCGTTCCTCCAATGCGACTACGACGAATCCGTCGTCTTGGTCATCAGACATCTACAGGCTAGGCTTACCTTGGTTGCAGAGGTCAGACACTGATTCGTGACATGGAGGCGTGTGTTTCTCGCCAACCTGCTTATTGCCTTACGGGAGGGTTTAGAGGCCGTCCTCGTTGTCAGCGATTATCATCGCCTACCTGATTAAATCCGGTCGGCGCGACGCCCTGCCCAAGCTGTGGGCGGGTATTGGTCTGGCCGCACTCATTCCGCTGTCCGTCGGCGCCGTCGGCCTGGTGACTTGGATGATCTTCTGGATGGGCAGGAACGCCCGCGAGCTCAAGGGTGAGCTGGAGGGCTCACTGGCCAGGACCCTCGCCGGGGGCGGCTCCGGCTGGGGCGTCGTGTGGATCGCCATCGTCGCCGTCGGCCGTGAAGAAGTCGAGACCGCCCTGTTCATCTGGGCCACCGTGCGCTCCAGCATCGAGAGCTCCGTCATGCAGACCACGGCGGGCGTCGTCACCGGCCTCGTCCTGGCCGTTGCACTCGGCTTTCTCATCTACCAGGGCGCGGTGCGCATCAACTTCCGCGTCTTCTTCGCCACCACCGGATACTTCCTGGTCGTCGTCGCTGCGGGCATCGTCGCCTACGGCGTCGGCGACCTCCAGGAGGCCGGCGTCCTGCCCGGCATCATGAACCACGCCTGGGACCTGTCCACCCACCTGCCGGCCAGCACCTCGCCCCTCTACTGGCTCTACGTGCTGCTCCAGGCCATGTTCCAGCTCAACCTCCAGCCCACCGTGCTGCAGGTCGTGGGCTGGAACCTGTACATCGTGCCGCCCCTGGTGCTCCTCACCCTCCAGATCCGGGGCCGGTGGCTCTCACCGCCCCGCCAGGTCGAGGCCGTCGTCGAAGCCTCCTGACCTCCCCGCAGACCCTTCTCCCATCACCACCTCTTCACGAAGGAAAACCATGCCCACCATCAAGCGACGCAACGTGCTGGCCCTCCTCCCCCTGACCGCCATGGGCCTGGGGCTGGCCGCCTGCGCGGACAACCCCAGGAACGCCAAGGGCGGCGCCTCCGGCCCCGGCACCACCACGAAGCTCACCACCTCCCTCAAGGAGGGCACCTACTATGCCGCCTGCAAGCCCAACATGGTCGGCGAGCTCAAGGGCGTCACCCAGCTGACGATCACCAAGGGCGCCTCCATCGACATCAGCGCCGCCGAGTCCTTCGGGCTCAAGGAGGCCGGTGACCTTGACGCCGCCCGCCAGAAGGTCGCCGACCAGCTCAACACCGACACCAAGTCCCTCTACGACCTCGTCTACGGCAACATCACCGGCACCGGCGGCAAGAAGTTCGAGCTCGAGCTCGAGGACGTCGCCAACGGGGCCTCCTCCCTCCTCGAGGAGGTCGCCACCACCAAGATCGTCGGCGAGGAGGAGACCTTCTCCCGCACCGACCTCTAAGACTTCCAGGCCAACGTCGAGGGTGCCAAGGTCGCCTACGGCAATGTCGAGGACCTCATGAAGAAGAAGGACGCCAAGCTCGCTGAGAAGATCACCTCCCAGTTCAAGGCCGTCGAGGACCTCGTCGCGGCCCAGGCGACCGGGGAGACGGCTGACGGCCGCAAGACCTACAAGGACTACTCCACCATCGCCTCGGTCCAGAAGGACGCCGGCGAGGCCCCGGACAAGAACTCCTACACCGACGTGCAGCGCAAGTTCTCCGACGCCGTCAACGCCCTGAGCGAGTCGCTGTCCAAGGTCGTCGGAACCGTCCTCTGAGCCGCGCGGTCAGAACGATCCGGACACCCCGGAAGGAGTCAGCAGTGAGTGGCAAGCCGGCCGACCAGGCGGGGATCACCACCCCCGCCCAGGACAACATGTTCACCGCGGCCTTCGACGTCTCCACCACCGACGTCGAGGAGCTCAAGACCCTCCTGTCCGACTGGGCCGTGGCCGCCGAGCAGATGACCGCCGGCGAGCTCATCGGCGGCCAGCCCAGCTCCAACAAGCAGCTGCCGCCCAAGGACACCGGCGAGGCCTGGGGCTACAAGCCCAACGGGCTGACCATCACCTTCGGGGTGGGCAGGAGCCTGTTCGTCGACGCCGAGGGCAACGACCGCTTCGGCCTGGCCGACAAGATGCCGGCCGTCCTCAAGGAGGGCATGCCCTCCTTCTCCGGCGACCAGCTTCACGCCGCCCAGTCCGACGGCGATCTGCTCGTCCAGGCCTGCTCCAACGACGCCCAGGTGTGTGTCCACGCGATCCGCAACCTCACCCGCATCGCCTTCGGGACCGCCGCCCTGAGGTGGAGCCAGGTCGGATACGGGCGGACGTCGTCGACCTCCGTGGACCAGGAGACGCCGCGCAACCTCTTTGGCTTCAAGGACGGCACCAACAACATCAAGGCCGAGGACCCGGCCGACCAGCTCAACGAGCACCTGTGGGTCCAGTCCGGCGACGACGCCGCAGCGTCCTGGATGACCGGCGGCACCTACTACGTGGCGCGGCGCATCCGCATGCTCGCCGAGGTGTGGGACCGGCTGCGGCTCATCGAGCAGGAGCAGACCATGGGGCGCGACAAGCGCTACGGGGCGCCGCTGAGCATCGCCAACCCCACGAAGTCCTCCGAGGAGTTCACGGCCGTGGACTACGCGGCCAAGGACGACAAGGGGGACACGCTCGTGCCGGCCGACGCGCACATCGCCGTCGTCTCACCGGAGCAGAACCAGGGACGCCGGATGCTGCGCCGCGGCTACAACTACACCGACGGCTCCGACTCCCTGGGGCTGCTGCAGACCGGGCTGTTCTTCATCGCCTTCGTGCGGGACCCGCGCACGAACTTCTACCCGATCCTGGACCGCATGACCAAGAGCGACGCCCTCCAGGAGTATCTCAAGCACGAGGCCGCGGCCCTGTTCGCGATCCCGCCGGGCATCAAGAAGGGCGACACCATGGTGGCCGCCTCGCTGTTCAGCTGAGCGGCGGCCGGGCGGGCCTGGGTAGAGGCAGTATGCGGAGGAGATCAGCGGCGGACTGGGCGCGGCGCCCGGGGGAGTCGGGGGAGGGGCCTGCGGTGGCTACTGCACGGGGTCCGGGTCGTACTGGTCGGGGGATGACCGCACTGCACGGGGTCCGGACCTTCGTGGAGTACGCCCGTACCTCCTCCAGTAGCCCCCAGACCTCGTGCAGTGCGGGCAGCGCTGGCGCGGACCTGCTGTGGGGTGGCTTGAAATCCCCCCGGCCCTCGTGCAGTGCGGGCAGTGCGGGTGCTCCAGATGCGGCGGCCCAGGCTCATCGCCCCGACCCTCGTGCAGTATGGCCGGCAGGCAGGTGGTGAGGCCTGCTCTGCGCCGGGCCCGGCCCAGCCGGGGACATTCGACGCCGTCGGGGACAGAAATCCTGCACCCGCAGGCGTGACATGTCCCCGCCCGTGCTGGGCGGGAGGGGCTGTTGAGGTGGAGCCTGGCGATCCGCCGCACGAATGTCCCCACCGGCACCGGGGCGGGAATTGATATGGCGGGCCGACAGGCGGCTGGGCATGATGGGCCCATGCGCGACCTGAATGACCTCACCCGCCCCACCGTCCCCTCCAGCGCCATCCAGGAGCGCATGGCCGCCGAGACCGAGGAGCGCCGCGGCGTCGTCGGCCCACCGGCGGTACTGCCCGATGATGCCGGCGCCCCCGCCGACCTGCGTGCCGCCCTGGCCGAGGCCGTCGCCGAGCTGGCCCCGCAGATCGTCGAGCTCTCCCACGACATCCACGACCACCCCGAGACCGGTTTCGAGGAGCACCACGCCGTGGCCACGGTCGCCGCGCTCCTGCGCCGCCACGGCATCGAGCCCGAGGTCGGCGTCTACGGCATGGACACCGCCCTGCGCGCCGAGTTCTCCGGAACCCCCGGGGAGACCGACGGCGCCGGACAGCCGGCCGGCACCATCGCGATCCTCGCCGAGTACGACGCCCTGCCCGGCATCGGCCACGGCTGCGGCCATAACGTCATGTGCGCCAACTCCGTGGGCGCCTTCCTCGCCCTGGCCGCTCTGGCCCGCACCCGCCCCGGCGCCCTGCCCGGTCGCGTCGTCCTGCAGACCACGCCCGCCGAGGAGAACTCGACCGCCAAGGAGATCCTGTCCGTGCGCGGCATGCTCGACGGCGTCGACGCCGCCATCCAGACCCACTCCTACGCCCACGACGTCACCCACCAGACCTGGCTCGGGGTGCGTCGCCTGGACGTCGTCTTCCACGGCGTGCCCGCCCACGCCTCCTCCCAGCCCTTCATGGGCCGCAACGCCCTGGACGCGGCCACCCTGGCCCTGACCGGCATCGGCCTGCTGCGCCAGCAGATGCTCCCCATGGACCGCCTCCACGCCATCATCACCGACGGCGGCCAGGTCCCCAACATCATCCCCGAGCGCACCGAGCTGTCCATCATGGTGCGCTCCAAGTACCTCGAGACCCTCAAGGAGATCGCCGAGCGGGTCGAGGAGGTCGTCCACGGCGCCGCCCTCATGACCGGCACCGGCGTCGAGATCCTCACCTCGGAGTTCTGCAACGAGGTTCCCGTGCGCGACAACGGTCCCCTGCTCACCTCCTGGGTGCGCTCCCAGCGCGAGCGCGGCCGCGACCCCCTGGCCGCCGGCGTCCTGCCCGAGACGATCGCCGCCGGCACCGACTTCGGCAACGTCTCCCAGCGCGTGCCCGGCATCCACCCGCTCATCAAGGTCACCGACCGGCCCGACGTCGCCCTCCACACCCGCGCCATGACCGAGGCCGCCGGTGCGGCCACCGGGGACGCGGCCGCGCTCGACGGCGCCTACGGGCTGGCCGCCGTCGCCCTGGACTGGCTTCACGACGCCGGTCTGCGCCAGGCGGTGCGCGCCGACTTCGAGGCCACCGGCGGGGCGATCGACGTCGCCGGCTTCTGGGAGGAGTGAGGCGGGGGAGCCGGTCGGGTCACGACGGCCTGCCGGGCGCCGCGGACGCACCTTGGAGCCCGCGGGCTGACTCATCATGGTGAGTCGCCGGGCCCTATGGTGCGTCCGCGGCGAGCTGCGCGCCGTGCCGCAGGTCCGAAGCTCCCGTCGGCCGGGCCCACCCTCAGGCCGCCGGGCGGCGAATGAGCAGCGCCCCGGGGTCAATGCGCACCCGCATGCCCCGCGTGGGCGCCAGCAGGTCCCCGTCGACCTCGGCCAGGGCCGGTACGGAGAGCTGGACGGCCACCTCCCCGCCGCGGCGCAGCACCACCCGCCCCAGGGAACGGCTCGGCTCGGAGTACCGCGCCGCGTAGGGCGGCAGCACCTGACGGGCCAGCGAGCTCCAGCCGGCCAGGCCGGCCACCGTGTCGATGGCGGCGACGTCGAGCAGACCGTCATCGGTGCGGGCCTCGGGCAGCAGGGTGATCCCGGCCGGCAGGCGACCGCCGTTGGCCACCAGCAGGTTGCGGGCGGTCAGTCGCTCCACGCGCCGCTGGCCGGTGTCGTCGAGCAGGCTGAGAACCAGGTCCATGCGCGGCGAGCCCAGGTTCTCCATGGCCGCCAGCGCGTAGGCGCCCCATCCGACCCGCGCCTTGAGCGCCGGGCGCGTGGAGGCGACCAGCCCGGCGTCGAAGCCGATCCCGGCCACCACCATGCAGGCGTGCTCGTCGCCGAGCGTGGGTCGGGCCCACTGGCGGGGCCTGCGGGTCGCCCTCTGGATCGTGCGCACCGCCCGGGCCGCCTCGGCCGACAGCTGCGGGGAGGCGGTCGTCTCCGTCGCGCCGGCGGGTCCGGCCGGGCCGGCTGACTGGGCCGGATCGCCGGCGTCTTCTGGAAGGTGCGCGAGCTCGGCGGTTCCGGTGGATCCGGTGGCCGCCGTCCGCATCGGTCCGACGTCGGGCTCGGTCCAGGGCTCGGTCCTCACCCAGGCGAGGTCGGCGGGCAGGTCGACGCCGCGGGCCGCCACCCGGGCCGCAGCTCTCGGGTCGCCGACCGGTACGCCGAGGTTGCGGGCCGCCAGGTTCGCCGTGCCCAGGGGGATGATGCCCATCTGGGCCCCGGTGCCGGCCACGCCGGCCGCCACCGCGCGCACCGTCCCGTCACCGCCGGCGGCCACCACCAGGCGGGCCCCGGCCGCCAGGGCCAGGCGCGCCTGCATCGTGCCGGGCTCGGAGACGCTCGTCTCCAGCCAGACGGGGCCGGCATAGCCCGCCTCGCGCAGCTCGCGCTCCAGCAGGCCCCGCACCGCGGCGGTCGCACGCGGCTTGGAGGGGTTGATGACGACACAGGCCAGCGGCTGCCCGGTGCGCGGCGTCGTCGCCCGGGGCCCGCCGTCGGTGAAGCCGGTCATAGGGGCAGGTTAGCCGCCCGCACGGTCCCGGTCACGGTCCTGGAGGGCCTGGGGGCGAGGTGTGAGTCCGGCAAAGGACTCGCCCCGGCCCGCTCAGGCCGCAGCCAGGGTCTTGACGGTGGTGACGGGCAGGTCGGTCTCGCTGACCAGGCGCGAGATGAGGCCGGCCAGCTGGGCGAAGTCGGCGCCGCGGGAGGAGGAGACCCGGTGAACCAGGCCCATGTGGCGCACCGGCGCCTCGCCGGCGAACCGGGCGACGCCGTACTCCGAGGAGGGGGTCAGCAGCTGGAGCGCCCCCTCGGGGATGATCGTCACGCCGGAGCCGTGAGCGACCATGCGGGTCACCGTCGACAAGGTGGTGGCCACCGCGACCGGGGGCTGGGTGCCGTAGCGCTGGCACAGGGACAGGGCCTGGTCGCGCAGGCAGTTGCCCTCGTCGAGCAGGAGGAGGGGCTGGTCGTCGAGCTCGCTGGGGCGCACGTCGGTACGACCCGCCCAGGGGTGACCCGCGGCGGTGAGGATGACGAGTTCCTCGTCGAACATCGGGATCGCGGTGGTGCGCTGAAGGTCGTCCTCCAGCGAGATGATCGCCGCGTCGAGGCGGCCCTGGGCGAGCTGGTCGAGGTTGTCCCCGGTGACCATCTCACGCAGGTCCAGCTCCATCTGGGGCAGGGCCTCGCGCAGACCGTCGATGAGAACGGGGGCCAGGTAGGGCGCAATCGTGGGGATGATGCCCAGGCGCATCGTGCCGCTCAGGGCGGCCCCCTGGCTGGAGGCGGCCTCGTTGAAGGCCTCGGCGGCCAGGACGGCGTCACGGGCGAAGGGAAGCAGGGCCTCGCCCAGGGAGGTCACCAGGACGCGGCGGGTGGTGCGCTCCACCAGCTCGCCGCCGACCCGCTTCTCCAGGGCGGTGATCGCCTGGGACAGGCTGGGCTGGCTGACGCCGAGTGCGGTGGCGGCCTCGCCGAAGTGCTGGTGGTCGCACAGGGCCACGAAGGCCCGTAACTGGGAAAAGGATGGAGATGATGAGATCGGCATGAGTTGTGGTCCTGTGGTCGGGGCCCGCACCACTGCGATCGGCGAGCCTGATATGACGAAGTGACAGAAAATCGGAGACAGGCGACTGGCCGGGAAGAGCGGGGAGAGCGGTGTGGGATACCGGCGTGGGTGGGCCGCCTACGTGGCGACCCAGGAGCACTGTCGGGAACTATAGGGTACACCGATTGAAATGGATTGTATTCACAGGTGGATTACGTTGGTAGAGGGGTGTGGGTCACGTTCGCCGTCGGGGGCTGGTGCGGGCGAGGGGAAGCGTGTATGGACTACACGGATGTCATTCGCCCCCGATCTTCCGGTTAATTGCTGGTCTTCGTGGCCCTGGGGCGCCTCGGTGACGGGGCGGATTCGGGGAGGGTCCGACGTCGATCCGGGGGCCGGACGGCCCCGATTGTTGGGTCTGCCACTGGCCTGTGACCTTGTCTGATGATCTCAGATCCTTCCCGCCCCTGCCTGTCGTCTCGGGCCTCGACCGGGCCCGCCAGTGCCCGGGAGGCGGCCCGAGTGCGGCCCCGGGCGCGGTCCTGACTACACTCAGGGTCATGATCGACCTGCGTGCGCTTCGTGAGAACCCCGAGCCCTTCCGCGCCAGCCAGCGAGCCCGCGGTGCCGACGTCGATCTCGTTGACCGCGTCATCGCCGCCGACGAGACCCGCCGTCAGGCGCTGGCCGCCTTCGAGAACCTGCGCGCCGAGCAGAAGGCCGTCTCCCGGTCCGTGGGGAAGGCCTCGCCCGAGGAGCGCCCGGCGATCCTCGCCAGCGCCAAGGAGCTGGCCGAGCAGGTCAAGGCCGCCGAGGCCGCCTCCTCGGCCGCCGCCGCCGAGCTCGACGCCCTGGCCCGCCAGTTCGCCAACCTCATCGAGGGGGCGCCCTCGGGCGGCGAGGAGGACTACGTCGTCCTGCGCCACGAGGGCGGCGAGCCCCGCGACTTCGCCGCCGAGGGCTTCGAGCCCGCCGACCACCTGGCGATCGGCGAGGGCCTGGACATCATCGACACCCGCCGCGGCGCCAAGGTCTCCGGCGCCCGCTTCTACTACCTCAAGGGCTGGGGCATGCGCCTGGAGCTGGCCCTCATGACGGCGGCCCTGGACGCCGCCGTCGCCCACGGCTTCACCCCGATGACCACCCCCACCCTCGTCACCCCGCAGGTCATGGGGGGCACCGGCTTCCTCGGCGCCCACAGCGACGAGATCTACTACCTGCCCGCCGACGACCTCTACCTCACCGGCACCTCCGAGGTGGCCCTGGCCGGCTACCACGCCGACGAGATCCTCGACCTGTCCGCCGGCCCCAGGCGCTACATGGGCTGGTCCACCTGCTACCGGCGCGAGGCCGGCGCCGCCGGCAAGGACACCCGCGGCATCATCCGTGTCCACCAGTTCAACAAGGCCGAGATGTTCTCCTACTGCCGCCCCGAGGACGCCGAGGCCGAGCACGCCCGGCTCCTGGCCATGGAGGAGGAGATGCTGGCCCTGGTCGAGCTGCCCTATCGGGTCATCGACACCGCCGCCGGGGACCTCGGCTCCTCGGCCGCCCGCAAGTTCGACTGCGAGGCCTGGCTGCCCACCCAGCAGCGCTGGATGGAGGTCACCTCCACCTCCAACTGCACCACCTACCAGGCCCGCCGCCTGGCCGTGCGCGAGCGCCGCGAGGGCGGCACGAGCCCGGTGGCCACCCTCAACGGGACCCTGGCCACCACCCGCTGGATGGTCGCCATCCTGGAGAACCACCAGCAGGCCGACGGCTCGGTGCGCGTGCCCACGGGCCTGCGCCCCTACCTGGGCGGCTTGGAGGTCATCGAGCCCGTCGGTACCAGCGCCTGAGGACGGCCGCGTATGAGCCCCACGCCAGCCGCCTCCTCGCCGGGCGCCGACCGTGACGCGAACCGTGACGCCGCCCGTGACGCCGACGCCGTCGGAGGTCCCAGCGGTCCTGAGCCCGCCAGCAGTCCCAGCGGCGCCCCCACCGGCAACGGCCCGGCCGTCAACCCCGACACCGGGATCACCCCGGCCGGCCAGCCCCTGACCCACCTGGGCGGTTCGGCCGAGTACGTCAGCCGGCTCGACAACGGCGACAAGAGCGCCGACGGCCGAGGCGGCGGACACGCCGTGCGCCGTCGGGCCCTGGACCATGAGGAGTACCACGCCCTCGTCCAGGACCGGATGCAGGACCTCGACGCCCTGGAGGCCGCCGGCGGGGCCCGGCTCGCGCCCGGCGAGGGACTCGTCGTCGCCCTCGACGTCGACGGCACGATCCTCGACATGGACGGGCGCGTCTCGGAGCGGGTCATGGCCTCCATCGCCCGCCTGCGCGCCCACGAGGTCCCCGTGGTCATCTCCACCGGTCGGGGGATCGCCGCCGCCATGCCGGTGGTGCGCCACCTGGGGCTGAGCTCGGGCTGGATGGTGTGCGCCAACGGCGCCCTGACCCTGCGGCTCGACCCGGACGCCCCTGGCGGCTACGAGGTGGTCGACTCGCGCACCTTCGACCCGCGCACCGCCATCGAGACCCTGCACGCCGCCGTGCCCGACGGGATCATCGCCGTGGAGGACCCCGGCACCGGGTTCAAGGTCTCCCGGCTCTTCCCCGACGGCGAGCTCATCGAGGACCAGCAGGTCGTCACCATGGCCGAGCTCGTCTCCCAGCCGGTCACCCGCGTGGTCCTACGCGCCCCGGGGATGTCGGTGGAGCGCTTCTCCAGGATCGTGGCCGACTCCGGGCTGCACTCGGTGGAGTACGCCATCGGCTGGACGGCCTGGCTCGACGTCGCCCCCGAGGGCGTCACCAAGGCCTCCGCCCTCGAGGCGCTCATCGCCCGCCTGGGCGCCGACTCCGCCCGCACCCTGGCGGTCGGGGACGGCTCCAACGACGTCGAGATGATCGAGTGGGCCGGAGCCGGAGTCGTCATGGGCAGCGCGCCCCAGTGGGTGCGCGACCGCGGCGATATCCTGACCGAGCCCGTGTGGCGGGACGGCTGCGCCGCCGTCCTGGACGCTCTCATAGAACGAGTAAGGCACCCCTGATGCGACAGTCCCCTCTCCCTGTCTCCCACCACAACTTCACCCGCAAGAACCTCGTCGAGGACACCGGTCGCGCCGCCACTTCTGAGTCGGCCGGGTCGGCTGGGTCGGCCGGGTCGGCTGGGTCGGCCGGGTCGGCTGGGTCGGCCGGGTCGGCCGGCGGGCCCGCTGCGGGCCGACGACGTCGCAGCGGCCGGCTGCGGCGGACCGGCCGGCTCCTGGCGGCGGCCAGCGCCCTGACCCTGGCGGCAGTGGGCACCGCCGCCTGCTCGGCCGGCGGGGCCGGCTCGGCCTCGGCCACCGGCTGCGCCGCCTACCGGGCCTACCAGGGCCACGAGGGCACCACCGTCACCGTCTCCAGCAGCCTGACCGGCACCGAGGCAGAGCGCTTCGAGGCCTCCGTGGCCGAGTTCGAGAAGTGCACGGGCATCGACGTCGAGCACACCGGCACCACCGAGCTGCGCTCCCAGCTGCTCAACGGCTCGGGCGCCGACCTGTCCACCAGCAAGGGGGCCTCGCCGTCGAGCCAGGACGCCCCCGAGAACCTGCCCGACCTGGCGATCGTGCCGCAGCCGGGGATGGTGGCCGAGCTCGTCGACACCGGTGTGGTCCACCCGTTGTCCAACGCGGTCAACAGCAACGTGGAGGCCGGCTGGGACCGGCACTGGATCCAGGTCGGTATTCACGCCTCCGTGCCCTACGCCGCCCCGCTCATGGCCTCGGTGAAGTCCCTCGTGTGGTACTCGCCGGACGCTTTCGCCAAGGCCGGCTACAAGGTGCCCGCCACCTGGGCCGAGCTGGAGTCCCTCACCCGCAAGGTGCGCGCCGACCACCCCGACGGTTCCGTGACCCCCTGGTGCGTGGGCGCCTCCGACGGGGAGTCCACCGGCTGGGTGATGACGGACTGGCTCGAGGACGCCCTGCTCTCCACGCAGGGGCCCGGCGCCTACGAGACCTGGGCCTCGCACCGGGTGCCCGTCGACTCCTCGGGCGCCGTGGAGGCCCTCGACGCCGTCGGCTCCCTGGTCCTGGCTGACGGGAACGTGGCCGGTGGGCGTGGCTCGATCATCTCGAGGACTCCCGAGCAGGCCGGGGCCGACCTGGTCAAGGGCAGCTGCCTCATGCTGCACGCCTCCTCCTCCTTCGAGTCCCGCTTCCCGGAGGGCACCGCCATCACCGACGCCGACGGCGCCAACCCGGTGACGGTGACGGCACCCAGTCCCAGCGGGGACGCCGCGGGGGAGGCCGCAAGCTCGACCGGCGCCGATGAGGCCGCGGGGCAGACGGCTGGGGCGACGGCGTCGTCGACGTCGAACGGCGCCAAGGTCTCGGCCTTCGTCACCCCGGCTGCGGATCGCGGATCGGACGCCGTGCTCGTGGGCACCGACTACCTCGTGGCCTTCAGCCGCTCGGAAGCTGCCAACGCGGTCATGGAGTACCTGACCTCCCAGGACTGGGCCCGCAAGCGGATGGCGATGGGCGGGATGGCGACCGCCCACCAGGGGGTTGAGCCCGACCTGGCGCCCAGCGACGTCGGCAGGCGCGCTACCAGACTGCTCCAGTCACGCCAGACGACCATCGAGATGGACGCCTCGGACTCGATGCCGGTGGCCGTGGGCAGCAGCGCCATGTGGCTTGGGCTGAGCCGCTGGTCGACCGGTGCGATGACCTCACAGGAGGCGCTGGCCCAGGCCGAGTCGGCCTGGCCGAAGCAGAAGTAGGCGAGGCTGGGTGGGGCGCGTCGTGAGGGCGTGCCCGTGGTGTGGCTCGGGCCGTGCCTTGGCCCTTTACTGCACGAGGTCTGAGTGCTGCTGGATGGGAGACGGGTGTACCGCACGGGGGCCGGGGTCCCGTGCGGTACGGACAACTCCTGGCCAGTAGATCTTCAGGTGGTCGGCAAAGTCGGTTCTGGAATGCTGTTTTTTGGCACTGCTCGTGAACCGTCCGGGGTTTTGTGGGGGCGGTGATGGCACGGGAGGATCACTGCTATGGGACTTAAGGAGGTACTCGCTGGGGCTGCGGGGGCGGGCTACCGCGGTCCTGAGGAGTGTGTCGGCTTGTCTGTCGCGGTGGAGTGTGAGTGCCCGTCTGGCTGATCTGCCAGCACACCGAGACCAAGATCGAGGCTGGGAAGGAGGAGTTTGGGGCCTGGCCGATCCGCACGGTGCTGACTGGCGCCGGAGTCAAGAACGCCCCGAGCTCCTGACTCACGCCCGTTGTGGCCGGTCTCCTGGTGCCAGGAGTGTGCGCGACGAGGCCCTCAGGGCGGAGATATCCAAGGTCCGTAAGAACCGGATACTCGCCCGTAAGATGCACGTGGTGCGGGGCCGCAGCGAGGCCGCTGAGCCTCACGGTGCCGGTCATGCGGGGGCGGTGCACCGCCCGTGCGGTTGATGGCCGACCTGGGCCTACCGCGGCGTCAGGTGCGCCAAACCGCCCAGGACAGCCCGCTCGGAACCTTGAGGCCCGGTGCCCGGCCGACCTGGTGGCGGCGCCTCGAGGCCCTCGCCCTGGGTGGGCTGTGGGTCGCCGGCACTCCCCCACTACGTGGGAGGTGCCCCCTCCTGTGCGCGTACGTTCTCGGGGTGGGTGTACGTCGTCTTCACCCGCCGGCGTGTTCTCGCGGCGGGTCCTGGGGTGGCGGACCACCTGCTGGCCAGTGCGCACCGACCTGGCCCTGGAGGCCCTGGAAATGGCCCTCTGGCAGCGAGAATGAGCCGGCGCTGACCTGACGGGCCTGGTGCACCATTTGCGATCGTGGGGCGCGGTACCGGCCCTATCCGCTACGGGCAGGTCCTGGTCGAGGCCGAGGCGGTCGCCTCCGTGGGCTCCAAGGGTGACCTCCTTTCGGCTTTGCGCTGGCCGAGGCACTCAAGCTCCCTTGTACAAGGCCGAGCCCATCCTTTGGACAAGGACTCTGGCAGGACATCGACGCCGCCCGTGGTCGCCACCGCCGAGTGGGTCCACATGGTACGGGCACCACCGGACCCCACTGCGCCCTCACTGCACACATCGGCATGCGCACCCCCGGCCGAGCACGAAGCCGCCCGGGCACCCAACACCAACCACGACCACTACCGCCAGGAACAACCACAACCAGCAACCACCAGCACCAGACAAACCACCCCCCACAAAACCCGAGACTCGACAATCCGCAGCCTCATCCAGGCCGGACGCCTCAAAGACCACTTGACAGCAATCACCTAAAGCCGACGGTAAGGCTCGCCTAACACATCCTCAAACGCGAAGAGCCCGCATACAAGACGTGCACAACAGGCTCCACATGACAAGGTGGAGGGCACCCCTACGAGAGCAACCTCCACCTATGCTCATTCTGCTTGCTTGGAGCATCTTCGAGTTGCGACAGCGTTACCACTCGAGGGGTGTCGCCGTCGATCTACCGTCGACATTCCATGCTTACAGAAATGCCGCTATCCCACTTCCAATTTCCCGTAAAGGCGCCGTGCTGATTCACGACGCACCACACAGCCATACCTGCGAGCAGTGTCGCCCCAAGCGCGAGCAGTACGGCGACGAACACAAGGAACCAGGCGTCATAACGAACAATGGCGGAGTCGAAGCGAGAGCGTGCGTTGTTGACGAGTTGCATACCTACTGTGTGCATTGTCTGTGCCTCCATGTGATTTAGTTTACTCCAATATTTACCGGACGCAAGAGAAAGCTGACAAATATCAGCATAGCTGGGCGATCACACTGAACGCATAAGACTTCGGGGGTCGGCAAGCCGGTTTAGGTGGTTGGTTGGGTTAGTAGTCTGATGGCTCGTTTGTGGTGTCTTGCCAGGGATCTGGTAGGTGAGGCGATGGAGATGCCGACCCCCTGTGGAAGGCCCGAGCACCGTGGCCCGATACGCGGCAGATCGTCACACCCGTCTGGCATAATCCCACCCGCAGCACCAGCAATGACCCCGATTATCTCCACCCAAACGAACGATGAAAGATCGAGGCTAGTTGGAGTGCGCGGCGTTGAAGCGCGAGGTCCTCATGGAGCAGCGCTCCTGGGTCGATGAGCTCACCTGCCGACACCAGACCTTCAGATGGCTGAAACCGCGCACGACACCGTACGCCGTCACTCCTACTGCGGTCACATAGCCCCAACCATCTACAACCACTACGCTGGCAACCGCCGCGTAAACCAACCGTCGTGACCAACAACAAGGGACAAGGCCCGAAAAACTCCCTCGTCCGAAAAATACCACGCATCCCGCCCCCAAGAATAATCTTCCATACACCCGCAGCGACCCTTCCTGTTATTACTGCCTCTATCAACCTCGATCTTTCATTGGTTGGTTGAGTGGGGTGTGGGTGGCGTCGTTGCCGGTGTCGTGGGGGCGATTATGCTGGTTGGGTGTGACGGTCTGCCGCGTGTCGTCTCGCGGTGGTCGGGCCTTTCCAGGGGCCAGGGTTGTTCCTTCAGGGTCGTGGTGGGCAGGAGGCGGCGGTCGGGTGCCTATGGTGCGGGTAGGGCCTGAAAGCTGCTCAGTGCGGTCAGCAGGAGGCTGGTGAAGGGGTGGTCGGCCTTGTAGCGCAGGACGGTGCGGCGGGCACGGTGGGTGATGACGGCGGGGATGCTCATCAGGCGCAGGCGGATCGTCCTGGGCTCCCAGGTGCGGGCGGGGGTGGAGGCCAGGGCGAGCGGCTGGGAGAAGGCCAGCAGGTCACAGGCCAGGGCCACGATCAGGCACCAGATACGGTTCTGGGCGAACCCCTGCAAGGGAAAGCGGTCAAGCCCGGTGTCCTTGGCACAGCGGATACGGTCCCCTGGCAGCGGGCCCGTAGCCGGTGGCGGACCTCGAGATCGGCGAGCTGACCTACTTTTGTGTTGGTGGCGAAGGCGGTCAGCCGGTAGCCCCCGACGTCCTCGAAGCGCAGCTGGGCTCCCTGGTGGGGCCGCTCTCGGCGCACGGTTGACCCGCACCCCCTTGGGCCAAGCGGTCAGGTCCAGCAGGTCAGTGATCTCAGCGACGTCCGCACCCTGCCTGGGCTGTCCGTCAGCGTTGTAGGCCGGGTCCCAGGCGGCCTCGGGGATGGTGCCCGTGGATCTGCGGCGTGTGGTCCGGCAGCGTGAACCCCACGCTGTAGGACACCCGCCGACGGGCCAGGAGCTCAATGGTCTCCTTCGTGCCTCCGGCCCCGTCGATGCGCACCAGCACCTTTCTACCGGGTCTGGGGCCGAGCCCGGCCTGGTCCAGTGCCCGGCGGATGATCTCGACGTGGTCGGCGGCAGTGTTCGATCCCGCGTTACCGGGACGCAGCACGAGCGCCGCGCACTCACCCCCACCGTCGGGGCCGTGGTCGAACCACGCGGTCAGCGGGTGGGTCAAGTCTCTTGATGTGGTGTAGAGGTCTTCGTGGAGTGTGGTTGTTAGCTGGTGAGGGAGGGGGCGTTGGGTAGGTTCCGGCTGCGGTTGAGGACGTCGAGGCTGAGGTAGCGGCGTCCTTCGGTCCACTCATCGGTCTGCTCTGCCAGGACGGCGCCAACCAGGCGGATAATGGCGTCTCTGTTGGGGAAGATACCTACTGAGTCGGTGCGGCGGCGGATCTCTCTGTTGAGGCGTTCTTGGGGGTTGTTGGACCAGATCTGTCTCCATACTTCGACAGGGAAGGCAGTGAAGGCCAGCAGGTCGGCTCGTGCGGCGTCGAGGTGGTCGGCAGCCTCGGGCAGGATCGTGTGGACGTAGTCCAGGAGGCGGTCGAACTGAGCCTCGACGGCTGCTGCGTCGGGCTGGTCGTAGACCGAGTGGAGCATGGCCTTGACAGCGGGCCACAGACTCTTGGGAACCACGGTCATCAGGTTAGCGGCGTAGTGGGTGCGACAGCGCTGCCAGGTCGCTCCGGGCAGGTTCGCGGCGATGGCCTCAACCAGGCCCGTGTGGGCGTCAGAGGTGACAAGCCGTACCCCCGTAAGCCCCCGGGCCACCAGGTCGGCGAGCAGCCCGTTCCAGGCCGCCGAGCTCTCGGTGGTGGCTACCCGCAGTCCTAGGACCTCGCGATGTCCGTCAGCGTTGACCCCGGTAGCGGTCAGGACCACCGCGCTGACCACGCGACCACCTTCGCGGACCTTCATGGTCAGGGCGTCGGCCGCCACGAAGGTGAATGGGCCTGCATCGCCCAGGGGCCGGTTGCGGAAGGAGGCGACCTGCTCGTCGAGCTCGGCCGCCATACGTGAGACCTGTGACTTCGACAGCGAATTGATGCCCAAAGTACCTATCAGCTTGTCCATGCGCCGTGTGGAGACCCCGGCCAGGTAGGCGTCGGCAACCACAGTGATCAGCGCCGACTCCGCCCGTTTGCGGCGCTCAAGCAGCCAGTCGGGGAAGTATGAGCCGGTGCGCAGTTTGGGGACAGCCACGTCAATCGTGCCGACCCGGGTGTCCAGGTCCCGGTGCCGGTAGCCATTGCGCTGAGCCCGGCGCTCGGGGCTGGCCTGACCGTACTCGGCACCGCACACCGCGTCAGCCTCGGCGCTCAGCAAGGAGCTGATCACCGTCTGAAGCAGGCTACGCATCAGGTCTGGGGAGGCCTGAGAAAGAGCCTCGCCAAGAAGGCGCTCAGGGTCGACAATATGAGGAGCGGTCATCGTGATGACTCCGTTCGAGTGGGTTGTAGGAGATTCCTCGAAGGATCACACGGTGACCGCGCTGCCACCAACAGCAGCCCAACCACCGCGCTACACCACACTACGGGGCACTACCCAGCGGGTGGTAGCCGAACCCCTTCTTGAAGGTCGGGGCCGCACCCTCTTTGTCTGAGTGCACATTAACCAAGGTGGCGTCGACGTCGATCACCAACGGCCGGTTCGCCGAGACGCCGGCGGTCGGTGAGTGCTCGCCGGCCAGGGCCCACACCCGATGCCGCGCTGTCCTGCGGGCCCGGTTGACGGCGGCCTCGACAGCCTCGACGTGGTCGGCCAGGGCCCCTACAAGTCGCGAGACCGTCGGGTCGGAGGCAACAAGCCCGAAGACCTCCTTGTCGCACCGCAGCAGCGAAAGGTCCGACAGGCACCGGCCTCCCAGGGCCACGCACACCGCCAGATCCAAGATGATCTTGCCCGGGTCGTGCACCGACCCCGGCCGCCGCCACGTAGACAGGGCCTGCGAGAGCTCGTTGCCCAGGCCCGTGACCCCGCTCGTCTCGGTCAGCAGCCTCGCCCCGGCCAGACCCACCGCCGGCACCTGACCGGACTCCACACCCACAACCGGGTACAACCCGCTATTCTTCACCACGAAGGTGTCCTTCCCCTGGAGTTCTCGGATTTCAGCAACCCGCATTATTCCAGGCGAAGCGACACCTTCACCCCACTTTCACCACCTCAACGATGAAATCTCGAGGTCAAGCCCGGGGCGTTCAAATACTCCCCATCATCGGGGGGGTGCCCCTATGTGGTGTGTCAAGCGGCGGTGGGTAGTTTCGTGGCTGGTTGGGGGTCGTAGAGTGCGCCGTTGCGGATCATGGCGTGCAGGGTCAGGATGCGGCGGTGGGCCAGGGCGAGGACGGCCTGGTTATGGCGTTTGCCCTGGTTGCGTTTGCGCTGGTAGTAGGCCCGGGAGACGGGGTCGGAGCGCAGTGAGGCGAAGGCGGACAGGAACATGGCGCGCTTGAGCCTCTTGTTGCCGCCGTGGGAGACGTGCTCACCACGGATCGATGAGCCGGAGCGACGTGTGACAGGAGCGAGCCCGGCGTAGGAGGCCAGCTGGGCTCCGGCGTCGAAGGTCTTGCCCAGGGTCTCGGCCAGGAAGACGGCTGCGGTCCTGACCCCGATCCCGGGCATGGAGGTCAGGACCTGGTAAAGAGGGTGGGCCTGCACCAGGGTCTCGACCTGGGCTGCGACATCGGCCCGCTGAGCGTGCAGGGAGATGAGCTGCCTAGCCAGGTGGGGCAGCACCACTGCGGCGGCGTCGGTGCCGGCGACCACCACGGTCTGGTGCTCCAGGGCCGAGACGATCTGGCCGGCCCAGGTGGCGTGCCGCCTGCACCCGTGCTTCTTGAGCCTGGCGTCAATCCTTGCCTTGCCCGCTCGCTTCAGATCGGCTGGAGTGGGCCAGGCGGCGACGACCTCCAAGACGGCGTCGTGCTCCAGCCAGGGCCCCACCACGGCCTCGAGGGCGGGGTGGATCTGGGTGTACAGGCCCCGGATCCGGTTTGCGGTCTGGTTGACCTGGCGGGCCAGGTCCAGGTCGAAGCCAGTCAGCATGCTCAGCGCCGCAGCCTCTTCCTCCGAGGCGCTGACGGCTCTCAGGGTGTGAGGCATGGTCCTGGCTGCGCCGGCGATGACGGCAGCGTCCTTGGCGTCGGTCTTGGCGCTGCCCGGCGTCAGGTCAGCGATGCGGCGCATCGACAGCCCGGGCAGGTAGCCCACGGTGATGCCCATGTCCTGAGCCACCGCCACCGCCAGGGCCCCGATGGTGGCGGGCTGGTCGACCACCACCAGCACCTGCCCCTTTGCCTGCAGGCGCTGGTAGACCTCACGCAGCCGGTCCTCGTCGTTGGGCAGGGCCCTGTCGAGGACCTTCTGCCCGTCCCGGCTCAGGGCCGTGGCCCAGTGCTCGCTCTTGCCGACGTCGATGCCGATGAAGACGTCGATGTCCTCGATATCCATCTCTCCTGCCACCTCTCGCTGCATGGGTGAGGGTCAGCCGGTGGACGACCGGTCCCGCACCCACGTTACGAAAGACCTCACACGCAGCGGGTCGTTCCCCTTATCAGCGGTCACCAGCGCCCGGCTGCCGCGGGTGACAACACCCCCCGGATCATTAGAAGACAGGGGCAAGACATCATGCCCACAGCAGCTGGCCCAGCCCCGGACCACCCGGGACCACCAACAAGGTAACGGGGGGGCTTGATCCTCAGCCACCGCAAGGATGCACCCACCACCAAACGAGTCAATGAGGATTATTCATGGGGTGTAGGTGAATATGAGTCCGAGGACTGCGGAGATGGTTTCCGGGAAGGTTTCCGGTGGTCTTCTGTAGCCGGTGTGCAGGACTCTCCAGGTCTTGATGTTGGCGATGACTCGTTCGATCTTGTAGCGGATCTGGTTGACGGTGGTGTTGTAGGTCTTGTCGTCTGGGTGGAGGGGAAGTTTTGCGGGTTTTCTTTTCGGGGTGATCATGCCCAGCCCGATGTACCCCTTGTCGCCGACATGGCGTGGTGGTGGTGTCCCGTCGGGTAGGTCGGTGGCCGGTACGTCGAGCAGGCCGCAGTGGCGCAGGGCCTGGGTGTCGTGGACCCTTCCGTCCTGGGGGTCGGAGATCCAGGCCAGGGTTCCTGACAGGGTGCAGGCCACCTGCACGTTCAGCCCCGTAGTCTTGTGCTTACCGGAGTACAGCTCGGGGTGGTCCTTCCAGGACCAGCACTGAAGCAGGGTGCCGTCGATGATCAGCTGGGCCGTGGGGTCCAGGTCCTCCACCGTCGGTACAGAGGCTTGGAGGGCCTGGGCGATCAGGGGCGTGTAGGTGCTGATGACGCGGGAGACGGTGGCCTGGGAGACGCCGTAGAGCTCGGCGAGCAGCTCCTGGGGCAGGTTGTGGCGCAGGTAGGTCAGGGTCAGTCGCACGCACAGGAACAGCCCCAGCGCCCTCGCCCCGAAGACCGGCAGATCGGGGTTCTCGGCGAAAATGGCCTCGCACAGGCCCACAACCTCACACCGAGGGATTCTCGTGCTACTATTCGTCATGGCGGTTTGCTTCTTGGTTGGATTGGCTTAAGCACCAAAGATTCTCTCAAGAGCAAGCCGCCACCCTGCTTAGCGACACGCTATTACCAACAAAACACCCTAAACACCCCTATGAATAAGCCTCAATATGCCCCAACTACTACGCCCTCAAACACGAAAAGCTCCACAAACATTCGTAACATTGACGTTTGTCAGGCACCCCTTGTCGATCGATAAATACATTTGGTAGAGTGCCCACATGATGAGAAGCGCAGTCTGTGAACGAAATTCGACGCCACTCTTCAGTCGCTTATGTATGCCACCGTCTCGAATTGCACCGGAGTTCGCTGCTCTAATTGGCGCACACCACGCTATGCAGTGAAGTGTCCCGACGCACTAAACAGTGGTCTGAACTCAGGAGGGCGGCGTTTCTGTGCTCCTCGGTGTGAAGAATGCGTTAATTTTGCCCAATCAACCAACTACTGCTATATGAGAAGTCAAAAACTGGTGCCGAACGTTAACGTTTCGAATTTGACATTTAAGTATCGTAACGTACAAGCTCTTGATCGTGTGAACTTCACCGTCTATGCGGGGGATTTTTTCGCCATTATAGGACCGAATGGCTCTGGAAAATCTACCCTGTGCAAAGTACTGCAAGGTATACTGAGTTCCCCTAAAAACGCTGATGTCCTGATCGCTGGAAAACCTGCAGGTACGATCAGCGCCTGCCGATTGCTTGCATATTGCGGCGACAATGATCACATGCCCCGTTTTTTGACGGGGGAAGAATTTATTCATAACTCAGCGCGTCTCCACTCTCACGGTGAACACAGGATCCGCGTTTCGAGGAAGGAGATTGAAGAGACATTTGTCCAGTTGGGGATGGAGGGACGCCATAACGAAATTATGGAAACATACTCGCACGGTATGTTAAAGAAAACCCAGCTGGCTGCGTCACTACTGATTAATCCGCTAGTAATTATTGTTGATGAAACGCTCAATGGGGTGGATATAGAGGCTCAATATAAAATCGAAGTGGAACTGCGTAGATTTTGTCAAGAAGGAGGGACGGTGCTCATGTGTAGTCATGATTTTGCGATGCAATCACGAAATGCAAATAAGTTTCTCCTCCTAGATCGCGGTCGGGTAGTCGTCACTGCACCAGTCGTTGAGTTAGCGAAAGAAGGACTAAGTATCGAAGATTTGGTGAGACAGTATATCGGAATTCCCGAAAGCCAAATAAATGCCTAGAGTCGCTCCTGCTGTCGTGAGGGAACGATATGCGCGTGTGTTTGCGGTAGCGCGCATTATGTTGCTGTATATTCTTCGCGTAGTTATAACGAAAGGAGCGTTAAGATCGAGCACAGTACGTTGGGTCTCGGCTCTGTGCATTGCCTTGCTTCTGATTACAGCCAGCGCGATTTCGGTGATTACTTTTTCCGGCGCCAGAAACAACAGTTTCGCCGTTGATCTGATATTCTCCATTAACTCAATTTCTTCTGTGCTGTGGAGTGCTCTGGCGTTCTTGATCACAAAAATGTTGATGGCTAGTTCGTCTGGGATGATGTCTCTGACCAATCTATTAGCCGTGACGAATAAAGAGCGTCAACGTGCAGTGGATGTCCTTGACATTCTAGCGCTGTTTGTCATCATTAGTGCTGGACTGTTTTCTATGACAGTAGGAACGATGGTGTCGTTCGGTGATGAAGCCGTAGTTCCACTGTTGACCTGCATGGTGCTTCCGGTACTGACCACATTGGCTGTGCTTACGACGCTCTATCGAGCGACTGACCTTATGCTTGCTCATTTGGGAATCAAGAAGAACAGGGGATCTATCATGATAGCCTTGTTGTTCTTCGTGGTAGTTGCATCGTGGAGAGAATCTATTTCCCTGGTAGTAAAAATTGCGTCACCTATGGAAAAGCGGCCATTTTCAATATGGACGTTAGTGTATAAAGATCTAGTCGAAAGGTATGGTTCGGTATCACTAGTATTTATTTTTCCAGCGTGCCTCTTTGTTCTCGTTGTGGCGTTCGTGTTGGTTCCTTCAACTAACATGGAGGCCAGATCAAGATTTTTTGACTTCCCGCTTCCGGGATCGTTCGCTAGTGGAATTAAGTTTCATTTAGCGTACGCTTTGCGTAGCCGCTATGCTGTGGAATCAGTATTGCTGAGCATTGTATTTATAGCATTTATGGCAACGTTCCCACCGGGAGACATACCATCGGTGTTGTGGGGGGTTGAGCCTGTGACCTTCAGTGGTTTCTACCACTTCGCATCCGTCAACCCGTCCATACGGGTGCTCGAGCCCAATTTGAGTTCCACCAGGATGTACAGTCAAATGATGGTGTCGCAACTGCTGGTTGTTGGTTGCCTTGCCAGTTTAGCGACATTTTTTGACGTTCTGCGGGGAGAGGAACTGTCGGCGACACTGATAGGTACTGTAGGCGTCCTAGGTTCCCTCATAATCTCGATTTGTGTTGGCATCGCTATGCCGGCGATGGATGATAATCCAATTTCTGTACTTGTAGGAACTTGTATCGCTTTATCGGTCCTGATTCTGCTGTCGATCATCACTGGGGTGATTAATGTAAGTAGTGCCACAACAGTAATGTTAGTCGTACTTGTCGTGTGCCTGGTTGTGGTGTACAGCATATACTCTCTCGAAGCGAACAGAAAGGTAAACCATGCGTCACGTTAAATTGTTTCTTTTCAGCATTATGATTAGTTTTCTCATCACTGCAGGGGTGGCGGTCATAACGATTGTTGTCATGATGTTCTCAGTGCACACGGATTCGGCGCATCTTACCGGTCTGTTTGGGGCGGTTTATTTCCAGTCTAGCCTGAATGAATCTGGTAACGTTGTCGCCAGTGCAGGTATTAATTCTGTGCCTCGAATTGCTGCAATTTGGGTCGTGGTGTGTGCTGTATGTTTGGTGGCCTCCTACGCTTTCGCTGCTCTCAAGCGATACCGTGACCGCTTGATTGAACATAAGCAGTAATTGCCTCAAGGCAGCATGGATTAAGGGCAGTCTTCAGACAAAGAAGTCATGAGGGACGTCAATTGGGATGACTGCAATCTGCGCATACCTAAGTGATCCTGTGAGCCGTTCTTTACAAGGCATGTAATCCAAAATCGATAAGATGCCGATTGTGGGCCCAGGTATTGCAACCGTCACGAGGTTGTTTTACCGTAGAGTCTCTTAAAAGCGTCCGCGTTAAAACTAGGGATAGGAGTATCTGCTGATGCCCGATGATTGCCGCAATGCTGTAAAATACTTAAATCAGACACGTTGATATCTTGATATGATTGCGCCTTTAAAGTCCGTCAACGATGCCTCTTTAAATGGGTGGACCGGTCTCCAGTATCTTAGTATAACTCCATTGTTGAGGCATCTTGCAACAGTAGGGTTGTTACCTTTAATAGTTTCACTGGTAGGCTTTGTGGCGTCGTTTGGTTCTCTGGGAGGGCGGATATTTTTCGCAAAGGCAATAGTTATTGTCGTATGGGGAATGTTGGGTTCCTTTTTTCTTCACGAGTATTGTCATTTCCTTGTGGCTCGGAAGTTCAACCCAGCGATTCTTGCTAGGTGGGAAATCGGAATTCTGAGAATTTCTCTCCTAGAAACAGGAAGTAGAGCGCCGTATGAGCGGGCTGTTATCGCCGCAGCAGGACCTGTCATTACCTTTGCGGTAGGGCTGGGGTTGCTGCTTCTCTGTCACTTTATATGTTTATTCTCTGTGCTCTCTGTTGCTGTTGAAGATGTCGTAGTTATTGTGAGTATCGGGCACATGCTACACATCCTGTATCTGCTTCCTTTCTTTTCGGATGGGCGAACAATTCTATGTTGTATCGTTGCGCGATTTTGAGGAAGGGTGTGACTGTAATTGAATTCTCTGTCGACTGGGTGGTGTCTAGTTATCCCTTCGTCCTGGGAACCCGCGCTGATGTTATCCGCCACTACGACCGCCCTGTCGCGCCGGCCCCTGACCTAGCCTCGATCTTTCATTGGTTGGTTGAGTGGGGTGTGGGTGGCGTCGTTGCCGGTGTCGTGGGGGCGATTATGCCGGTTGGGTGTGACGGTCTGCCGCGTGTCGTCTCGCGGTGGTCGGGCCTTTCCAGGGGCCAGGGTTGTTCCTTCAGGGTCGTGGTGGGCAGGAGGCGGCGGTCGGGTGCCTATGGTGCGGGTAGGGCCTGAAAGCCGCTCAGTGCGGTCAGCAGGAGGCTGGTGAAGGGGTGGTCGGCCTTGTAGCGCAGGACGGTGCGGCGGGCACGGTGGGTGATGACGGCGGGGATGCTCATCAGGCGCAGGCGGATCGTCCTGGGCTCCCAGGTGCGGGCGGGGGTGGAGGCCAGGGCGAGCGGCTGGGAGAAGGCCAGCAGGTCACAGGCCAGGGCCACGATCAGGCACCAGATACGGTTCTGGGCGAACCCCTGCAAGGGAAAGCGGTCAAGCCCGGTGTCCTTGGCACAGCGGATACGGTCCCCTGGCAGCGGGCCCGTAGCCGGTGGCGGACCTCGAGATCGGCGAGCTGACCTACTTTTGTGTTGGTGGCGAAGGCGGTCAGCCGGTAGCCCCCGACGTCCTCGAAGCGCAGCTGGGCTCCCTGGTGGGGCCGCTCTCGGCGCACGGTTGACCCGCACCCCCTTGGGCCAGGCGGTCAGGTCCAGCAGGTCAGTGATCTCAGCGACGTCCGCACCCTGCCTGGGCTGTCCGTCAGCGTTGTAGGCCGGGTCCCAGGCGGCCTCGGGGATGGTGCCCGTGGATCTGCGGCGTGTGGTCCGGCAGCGTGAACCCCACGCTGTAGGACACCCGCCGACGGGCCAGGAGCTCAATGGTCTCCTTCGTGCCTCCGGCCCCGTCGATGCGCACCAGCACCTTTCTACCGGGTCTGGGGCCGAGCCCGGCCTGGTCCAGTGCCCGGCGGATGATCTCGACGTGGTCGGCGGCAGTGTTCGATCCCGCGTTACCGGGACGCAGCACGAGCGCCGCGCACTCACCCCCACCGTCGGGGCCGTGGTCGAACCACGCGGTCAGCGGGTGGTAGCCGAACCCCTTCTTGAAGGTCGGGGCCGCACCCTCTTTGTCTGAGTGCACATTAACCAAGGTGGCGTCGACGTCGATCACCAACGGCCGGTTCGCCGAGACGCCGGCGGTCGGTGAGTGCTCGCCGGCCAGGGCCCACACCCGATGCCGCGCTGTCCTGCGGGCCCGGTTGACGGCGGCCTCGACAGCCTCGACGTGGTCGGCCAGGGCCCCTGCAAGTCGCGAGACCGTCGGGTCGGAGGCAACAAGCCCGAAGACCTCCTTGTCGCACCGCAGCAGCGAAAGGTCCGACAGGCACCGGCCTCCCAGGGCCACGCACACCGCCAGATCCAAGATGATCTTGCCCGGGTCGTGCACCGACCCCGGCCGCCGCCACGTAGACAGGGCCTGCGAGAGCTCGTTGCCCAGGCCCGTGACCCCGCTCGTCTCGGTCAGCAGCCTCGCCCCGGCCAGACCCACCGCCGGCACCTGACCGGACTCCACACCCACAACCGGGTACAACCCGCTATTCTTCACCACGAAGGTGTCCTCCCCCTGGAGTTCTCGGATTTCAGCAACCCGCATTATTCCAGGCGAAGCGACACCTTCACCCCACTTTCACCACCTCAACGATGAAATCTCGAGGCTAGGTTCTTAAGGAACGTGACCGACCCCCGCGATCGGTGGGGTGTGCGTCATGACCTGGCTACGGTGCTGTCCCTGGCAGTGACGGGGGTGCTGGCCGGCTGCTGGAGCCTGACGGCGATATGGGAGGACACCACCGACCTGACCGGCGCCGACCTGCGCTCTCTGGCCTGCCGGTGGGGCAGGCCCTGCCCTCGGAGTCGACTATCCGCAGGGTCCTGCAGGATCTGGATCCCACAGGTCTCAACACCCTCTTGAGGTCATGGTTGTGCACGCGTACCGGTTCCATCGAAGGAAGAACAGTCATCGCGGCGCGTCGGCACGACCATCCGTGGCGCTCGCCAGGGGCGGGTGTCGGCGCCTCATCTCCTGTCCGTCCTGGACCAGGCAACCGGCGCCGTGCTGACCCAGGAGCGGGTGGCGGACAGGTCCAACCAGAGGTCCCCTCCCTGCCGGTCCTTCTCGAACCGTTGGACCTCGACGGGGCGGTGGTCACCGCCGATGCGATGCACGCCCAGGTAGACACAGCCGAGTGGATCACCCGGCGTGATGGCCACTACCTTCTTACGCCTCTGGGCAACCAGAAGACCCTGCGCAGGACGCTCAAGAACCTTCCCTGGAAGAGCGTCCCGTCCGTCTCGGGTGTCGACACCTCTCGCGGTCGGCGGGTGCGGCGTAGGTTACTGGGGGATCGAGGACCGGCTCCACGTCGGTCAGGGACGTGGTCTTCGACCAGGGGACCGCCACCAGCTACGCACCGCCAATGGCCCACAGATCGTGGTCGCCGTAAGGAACCTGGCCACCCGGCGTCATCCGGCTGGTCTACGGCGCCGCCATCTCCATCGCCTCAACCACCAGATCCCAATCAAGACACTCCAAAGGAGCCATCAAGCTCATTACCCAAGCCCCCACCTAAACCGACTTTGCCGACCCCTGGGGGCGAGGTCCCCCGATGATGGGAGCTGCTACACAACCCAGCTGAGAGACCTCGACGTGCTTGAGACTGCCTTCTCTTGCCCTGACCTGACGACCTTCCTGAGCTCGGGCGCCCTGGGGCTGGCTGCGGTGGGTTAACGCTGCCCTTGTTCTCGCATGCGCTGGTAGACCTCTCGCAGCCGGTCCTCGTCGCACGGGAACGAGCCGCTCATGAGCAGTCCGGATCATTGATCCGTGCGGGGCGGGTCGATAGCCTTGGACTCCCGGCGGATCAAGGAGGACTCATGGGACTGGGATGGTTTGGCGCCCCCGAGCACAAGCGCTGGCTCGCCTACGAGACGCATGCACTGCTGCACTACGCGCGCGCCGCGCAGGTGCCCACCGGATTCGGGTGGATCGGCGAGGACGGCGAGGTGGACCTCTCCCACCCCGTCGAACTGTGGATCACCGGCCGCATGACCTTCGCCTTCTCCCTGGGGGCGCTCATGGGCATCCCCGGCTGCCGCCGCTACGCCGACCACGGCGTGCGCGCCCTGGGCGGGCCCCTGCGCGACCCGGTCAATGGCGGCTGGTACTCGGCGATCCGCCCCGAGCCCGACGCCGAGGGGCGCGGCGTCCCGATCGTCCCCGAGGCCCGCAAGGAGTGCTACCAGCACGCCTTCGTGCTGCTGGCCGCGGCCACCGCGACGGCCGCCGACCGGCCCGGCGCCCACGAGCTGTTGCGCGACGCCATCGCGATCCAGGACCGCTACTGGTGGGATGACGCGCAGCAGATGCCGATCGAGTCCTACGCCTTCGACTTCACCGACCCCGAGGACTACCGCGGCATCAACGCCGCCATGCACACGGTCGAGGCCTACCTGGCCACCGCCGACGTCACCGGCGAGGTGCGCTGGCTGGAGCGGGCGCTGAAGATCGTCGACTTCGCCGTCAACGTCCAAGCGCGTCAGCACGGCTGGCGCCTGCCCGAGCACTACAGCACCTCCTGGGAGCCGCGGCTGGACTACAACCGCGACGAGCCGGCCCACCCGTTCAGGCCCTACGGCGTCACGCCGGGCCACGGCCTGGAGTGGGCGCGCCTGACCGTGCAGCTGCGCGGCGCGCTCATCAACCGCTCCATGAGCGCGCCGGACTGGATGCTGGAGGCCGCCGAGCACATCTTCGAGCAGGCCCGCACCGACGGCTGGCGCGTCGACGGCGCCCCCGGCTTCGTCTACACCACCGACTTCGATGGCGAGCCGGTGGTTCACGAGCGCATGCACTGGGTGGTCTGCGAGGGCATCTCGGCCTCGGCCGCCATCCGCCAGGCCCTGCTCGACGACGGACGCGGGGAGATCGACGTCGAGCACTACGAGCACTGCTACCGGGCCTGGATCGACTATGCCGAGGAGTTCCTCATCGAGGCGCCCGGGGTGTGGACCCATGAGCTCGACCGCGACAACCGGCCCTCGACCCGTACCTGGGCCGGGCACCCGGACATCTACCACGCCCTGCAGGCCATGCTCATGGCGCGCCTGCCGGTGTGGCCGGCGATCGGGCAGGCCCTGGCCGAGGGGCGGCTTGATGAGCCGAACTCGCTGCTGCCGGCGCGCGCCAGCAAGTCGCACCGCCGCGGGTTCTTCAGCAGGTCCTAGGAGCCGGCGCGAAAGCGGGAGGAGGCCTCCGCGCGTTCGAGGGGTAGGTCGCGCGGTCGTACCCTCTACCCCTCGACCGCGCGACCTACCCCTCGATCGCGCGACACAAGGTACGACCGCGACGTCGACCGCCGGTGGGCTCGCGGTGACTGCCGGCCCACCGGGATGGTAGGGTCTGTGCCTGTCGCGCCCTGAGGCGCGGCCTGGAGAGGTGACAGAGCGGCCGAATGTGGCGGTCTTGAAAACCGCTGTGCGCCTGGCGCACCGGGGGTTCGAATCCCTCCCTCTCCGCTCAGGGGGTCGGCAAAGTCGGTTTAGGTGGGGGTTTGGGTGAGTAGTCTGATGGCTCGTTTGGGTTGTCGTGACAGGGATCTGGTGGTGCTGGCGATGGAGGTGCCGGTGCCGTGGAAGAGTCGGATGAGGCTGATGGCCAGGTTACGCAGGGTGGCCATGACCTGTGGGCCGTTGCCGATGCGCAGCTGGTGGCGGTCCTCGTCGAAGACCACGTCCCTGACCCAGTGAAGTCGGTTCTCGATTCCCCAGCGCCCTTGGACCCAGGCCGCGACGACCTCGGGCTGGGCATCGGTCATAGGGAGGGAGCAGATCAGGTAGACCACCTCAACATGCTTCCTGCTCTTGATGGTCCTGGTGCGTCGGAGCTGGACCACCTGCGCAGCCCCGGGGAAGTCCACCCAGGCGGGAGCCTCAATCGCCTTGGCAGCGCGCCGCACCCGCCGACCGTGACCGGCATCGACGCTTGAGACGGACGGGACACTCTTCCAGGGCAGCGCCTTGAGCGTCCTGCGAAGGGTCTTCTGGTTGCCCTTGACCGTCAGCACGTAGTGACCACCACGCCGGGTGATCCACCGGGCTGTGCCTGTCTGGGTGTGCATCGCATCGGCGCTCACCACCACCCCTTCCAGGTCCAAGGGTTCGAGAAGCTCCCTGAGCGCGGGGATCTCGTTGGACTTGCCTGCCACTCGCTGCTGGGTCGGTACGGCGCCGGTGGCGTGGTCCAAGGCGGCCAGGAGGTGCGGCGCTGGGTCCTTGCTGGTGCGGGCGCCGCGCATGGTCTTGCCGTCCACGGCGATCACTGTGCGGCCGTTGATGGTGCCGGTACGCGTGCACAACCATGACCTCAGGTGGGCGTCAACGTCAGCGGGGTCCAGGTCCTGCAGGACTCGGCGGATGGTCGACTCTGAGGGCAGGGCCTGGCCCGCCGCTAGTCCCAGGGCCTCCAGGTCGGCGCCGGTCAGGTCGGTGGTGCGCTCCCATATCGCCGTCAGGCTGCGACAGCCGGCCAGCACCCCGGTCACGGCCAGGGACAGGACCGTAGACAGGTTATGACGCACGCCCCGACGGTCCCTGGGATCAGCCACGTTCCTGAGAACCTGGACCAGGGGCCGGCGCGACAAGGCGGTCGTGGTGGAAGATGACATCGGCGCGGGCTCCCAGGACGAAGGGATTGATTAGACACCACTCATCGTCCCTGCGGGGCCCGCGCCCCCGTCCTAGCGACACACCACCCCCGTCAAAACGGCTCAGACACCCCCACCCACCAACTTTGCCGACCCCCTGCCTCTCCGCTCAGAACTTGAGAACTTACTCGAACCCTCGGCAGCAGGTGTGCTGCCGAGGGTTCGAGCATTGCGGGAGTGGGGAGATGGGAACGGCTATGGTGCGATTGTCAGGCGGAGGCTTCGGGATGTGCTCGGGTCAGCTGTAAAAGTGGACTGGATTGTATTTTCCTCCATTCAGAGGGTTGTGTGCCTGATAGAAGTAGCGAGTGTCCTCGAAGGCTCGTGCTAGGCTGACGCATTTTGTTGCCCCTGGGCCGACTGAAATATGATAGCTCGGCCCTCGTCGCCCGTTTGATGGTGCTACGGTGACTCCCGCATAATCCGTGCCAGTTCCTGTGACGCAGAATCGGTCGTTCGTGTCGTCGTAACTGACCTTTGTGTATCCTCCTGTGCTGTAGTCGGTTGGTCCGAAGGAGTTGGCAGACGCTGGTGCGGCTACGGCAATTGCTCCTAGAAGTGCTGAGCTGACTGCTGCGGTCTTGATGAGGTTTCGCTTTGTGAATCGCATGGGGATCCTTCTGTGTGGCGTTGAGGTCGAGGATGACGTCGCGTTCTTTCTTGTGCCACCATGAAACCGCAGAACTCGCCCTGAAGGTAGGGGGATCAATCCCCTGTGGTTCGTGTATGAGGTGCGGTTGTGGGGGCGTGCTCGAGCCCTCGGCAGCCGATGTGCTGCCGAGGGCTCGAACGTTATAGGGGGAGGGATGGCTGTGATCTTCGGAGGGGGGTGCTTGGGGTTGCTCTTGGATCAGCTGTAGAAGTCGACTGGTTTGTGGCCATTCACTTCGTAATAGTAACGACTGTCTTCGTAGGCTCGTGCCAAGCTGACGCACTTTGTTTGTCCTTGATAGACTTTGAGAAAGTGGCTTGGGCCGCGTCCGTTGAATGGTCCGATATAAATGTAAGTCGGATTAAGGAGGCCGTTATTTGTGATGCAGAATCGGTCGGCTCCATCGTTGTAGCTCACCATTGCCTGTCCGCCGGTGCCGTAGTCCGTCGGTCCGAATGAGTTCGCTGAGGTGGGTGCTGCAACCGCTAGTGCTCCAACAAAAGCTGAGCTGATGGCTGCGGTCTTGATGAGGTTTCGTTTTGTGAGTCGCATGGTGACGTCCTCCTTTGGGTGGGGATTGAAGTTGGGGCGACTTCATGTTTGTCGTCGCATGACTATGAGACCTCGAAAATAGTGAGAATGGTAGGGGGATCAATCCCTTGTGGCCTACCTACAACAAACTCTGGTGTGAAGGGCGGGTGTTTCGCACCGGCGTTGTGTGCTGGCTACATGCGGCTGGGTAGCCTGCCGTGCTGGCTGCCTGGAGGCTGGCCCTGGGGCGGACTCGGCTTCGTCGTCGTTGATCGACGATGCTCGCCCGAGCCTCCTGCTCCGGGTGCCATGGCCTCGCGGTTTGCTCGCGGGGGCGTCCTCCCGGTAGGCTGCCCGTGCGTCCCGCAGCGGAGCTGTGGGAAGGCGATGGAGATGTCGCATAGTGGCCTAGTGCGCCTCCCTGCTAAGGAGGTTGGGGTGGAAGCCCCTCGGGAGTTCGAATCTCCCCATCTCCGCAAGAACGGAAGCCCCGGCACGCAGCAGCGTTGCCGGGGCTTCGTCGTCGGCCCAGTCGTGGTGGCTCCATGGCTGCCGTGGGAGCGGTGCCCGACTGATTCGCCTCATTTCGACCGAGTGGTCGACGCTCCTCAGGTCGAGGGCTACTGTGGTGGTGGACCATCGATCATGCTGGGAGTGAGCGGCCATGGCCAGCACGCACAACCGAAAGCAGTCGGCCGTCGGGTACGCGCTCATCGGCGGCTTCGTCCTCCTCTTCATCTTCCTCAACTGGGCGGGCCCCGGGAGGATCCTGTCGCTCGTGTCCGCGGTGACCGTCCTGATGACCCTGCTGTCCATCAGGACCCGGTCGCGAGCAGCTACGCTCGCCGCAGTCATCCTCATGGTGACCCTGCCGTTTGTTGCACTGCGGACGCATGCCGGCTCCGTCGTAGGCGCCACCGGCCCGCTGGTGATATTCGTCGGAGTCGCCTGCTGGAGGCGCTGGAAGCCTCGGAGTGGCCCGCGTTCCCGAGACGCCCACGAATCGGCTGTGGCGACCGCGCCCCGCTGAACCCCACCGACCACGCCCTGCGAGTCTGCCCCGCTCGGGGCGTTCGCCTCTGGCCGATCGGGGCGCCTGTGTGTCCTCTCGTGCCGATCCGGGATAGCGTGATGCTGTACCCGACTGAGAGGGAACTCATGTCTGACCACGACGCAACCCAGCCTCCGGCCTCCGGAACGCCCCGCCCCGGTGAGGGAGACGAGTTCAACGCCCGGACCGTCCTCATCAACCAGGAGATGCTCGACGCCGCACGCGCCGAGTCGCAGCAGGCCGCCGGGCAGGTGCCCGGTGCGGTACCCGGCGCCCAGGCACAGGCCGGATCGTGGCGCCCCGCGCAGCCCGACCTTCCCGCCGGGCCTCCCCCCGAGGAACAGACGCGCGCCTACCCCCTAGGCGCTGGAGCGGCCGCAGCGCAGCCGGCAGCTGCGCCGGCCGACCCCTATCGCCAGGCCAACCCCTATGCCCAGCAGGGTGGGACTGATCCGTTCGGGGTGCCGAGCCCGCAGCCCCAGTCCGGCCAGCCGGCTCGGTTCGGCCAGCCCGACCCGGCCGCAGGCGCCGGGGTCGGTGGAGCCGGGGCATCACCGTTCCAGTCCGGCCAGCCCGTCGCCCAGCCGGGAAGCCAGCCGACGCCGTACAACCAGCCTGCTCAGCCCGTTTGGGGTGCTCCTCAGGCCGACGGTGCCGCAGCCGCGTCGTCGCCCTTCGCCCAGTCGGCGCCCGGTACCCCCTCGGCGTCGGGCACCACCGCTGATCCTGCCGTTGGCGCGGCCCCCGGCGCCGCTGCGAGCCAGGAGACCCTGTACTGGCAGGACCAGCAGCCCCCCGTCCAGCCTGCTGCGCCACAGGACCAGCAGGCCTTCGCCCAGCAGCCGGCCCCGCACTCCCACCCCTTCAGCGGGGGGAGTCACAACGGGGACGTCGGCATGTCCTCGGTCTTCCCCACGGCGACGGCCCGTGCCGAGGCCGAGCAGGCTGCGGAGACCTTCGCTCCCGCAGCGGCGCAGCCGGTCGCCCAGTCCGCGCCGTCGTCGGCCCCCTCCGTCCAGTCGCAGGGCTCAGCCCCCCAGTGGGGCTCGGCCCCCTCCTCCGACGCCGCGGCCGGGCAGGCCCCCGCCTTCTCCGACATGGTTCCCCTCGCAGCGGGGGCGTCGTACGGACAATCGGCAGGCAGCGGCGCGCTGGCAGCGGCTCGGGGTGAGAGTGACGGCAGTGCCGACTCCGTCGGCAGCTGGCTGCTGACGATGCTCCTGATGACCATCCCCGTCGTTAACCTCGTCTACCTGCTGATGCTCGCCTTCGGCAGCGGTCACTCCATCTCGAAGAGGAACTGGGCCAGGGCCACCCTCATCTGGGCGGTCATCGCCGCTGTGCTGAGCATCCTGCTCATCGTCGTGCTCGGTGCGCTCGGTTGGCTGTTCAACACTTCTTCTTAGAGCGGGTGAGCGACCCGTCGCTCACAGCGTGAGCGCGGCCGCCACAGCGGCACTCACAGGGCCAGAGCCCCCGTCGTCGGCGGGAGCTGCGGCCCTGTGCCCATCCTCACGGGGCGCGGATTTGTCCCCTGGGTGGACGCTGAGTAGTGTTCTACCCGTCGGCAACGACAAGCGCCTGTAGCTCAACGGATAGAGCATCTGACTACGGATCAGAAGGTTGGGGGTTCGAATCCCTTCGGGCGCACCAACACCCCGCCCTCGGCTGAACAGTCGGAGCCGGGGTGTTTTCCAATTCTGCGGGTCCTTCGTGAGAGCTGCCCAGTAAATCGGCGGAAAAATGATCGCCCGGTCACGGCGAGGTCCGCGCACGTGACACAATGCCGGCGTGCGAGACATCACGAAGGACACCCGGCTGTGCATCTCCCTGTCGGCGCGGCCCACCAATATCGGCACCCGATTCCACAACTACCTCTACGAGCTCCTCGACCTGGACTTTGTCTACAAGGCCTTCACCACCACGGACATCACCGCGGCCATCGCCGGCGTGCGCGGCCTGGGCATCCGCGGCTGCTCAGTGTCCATGCCCTGGAAGGAGGACGTCATCGCCCTGGTCGATGAGATGACGCCCTCGGCCTCGGCCATCGCCTCGGTCAACACGATCGTCAACACCGACGGCCACCTGACCGCCTACAACACCGACTTCATCGCCATCCGCTCCCTGCTCGACACCCACGAGGTGCCCCGCTCCTCCTGCGCGGTCCTCGGCGCCGGCGGCATGGCCAAGGCCTGCGTGGCCGCACTGACCGACGCCGGTTTCGGTCCCGGTACCGTCGTCGCCCGCAACACCACCACCGGCCCGGCACTGGCCGAGCAGTACGGCTGGACCTGGGCGGCCTCGCCGGAGGACCTGGCGGGCGACGGCGTCGGGCTCCTGCTCAACGCCACCCCCGTGGGCATGGCCGGCGGCCCCGCCGAGAACGAGCTGCCCGCGAGCGAGGACCTCATCGCGGCCACCGGCACCGTGTTCGACGTCGTCGCCTTCCCCGCCGAGACGCCGCTCGTGCGCACCGCGCGAGCCGCCGACAAGAAGGTCATCACCGGGGCCGAGGTCATCGCACTGCAGGCCGCCGAGCAGTTCGCCCTCTACACCGGCGTGCGCCCCACGCCCGAGCAGGTCGCCGAGGCCTCCCGCGTCTCACGGGCCTGAGCGGTACGCGCCGGCCCGCTGAGAAGAACACCCCCGGCGGGCCGGCGCGGCCCGGGCTCAGGCGCTGGCGGCCTCGAAGGCCCGGGTCAGGTCCGCGATGAGGTCGTCGACGTGCTCGATGCCCACGCTCAGGCGCATGAGCCGGTCGGTCAGCCCGTAGGAGGCGCGCACCTCCACGGGCACGTCCGCGTGCGTCTGCACCGACGGGCAGGTCACCAGCGACTCCACCCCGCCCAGGGACTCGGCGAAGGTGAACACCCGCACCGATTCCAGGAAGCGCGCCACGTCCACCGACTCGGCCAGGTCGAAGCTCACCATGCCCGAGCGCCCCGGGTAGAGCACCCGCGTCACGTACGGGCTGGAGCGCAGGAACTCGGCGATCGCCGCGGCGTTGGCCTCGTGGCGCTCCATGCGCAGCGCCAGGGTCTTGAGCCCGCGCAGCAGCAGGAAGCAGTCGAAGGGGCCCAGCGTCGCCCCGGTCGTGTTGAGGCGGTAGTTCAGCTGCTCGGCCAGGACCTCGTCGGCCACCACCGCCACACCCGCCATGACGTCGTTGTGGCCGCCCAGGTACTTCGTGCCGGAGTGGACGACGACGTCGGCCCCCAGCTCCAGGGGCCGCTGCACCACCGGGGTGTAGAAGGTGTTGTCCACCACCAGCCGGGCCCCGGCGGCGCGGGCGAGCTCGGCCGCCTGAGGGATCGAGATCTCCTCCATCATCGGGTTCGTCGGCGTCTCGATGACCACCAGGTCCGCCGGGGTGGCCAGGGCCTCGCGCAGGCCCGCGATCCCCAGGACGAAGTCGACGTCGGCCGCCCCCTCCTCGGCCAGGACCTCCAGGAAGCGGAAGGTGCCGCCGTACAGGTCGCGCAGCGCCACGATCCGACTGCCGTGCGGCGCCAGCGTGCGGGTCACCAGCTCCAGGGCCGCCATCCCCGAGGACAGGGCGAAGGCTGCCGACCCGCCCTCCAGGCGGGCCAGGGCGTCCTGGAGGACGTCTCGGGTGGGGCTGGCCGTGCGCGTGTAGTCGTAGCCCGTCGACTCGCCCAGACCCGGGTGGCCGTAGGCCGTTGACAGGTGGATCGGCGTCGTGATCGCGCCCGTGGCCGGGTCCGTCCCCGTGCCCGAGCGCACCAGCAGCGTCTCAAGGTGGACCTGCGGGGCCGGGTCCGACGACGTCGGATGGTGGTGGACGGGGAAGGTGCGGGCGGCCGGCGGCTCGGGACAGGCGGGACGATCGGTGGAGCGGGGCTCGGACTGGCTGGCGGACGGGCTGGTCATGGGCGGTGTCTCCTCGGAGGCGGGGGAGTGGCAGGAAGGAATGATGGCTGACGACCGGTTCGGGCGCGGGCACTGACCGCTGGCTGGACCCGGCGGGCCGGGTGGTCCGGCCGGCCGGCGGGAGTTCTCAGGCGGACAGGGCGACGCGGCCGCGGCGGGAGGCCTCGGCGGCGCGGGCGGTCACGGCGGTGACGGCGGCCTCGAGCCGGTCCAGGGCGGCGTCGAGCGTGGCGCGGGGGCAGGCGACGTTGATGCGGGTGAATCCCTCGCCGCCGGCGCCGAAGATCCGGCCGTCATCGAGCCAGAGCCCGGCCTCGTGCAGCATGACGTCGTCGAGCTCGCCCGATTCGAGCCCGGCGGCCTTGAGGAAGCCCGAGCAGTCCAGCCACAGCAGGTAGGTACCCTCGCAGGGCGTCGCCTCGATCCCCGCGATCCGCTCCAGGCGCGCCTCGACGTGGGCCCGGGCGGCGGCGATGTGCTCGCGCAGCACGTCCAACCAGGCCTCGCCGCCCTCGTAGGCTGCCCGGCAGGCCGTCAGGCCCAGGACATTGGGCTGGGAGTAGCCGGTGGCGGCGAGCTCGCGACGGAAGGCCCCGCGCAGGCGCTCATCGGCGATGAGGATGTTGGCGACCTGCAGGCCCGCCAGGTTGAAGGACTTTGACGGCGAGGTGCAGGTGATCGTGCGGGCCGCGGTCTCGTCACTCAGGGAGGCGAAGGGCGTCGTCGCGAAGCCCGGCAGGGCCAGGTCGGCGTGGATCTCATCGGCCACGACGACAACGCCGTGGCGGGCCGCCACCTCGTCCAGGGCGGCGAGCTCGTCCCGGCTCCACACCCGGCCGACCGGGTTGTGCGGGTTGCACAGGAGCAGCAGGCGCGAGCCGGTCGCCTCGATTGTGGCCTCCAGGGCGGCCAGGTCGCGGCGGTAGACGCCATCGGCGTCACGGACCAGCGGGACGGCGGCCACGGTGCGACCGCCTGCCTCGACCACCTCGCGGAAGGGATAGTAGACGGGCTCCTCGATGAGGACCGCCTCGCCCGGCGCGGTCAGGGCGCGCACGGCCAGGGCCAGGGCCGGGACGACGCCGGGAGTCACGGTGTTCCAGCCGGCCTCCACCCGCCAGCCGTAGCGGCGGGAGAACCAGCCGGTCAGGGCCGCGTTGTAGGCGTCGTCGGGCTCGGAGTAGCCGAAGATGCCGTGGCGGGTGCGCCACAGCAGGGCGCTGGTGACGGCCGGGGCGGTGGCGTGGTCCATGTCCGCCACCCACAGGGGCAGAACATCCTCGGGGCGGCCGCGCTCGGCGGCGAAGTCCCACTTGAGGCTGGCCGTGCCGCGGCGGTCGGGGACGGCGTCGAAGGCGGAGGCGTCGACGGCGGGCGCGGTGGAGAAGGCGGAGCGCCCCGCCGAGGTGAAGGCGGCAGCGGGGGAGGAGATGGCCGGTGTGGCGGAGGAGCTGCCGACGGCGGGTGTCCGGGTCGGCGTCGGCGCGAGCCTCGGGCGGGCGGGACAGGGGGCGTCCGTGGAGTCGGTGGGCGCGGCTGTTCGGCCGGAGGCGCTGGTGCTGCTGACGGGGGTGAGGTGGGCGTGCATGGCTGGGGTCCTCTCGGGTCCCCGGGGCGTGGCGACGTGAGGCGTCGGTACAGCAGGACAGAAGGCCGACGTGCTGAGTCGGCACGGCGCTCCGGGGCGGCCGGCGCGCTGGGCCGGCCGAGGTGGCTGGGTGCTTCAGGGATGAACACGGGGCCGGGGCCTCGCGGAGTGCGACGAGCCGGCATGATGCGGCTCGGACTCTCGCCGTTACATGTCAGACAGCGACGGCTGGCGCTGTCAGCGCATGCACATTCGACCCTCGCCAAGGGTGCGCACCATCATCGTGCGGGCCTGGGGCAGAGGAGTCATCATGGCAGTGAGCATAGCGGGAGCACCGCGGCTGGCGCCACCTCGCTGAGCCGCGTCGTGATCTCGTCCGGGTTGGGAGCAGTCTCGATCGGGAGTTCTCCCCATATTTTCTACTGGTTAATAACGATAGTGTGGGCGGTGGTCGTGCCGTCTTGGCAGGTTCACGGACACTGCCGCAGCCATCACTCAGTGGAGGCGGTCCGGGGGAGGGGTTCCCCTCCTTCGCCACCACCGACGCAGCAAGGAGCTGTACATCCCATGACTCAGAAACCTGACCACGCGATGAGCCCGGATATGTCCCGCCCTCTGGCCCGTCGAGCGATCAATCGACGCAGCATGCTCAAGGGAGTGGGCGGGGCCGCCGCTCTCGCCGCCGTGGGCTCCGGCGTGTCCCTGGCCGGCGCCGCCCCCGCCCAAGCCGCAGGACTGAACGTCGTCGAGCACGGAGACGGCGGTCGCATGCAGTACTACCGGTTCTCCACACCGTCCATCGGCTGGAACCCAGCCGTCAACGTGCTGCTGCCCGATGGCTACACGGCCTCACGCCGCTACCCGGTGCTCTACCTGCTCCATGGAGGAGGTGGTGACAATGACTTCAGGATCTTCGACAAGCTGGGCATCCGGGACGTGACCGTGGGCCGCGAGCTCATTGTCGTCATGCCCGACGGAGGGCTCGCCAGCTGGTACTCCAACCTGGTGAGCTCCAATGTGGGGCCGCGCAACTGGGAGACCTTCCACATCGATGAGCTGATCCCCTGGGTGGACTCCACCTTCAGCACCATCGCGGAGTTCTCCGGGCGCGCCGTCTCCGGCTTCTCCATGGGAGGCTTCGGGGCCCTGAAGTACACGGCCAAGTACTACGGCCACTTCGCCTCCGTCTCCTGCCACTCGGGACCCGCGGACCTGCGTGGGAAGGAAGGCTCCGTGGTCACTCACTGGGCGAACGCGAGCTCCGCCGCGGTCGAGCTCGGGGGCGGCATGGTATACGGAGCCCCGTGGGACGAGGCCCGCGTGAGTGCCGACAACCCCATGGAGCACATCGAGAGCTACCAGGGCAAGCGCATCTTCCTCGTCTGCGGAACGGAAACCCTCGACCCGAATGAGGTCGTTGTCCTGCCGACCCAGAGGACCTTCGGCGGGGCGCTGGAGGCGGCCGGTATTCCTCACGAGCGTTTCGAGGACTCGGGTGGTCACATCGTGCGCCGTGATCGGCTCCAGCAGGACGTCGACGGCGTCATCGCTCACCTGACCAAGGCGGGCTGAGCGCCTTCCCGTGGTTCTGTGGGCCTTTCGGGGGCCACGGCACGCAGTCGCCGGTGCTGGTTCAAGGTCTCGGCGTCGAGAACCGCGACATCAGTGGTTCTCGACGCCGAGGGGCTTGGCCAGGAGCCGATAGGTTCTTGGCTGCTCCGCTTTACCAGCCCGGCCCTGGTCAGCCGGCTCGGCGCAGGCGCAGGGAGTTGGTGACGACGATGACGCTGGAGGCGGCCATGGCGGCCCCGGCGATCATCGGGTTGAGCAGCCCGGCGGCCGCCAGCGGGATCGCGGCCACGTTGTAGGCGAAGGCCCAGAACAGGTTCTGACGGATGATCCGCAGCGTCGCCCGCGACACCCGCACCGCCGCCACCGCGGCGTCCAGGTCCGTGCGCACCAGGGTGATGTCGGCGGCCTCGATGGCCACGTCCGCACCCGAGCCCATCGCGAGGCCCAGCCCCTGGGTCCCCGCCTGGGCCAGGGCGGCGGCGTCATTGACGCCGTCGCCCACCATGCCGACCACCGCGCCCTCGTCCTGGAGCGCGGCGACGACGTCGCGCTTGTCGGCGGGCAGCACCTCGGCCCGCACGTCGGCGGCGTCGATCCCCACCTGAGCCGCCACGTGCTCGGCGGCCCGGACGTTGTCACCGGTCAGCAGCACCGGACGGATCCCCAGCTCGCGCAGCGCCGCCACCGCCGCCCGCGAGGAGGGACGCACCGTGTCACGCACGACGAGGACCGCCGCCGCCCGCAACGATGCGGCGCTCGCGCCCGCGCCGGAACCATCGGGGGAGCCGGGACGGTCAGCGCCCTCGCCGGCGGCACCGGCGGCATCGGCGACGCTGGCCGCTGCGCTGTCGGCCGCCTCGACCGCCACGACGACGGCGGTCGCCCCGGAGTCCTGGGCCTCCTCCACGGCGGCGCTGAGAGTTTCAGGAACCTCCACGCCCATCTCATCGGCCAGCCAGCCCGGCCGTCCCACGGCCACCCGGCGGCCCTCCACGGTTCCCGACACGCCCCGGCCCTCGTGGTTGGAGAAGCCGGCAGGCGCCGGCAGGGCGCCCAGGCGCTCGCGGGCGGCCGTCGTGATCGCCGCGGCCACCGGGTGCTCCGAGGCCGACTCGACGGCGCCCGCCAGGCGCAGCGCCTCGTCCCCGAGCGGGGACAGGCCCGTGGCCGCCTCCGAGGTCGCCGCCGACGCCGGGGAGCCCTGCTCCAGCCGCTCCGGGGACGGGCCGTGAGCCCCGGGGACCTCGCGGCAGGCCTCGACGTCCAGGCTCATGCGCCCCTGGGTCACCGTGCCGGTCTTGTCCATGACCATCGTGTCCAGCGCCCGCGTCGACTCCAGCACCTCGGGGCCCTTGATGACCACGCCCAGCTGGGCGGCCCGGCCCGAGCCGACGAGCAGCGCCGTCGGCGTGGCCAGCCCCAGCGCGCAGGGGCAGGCGATGACGAGCACCGCCACCGCCGCGGTGAAGGCCGCCTGCGGGCTGTTGCCGGTGAGCAGCCAGCCCGCCAGCGTCGCGGCCGACAGCGCCAGGACGATCGGCACGAACACCCCCGAGACCCGGTCCGCCAGGCGCTGGATGGGGGCCTTGCCGGCCTGCGCGGCCGTCACCATCTGCCCGATGCGGGCCAGCGTCGTCCCCTCGCCCACGGCCGTGGCCCGCACGAGCAGCACGCCGGAGGTGTTGACGGTCGCCCCGGTGACGGCCTGACCGGCCTCGACCTCGGTGGGCACGGACTCGCCGGTGAGCAGCGAGGCATCCACGGCCGAGCGGCCCTCAATGACGACGCCGTCGGTGGCCACCTTCTCGCCCGGCCGCACGAGGAACAGGTCGCCGGCCGCCAGGTCGTCGATGCCGATGCGCTCCTCGGTGCGGACCGCGTCAGCCCGCGGCGAGCCGTCCTCGTCCAGGACGTCGACGGCGTCGCGGCTGCCCGACGGCGAGGTGAGAACCACCCGGGTCACCTCCTTGGCGCCCAGCTCGAGCAGGGCGCGCAGGGCGTCCCCGGAGCGGTACTTGGCGCGCGCCTCCGCGTAGCGGCCCGCCAGGAGGAAGGTGGTCACCCACGCGGCCGACTCGAAGTACATGTGGGCGGCGTGCCCCTGCGAGCGCGGCAGCAGCTCCATGCTCATCCGCATGCCGATGTGCCCGGCGCCGCCCAGGGTGAGCGCCCACAGGCTCCAGCCGGTCGCCGCGATGACCCCCAGGGAGACCAGCGTGTCCATGGTGAAGGCGCCGTGGCGCAGCGCCTGGAAGGCCGCCTTGTGGAAGGGCCACGCCCCCCAGGTCGCCACCGGCAGCGCCATGACCGCCACCGTCCACTGCCAGCCGGGCAGCTGGAGCGCCGGCACCATGGAGATCGCCATGATCGGCACCGACAGGATGAGGCTGAAGATGAGCCGCCGGCGCAGGTCCGCGGCCCGCTCCACGTGCGAGGCGCCCAGGGCGGGCCGGGGAGGCGCCGTCTCAGCTGCCGTCACAGGGGCCGGAGCAGTCCCGGCCGGGGTCGTGGAGGAGGGCGTGGCGGCGTCGGCCGGGTTGCCGGCGGGCGCCGACGGCGGTGCAGCCGACACCGTCGTGCGGCCGCCGGCGTTCCCGTCCTCGCCTCCGACGCCGTCGGATCCGGTGGGCCGGGCGGGCTCGGCCGCCGCTGACGACGCCGGTGCGACCGGCTCCTCCTTCACCGGCTCGATCGGTGAGTCGGAGCCCAGCAGGGCGCCGGAGTACCCGGCGCGGGCGACAGCGGCGAGGAGGTCGTCGACGCTCACCGTGCTCGGGGCGGTGACGCGGGCCGACTCGGTGGCGAGGTTGACCGAGGCGGTCACGCCGTCGAGCTTGCCCAGCTTCTTCTCCACCCGGGCCACGCAGCTGGCGCAGGTCATGCCCCCGATGGAGAGGTTGACGGTGCGCAGCTGCTCGTCCTGCTCCTGGCTGGTCGCTGTACTCATGTGAGTCTCCGTGTGAGTGTTCTTATCTGCTGCTGCCCGACGGCGCCTTGCCGGGAACCGCGGGATGCGGGCGTCAGTGGCGGGTCGGTGGCGGGTCAGTGGTGGTTCACTGACCCGCTCACTGGCCGCTTACCGGTCGGTCGCTGTCCAGCGACCCCAGAGGTCGGCGTCGAAGTTGAGACGGCCGGGCCTGTCCGACTGCCACTCGTTGTTGTCAGTGGTGACGGTGGTGTAGCCGGTTGGCTTGACGCCGGTGGCGCCGCCTCCCCGCCCCACCTTGTAACCGCGCAGGCTCAGGCCCTTGACGGTGCCGTCGGTGCTGCCGAAGCGGACCTGCCGGCCCTCCTTGTCGGTCAGTGGTTGGAGCTGGCTCTGCGTGCGGTCGATGCTCTGCCCGTTCCAGCCGTCAATCGTGAGCCCGTCGATGGTGATGTTCTCCGTGTTGGACAGCGCGTATACGCGGATCGCGCAGTTGACGCTGCCCTCGACATGGGTATTCGTGAAGGTCAGGTTGCTGACCGTCCGAGACGGATCAGCGGTATTCGTCGCGCCGGTGTCCTGCCAGCTCCGGGCCGAGTTGAAGACGCAGGAGTTGTGGGCGACGTCGCGGGAGAACATCCGGCTGTGAATGATCTCCGTGCCGGTCACGGTGACGTCGTTGACGTCCCTCGGAGTCCACCCCCACTGGAACACCGGGCCGTTCTGCCCCTTCCACACGACGTTGTTACTGAGGTCCACCGCGGAGTGGTAGAGCTTGAAGACGTCGTCGTTGGCGTGGAAGAAGGAGTTCTTCAGGGTGGACCGGCCCGCACCGGGGTTGGAGTACACCTCCAGGCCGTCGGTCTGCCAGTACCAGGCGCCCACCTGCTGGTAGTTGCTCACGTCCATGGCGAAGGTGCTCTCGTCCCCGTAGACCACGAAGGAGTGGAACGGAGGCTCCTTGATGGTGATCCCCTGCAGGGTGAGGTGCTGAGCCTTTCCGGATGCCGAGCTCAGGCGCAACGGCTTGGCGCAGTCCGCGTGGCAGTCGGCCTTGACCTTCTTCTCCGCGTCCCGGTACTCGGGGTGGTTCTGGTTCTGGAAGGAGGTGAAGCCGCCCAGCGTGTCCGCCTCGTAGACGTACTCCTCGCCGGACAGGACGCCGTAACCCGTCACCTGGTACTCGGCGGCCCCGTTGTCGGCGAAGTGGAAACCGCCTTTGACGAAGGCACCCGGCGCCAGATAGATCCGACTGATGTTGCTGGGAAGCTCGGGCAGGCTCGCCTCTCCCATGGAGTAGACGCCCGGGCCGAAGTAGAGGGTGCTCTTCGAGGTGTCCGCACCGGCAGTCGTGTTGAGGCCGCTGATGTCTCCCGGCGTCACGCTCAGGACATCGGAGGCGCCGGCGTCGGGAACCGTGCCCTTGGGCGCCGGGGGCTGGACGAACAGGAGCATCGCGTTGCGCGGCTCGGACTCCAGGAACGTCCTTGAGGTCGACTCCTCGCCGAGCAGGCCGTCCTTGTCGGTGTACGTGCTCACCGTCTGGGAGGGGAACTCCACCGAGAGGCGGTAGCCGTCCGCGGAGTAGGGGACCCGGATCCTCGCGGTGCGGCCGTTATCCTCGATGGCCTCGACCTTGACGTTCGTGGCCGCCGTGGAGGTGGGGCGCACCGTGATCTCACTCGGGTCCTTGACCGCCGCCCCGTTCAGGAGCGTCACGTAGACGAGGACCTCCTTGTCGTACTCGAAGGTCGACCAGGACATGGCCGCCTTCGTCTGCGCGGCGTAGTCGGCGCCGTCCTCGGCCGTGTATCCGCTCTTGTCCTGACCGTTGCGCGGGACGCTCAGGTAGGTGAAGGAGTCCTGCGTCTGGTCGGGCGCGGTGGCCGGGGCCACGCGCACCGAGTAGAACGGGGACTGGCGCACCTCGTCGCGGGCCACGGCGCCTTCCGTCGCCGTGCTGGCCTTGTCGTGGGTCCAGGTATGGATGCCGTCGTGCTCGCCGGCGGGCAGATGGGCCGCCGGCGCCTGGATGACCGTGGCGGGCGGGTCGGCAGCGGGGCTCGCGGAGGAGCTGGGCGCGGCCTGCGCCGTTGTCAGGGCCGGGATGACCGGGGCGACGACGAGCGCCGCCGCTGCGAGCAGCCGTTGGGGATGGGATATCGGCATGATCTTCTCCAGTGCGATCTTCAGGGACGTAATCCGATACCGATCCCGTTGGGCGCCACCGAGTCCCCCGACCGACGACGTCGCCCCGGCGGCCCACCGGTCTCCGGTACCGCTGAAAGCCGGAGGATCCCGGCGCTCAGGCCGAACAGGTTAGCCAGCGCTCTCGCCTGAGAACGGCGCGATACCAGTGGATGAACGTCTTCCAGGTCACGGACGGGTCGTCCGGGACGGCGTCGGCGACACCGCCTCCGCTTAGTTCCGGTCAGCCGATGAGGGTCTGATCGGGCATGGGATTCAACAGAAGGTGAAATGGTCCGGCTGGCCGGTCGTTCGGGACGATGCCACCGGGTGACCGCCTGTTGAGAATCCGGGATGTCCGTTGGCTGAGACGCCTCCGAGGCCTCCCGACCCCTGACGATCGCTGACGACCCCTGACGATCGCTGAGCGACTCGGCTCAGCCCTCGCGGACGTCGCGCTCGATGGCGTCGAGCGTGTAGTCCCCGGCCTCGTCAATGGCCTCGGCCAGGGCCGCGTCCTCGAGGCGGACGTCGGAGAGCACGGTGACGGTGGACTGCCCGCCCTTGTTGAGCAGGACGGAGACGTTCTTGACGCCGTCGAGGGCCTCGAGCTCCTCGGTGACGTGGGCGACGCAGTGGCCGCAGGTGAGTCCGGAGACCTTGAGGGTGGTGGTGCGGTCGACGCCGTCGGCGGTGAACTCGGTCATCTCTATAACTCCTTGGGAGGCGTGCGAGGAAAGCGGATGGAACGGAACGGGAAGAACGGGAAGGAGGCGGCCCGGCCGGGTGGCCGAACCGGGGCGGTCAGGACCGGACGAGCCGGGCGATGGCGTCGGAGGCCTCGCGGATCTTGACCATGCCCTCCTCGTCGCCGGCCTGGGCGGCGTGCAGGACGCAGTGGCTCATGTGATCCTCCAGCAGGCCGAGGCTGACGGCCTGAAGAGCCTTGGTGGCGGCGGAGATCTGCGTGAGGACATCGATGCAGTAGGTGTCCTCCTCGACCATGCGGGAGATGCCCCGCACCTGCCCCTCGATGCGGCGCAGGCGCTTGAGGTAGTCCTCCTTGGTCCCGGTGTATCCGGCCATCTCTCCCCCGTCTCTCTTTCTCGTTCGACGTCGAACATACCCCTAGGGGGTAGGTGGGTCAAGTACCCCCTAGGGGTATAGCGGTCTCTCGCTGGCACGGCACGGACCGCTCTGCACGAGGTCCGGGTCCTACTGGGCAAGGTGTGGGGGTACTCCACGTGGGTCGGACTCCCGTGCAGTGCGCCCAACCCCTGGCCAGTAGAACCCCGGCCCCGTGGAGTAGCCTCGTCAGCAGGAACGCGGGCGAGAACCGAGAACGTGGAGCTGGGTCCCGAAGACCGTTCCCCTCGCATCACGGTGCGACCCCGTACCTCGCGGATGGACGCGATCGAATGGGCGCCGAGCGGGCTCTCGCGCTACGGCGGCCCGCAGCCGACCGTGCCGCCCGGACCTCCCGCCTCCCCCTACGGGGCGGGGCGGTACGGTGCTCCGCCCCGGCCGGACCTCAGCGATCGAGTCCCGTTCCTCGGGCCTCCGAGGGACTGGGGCTTGAGCTCGGGCTCGGATTGCTCGGGGCGCTGGGCGCGCTGGATGCCGGGATCGTGAAGGGGCTGTTGGAGGCGTACCCGTGCTTGAACGCCCACACCACGATCTCCAGGCGCGACGTCGTGCCCGTCTTGTGGAACAGGCCGGTGATGTGCGACTTGACCGTCGCCTCGGCAATGGCCAGCAGCGAGGAGATCTTGCGGTTCGAGGCGCCCTCGCACAGGAGGTGGAGCACGTCGCGCTCCCGCTCCGAGAGGTGCACGCTCCCGTCCGCGCCGCGAACGGAGGCCAGGGCGTAGTCGATGAGACGCGTCGTCGGCGTTGGGGCCACGACCTTCGCCCCGGAGTGGACCGTGCGCACCGCCGCGATGATCTCCTCGGCCGGGGCGCTCTTGAGCAGGAAGCCGCTGGCACCCGCCCCCAGCCCCTGGAGGAGGTCCTCGTCGGTGTCGACGGTCGTCAGCAGGATGACCCGGGTCGACGGCGAGACGCGAAGCACCTCCCTGGTCATCTCCGCGCCGTCCATGTTCTCCATGTGGACATCGGTGATGAGGACATCGACCTGATGCGACTGAAGAAACCGCAGAACCGCGCGGGGTGAGCGGGTTGCTGTGAGGACAACGAGGTCCTCGACGTCTGAGAAATAGGACTCCAGATGGGCCAGGGCCATCGCGTCGTCGTCGACCAGAGCGAGGCCGACACGATCGGGAGAAATCTGGGAAGACATGTGTCTCCTTGGGCAGATCTGTGCAGGCCGCGGTGGTGGGGGTCGCGGTCTGCTGGGAACAGTGAACAAACTACCTGAAGAAAGCCGTTCACCGTGTAAACGTCTCCGAGACGCGCCCCGACGAAAGGACAGGTAGAACTATCCAAACAGCTGAATAGGCAGTAGATCAAAGGGCGATGTGAAGGCCTCGCGGCTTCGGGCAGGCTCTTCGCCAACGGCACTTCCCCCAAGTGTGCCTCCTCTGTCGTTCCCAGGAAGGAGGGTCCGTGTACCGCTCTGCGCTCATAGAGGGTGTGGCGCCATCGCTGGCTCGCGCTGCGTTCCTCGAGTCGCCCTTCGGCCTGGTTTCCCGTTCCACCGAGCTGCCCCAAGCGGCCGGAGAGCCGGTCTTCGCGATCTGGACCGGTCTTCTGGGTGATCCATCTGAGGCGCTGAGGTCACAGCGCAGCTGGAATCACCGTGCCGAGACGGGCAACTTCGACGGGGCCGGCGGGGCCATCGACGCCGATCGCGCCAGACACATCGCGATCGTGGAGACGATGGAACGCTACTCCAGCTGCTCATGGACGGAGGAGGAGCTGGTGTGGGACACCCCCGCCGGTCTCGGCGAGGCCGCGATCGGACCGGAGCACTGGCCGGCGTGCTCGGCCACCGAGCTGGCCGACCCCGACTGCGGGCTCATCGCCTCGGACCCCCGCGTCCCGATGCGATGGGTGCGCGGCTGGTCCCTGACCCGGGGCCGGGAGGTCTTCGTCCCGGCCGTCCTGGTCTACCTCAACTTCCCGGTACGCACCCCCTCCGAGCAGTTCGTCAACCCCATCTCCACCGGCACGGCCGCGCACTCCGACCTGCGCGAGGCGGTCCTGGGCGGGCTGCTCGAGGTCATCGAGCGCGACTCCATCGCCCTGACCTGGCTGCAGCGCCTGCGCCTGCCCGCGGTCGCCGTCGACCCCGACGCCCTGGACGAGGCGGCCGCCGAGTACCACCGGGTCGGCACCTCCACCGAGCTGAGGACCCACCTGTTCGACGCCACCACCGACTACGGCGTCCCCACCCTCTACGCCGTCCAGACCTCCCAGGTCGACCCCGAGCTGGCCCAGGTGGTGGCCGCCACCTGCGACATCGACCCGCAGCGGGCGCTGGCCAAGATCTACCGGGAGCTCGCCTCCCTGCGCATCGCCCTGCGCAGCCACGCCCGCGGCCCGCGTGCCCAGGAGATCAAGGGTCAGGACCTCACCGTGGTCGGCGGAGCCCTGGCCGACGCCGACCTGTCCATGCGCCACATCTTCGACTTCCTCCTGGAGGGGGAGCGGCCCGTCCACGGCCTGAACGAGATCGGCACCCTGGGGGCGCCGTCGGCCGGCACCGACACCGCCGACCCACTCGCGCAGGTCGTCTCCAACCTGGAGCGGGCCGGCGCCGAGGCGATCGTCGTCGACATCACCACCGACGAGGCCCGCCAGGTCGGCATGCACGTCATCAAGGCCCTCATCCCGCAGGCCATGCCCCTGTCCTTCAGCCACCACGCCCGTTACCTGGCCACCCCCCGCCTCTACGAGGCCCCCCGGGCCATGGGCCTGACCGTCCACGACGAGGCCGGGATCAACCCCGTCCGCCAGCCCTTCGCCTGAGTCATGTCACCGCTGTCCACCACGCTGCCCACGTCACCATCCGAGGAGCCCCGAACCGCCATGAGCACGACGTCGCCCGCACCCGCTGCGCAGCCGGCCCCGCAGGCCCCCTCGGGGCCGGTGACGGCCTATCTGCCCCAGGGCGGGTTCGCGCGCGCCGTCGTCGCGCGGCTGGCCGGGCCTGGCGACGTCGTCGTACCGGTCGACCAGGGGCTGGTCAGCGCCTACGTCCCCTACGCCGAGCGGGCCGTGCTCATCGCGGATCCCGACCAGACCGGCCTGCGCGAGGACCTCGACACCCTGTCCTTCACCCGGGGCATGCCCTCGCTCGGAGTGGAGCTCTTCCCCACCGAGCTGCGCTGCGGACCACTCGTGGTCCCCGGCCGCAGCGCCTGCTACCGCTGCTACGACCGCCGCCGCCGCCAGCACGGCTACCGCCCGCTGCCGACGGAGGTGGCCGCCGAGCTCGGCCCGCTGGAGCAGGCCTACGCCCACCACCACGTGGTCCTGGCCGCCGGACTCATCGCACTGGCCCTCCAGGCCCTCGACCGGCAGACGGCGGACAGTGCCGACACGGCGGCCCCAGCGGACACAGCAGATACTGCGGACACAGCGAACGCCGCGGGCGGCGAGGAGCCCCCGGAGATCGGCGGCCAGGTATGGACCATCGACCTCGTCTCGGGCATCACCACCTGCTCGCGGACCGTGGCCGTGGACCGTTGCGAGACCTGCTCGGGCCGCTACGAGGGGCGCCGCGACGGACTGCCCGCGCTCGCGGCCCTTCTGCCCGAACGCCGTAGGGAGGTGGCCTGAGATGGCCGGGGACGCTGGAAGCACCACAAGCTCCGTCATGCGCGCCGGCGACGTCGGCCGCGCCGCCCGCCGCGACCTGCAGTTCCGCATCCCCCGCAAGCCGGTGGTCCGCCTGGGCCTGCGCGCCCGGCCCGACGAGGGCGGCTGGGTCGTCGACGGCGCCCGAAAGAGCCAGGTCCTGGGCGGGGCCTTCGCCCGCGAGCACATGGGGCCCCTGCTCGAGGCCTGCGACGGCACCCGCACCCTCGACGAGATCGGCGAGGTCACCGGCATCGGCCCCCAGGCCGCCTTCGAGGCCGTCTCCCTGCTGTGGACCGGCGGCATCGTCGAGGAGGGGGACACCGAGCCCGCCCCCGCAGACCCGGCACCCGAGCTGTCGCGCCTCCTGTCGCGCCTGGGCGACTCCACCGGGGTCAACGACTCCTGGCAGGACGCCGCCCGTCGCCTGGCCGCCGCCCGGGTCGCCGTCGTCGGGGACACCGAGCTGGCCGGCGAGATGGTCGCGGCCCTGGAGCCCACGCTGCCCGACGTCCGGCTCGACGGCGCGCCCCGCCGGGGGGACACCCTTGTCGTCCTCGTCGAGACCCGCGAGTGTGCCGACCGCTCCGAGGAGGTGGCGCGCCGGTGCCGCGAGGCCGGGATCCCGCTGCTGCGGGTGCGCGCCGAGCAGGAGGCGGTGACGGTCGGCCCCTACGTCGACGAGAGCTTCTCACCGTGCCTGGCCTGCGCGAGCGCCGACGAGCCCGAGCTCGGCCCCCGCCCCGGCGCCGCCCGCCGTGACATCGTCATCGGCCTGGCCGCCCGGGCCGTGGCCGCCCTCATCGCCCGCGCCACCGTCACCCACCTGCCCGGGGACGCCCGGCGCACGGACCTGGCCACCTTCACCTACTCCGACCACCCAGTCGTCTCCCGCCCCGGCTGCCCCGTCTGCTCGGTCGCCGGTCAGGGCGAGAACCCGGTGCCGGTGGCGCCGTCGGCCCCCGTGGGCGCCCGCTACGAGCAGTCCGTGGCCATCCCGCCGGCGGCCTTCGTGGACTCCAAGGGCCACCAGCAGCACTACAAGCCCTCCAACCTGCGTCTCCAGCGCGAGTTCCGCGACTGGCCGGTCTGCCCGCGCACCCCGCTCCCGCCAGCCGACCTGAGCCGCCTCGACCAGCCCTGGCCCGTCGTGCACCCGATCAGCGAGGACAGCAGCGAGCCCGACGTCGCCCACCCCACCCTGGGCGAGCTCGCCACGATCCTGGCGCTGTCGGTCGGCGTGCGCGAGCCGCTGGGCCCTGAGCCCGCCGAGCCCGAGCAGCAGGGAGCGGCCGACGCCGCCGACCGGACCCCGCTGAGCGCCAAGCTGCGCCGCTGGACGGCCGCCGGCGGCAACATCGGCTCGGTGACCGCCTACGTCCTCGTCCCGGGTGGCGGGGAGACCGGGGAGGGCGCTGCTGAGGGGCAGCTGGCCCCGGGCACCTACGTCTACATCGAGCGCGACCACGCCCTGGCCCTCATCGGCCCGCCCCCCGGTGACGAGCAGCCCGATCCGGAGGGCGCGGTGCCCGACGGCGTCGGCGCCCGGATCGTCCTGACCGGCAACGTCGACAAGGTGGCCCGCAAGTACTTCTCCTTCGCCCTGCGGATCGCGGTCCAGGACTGCGGCTGCTCCTTCGAGGTCATCCGCCTCGTGGCCGACGCCCTGGGGGTGGCGCTGCGCGCCCGGGCCCGCTGGGACGAGCGGCGGCTCGCCCGGGCGCTGGGCACCGACCCGGCCCGCGAACCGGTCTGCATCGTCATCGACCTGGGAGGTAGCCGTGCGCACTGACTTCGAGACGCTGCGGGAGCTCATCAGCGGTTTCTCTGACGGGTCGGACTCCCGCCCGGGTGAGCCGACCTCCGACGGCCTGGCCGCGCGCCGTCCGCGGCCGCCGCTGGGCTGCCAGGTGCCGGATGCACTCCGTCCCGGCCCTCAGGCGGCCTACCCCTACGACCTGCACCAGACCTTCGAGCGTCGCTCGTCGTCCACCAGCTACGGCACCGAGCCGCTGGAGGCCGAGGCCCTGATGGCCATGGTCCGCGACGCCCTGGCCGACGACGCGCGCACCTGGGGCCAGGACGCGGTGGACTGCCCCCTGGAGCCCTTCGTCCTCCTCCTGCGTCCGCGCGGGGCCTCCCCCGGCATCTACCGGGTGCGGCTCGACGGCGTCGACCTCGTCCGTCCCCTGCCGGAGGCCGGCGTCATCGAGGGCATGACGGTGCAGAAGGAGTTCGCCCGCGCCGGCGCCATCGTCTCGGTGGCCGCCAACCTCGATCAGGCCGACACCTGGGGCGGGGCGGCCGGCTACCGCTTCACCATGAGCCGCAGCGCGGCCCTCATCTACTCCGTCCACCTGCGCGCTGTCGCCCGTGGGCTGGTGGGGACGGTCTTCGCCGGCTTCGCCACCTCCGCGGTGCGCCACCTGCTGGACTCCGACGGCGTCAGCCGCCACCAGATGTTCGCCGTCACCGTGGCCGGCCCTGTGACCAGTCCAGCCGCCGACCCGGCGGACGCCCCCGGGGTGAGCCCGGCGTCCGGCTAGCCCGGGGCGTCACCCGTGATCGCCGTCGGCCCACCGGTTGCGAGAGCGGCCCGGAGGCGAGCCAGAACTGCATACCGTGTCGTAGGGCACTACAGACCACCCCGTTCGCGGGGTTTGGGGTCCGGTCCCGGCAGGCCGGACCCCCAGGGCCCGATCAGGCCCTGCTCCTGCCCGACAACATGCGTATAGAGAAGGAGGTGAACAGCATATGACGAACAGCGCGATCGATCTCACCCTCGCCGACAGCGACTTCGGCGTCGAGGAGCTCCCCGAGGGCAACGCCCTGGGTTGCGCCTTCAGCTACGCCAGTGCGTCCTGCCCTGCCTGTGCGGCCTCGGCCTCGTGCCCGGCCAGCGCGGCCTCGGCCTCGTGCCCGGCCTGTGCGGCCAGCGCGTCGACGACGTCCTGCTGACGACCCCATGGCGGCGGGCAGGAGACCGGTGTCTCCTGCCCGCCACCAGCGGCATCCCGGATCCCCGCGAACCGACTTGAGGGAGCCATGACCCCACGATGAGCATGAGTACGGCGATGAGCAGCACTAGTGCCCCGACGAGCCCGATCCCGCGCCTGCGCCACGGCGTGAGCCTGATCGTCGGGACGGACAACCAGCCGATGCTGTTCGACTCCGACTCGGGCAGGTACCACCGGCTCGGGGCGGCCGCCGCCTTCATCGTGAACCAGTTCGACGGGGTGCGCTCCCTGCCGACCATCATCGAGGAGCTGCCCCAGGACATCGACGAGGCCGGCGCCAGGCGCATCACGAGCCTGGTCGACAGCCTGCGCGACAAGAGCCTCCTGGCGGGCAGCGAGCCCGCCCCAGCCACCCCCGCGGCCCCCGTGCGCACCAGACGCACCCACGGGCGCCACACCGCCCAGCCCCGTCAGGCCCGCCACCTCAAGGTCGAGCAGCCCCGCCGCAGCGGGGGGTGGTGGCTGCCCCGTATCATCATCGCCCGCAAGTACCACCGGATCGTCGCCCCCGTCGTCACCCTGCTCCAGCACCTCCCGGCCCGCGCGCTCAGCTGGGTCTTCCTGGCGCTGGCCGTCTGCGGGTACGCGGCCGGGGCCATGGCACTGAGCTCCCTGGCCGGAGGCCCCCGCCCGGGTGCCCTCGTGGTGGTGACGGCAGTGGCGATCCAGCTGGTGAGCATCCTGCTGCACGAGTCCTGGCACGCCATCGTCGCCGGCTACCTGGGCACCCCCATCCGCGGGCTGGGGGTGGCGCTCATGTTCTGGGTGGTCCCCATCGCCTACGTCGACCGCACCGACTCCTACCGGGTGCGCTCCCGGCGCGGGCTGACCATGCTGGCCCTGGCCGGCATCTTCTCCGACGGCGTCGTGTGCGGCCTGGAGGCGGCCGTCGCCTGGGCCTCCTCGGGAATGGTGCGCCAGGTGGCCCTGACCCTGTGCGCCTTCCAGCTCACGATGCTCGTCACCAACCTCAACCCCCTCACCCAGTCCGACGGCGTCGCCGCGGCCGAGGCGGCCACCGGCTCGGTCAACCTGCGGGGGCGCTCCATGTTCGTCCTGCGCTGCGTCCTGTCGCGCCAGCCCCTGCCGCCGGGCCTGGCCATCATGCGTCCCGCAGTGCGCTGGGGCTACTTCATCTACGGGCTTCTGTGCAGTCTCCTCGGCCTCCTGGCCTTCGTGATGAGCATTGTATGGATAGGCTACTGGCTGTACGCCCTCGTGAAAGGTTTCCTCCTATGACGCAGCCGGTTCTGTCCCGTGCCGGTGCCTCCCCATCCCGACAGCCACAGCCGCAGCCCACATCCGCCGTGACCCCCGGGGAGCCCGTCCCATCCGCTCCGTCCCCAGCCGCACCGCAGACGGTGACGGCACCCGCCCCGGAGCCCCCGGCCCTGGACCAGCCCGCCGTGGCGCTGCCGACCCTCGTGCGCCTGGGAGGACTGCCCGTGCGGGCCGTCCCCGAGACCAGCGCCGCGGTGACCGGCACCCTGGAGTACCTGCGCCGGCTCGACGAGGTGCTCGACGGCGCCGCGAACCAGCTGCTCGACCCGCTCTACGAGCTCATCCCCACCTTGGCCAAGACCGAGCGCCGCCTGGTTCTGCGGGCCAAGCGCCGGGTCTTCCAGGGGCGCGCCACCGGCCTGTCCGCCGAGGTGCTGGCGGCCCTGCCGGGCGAGGTCGGGGCCCTGCTGGAGCGCTGGGACGCCCTGGTGGCCCGCAAGGAGGAGACCCGCGGGCGCCTGGCCGTTCTCGTCGACGTCGACCTGGACCGCAGCCGTGAGCTGCTGGCGGCCGGCCTCGACGAGCCCGGTTACCAGGAGGCCCTGGCGATCGCCGCCCCGGCCCTCGTGTCCACCCTGGCCTCCCGCGGCCGCAGGATGGATGACCCCCGCGTGCTGCGCACCCTCTACACCTTGGCCACCCGGGCGGCCCTCAAGACCAGCCCCTTCTCGGGACTGACCACCGTCAACGAGGCGGGACAGCCATCCGCCGGGCGCAGCCACCGCATGGTGGCGACCCACCTGGCCTACCGCATCCTGAGCGTCACCGCCCAGGACCTGGCCCCCGACGGCGCCCTCCACCTCGAGCCCGCCCCCGTGCGTCGGGCCGTCAGCGCCCCTGGCCGAGGCTCGGCCGGCGCCTACGGGCAGTTCCCGCCCGGCGAGGACGAGGCGGAGATGCTGACCGTCGTCGGCGAGCACGAGTACGGCAACGGCATGGTCTTCCGCCAGGAGACCGTCCAGCCCGCCCGCTGGCTCCAGGAGGCCCACGACGCCCTGACCGGCGGCGGCATGCACACCGTGCTCAGCGTGCGCGACGCCTGCGAGCGCGTGGGCGGTGCCGACCCGCGCCTGCGCCTGGAGCGGCTGCTGGCCTCGGGCGCCGTCGTGCCGCGCGTGCCCTGGTACCGTGGGGAGAACCCCTTTCCGTTGCTGGCCGCCATGCTCTCACCGGACCAGCAGCGTCAGTGGGGCAAGGACCTGGCCTGGCTGGCTCGGCTCGACGAGGCCGTCGGCGCTGCCGACGGGCCCACGCGCGCCGAGCTCCTCAACCGTACGGTGCGCCTGGCCGAGCGCGTCTTCCCCGCCGGCGAGCTCGGCGAGCGGCCCAGCGGCTTCCTCTATGAGGACCGCGAGTCCGCCCGCAGCTGGCCCGATCCGCTCGAGGACGCCCCCTTCTCCCAGGACGTGCAGACCCTGGCCGAGCTCGCCGACCCCTGGGTGGCCCGCTCCCACATCTACGACCTCATGGTGGCCCGCTTCGTCTCACTGTTCGGAAACGGCGGGGTGTGCAAGGACCCGCTGGCCTTCTTCATGACCCTGGGCCACGCCCCCGACGGCGACGAGGAGATGCTGCGCGCCGCCGGGCTCGACTACGCCGCCGGGCCTAACGCCGAGCGCGCCGCCCTGTCCGGTGGGATCTCCGGCTCGCCGCGGCACCTGGGCGCCTTCCTCCAGCCCGTGGCCCCCAGCGCCCGGACCTACGCCGCCGGCGGGGGGCTCACGGTCGTCAACGCCTTCACCAACGCCAACGGTTCCCTCCAGGCCCGCTTCCACCGGCTCCTGGGCTCCGGCTTCCGGGAGCGCCTGGCCTCGCGGATCCGTACCGCCTGGGGCACCGAGCGGGTCCTGGAGATCCAGGCCAGCACCGAGTGCAACACCGGCCAGGCCGTCGCCTGCGGGCTCCTGCCGCCGCTGGGTCTGCCCGGTGAGCCGGGGGCGCCGGAGGCGGTCCCCCTCAGCTCCCTGCGGCTCGTCCACGACCCGTCCACGAGCACCCTGTTCCTGGCCGACGACGCCGGGCCCGTGGGGGTGGCCTACCTGGGCCTGACCCCCCAGTACCTCCTGGGCGGCTACCTGTCCTGGCTGGTGCTGCTGAGCGACCCGTGGTCCCGGCTGCCTCCGTTCGCGGACCACTGGACCAGCCGTCGTCGGGACCTGAAGGGGCCCCTGCCCGACGAGGTCCTGCACTCCGAGCGGGCCGTGGCCGGGCGCCTGGTGACCCGCCGCGAGTCCTGGACCTTCCCCGCCTCCCAGATCGCCCCGCTCATGGACCGCGACCTGACCACGACCCTGCTGCACATGGACGACCTGCGCAAGCAGTGGGGGATACCGGTGGAGGTGTTCGTCCACCAGCACATGCCCTCCCAGGGCGCCACCTTCGACCAGCACAAGCCTCGCTACGTGGACCTGTCCTCACCGGTCTCGCTGCTGGCGCTGCGGGGCTGGATCGATCCCGGTGCCGCACACATCAGCTTCGTCGAGGCCCTCCCGGCCCGCGGTGAGGCCCTGGGGCTCACGCGGGACGGAGAGCCGACGGTGGCCGAGTACCTGGTGGGGCTCCAGTGGCCCAAGAACCTGGGAGGCATGGCATGAGCACGCATGACGACGCCCACTCCAGCCGGCGCGAGCAGCGCAACCAGCCCAGCCGGCTCACCCGCTCCCGGCGCCTGCGCTGGCTGGGCGGGCGCGCCCGGGCAGGCGAGCAGGCTGAGCAGGTCGGGCAGTCCGGGCAGGGCGGCCCGGACGGTCGCGGCGGGGGCGCCACCCCGCAGGTGGGGGCCTCGATTCCGGGGATCCAGCCCCTGGAGATGGCCGCCGCCGATTTCGGCAGCCTGCGCGCCCAGCACAGCTCGGTGCGTCAGCGGGGATCGGCGCTGGTCAACCAGGCCGAGGACGTCGGCTGGCTGTACGCGAGGATCTACTGCGCCGGCGGGGACGACACTGACGAGCTGCTGCCCGAGATCGGCCAGTGGCTGGCTCGGGCCCGCGGCCAGTGGGACATTCGCTCGGCGCACTTCCTGCGCTTCGTCGACCTGCGCGGGCACCACGTCCGGCTGCGGCTCAAGGCCGTCGAGGGTGTCCTGGATGAGGCTTACGCGAGTATGCGCGAGCTCGACGCCATCGCCCGGCGGGCCGAGGTGCGCACGGTCGAGCGCCTCGTCTCCGACCCGTTGACCGGCGGTATCGGCGCCAGTCGGCCCGGTATCGCCTTCGGTGTCTACGGCCCCGAGTACGACAAGTACGGGGGTGTGGCCGGCGTGGAGGAGGCTGAGCGGCACTTCTACGTCTCCAGCCGGTGGTGCCTGGACCACCAGGTCTGGCAGATCCCGCGCCCAGTACCGCGGGCGGCCTTGGCGGCGCGGTTCCTGGCGCTGGCGGCTCGTAGCGCGCCGCTGCCCGAGGCTGAGCTGCTCTCCGCGCACCTGCGGATGTGGGGTTCGCGGCTTCCCGCGCACCTGCGTGACGGCAGCGCCCTGGGGCCGATCGTTCAGCAGCTGCTGGAGGTCATCGAGTTCCAGTTCGATGAGATCCCGTCCTGGAGCCAGGCGGCTGCGGCCGTGGGGGAGCTGGCCGACGACGCCGGGCGCGCCATTGGTGTCATGGGTGCGGGCACCGGCGGGCGTCGGGCCCTGGACCTGCTGCACATCGACGTCAACCGGCTTGGCCTCAACCCGGCCGAGGAGTGTATCGCCGGGCTGTGCGCCCGCCAGCTCCTGACCGGGGGCGCCGTGCCCCCGGCACAGGCCTCGGTCGCCGCCGGGTAGCTGGGCGCCGCCTGGCCCCCTGAACCTCGAAACGCGCCGAAGTGTCCACGAGGAGGGCCCTGATTGTCGATGAAGGGCCCGAAAGTGTCCATTAAGTGTCGATGAAGGTGTTCATGAAGGGCCCGAAAGTGTCGATGAGCGGCCATGAGTGTCGATGAAGGACTGGAAGTGTCCACGGTGCTGACATCAACACTGCCTGAGTTGGCTCATTTAGTGTCGTGGTGGATGTTGTTGAGGGCTTGGATGAGGTCGGGTGGGAGTGGGTCGGCGGCTGTGAGGGTGTGTCCGGTGATGTTGATGGTGATGGTGCGGTAGCGGCGGGCGGTGGTGATCAGGCGTCTGATGGACCAGCCGGTGGTGTTCTCCAGCCATCGGGCCATGGCCAGGGCGGCGGTGACGATGGTCAGGTGGGCCTCGATGGACTGGCGCAGGTGGTGGTAGATGGGGCGTGCTCTCAGGTCGGACTTGGACATGCGGAAGGACTTCTCGATGTTGTACAGGCGGTGGTAGGCACCGATGACCGTCTCGGGGTCGGGGTTGGGCAGGTTGGTGACGTATCCCTTCCACCCGGCCAGGGTCCGGGCCCGTGTCTCCAGGTCGCGGTTGATGCTCCTGGTGGCGCCGGACAGGTGCACGAAGCGGTTGCGTTTGACGGGGATCTTTCCTGCGACGGCTTTCTCGGCCTTGGCGACCTGGGTGTCGATCCCGTGTAGCGTGCGTCGGGCCCTGTCGGCGCTGTAGCGGTAGCAGATGGTCTCGTCACGGCGCTGGTCGCTGGCTCCGGCGGGCCAGGGCTGGGTCAGGGTCAGCCCGTCGGGGACGTCCTGGTCGGGGTGGCTGTCGTGCCAGGAGCTGATCACGTGGGGGACGCGTGAGGTGCGTGAGCCCAGCACGTAAGACAGGCCGGCTGCCTCCAGGGCCTGCTTGTTGGCGGCGCCGATCATCCCGGCGTCGGCGACGACCACCACGTCGTCGAGGTTGTAGGCGTTCATGAAGTCGTTGATCGTCGGGATCATGGTGGCGGTCTCGGCCTTGTTGCCCTCAAAGGCCTCGGCCCGTAGAGGGAACCCGGTCTCGTCGGTGAGCAGCCCTACCGTGATCTGCGGCTCCAGGCGTCTTTCCTTCGAGAAGCCTGGCTCGCGGAAACCGTCGGCCTTGTCGGTCTCGAAGTACAGGGTCGTCACGTCGAACAGGACCAGCGAGGCCCGGTCGATGCGGGCGCGTCCGGCCAGCAGGCGCGACAGGCCCCGGGTGAACTCCTCAGCGGCGTAGCGGGGCAGATGACGCTTGACCGTGGCGTAGGACACCGGCGTCAGACCTGCCTCGGCCAGGACCCGCAGGGAGTCCTGCTTGCTGGTCGGCTCGATCAGCCTGGCGGTAACGAGCTGGCGGAAGACCTCGTCAGCACCACCGAGCCCGTCCAGGCCCACTGCCTTCCAAGCCGCTTCCAGCGTCTCCAGGAGCACTCCCATCCGGTTGGAGGTGATCGGCGCTACGCGCCCGGCCCCAGCCAGCGCCTGCGGTCCCTTTCCCCCGACGTCCGCACCGTTCAGGCCCGGCAGGTCAAGGCCGAGCTGGCCAGCGTTGAGACGCTGCCTGGCGACCTCCTTAAGCGCCGCCAGCTCAGCATCGTCATGGGCTGAGCCGATGTGCTCGATGCTGCGGGCTCCTTTGCGGGAGGAGTACACGATCTGCACCGCACGGGCCCCCGACGCCGTCCTGACCGCGCGAACGTACGGACTCATACCCCCACGTTAGTGCGCACCCCCACCCACGCAACCCGCACAATCCCAACCACAACCACACCCCCAGCGACCCAACCACCCCGCAATGAGCCAAGTCAGGTCGATGAAGGGCCCGAAAGTGTCCATTAAGTGTCGATGAAGGTGTTCATGAAGGGCCCGAAAGTGTCGATGAGCGGCCATGAGTGTCGATGAAGGACTGGAAGTGTCCACGGTGCTGACATCAACACTGCGCTGACCTCCCAGCCTGAGAAGAAACCCCGGGATTCCAACGTTCTGTGTCAGGCGCTTCGACGGCTGGCGCGCTGATGTCAGCGCTGTGGACACTTGGCTGTGCGGGGAGTGAGTCCGCCAGGGTCTTGGCGGCGCATCCAGGTTCTCTCACCTCGGGGGCACCCACCGGTCCCTGCCTGACCCCTTCCGGCGCTCGCGCAGGGGCCCCAGAGGTCGTGTTTCGATGATGATCTGAGCCGGGTCTTCTTCAGAGCGGCCTACTGCACGAGGGTGGGGGTGTATTGGTCGGGGGTTGTGCGTACTGCACGAACCCCCGGACTCTGTGGAGTACACCCGACCCTCTGCCCGTGGATCCCGACCCTCGTGCAGTTCGGGTGGTGTCAGGTCTGATAGTCGGGCTGAGGCTCTGATCGAGCCTGCCCTTCGCCCAGGCGCACCCTGCACACCGGAGCCAACCTGCTCATCGACACCCAGGCCAGGCGTCTCGAGGTTCTGCTCGCCGGCGAGCACCACGCTGCGGTGAAGGCCTCCTGGGGTGTCTACCAGCGCCTGATCCAGGCCTACCGCACCGAGGACCCGGGCCTGGGAAAGTACCTGATGCAACGGCTCATCGACTCCCTGAGGCAGGCCATCCCCAACGAGCTGGAGGAGATCCAGACCCTGGCCAGAACCCTGACCAGCCGCAGCCAGGACATCCTGGCCTACTTCGACTGCCCCCGTACCTCCAACGGCCCCACGCCAAGCGATCAACGGACGCCTGGAGCACCTACGCGGCATCGCCCTGGGCTTCCGCAACCTGGCCAGCTACACCATCCGCAGCCTCATCCACGCCGGACGCCTCAAAGACCACCTAACAGCAACCACCTAAACCCGACGACAGGCCCCGCCTACCACACCCTCAAACACGAAGAGCCGCTATATATGTCGTAACAATCCATGCTGACGTGTGTCAGGGTGTTAGTGTCCGGGGTGCCTCATGTCAAGGTGCCCGCGAAGTGTCTTCGGTGCCTCATGTAGGAATGCCCGCCAGGTTGAGGGGTGGTTAGGAGGCTTTCCTGACTCGTACGCCTTTGTGGACGTCGGGCAGGATGCTTGGGATCTGGGCGAGGTAGAGCTGGTCGGTCTTGTCCTTGGCCAGGCGGATGAGAACGTCCTGGAGCTCGATGATGCGGCGGGTGATAGAGGCGGGGTTGAGCTGGTTGCGGTACGAGACCAGGTCAGTCTTCTGGGCCTTGGTCAGGGCGCTGGTGTCCAGCAGCCGGTCCAGTGGGGTACGAGGAGCGTCGTAGAGGCGCTTGCGCCTGCCGGCCTTATCGGTGCCCCATCCGATGGGCTTGCGGGTGGGGGTCAGGAAGTTGAGCTTGACGTTGACCTGCTCCCAGAGACGGCCCAGGACCTCGCGCTCCTCGCTGGTGTCGTAGCGGTAGTAGAAGGCGTAGCGGCGCACCAGGTGGTTGTTCTTCGACTCGATGGTGGCCTGGTCGTTCTTCCTGTAGGGGCGTGAGCGGGTGAAGTAGATGTCCAAGTCCCCGGCCCAGCGCACCACGCTGTGGTTGATGAACTCTGAGCCGTTATCGAAGTCCATGCCCAAAACGGGGAACGGGACGCATCCCACGGCGGCGTCCAGGGCGGAGATGATGTGCTTCTCAGCGTTGTTTCGGATTGAGCGAGTGAAGGTCCACCCCGTGAGCGCGTCGGTCATGTTCACAGTCCGGGTGAACTCTCCTTTGAGGGTCGGCCCGCAGTGGGCGACGGTGTCGACCTCGAAGAACCCAGGCTCAGCCTCGATCTCGTCACCGGCCTTGCGGATCTTGATGGAGCTGCGCAGCAACGGACCGGCCTTGGTCGTCGACTTGCCCCGCAGCTGCTCGGTAGCCCGCACCGGGGCGAGGTAGCGGTCAATGGTCGCCGCGCTCATGGCCACCAGCTCGTCTCTGACGGCTGGGGTGTAGCGCGGCTCGTCGTCGAGCTCACCGCTCGCCTCCAGCAGGTCCAGCAGCAGCGGCATGGACTCCTTGAGGTACTTGCCGCACTGCCCGCCGCTGGCGGCCCACACTCGCTGGAGCACCTTCAAGGCGTCGTAGGAGTACCTGCGGGCTCTAGCCCTTCGCTCCGCCGACTTTCGGCGACCCGGTGGGCGCTTGGCTGCGGCCACCAGGCGTCGGCGCGCGTTGTCCCGACTCCAGCCAGTGACTGCGCAGACCTCATCAAGGATCCGTCCCTTGTCCTTCTTCGACGCCCTCGTGTACACCCTGGCGTACTTTCCCGTGATCTCGGCCCTGGCCTGCATCGACAACCCACTTCCCATGCCCACCACGGTCCACGAGCTTCGCGGGCAGTCCTACATGAGGCACCGAGCCTCTTACGCGGGCATCCTTCATGAGTCTCGTCGGGGTCTGGTGGTGGGGCACTAAGAGCCCGTATGGTGGGCTGGTGGAGCCCGTTTGTGCGCAAGGTCAGGACAGCCTCAGGGGCCACGGCCGTTCAGATCGTGTCCAAGTCCGGTGGTGTGCGCCGGATCGTGGAGCACCTGGGCTCAGCCCACGACGAGACGGAGCTGGAGGCCCTGCTGGAGGCCGGTCGGCAGAGGATCGCCGCCTGGCAGGGCCAGGGGCTGCTGGACCTGGAGTCCCTGGAACCGGCACCGGGACACACCAATCTGGCCAGGACCACGGTGGAGTCCAAGCACTCCAGGTTGTTGTGGGAGGTCCTGCACGACTCCTACACCCGTCTGGGGCTGAGGGACGCCACTGGGGGTGATCGGGCCTTTGAGCAGATGGTCGCCGCTCGTCTGATCGAGCCGACCTCCAAGGCCCAGGTCCCCCGGGTGCTCAGTGACCTGGGCCTGGAGCCGGTCACCGTGCGGACCTTGTTCCGCTCCCTGGGGCGCTGCGTTGAGCGGGGCTACCGTGAGAGCATCTCTGGGGCCTTGTTCGAGCACGTCACCAACACTGGTGGGGGTCTGGCGCTGTGCCTGTACGACGTGACCACCCTCTATTTCGAGGCCGAGAAGGAGGACGATCGGGCCTGTCCAGTTTTCTGTGTAAGCGGTTTACAGGTAGGGGTTGATTCGGTTGGGGTAGGTGGTGGTGAGCTGGGCCAGGGCCTTGTTCCAGTCGGTGGTGATCTGTCCTTCGACGAGCTTGCCCTTGGCTTTGCGCTTGGATGCTGGCAGTCCTTTCTCCTTGTCGCGTTCTCGGGCTCGTTTGTCCTCGATGTCGCAGATCGCCAGCCACAGCAGCTTGACCACCGCCTCATCACTGGGGAAGTGGCCGCGGTTCTTGGTGACCTTGCGCAGCTGGTAGTTCAGCGACTCGATGCTGTTGGTGGTGTAGATGACGCGCCTGAGCATCGGCGGGAAGTCCAGGAACGGGATGAACCTTTCCCAGGCCCGCTCCCAGGTCGCCGCCGTCTGGGGGTACTTGACCCCCAGATCGGACTCAGAGAAGTCGGTCAGGGCTTGCCAAGCGGCCTCCTGGCTCGGGGCGGTGTAGATGGGTTTGAGAGCGGCGGCGACCTTCTTGCGGTCCCCGTAGGACACGAACCGCATCGAGGCCCGGATCAGGTGGACCACGCAGGTCTGGACCGTCGCCTGGGGCCAGGTCGCCTCGATCGCCTCGGGCAGGCCCGTCAGCCCGTCGCAGCACACGATCAGCACGTCGCTCACGCCTCTGTTGGCCAGCTCGGCGCACACATGCGCCCAGAAGGAGGCTCCTTCCTCGGCCTGGACCCAGATCCCCAGCACGTGCTTGATCCCGTCCATGTCCACCCCGACCGCGATATGGGCCGAGCGGGAGGCGACCCGGTGATTGACGCGGACCATCGGCCCGGATCGCGTCGAGGTAGATCACCGGGTAGAACTCCTCCAGCGGGCGGCGCTGCCACTCCAGGACAGCATCGGCTACCGCGTCGGCGGGTCCTCGAAATGGTCCCCGCGGACAGCTCCACACTGAGCGTGGAGGCCAGGTGGTGCTGGATGTCGCGCACTTCTCAATTCCACCGGCATACAAGCTGATGATCATCGCATCCAGGCCGTCCAGACGACGCTGGCCCTTACGCACCAGGCGCGGCGTGAAGGTCCCGGCCCGGTCCCGAGGCACCACAGGTCTCGAAGGGCCCCACCTCAGAGTCCACCGTCTTGGGCGTGGTCCCGTTCCTGGCGTTGCCGCGCGCCTGGGCGGTCGACTCGCCCTTTTCATAGCCAAGGTGCTCGCTCAAGCCAAGCGGCCAGCCCCCTCTCCAGAGCCTCCTTGACCAGAGCAGGCAGCAGGCCATCAGCCCCGGTCATGCTCACCTGCCCGGAATCAATCTGCTCAAACAAGCCATCCAGAGCCCCAGCCGAGCGCAGCTGGTCAACCACATCCCGCCCACCAGCAGGAGCCCTGTTGTCATCATCAGTAGCAGTCATCAGTGTCAGTCCTTCCAACGGAGGGGCCTACACAAACCATTGAACACGCTCGACGGCGGGGGGCTGGCGCGCTCACGGACGGGGCTCAGCTCCCGCCCTGGCCGCGGACCGCGCCAAGACCCGCACCCGCCGTCGGGGTAGCCCGGTGGGAGGCTATCGGTACATCCACCACGCGATAGACGACTACTCGCGCCTGGTCTACTCCGAGATCCTCGATGATGAGCGCAAGGAGACCGCTGCCGGGTTCTTTCAGCGCGCCAACGCGTTCTTCAAGGACCTGGGCGTCACCGTCCAGGCTGTCATGACCGATAACGGGGCCTGCTACCGCTCACGGGCCCTTTAACCAGGTCCTGTCCGCAGCCGGCGTCAAGCACCGCTACACCCGCCCCTACCGGCCCCAGACAGGCGGCAAGGTCGAGCGCTTTAACCGTACTCTGACCCATGAGTGGGCCTACGCTCACACCTACACCAGCCAGACCCAGCGCGAGGCCGCCTACCAGACCTGGCTCCACCACTACAACCACCACCGACCCCACACCGCCCTGGACGGCCAAACCCCCGCCAGCCGCGTTCACAACCTCACAGGGAAGTACAACTAGACACCACTCATCGTCCCTACGGGGCCCGCGGCCCCCGTCCCAGCGACACACCACCCCCATCAAAGCGGCTCAGACACCCTCACCCACCGACCTTGCCGACCCCCTGGGAGCCCGGGGCAGGCTGGTGGTCCGGAAGGCAAGGGTGGGGCAGAAGGGAAGAGGCGTGACGGGTGTCGGTGTCCATGGTGCTGACATCAGCTCCACATCGGCGCTGCACGTCGAGGAAATACTGCAGCATTTCAACGATCCTCACCGGGTGCTTCGATGGCGGGATCGTTGATGTCAGCGCGGTGGACACTGGGCTGCTGGCGGGACTGACGCCGCGGGGTCGTGGGGGCGGGGCCGGAGGTCCTCGTCCTGGGGCCGGTCTTGCCCTCCCTGCCTAGCCCCTTCTGGCACCTGTGTGGGGTCAGGGGGTCATGGTTAACGCCCAGTTCCGGGCCCGGGCCCTTTCCCGCGCCGAGTCGGCCGATGTGCACGAGGGCGGGGCTGAGCTGGACAGGCGTGGTGCGTACCGCACGGTCTTCCGGCATGCCGCCCAACCAGTGTCTCAGATGTCATGACATCCGAAGCTCTCAGAAGTCATGAGACAACACAGTAGGCCGGCCCTCGTGCAGTACGCACAACCCCTGCCCAGTGGTTCCGAACCCCCCGCGCAGTTTGGGTGGTGCTAGGTCTGATAGTCGGGCTGAGGCTCTGAGCGAACTTGACCCTCGCCCCGGCGAGGGTCGGGGGTCGTGCGCGGGCCGGCCGGCGGTTCCCGGTCTGATCTGCTTGCGGGCCTTCAGTCGTCCAGGTGGGAGACGAGCTCGGCGGCCAGGCCCGTATAGGTGGCGGGCGTCAGGGCCAGCAGCCGCGCCTCGACGTCGTCGGGCATGCCGAGCCCGGAGATGAACTCGCGCATACCCTCGGGCGTGACCTTCTTGCCGCGGGTGAGCTCCTTGAGGCGCTCGTAGGGGTCGGCCATGCCCGTCGCCCCTGCGACGGCGGCCGCCCGCATCGCCTGCTGGACGGGCTCGCCGAGCACCTCCCAGGTCGCCTCCAGGTCCTCCTCCAGGCGGGCGCGGTCGACGTCGAGCCCGGCCAAGCCCCGGCGGATGTTGTCCACGGCCAGCAGCGAGTGCCCCAGGGCCACGCCCACGTTGCGCTGCGTGGTGGAGTCGGTGAGGTCACGCTGGAGGCGGGAGGTGACAAGGGTGGCGGCCAGCGTGTCCAGCAGCGAGCAGGAGATCTCCAGGTTGGCCTCGCCGTTCTCGAAGCGGATCGGGTTGACCTTGTGCGGCATGGTCGACGAGCCGGTGGAGCCCTGTGCGCTCAGGCGCTGGTGGAAGTAGCCCAGCGAGATGTAGGTCCACACGTCCGTGGCCAGGTTGTGGGCGATCCGGTTGAAGCGGGCGACGTCGGAGTAGAGCTCGGCCTGCCAGTCGTGAGACTCGATCTGCGTGGTCAGCGGGTTCCAGGTCAGGCCCAGGTGCTCCACGAAGCCGCGGCCCACGGCCTGCCAGTCGGCGCCAGGCACGGAGACGACGTGCGCGCCGAAGGTGCCGGTGGCGCCGTTGATCTTGCCCAGGTACTCGGTGGCCTCGACGCGGCGCACCTGGCGGCGCAGCCGGTAGGCCAGGACCGCCAGCTCCTTGCCGAGCGTCGTGGGGGTGGCCGGCTGGCCGTGCGTGCGCGCCAGCATGGCGGCGTCGGCGTACTCGTGGGCCATGGCGGCCAGGTCCTCGACCAGCCCGCGGGCGGCCGGCAGCCAGACCTGCTCGACGGCGGCGCGGATGGTCAGGGCGTAGGAGAGGTTGTTGATGTCCTCGCTGGTGCAGAAGATGTGGACGATTTCGCCGACCTCGGGCAGCACGGTGGGGCCGCTGTCGGCGCCGACGACGCCGTGGGCCTGGGTGGCCGCGGCCAGGCGCCGCTTGAGCAGGTACTCGACGGCCTTGACGTCGTGGCGGGTCTCGGCCTCGATGGCACCGAGCTCGGCGATTGCCTCGGCCCCGAAGTCCTCGACGACGCCGCGCAGGTAGTTCTTCTCCGTCTCGCTCAGGTGGGGGGCGCCGGGCAGGACGCCGCCGTCGGTGAGGTGGATGAGCCACTCGACCTCGACCTGCAGGCGGGCACGGTTGAGGGCGGCCTCGGAGAGGTGGTTGACCAGTGGGGCGGCGACGGCGCGGTAGCGGCCGTCCAGTGGGCCCAGGGCGATGGCGGGGGAGACGGTGGAGAGATCGACCATGCCGCTCATTGTGGCAGGTTGCTGCCGGCCCCTGCGAGGTGGAGCCGGAGGGGCCCTGAATCACCGCGGAGGAGTCATTCGGCTCCGGTCCCGGTACGTCGCGATCGTGTCGCGTGGAGGACGCGCCCGGGTTGGGAACCCGGGATGAGGGGATCCGGAAACGGTAGGCAGTTCTGAACGTTCGTTGCTGATTATCACGATAAAGTCACGAAGTGTTCTCCGGGGGGTCGTGGAGCGAGCTCAGGTTCCCGTTCGTCCGGCGCCGGAGAGGTTGGTCGTCCGATAATGCTTGATTCTGGAGGTGCTGCTGGTGGCGGATCTTCACCTGGTGTGGGGTGACTTGGCGGCGTTGTCGTCATCACTGGACGGTGTGCGCGCCCCTAGCGGCGGTTCATCAGGCCAATGACCAGGGCGTGTCCAGTGGGGCTCAGGCGCTGGTATCCACTGGGCCCGGTCCCGGCCGGGGTAGGCGCACTGCGTCACTGGCGGGGCTGGAGTGAGTAATGGCTACCTGGAGTGATGTGTGCCGGTGGAATCCTGAGCCGTTGGCGCAGGCCGCCGAGTCCTTGGGCGTGGCGACGGGAGCGCTGACCTCGATCAGGGGCGAGGCGCAGTCGGCGCGGACCGGTGTCGTCTCCGAGGCACCCAGCGTCAGCGCGGCCTGTGGAGCGCTGGGGCGCTGCGAGGCCTCCCACGGTGAGCTCATCGGCCGGGTCCGCAGCATGCACCGGGCCACGTGGGACGCGTGCGACGGGGTGGCGATGGTGCGCAGAAGCGTGCTGGCCTGCCAGGACTACGCTGCGGAGCATCCGGCGGTGGTGCTTGCCGATGATGGGAGTGTCAGCGCCAGTCCCGACGTTCAGATGAATCTGTTCGAGGGCTCCAGCGGCAATAGTGTCGGTGGTGACAGTGCGGGTGGTGACGGCGGAGACTCGGCGGCCGAAGCCGCCAAGGTCGCCGGGCAGGTTGCCGAGCTCAAAGCCATGGTGGCCGCCACCCTGGCCCAGGCTAACCAGGTCGACCACGCCTACGCCGCCGCCCTGACCACAGCCGCGACTCCCAATCGTCAGCCGGGGCCTTCACCGACTCCGCCTGACCCGAACAAGCCGAAACCCAACCGTGCAGAAGAGGGGCGTGGCGTAGCGCCACGCGCTTCCCGTGAAGGCCGTAGATCTGATGACGGAAAGCAGGGCAGTATTGGCGGGGGCGTGAACAGCGAGGATGACTGGCTCGGAGAAGGCGTCCCAGGAACACGTGCGGACATGCCAGGAGTCAAGCCCTGGCAGTACTCCGGCGACACCGACCATGAGGGTTCAGGAGAGCATGGAAAGAAAAAACCAGAATGGCATCACTATGTGACCCACGAACTCGCAAACGTTGCGGCTGACGCGTGTGGGGATGCGTGGCCGGACGCATCAAAGAACCTCCACCACTACCTGGAGAACACGGGGACCCCGCAGAACATTAATGTCGACAAAATGCTCAATGACCTCCCTGATCTTCCAGATTCAACAGAGAGTCGCGTCGAAGAAATGGCGAATAAAGCCCAGAGTGAATACGAGAAATCGGGAGCGACTGGGCCGGTTACCTACCCTTTTAACACACATTGGCGTAGCGAGTACGCTGCCGAAGACGAAGACAAAAACTGGTTCTTGGCAACGGGTGGATACCAGTATGCTACCGAGGGAACAATTACTGTATATCCACCTTCGCCCGAGCATCCGAACGGCCACTACACGTGCGACTACCAGGTTCACGTGGCGGACCGTTACAACTGGGACGGCAACAAGGCCACTGAGATTCTTGGTATGAAGGTCACGGACAAGCAGTTGCAAGAACTTCATCAGACAGGGCTCGCTCAGGAGTATGATCTGGTTGGGGAGTCTTCGGTTCGAGGTAAGAGTGGTGATTATGAACCCAAGCCGAGCTAGAATATTGGGACTGATTGCAGTTAGTTGCGCATTGGCGACGGTGGTCAGTGCATGCGCATTCGCTCGATCGGATAGGGGTGCTGCAGGGCCATCTACTTCCCTCCTGCCGAGTAATCATCAGGAGGGGGCGCCCTATCCGGCCGACGTGGCATACTTGAATGAGATCCTTAGTATTGGTGAAGGTCATAGCCTGCCGGAAGGGGCTCAAGTAACGTCCGTTTCGCCAGCGACCAGATTCGCAGAGAGCTTCCCCGGAGGGTGGGGGTATGTCATTGCATTCACTGCGTCGGATCCCAGTATTCGCACCTACGTCACCGACAATACGGTGGTTCGCGGTGACCGCATTGAAGTATTTCCGAAGAAAACTAAAAAAGTTGGTGCTTTAAAAGACGTCGATCTTGATGGCATTAACAATCCATGGTCTACCGATGCATTTCCTGATGCGACTCTCGTCCTGGAGCGCCCTCTAGGACGCGGGTGGCTTGTTATCCGAGGGGCGCCGCGTTAAGAACTGTTGTTGTCTGGCGGCCGTGAGAATGCCTTCTCTCAGTCGACTTACCTATCATGCAGAAGTCAAGTAGGCTACCCAGTCGAAGGTTGCCTCATTGTTCGGCTTAGGAAGGTCGCATGCTCGTTTCTCGGAGGATGCTCCCTCCTGCGCTCGTCTCGGTTGCTGCCCCGATGGTTCTTGCTGCATGCGGCGCCCGGAGTGACGCCCAGTCGTCTCCTGAGTTGGCTCATTTAGTGTCGTGGTGGATGTTGTTGAGGGCTTGGATGAGGTCGGGTGGGAGTGGGTCGGCGGCTGTGAGGGTGTGTCCGGTGATGTTGATGGTGATGGTGCGGTAGCGGCGGGCGGTGGTGATCAGGCGTCTGATGGACCAGCCGGTGGTGTTCTCCAGCCATCGGGCCATGGCCAGGGCGGCGGTGACGATGGTCAGGTGGGCCTCGATGGACTGGCGCAGGTGGTGGTAGATGGGGCGTGCTCTCAGGTCGGACTTGGACATGCGGAAGGACTTCTCGATGTTGTACAGGCGGTGGTAGGCACCGATGACCGTCTCGGGGTCGGGGTTGGGCAGGTTGGTGACGTATCCCTTCCACCCGGCCAGGGTCCGGGCCCGTGTCTCCAGGTCGCGGTTGATGCTCCTGGTGGCGCCGGACAGGTGCACGAAGCGGTTGCGTTTGACGGGGATCTTTCCTGCGACGGCTTTCTCGGCCTTGGCGACCTGGGTGTCGATCCCGTGTAGCGTGCGTCGGGCCCTGTCGGCGCTGTAGCGGTAGCAGATGGTCTCGTCACGGCGCTGGTCGCTGGCTCCGGCGGGCCAGGGCTGGGTCAGGGTCAGCCCGTCGGGGACGTCCTGGTCGGGGTGGCTGTCGTGCCAGGAGCTGATCACGTGGGGGACGCGTGAGGTGCGTGAGCCCAGCACGTAAGACAGGCCGGCTGCCTCCAGGGCCTGCTTGTTGGCGGCGCCGATCATCCCGGCGTCGGCGACGACCACCACGTCGTCGAGGTTGTAGGCGTTCATGAAGTCGTTGATCGTCGGGATCATGGTGGCGGTCTCGGCCTTGTTGCCCTCAAAGGCCTCGGCCCGTAGAGGGAACCCGGTCTCGTCGGTGAGCAGCCCTACCGTGATCTGCGGCTCCAGGCGTCTTTCCTTCGAGAAGCCTGGCTCGCGGAAACCGTCGGCCTTGTCGGTCTCGAAGTACAGGGTCGTCACGTCGAACAGGACCAGCGAGGCCCGGTCGATGCGGGCGCGTCCGGCCAGCAGGCGCGACAGGCCCCGGGTGAACTCCTCAGCGGCGTAGCGGGGCAGATGACGCTTGACCGTGGCGTAGGACACCGGCGTCAGACCTGCCTCGGCCAGGACCCGCAGGGAGTCCTGCTTGCTGGTCGGCTCGATCAGCCTGGCGGTAACGAGCTGGCGGAAGACCTCGTCAGCACCACCGAGCCCGTCCAGGCCCACTGCCTTCCAAGCCGCTTCCAGCGTCTCCAGGAGCACTCCCATCCGGTTGGAGGTGATCGGCGCTACGCGCCCGGCCCCAGCCAGCGCCTGCGGTCCCTTTCCCCCGACGTCCGCACCGTTCAGGCCCGGCAGGTCAAGGCCGAGCTGGCCAGCGTTGAGACGCTGCCTGGCGACCTCCTTAAGCGCCGCCAGCTCAGCATCGTCATGGGCTGAGCCGATGTGCTCGATGCTGCGGGCTCCTTTGCGGGAGGAGTACACGATCTGCACCGCACGGGCCCCCGACGCCGTCCTGACCGCGCGAACGTACGGACTCATACCCCCACGTTAGTGCGCACCCCCACCCACGCAACCCGCACAATCCCAACCACAACCACACCCCCAGCGACCCAACCACCCCGCAATGAGCCAAGTCAGGTCCCTCCTGCGCTCGTCTCGGTTGCTGCCCCGATGGTTCTTGCTGCATGCGGCGCCCGGAGTGACGCCCAGTCGTCTGCTTCTTCCTTGCCGAGTAATCAACAGGAGGGGGCGCCCTGTCCGGCAGACATGGAGCACCTGGACCAGATTCTGGCAATCGGGGGTGGGCACAGTCTCCCTGAGGGTGCGCGCGTCACGTCGGTTACCCCGGCGGTCAAGCTAGCCGAACGCAACCCCAGAGGTTGGGGGTACGTTATCGCCTTCGAGGCCACCGACTCCTCCATACGGCGCTACGTCACGGACACCACCATTTTTTCAGGCGAAATTATCGAAAGGTACTCAATCGCTAAAGCTGGAGAAGTTGATGTTTCTGACATCAATTTCGATGAGATAAGCAGTCCCTGGAAAGCCGGGGTCGGGGACATGGATATTGTGTTGGAGCGACCTTTAGGGCGTGGATGGCTCATCATCAGCGGGTCGTCTCGGTGATTGATGTGTTATGACCGACTGTGAACGTCCGTGAGGGCGAGGCTGGCTTATCATTCGTGGTGCGCCACGCTGAAATACGCGTTGTGGAGCCGTGTCGTCGCTGCTCGGGGTGAGGGCTTCGACAGCATTATTGAGGCTGAGGTACCGATGTTTCTGCGAGGGGAGCCTCCGGGGTGGTGACGAAGACGGGCTGCGGGGCGGGCCTGCGCTGACGGCGGGCGTTCACGACGACGTAGAGCAGGATGCCGGCCGACGGCGGGTTGATGGCGGCTGCGGCGTCGCGGTTGTAGATGCCGTAGCCGAGCAGGGCGATCGCCAGGCCGAGGCCGATGACGCTCAGCGCCAGGACCGAGGGGCCCGGGATGCGCTGGGAGGGCTCGGCACGCTGGACGTGCTGCGCCTGGAGGAGGATGAGGCTGACCGTCAGCAGGCTCAAGGGGGTCAGGAGGGAGGTTTCCCAGCCGAACAGGCCTCCGCCGACGGTCAGGACCAGGACGGTGGTGGCAAGCGTGAAGACGACTGGAGGGAGTAGTCGCATGGTAGTGACCTCATAGGGGTGGACATGATGGGGAGTGGTACGACCAGGCAAAATCCTGCCGGATTCTTATGGTGCTTTCAACAAGTCTCCCGTCATCGTTGATGGGGAGCGCTGCCTGGGCTCGCCAACCCTAGTTGTATGAGGTCATGACGTTGGTGACGTGTGCTGGGACGCGGGTGGCGGGTGGCTGGTTGTGGCAGGCGGTGTGGGGCCGATGGTAGTTGTAGTGGTGGTTCCACACGGCGATGGCGTCGCGGCGCTGCTGCTCTGAGGAGTAGCTGCGGGCGTAGAGGCACTCCTCGGCCAGGATGCGGTTGTAGCGCTCGACCTTGCCGTTGTGGCGCGGGGTGTAGGGGCGGATTCTCTGGTGGCGTGAGGCCAGGGAGGTAATGGTTGTGGTGAAGGCCCGGGCCCGGTAGCTCGCTCCGTTGTCAGTGACGACCCGCACGAGCCTGGTCACGCCGTGGTCGGCGAAGAAGGCCCGGGCCCGGCAGAAGAAGCCGATCGTGGTCGAGGCCCTCTCGTCATCCAGGGCCTCGGTGTAGGCCAGGCGGGAGAAACCGTCGATAGCGGTGTGCAGGTAGGTGTAGCCGATCCTGGCTGCCTTGCCCCGCTTGGAGGCCTTCGCCTCAGGGGTACCGCGCCCGTGGGCCCTCCAGCCGCCCTGCGGGTGGGATGCGTCCGACCTTCTTGACGTCCAGGTGGATCATGTGGCCCGGGAAACGGGCCACGATAGGTTTGCTGACCCGGTTGGACTGCCCGGTGGGGCCTGGTGTCGCGGCGTCGGTTCAGGCCGGCTCTGTCCAGCCAGCGGGTCACGGTACGTACCGACACCACTGTCCCGCGCGCGGCGAGCTCATGACTGATGCGGCGGGCAGACCACTTGTGGGTGCGGCGCCAGTGCTCGATGAGGTCCACCGTCTCGGCACTGGTCTGGGTGGGACGGTGGACTGGGGCGCTGGAGCGGTCCTCAAGCGCCTCGGTTCCGCCCTGGCGGTAACGGGCGACCCACTTCGACAGCGTGGCGCGGGCGATGCCGGCCTCGGCGGCTACATGGGCGATAGGACGACCGGACTGGACACGCATCACGAGCCGGTAGCGGCCCTGAGGCGTCAGCGGAGCGTTACGGTGGGTCATGGCAGCAGGGCTTTCTATGTCAGAAGGATGATTCAGCACCACCCATCCTGACAGCCCAAGCCCCGCTGCCCCCACGACTACAACCTCATGACCCACAACACCTAGTCGTTGAAGCCTCCTTAATCGACAAAACCGGGCTCTACCAGGGAAAATGCAATGTGCCCGTGACGCTATAGGTACTGTGCAGGTCAGTAGATAATGAGGCTGTGGAGAGAGACCGGATGCTGCGTGGAGAGGCAGTTAGAGTCCTGGTGGAGCAGGACCTGGCCAGTGAGCAGATGCTGGCTCTCATGCGCGAAGCCGCGGAACTGCCCGACGTCGAACTGCGCAGGATCCTTGCCGAGGAGCTGCCAGTCATGGAGGTCGTGGGTACGGGCCCGCGGGGCGCGCCCACGTCCGTAGCAGCCTACGTCTCTCAGCCCAACGGTGTCGTGCTGGAGTACATCGCCGTGGCTCCGGAGCTACGCGGCGATGGGCTCGGGCGGGCGCTCGTCGACGCTCTTGCTGGTATGTCGGGGCAGGTTGTCGCTGAGACCGACGATGACGCCGTCGGCTTCTACCGGGCGCTTGACTTCGACATCGGCCCTGCGCCGTCGGACCCGCGCTGGCCGGGGCGCCGCCGCTACCGCTGCGTGCGGCGGTCCTGAGCGGCACGTGTCGGGGGCTGCGTTTCGTCCCGAGGACGTACTTCTCTTCCAAACGACGCCGCTCCGCCCCCAGCCATCTGGGGGAGAATGCAGTCCTCGTGGTGAAAGTACGTCCTCGACCGACGTCGTCGGGGAGCCGAGACTTGCTGAAGCGCGCGGGGGAGGAGACCTACCGGGGCAGGGGCGGGTCGCCGGCGGACGTGCCCTTCCTGCGGCCCTTCAGGTGGCGCCTCAAGACGTCGCCCAGCAGGGTCAGGGGGAGCAGATTGAGGGGTGCGAGGTCATCGGACACGGAGAAACCGCGTGCGAGCGCGAACCCTGATAGGACGATTCCGACGACCGCCAGAGCCAGTACTCCTGAGGGCGGCATCGTCCGTTCTCCGGGGTCGGCGTCCTGGGATCGCCGCAGGATGAGGGCGAGCAGCAGCATGCACAGCGACGTGTTGAGGCTGCCGGTCCGCCAGCCGAGCAGCAGCCCTCCGATCCCGAGCACCAGAACGATCAGGGCGACAACCAAGATGGCGAGCCTGATGAGTCGCATGGCGGGCACCTCACTGAGCAGTTCACGACGACGAACTCATCCAGATTAAACCGGAGACCTGGCTGGAGACTGCATACGGGCGCGCCCGTCCAGCTGGCCGATGCTGTGCGAGAGGCGGTGCCGTTGTGAACGAGGAGCACGATCGGCCTTCGTCGTGGTCGTGCAATATGCTGACCTCATGGGTCGTTTCCGCACTGATGATGCTCCGGCACTCATTCGTGCTGCGCGTCTGGACGCTGGGCTGACACAGACCCAGTTGGCTCATCGTGCCGGGCTGCGCCCGCCGAGCCTGGTGCGGATGGAGGCCGGGACTCAAACGGTGTCCGGCGACATGCTTGAGAGGGTGCTGCGGGCAGCTGACTACCGGCCGTCGGTTCCGCTTGCCATGCAGGCCGATGAGATCGTCGCCTGCGCTGAGTCTCATGGCCTGAGCAATCCTCGCGTTTTCGGCTCATCCGTCCGAGGGGAGGACGACTTCGACTCCGACATCGATCTGCTGGTCACACCATCAGCCGACACTGATCTGTTCGATCTGGCCCTGTTCGTCGATGACGTTGAGAAGCTCACTGGGTTCCCGACCGACGTGGTCTCCGATGCCAATCTGCCCGTCCAGCTGGCCGATGCTGTGCGAGAGGCGGTGCCGTTGTGAACGAGGAGCACGACAGGCCTCGCTTCACACCACGTGCTCGGAAGGGTGACTCGAGGCTCCATGATCGTGAGAACCTGACCGCTGAGATCTCGCTCATTCGCGACCGGATCGACGCCGGCGAGTAACTCTTCATTCTCATGGGAGCGGGGCCTGTCGTCGAGTTCGTAGGGTAGGTCGCGAGGTCGTACCCTCTACCCCTCGAACGCGCGGCACAAGGTACGACCGCGAGGACGCAGGCCTAGCCCGGCTCAGGCCTCGGAGGCCACGCCCATGGCGCGGCCGCGGATCCAGTAGGCCTGGTGCTGGATGCTGCGCCGGCTCATCCCGGAGGCGACCAGGTGGCGCCGCACCGCCTTGGTGGCGCTGCTCTCCAGGGCGATCCAGGCCCAGTCGAGCGCCAGGTCACCGGTGTCCGCCCACAGGATATGGTCGACGGCGGCCAGCAGCCTGTCCTCCAGGACCTCGGGATCCAGGCGGATCAGCTCATGGTCGCGCTCGGCCGAGGGCAGGTAGCCGTCCCCGGGCGCCAGCATGATGACGGTGGCCGGGCTGCCCACCGGGGCCGTGTTCACGGCGTCGACGAGTGCGGGCGCGGAGGCTCGATCGCCCACCAGGAGCAGCCGGTCGCCGTGGGACGGTGGGCGGTAGCTGGTGCCGCCCATGACCTGGACGGCCACCCTGGCCCCGGGCCTGACCCGGCTCGACCACCGCGACGCCGGTCCGGTGGGCTCGTGGTGCAGGAACAGGATGGTGGCGCTGGAGCGGGCCCGGTCGATGCGGGTGAGGGTGTAGGCGCGCTGGTACTCGCGCTCGCCCTCCGGGATCCACATCCGCACCCAGGTGGTGGGCGGCAGCGCGGCGGCCCCGGTCCCCAGAAGACTTGGGCACTGGACGGTCAGCTCCGTGTAGGGCGGGAGCTCGCGCACCCCGGTGACCGTGAGCCTGTGCTCCGGCACGCGCAGCGCCTTGAGCACCGTGCCCTGGAACCCGCGTCCTCCACGTGCCATCTGCTGGCTCGCCTTCCTGTGGCCTGATCTCTGTCCAAGGCGAACCTTAGCCGGAGCGGGGGTGGTCTTGCTTGGGACCGCCTGCCCAGAACCTCCTGCCCAGAACTCTCAGGACAAGGCCGCAATACCGCAGTGCCGCAAGAATCCCGACGGCGCCCCTCAGGCCATGGGGTCCCAGCTGGGCAGCATGACCGGCTCGGTCCCCAGGGCGGCGCGCACCTTGTCGGGCAGCCGGCTCGCCCGTACGACGACCTCGAAGACGTACTCGTCGAACCAGGAGTCGCTCATCGTGTGGAATCCCTTCTCCCCCAGCTTGTCGCCCCAGGAGTTCTCCACCCGCCAGCGCTGCGGGACGCCGTCGACCAGGTCCACCCCGGTCAGGCACATGGCGTGGGTGAGCGCCGACTCGCGCGCCACCAGCCGCTCGGCCTTCGTCATCGACAGGTCCACCCCGTACAGGCCCTCGTAGTCGTGCAGGCCGGCGTCCCAGATCCCCGTGTTCTTGTCGCGCTGCTTGGCGACGTCGCAGGCGAACCACACCGGCTCGCCGTCCTGGATCGCGGCGATCGCGGCGGCCTTCATGACGTCGAGCCCGGCGGTGACGTGGTCCTGGACGGGCGCCCCGACCATGACGTCGCTGCGGTCCATACCGTAGCGGGTGTTGACCGTGATCTCGGGGCGGGGATCGTGGGCGAGCACCACGAACTCCTCCACCCCGGTGACGTAGCGCTGCGCGAACTCCAGCGGCGTGAGCGTACCGATGCGGTGGAACTCCTTGTTCTTGTCCCGGTACTGCCACACGAACTCGCTGGGTGGGGTGCCCAGGTGGATGCACAGCATCCGGTGGACCTGCTCCAGGGCGGCCACGCGCAGCGGCTCGGGGTCCTCCCCGTCGGCCACCGCGGCCCGCAGACGCAGGGTCATGCGCCGCAGCAGCGTGGCCAGATGCTCGTTCATGGCGTCGGAGTCGCCCGCTGAGACCGTGTCCGGCATGGCGTAGGCGGGCACGATCCCGTACTTGGCCACCAGGCGGGCGAACTCGGGCCACCAGCCGCCGTCGGGGATGGGGGAGTGGAGGGAGGAGACGACCTCGCGGTCGTCCAGGGGCCGGTCCGCCTCGGCGATGGTGCGGGTCAGGAAGGCGTTGGCCTTTTCCAGCTTGTCGTAGAAGAACGGGAATGCCTGGCTTCCAGCTTGTCGTAGAAGAACGGGAATGCCTGGCTTCCAGCTTGTCGTAGAAGAACGGGAATGCCTGGCTCAGCTCCAGGGAGTCGAGCTGGAGCTCCTTGATGATGCGGGCGCGCAGCACGTTGAGGCCGGCGAAGGCCCAGCAGCGCCCCGAGTGCTTCTGGTCGGTGATCGAGGCGTCCGGGACGAGGTCGGACACGGAGGTGTCGATCGATGTCACCACGGCCCGGTCCAGGGAGACTCTCTCCACATCCGTGGTGGCGACGGCGTTGCTGGCGACGCGGGCGGCGGGGTCGGCGAGGAAGGCGGTGTTGCGCTGGGAGACCCAGGAGGTGTCGATCGTCATGGGGCAGAGGATAGATCGGCGGTGCGCTCGGGGCCGCTCCCGGCACGGGATGGGCTTTCTGGTGAGCGGCCGAGTGGGCGGCTGCGTGTGGGACTGAGCGACTCTTCGGGCGAGCCGACGCCGGTAGGCTCACTCCATGACCCAGCCCCACCAGCAGCACTCCGACTCCCACTGCGACGCCGGCGACCGGGACGCCGGCTCCCACGCCTCGCGCTGGGAGGAGCGCTACGCCTCGGTCGACCGGCTCTGGTCGGGCCGCCCCAACGACTGGCTGCCCGAGCTCGCCACCGGCTGGAGCCCCGGGACCGCCCTGGAGATCGGCTGCGGCGAGGGCGCCGACGTCCTGTGGCTGGCCGAGCACGGCTGGCGGGTCACCGGGCTGGACCTGTCCGCCACCGCCGTCGGACGCCTGAACCGCCGGGCCGAGCGCCTTGGCCTCGCCTCGCGCGTGACCGGCCGGGTGCACGACGTCGGAACCGGGCTGCCGGAGGGGCCCTTCGACCTGGTGACGAGCTTCTACGTTCACGGCGGACCCGAGGAGGGCTCCCTCGACCTCGTGGCCCTCCTGTCCGACGCCGCCGCCCGCGTCGCCCCCGGCGGGCGCCTGCTCACGGCCGTCCACGCCGTCAACCCGCCCTGGCACACCCACCACGCCCGGACCTACACGGCCGGTGAGCTGGTCGCGGGGCTCGCCGGGGCGACGGCCGGGTGGGAGGTCGTCGTCGCCGAGGAGCGCCGGAGGCGGGCGACGGGACCCGACGGCCAGGAGAGCAGCCGGGCCGACGCCGTCGTGTGCCTGCGCCGGCCGCAGGCCTCGGTTTGATGAAGAACCGTTGGGAACGGCCCTGAAAAACCGCCGGAATCTTCTGGGTGGCGGCCGGAATGTGGCGCAAGCAACGTAGAAATGCTGAAATGATGCCTGTTTCTCAGCATGTTCATAGGAGTTTTCGGGGGGTCCGCTCAGGATCGGTGGGTTACATAGTTACTGCCGCCGGACGGAACCGGTCACGAGGGTTGGGGAGCCCGATGACTGGCAGGTATCCGAGTTCGGGACGGGTCTTAGGGAGCCCGGACCGGACGTTCTGGCGAAGGAGGTTCCGCCTCCCCGGCCTTATGGGAAGCCGGGTAGCAGGAGGGCCTCGCGAGGCTTGGGCCCGCGGTCCGGGAGACCGGATCGCGGGCCGAGTCCTTTTCTGAGCGTCCAGCAGCCCGGCTCGGACGGTTCCAGTCGACGGCACGGATCGCAGTGGCCTGAGGCTCACGCGGATTCAGGCTTACGCGGGTACTGCACGTGGCTCGGGTGCTACTGGGGAAGGCGAGGGTGTACTCCACGAGGGTCCGGACCCCGTGCAGTGCAGTCAGCTCCCGGCCAGTACGACCCCGGCCTCATGCAGTGCGCCGCCGCCGGCGCCGCTGTCACCCCAGCGGGGCACTCTCCGCGTGCCGCGTGGTCCCCGGGGGCCACAGGCGGTGGGATGCAGGCCGGATCCACAGGGCCGAGCGCGGGCGCTGCGGTCGCCTCGGGGGCGCCCTACCGTCGAGTCATGTCTTTCTCACTGTCCCTGTCCAAGATGGACTACGACACCGCAGTCACCCAGTTCCCCGCCTCGGTGCCCGCCAGCTGGGTGGGCGCCGACTCCATCGCCTGCCAGAACGCGCTCGACAACGCCTCCGGTCTCCTGACCGCGCTGGCGACGCGTTATGAGACGGCCTTCACTGACGTCGGAGTCATCGATGCCCGCAGCTCAACGAGCGGAACGAGCCCGTCATGAGTCCGGTACCTGTTGCGGAGTCTGACGACGGTGAGACGTCGCCGGAGAATGCGGGACACCCGTGGGCCATGTGGGGCGGGAGCATCCCGGTGGTGGTGTCGGGTGGCAGCGTCTCGGTCAATACGGCTGACCTGGATGCCCTGTCCTCCAGCCTCACCTCCGCCGCCGGCTCACTCGACGACGCCAGGTCCTGGATCGACAGCGCGATTTCTGATGTCAGGATGGCCCCACTGCCCGCAGGACAGAAGATCTATGGCTCCTATGATCTGCAGCCTCATCAGAAGGAGCCGTGGTACGACGACGGGATGCAGTGCGTCGCCGGCGAGCGGCTTCCGCGATCGATGTACTCTGACCAGCCTTACGAGACAGATGAGTCGGGCGCAGTGCATTTCAACGCACTGTCCTACTTCGATGCCGTGGCTTTCGACCAGGAGCGCAACGCCGCCATCAGCGCGTTGAACGAGCTGAGCTCCGGGCCGGGCTCGCTTGTCGACGTCGCGGACACCCTGCGCGGCCTCGCCTCCGACGTCACCGCCTGCTCCCAGGCCCACACGCTCGCCGAGGGCGGCGCCGCCCCCGGTCCCGACCTCGTGGGTCCCGTGGACATCCGGGCCTTCGACGGAGGACTGGCCTACCAGGCGCTGGGAATCAGCCTCTCCGCGATGTCACCGAACGCCGTCAGCCTGGCGGCGCTGGCGATGACGCCCGGCAGTCCTCTCTACCCGCTCCTGGAGCAGTACGAGGGCGGCCAGGCCGTCGTCGAGGCCCTCCAGCTCCTCCTGGCGGACCCGGCCACCGCGCAGTGGGTCAAGGAGGACGCCGTGCGGATCGCTCTGCTGACGCTGTGGCTCACCAAGGCCAGGACGGGCCGGGAGTCGGCCACCATCCAGGCTTACCTCAAGCAGGTCTCCGAGCGCCTCGACCCCTGGGTGACGCAGCGCCTCCCCGCCCAGGTTGCCGCGGGCACGCAGACCGTGGACACCACGACCTTGACCCCTATGCAGCGCGTCACCATGTACCTGGGGATGAACGCGACGGCGCTGGGCGCCGGGGTCTACGGGCGCCAGACCGGCATCACGGTCACCCCGGTGGGCGGCAGCGGCTCCACCGTGCTCCCGCCCGCCACCAAGGATCCCCTGGGGCTCGGCAGCCCGGTCCAGGCCGGCATGACCGGCAGGGGCAAGGAGTCCAGGTCCCCGCAGAGTATCTCCGAGACGATCGCCCACTGCCAGGAGGTGCAGTCCTCCAAGAGCTCGTTGGAACAGGCCGACGACGAGGACGGCGTCATCTCCATCCAGCGGGTCGAGCACGCCGACGGCCGCGTCTCCTGGGTCGTCTACGTCCCCGGCACCACCGACTGGACCGTCGGCGACGGGGAGCCGCAGGACCTGCTCACCAACCTCGAGGGCGTGGGCGGCACACCCACGGTCATGGAGAGCGCCGTCGTCACCGCCATGCGTCAGGCCGGCATCCAGTCCGGCGACGAGGTCGCCCTCTACGGCCACTCCCAGGGCGGGATCACCGTCTCCAACATCGCCGCCGACCCGGCGATCCAGGACCGCTACAACATCACCACGGTCCTCACCGCCGGGGCGCCCACCGCGGGCGCGGACATCCCCGACGACGTCCACGCCCTGCACGTGGAGAACACCGGCGACGCCGTCCCCGGGCTCGACGCCGCGCCCACGCCCACCGGCCCCCACCGGCAGGTCGCCATGGTCGACACCCACCAGATGAGCACGGGCGACTACCCCCACGCCTCCAGCGTCTACGCGCAGGCCACCGAGGGCATCGAGGACCGGGCCCCCGAGCTGACCGACTGGAGCACCTCCTTCTCCCGCGCCTCAGGCGCCGGCGAGCAAGGGACGGCCACCACCGAGTACACCTTCACGGTCCAGCGCAACACCGACTCGTCCGGCGTGTACAAGGACGGCGACGGCTACCAGGGCGAGGTGCCGTCGTCGGCGCCCTCCTACGAGCTGCCGACCCCGGCCCCGCAGCCCTCGGGCGAGCATTAGATGGTGTTGCGAAGGCCTGTCAGTCCTCGCCGCGCACCAGCATCGCGGCGATGATCGAGGAGATCACGGAGATGATGATCGATCCGACCACCGCGGTGCCGAAGGAGGAGACCTCCAGTCCCAGTGGTACCGAGCCGCCGGCCCCCAGTGCCCCGATATGGTCCGTCAACCAGCCGGTCAGTGAGAGCATCGCACCGTTGACCACCAGGGCGAACAACCCGAAGGTGATGATGTAGAGCGGAAAGGCCAGGAACTTCGCCACGGGCTTGACCAGCGAGTTCACCAGCGCCAGCACCAGCCCCAGGATCAGGAGGTTCAGCCACATCTGGGCGGTGCCCACCCCCTCGGGCACGCTCAGCCCGGACAGGAGGCGCGTGGCCAGCCACAGGCCGGCCGCGTTTCCAATGGTTCGTGCCACGATCTCCATAGGTGCATTGTGCCTGGGCAACCTGTGCCGGTGCCAAGATGGGGCCATGACTTCAGCAGCGAGCCCCGCCATCGGCGAACCGGACCCGGCCGCCCCCGCCCCGGACGACGAGCCCTCGACGACGGTTCGCATCCGCCCCGACGTCGCCGCCCTGCCCGCCTACGTGCCCGGGGCCCGGCCCGACGCCGCCGGCCCGGTGGAGATCGCCAAGCTCTCTTCCAACGAGCTGCCCTTCCCACCCCAGGACGCGGTGATCGAGGCGATCACCCAGGCCGCGACCGGCGTCAACCGCTACCCGGAGATGACCGGGGAGTCACTGGTGCAGGCGCTGGCGCGCCGGTGGGGTGTGGGTACCGAGCAGGTCGTCGTCGGCAACGGCTCGGTCGCCCTCATCCAGCACCTGCTCGACGCCGTGTGCCAGCCCGGCGACGAGGTCGTCATCCCGTGGCGCTCCTTCGAGGCCTACCCGATCTGCGTCGCCGTCGCAGGCGCCAGGGCCGTGCGCGTCCCCCTGACCCCTGACGCGCGCCACGACGTGCCCGCCATGCTGGCGGCCATCACCCCGCGCACCCGCGTGGTCATGGCCTGCACCCCCAACAACCCCACCGGCACGATCCTGACCGCAGGCGAGCTGGCCGAGCTCGTGGCCGGGGTGCCGCGCGACGTCGTCGTCCTCATCGACGAGGCCTACCTCGACTTCGTCACCGACCCCGAGGCCGGTGACGCGCTCACCCTGCTGGCCGGGGCCCCCAACCTCGTGGTCTCGCGGACCTTCTCCAAGGCCCACGCCCTGGCCGGGATGCGCGTGGGCTACCTCGTGTGCGAGCCGGGCCTGGCCGCCGCCATCCGCTCGGTGGCCACGCCCTTCGGGGTGAACCTGCCCGCGCAGGCCGCTGCCGCCGCCGCGCTGGGGGAGGCTGAGCTGGCCCGCACCGCCGAGCGCTCGGCCACCGTCGCCGCCGAGCGCGACCGGGTGGTGGCCGCCCTGCGCGCCCAGGGCTGGGAGGTGCCCGACGCCCAGGGCAACTTCTTCTGGCTCGGCGTGAGACCGGAGACGACGGCGCTGGCCGAGCACTTCCGCGCCGCCGGCATCCTCGTGCGCCCCTTCGCCGGCGAGGGCGTGCGGGTCTCCATCGGGACGACGTCGGACAACGACCGGGTGCTGGCCGCCGCGGCCGCCTGGCGCGCCGCGCGCTGAGACCCGCCGGGGCCGGCAGGGCGTCGTCACACCGAGATGGTCACCAGGAAGACGATGCACATGACGACCTCGACGATGCCCATCGTGCCCGGGCGCAGCGGGCGGTGGCGCCGGCGCACCAGGCTCCACTGCCACAGCGGCATGACCAGTGAGCGCACGGCCAGCACCACCCACAGGACGGCGTGCCCCCATGGCAGCAGTCCTCGGGACGCCAGCCAGATCGTCACCGCTGCGACCGCCGCGTGCGCCGCCACCGTGCCGGCCAGCAGCACGTAGTTGAAGCGCTCGCGGATCATCGACTTGATGTAGGGGACCGTTCCGCAGAAGTAGGCGGCGGTCAGCGCCGTCACCAGCCACATCCAGGACCAGCCCGTCAGCGCGCCGTTGGGGGAGGCCCCTGGCAAGGGGGTGCTGGGCGTCCCCAGCCCCAGGAACCCGCCGTCGCCGCGCACCGCCAGGCTGTAGGTGACGGCGGCCATGAGGGAGGCGGCCGCCGTCGTCGACAATCCCGAGATCAGCGAGCGCTCGTGCCCGCGCCACACCTGGTGCAGTGCGATGGCGAACAGGGGCAGCAGCGGCACCGCCCACTGGATGAGGTAGGGCGCCACGAGCAGGGTGATGAGGGCCAGGGAGGCCGTCCAGCCGGTGTAGACCAGGAGCGGCAGCATAATGAGGGCGCGCTTGCGGGCCGAGCGGGTGCGCAGCCACTGCGACCAGCACCAGTAGGTGAGGTAGCCGCCCCACCACGCCGGCAGGAACAGGAGGTTCACCCAACTGAAGCCGCCTACGGCCCAGCCGACGATCGGAGGCAGCACAAGCATCGACCAGGCCCCGTGCTGGTTGGGAACCCAGGCCTTACGGCCGGGCTGGCGCCGGATCTGCTCCTGGGTGGGGGGCTTGGGGCGCTCGGTCTGCCGGGGCCGGCCGGTGGCCAGCATGATGTCGTCCTGCGGGCCCGGCAGGGACTGCTGCGAGGGGGCCCGGCGCGGCCGAGCGGCCCCGTCCGGCGTCGGGCGGGCGCCCTCGGGCGAGGCGGACTCAACGACCTCGGGGGAGGATGACTCGGAGGACTCAGCCGACTGGGAGGACCCCGCGTGGCCGGCGGATGCGGGGGAGTGCTCGACGTGGTGATCGGACGGCCTCGACGGGCGGGACTGGCTCACACCCGTCACCCTAGTCGCTCCTCCTCCTCGCGGCCGGGGACTTTCCACGCCGTCGGGTGCGAAAATCCTGCACCCGTACGCGTGACATGTCCCCGCCCGTGCGGTGGATGTCCCCGTAGGCGCAGGATGTCCCCGCCTGTGCGATGGGCGAGTGGCCGGGCGGGGTCAGGTCAGGGTGAGCCGCATCTGGTGCCAGGGCACGCCGCCGTGGTTGGAGGCGGACAGGCCCTCATCGACGAAACCGAGGCGCGCGTAGAAGGCCACGAGGTCGTCGAGGCAGGTGAGCACCAGGCCCCGGCGGCCGTGGGTGCGCGTCGTCTCGATGACGGTGCGCAGCAGGCGGGTGGCCAGCCCCTGCCCCTGGGCGGCGGGCGCCGTGGCGACACCGAAGATCATCTGCCAGGCCCCGTCGGGGTCGTGCATCGTGGGGTCCTCGTACATCGCGTCGCTCAGGTCGCGCTCGTTGGTGCACAGGCCGTTGACCAGCGCCAGCAGCGTGCCCGACTCGTCCTCGATGAGCCAGAAGTGGTCGGCGTAGTGAGCCATCCGCTCGGCGATCGTCGTCGGACTGGCCGCCTGCTCGGGTGGGAAGCAGATGGCCTCCAGGGCGGCCGCCATGGCCGCGTCCTGCGCCTGCTGGGCCGGGGCCGTCCGGGCCGTGCGGATGTGCAGGATCGTGGAGTCGGTGGTGTCCATACCCGCATTCTGGCCAGTCGGCCGCCCGACGTCGACCGCTCGCCCGCCTCCACCCTCCACAGCCGGGGACATTCCACGCCTGCGGGGACGTTCTGTCCGGTTCCTCCACAGCCGGGGACATGCCGCGCGTGCGGGTACAGAATTCCTGTACCCGCACGCGCAGAAGGTCCCCGGCTGGAGCGCAGGGTTGTGCGATCTGCCCGGCCGGTGGTGGGCGGCGGTGCTCCTTGGCCTCAGCCTCAGCCGCCCAGGGCCGCGGAGACCACCTGCTTGGCCTCCTCCTGGACCTGCGCCAGGTGGTCGGCGCCCTTGAAGGACTCGGCGTAGATCTTGTAGACGTCCTCCGTGCCCGAGGGGCGCGCGGCGAACCAGGCGTCCTCGGTGGTGACCTTGAGCCCGCCGATGGCGGCGCCGTTGCCGGGCGCCTCGACCAGTCGCGCGGTGATCTCCTGGCCGGCCAGCTCGGTGGCGGCCACGTCCTCGGCGGCCAGGGCGGCGAGCTTGGCCTTCTCCTCCTTGGAGGCGGCGGCGTCGATGCGCGCGTAGGCGCTGGCGCCGAAGCGCTCCACCTGCTCCTCGTGCAGCTGGGAGGGGGACTTGCCGGTCACGGCGATGATCTCGCTGGCCAGCAGGGCCAGGATGATGCCGTCCTTGTCCGTGGTCCACACGGTGCCGTCCTTGCGCAGGAAGGAGGCTCCCGCGCTCTCCTCGCCGCCGAAGCCGATCGAGCCGTCGAGCAGCCCGGGCACGAAGTACTTGAAGCCCACCGGCACCTCGATGAGGGTGCGGCCGATGTACGCGGCCACCCGGTCGATGAGGCTGGAGGAGACCAGCGTCTTGCCCACGGCGGCGTCGGCGGGCCAGCCGGGCCGGTGGGTGAAGAGGTACTCGATGGCCACGGCCAGGAAGTGGTTGGGGTTCATGAGCCCCCCGTCGGGGGTGACGATGCCGTGACGGTCGGAGTCGGCGTCGTTCCCGGTGGCGACGTCGTAGGGGGTTCTGCCCTCGGCGTCGGGCGTCATCTTCTCGCGCAGCGAGGCCATGGCGTTGGGGGAGGAGCAGTCCATGCGGATCTTGCCGTCCCAGTCCAGGGTCATGAAGTGCCAGGCCGGGTCCACCTCGGGGTTGACCACCGTGAGCTCCAGGCCGTAGCGCTCGCCGATCGCCCCCCAGTAGTCGACCGAGGCGCCGCCCAGCGGGTCGGCCCCGATACGCACGCCGGCCTCGCGGATCGCGTCGAGGTCGATGACGTTCTCCAGGTCGGCGACGTAGGTCTCCAGGTAGTCGTGCTTGATGACGTAGGGGCCGTCGAGCGCCTCGGCGATGGGGACGCGGGGAACGTCCTGCCAGCCGGAGGCCAGCAGCTCGTTGGCGCGGTTGGCGATCCAGCTGGTGGCGTCCGAGCCGGCCGGGCCGCCGGTGGGCGGGTTGTACTTGAAGCCGCCGTCGCGCGGCGGGTTGTGGGAAGGCGTCACCACGATGCCGTCGGCCAGGCCCGCGCCGGTGGTGCGCACGCCGGCCTCGGTGCCGGCGCCGTTGGCCCGGAGGATCGAGTGCGAGACGGCCGGGGTGGGCGTGTAGGAGCCGCGCGAGTCGACGGCGGTCATGACGCCGGCGCCCGAGAGCACCTCGATGGCGGTGCGCCAGGCCGGTTCGGACAGGGCGTGGGTGTCGCGTCCCAGGTAGAGGGTGCCGTCGGTGCCCTGGGAGCGGCGGTACTCCACGATGGCGGCGGTCGTGGCCACGATGTGGGCCTCGTTGAAGGCGGTGTCCAGAGAGGAGCCGCGGTGCCCGGAGGTACCGAAGACGACCTTCTGGGCCGGAACGGTGGGGTCGGGGACGAGGTCGTAGTAGGCGGAGACGACCTCGTCGACGTCGATGAGGTCTTCGGGCTGTGCTGGCTGTCCTGCGCGTGCGTGCATGGGGCACAGTGTGTCACGTACCACTGGTTGAATCAGCCTGTTTCGCTGTGCGAAACAACGGCTGATTCGGGCCCGGGTCTGGATCGGCCGCGGGGCCGAGACGCCCGACGACGACGGTGTTCCGGGAGAGTCCGTCGCGAAGGCCCGGCGGGAAGTGCCGTAGGTCCCGGGTGGCACCCGGGTGGCACCCGGGTAGCGCTGTGATGCGAGGGCCTGCCCGGCGGCGCCTGCCGACACCGGCCGGACCCGCGGACGTGGGTAGTCTGGCCCGGGCGCCGGCACCGCTGCTGCTCCGCCGCACCGCCGTGCCCGCCCGAAACGACAGGACAACGCGCCCCAGCGCCCAGGAGGAACGAGGAACCATGACCGTCAGCCGTATCGCCACCACCAGCGCCCCCGCCGCCGTCGGCCCCTACTCCCAGGGCGTCTCGACCGGCCAGGAGGCGGGCTCGCTCGTCTTCGTCTCCGGGCAGGTGCCGCTCGACCCGGCCACCGGCGCGCTCGTCGACGGCGACATCCAGGCCCAGGCCGAGCAGGTCCTCAAGAACGTGGGGGCCATCCTGGCCGAGGCCGGGCTCGGGTACGACGACGTCGTCAAGACCACGGTCCTGCTCGCCGACATCGCCGACTTCGCCGCCGTCAACGAGGTCTACGCCCGCTACTTCACCGGCGAGACCCTCCCCGCCCGAGCCGCCTTCGGCGTCGCCGCCCTGCCGCTGGGGGCCGGCGTCGAGATCGAGGCCATCGCCGCCCGGCCCTGAGCCGGTCCGATCCGGAGCCGCCCGGTGACGCCGCGACGGGAGCCGTCGCGATCGGCGTCGGCCACCCGGGCGCGGGCTCCTGCCGGACCTCCACCGGACCTCCACCAGGCCTCCACCGGATCCCTGTCTCCTCCCCTCCCCGACAGGGCGACACCCCGGCCGTCATGGGGCGTTAGACCCTGCCGCCGGGCCGGAGCGCTCACTAGGCTTCCTCACGGTTCCGCTTCCACGGGGCGCCCCCCTCTCACGGGGGCGCCCCGTGTTGCTCTCCCCATGGTCGGCGGCCTGGCTGCGCGGAAGGATGAAGCACGCCGGACGGCCACTGGGCCGCAGACCGGCCAGGACCCGGGGTGAGACACCATGAGAGGAGGACAATGCCGCCGACGCACCTGCCCCTCATCGTTCGTCTCGGTGGGATCCGCTCGCTGCTGGCCTTCTCGGCCGTCATGATCACCGGTCTGACGGCCGTCTTCTCACCGCTGGCCGCAGCGCTCTGGGGCCCCGTTCTTCTGCCCGCCTCGCTGCTTCTGGCCCTTCTGGGCGCCGGTGGCACCGCCTACTACCTGTGGCGCGGCCTGGCCGCGCGCCGTGTGGCCGAGCAGGCGCTGCACCACTACTCGCAGGTCACCCACGACTATGAGGCCACCGAGCTCCAGGCCCGCCTCATCCCTGAAGGCGAGCCCCGCGGCGCCCGGGTCGTGGACCACTACCGCTGGTTCCGCGACGAGTACGAGAGCCTGACCCGCTCCTGGCAGGACCTCGGCAGCCCTCGGGGCGCCCAGTGGTTCGATCCGGGGATGCTCGGGCGCGTCACCGAGCTTGAGCGGCGCTCTGCCGCACTGGACTCGACCGACGACGTCATCGCCGGCGACGCCGCCCTCCTGACCCTGTCCTCCAGCTGGGAGCGGCGCTGGTACGACGAGCAGCGGCCGGTCCTTCAGGACCTCAACCTGCTCCTGGGCCTGTGCCAGCAGATCGACTCCCACGCCTTCGCCCCCGGCGGCACGGTGGAGGCCCGGGAGCAGGTCCGCGCCCACCACCAGCGCCTCACCGAGATGACCGCCGAGCTGTCCGCCGGTCGCCTGCGGCCCTCGGCGGCGCTGGACGAGCTTGCCTGGATCGCGGCCGACGTCCGCCGGTCGGCGGGCAGCCTGGCACTTCGTGCCGCCGGCACCGGTCCGCCCCTCAACGCACTCGACGCCGGGGCGCGCCGCCGGCTGAACGCCCGAGGTTCTCCGGGCGTCGTCGGGCCCGGGCGGCACAGCGGGTGCTGGTACCCGACCGGCGGCCACGTCGGCCTCACCGGGCAGGGCAGTTCCCAGCAGTTCCTGGCTGCCCGAGCGCGCTTCTTCGGGGACGGCACCTTCCCCGGGTCCTGATCGTCGCGCCCTGTGCCCCTAGCCGGTGCCCCCGTCCACCGTCCGGGGATCCCTGCGGCCCTCGGACGCTCACAGTCGTCATCTCGCCAAGCTGCGGGAGGAAAGGGAAGCTCAGATGCAACAGTCTCACATCGCCGGCCTGGGCGGAGTCCGGTCGGTGGCGGCCTTCGTCGCCAATGTGGTGGTCAGCCTCGCCCTCATCGCGGCGCTGCCGATCATGGTCCTCTGGCCCTTCGGCGGGAGCCACCACCCCACGGTGGAGGTCCACGACGAGGCCGGGATACTCCAGACCGAGCCGCTCACCAGGGAGATCCAGGCGATGCGGTTCCGCCAGGACGTCCACGTCGCCGTGCTCACCGTCCCGGGCTGGGACGTCGACAACCTCAACGACGCCGTGCTCGCCTACGCGCGCTCCCACGAGGCCGACACCGACGTCCCGTGGATCTCGACGTCGAACCCCAACTACTGGAGCGACGGCCTGGTGATCCTCGCGGTCGCCCCCGACGCGCGCAAGGTGGGCTGCTACTTCGGTGAGGACGTCGCGGTGCCCCTGGCCCAGCAAGCCGCCATCCAGGACGCCGCCAAGGACCAGTACCGCCGCGCCGACTGGTACGGGGGCACCGTCTCCATGGCGACCAAGACCGCCGACGTCGTCGGCCGACCCGGAGGCGGCGACGTGTGGGCCAACTACGTTCTACCGGTCGTCTCGGCGCTCGCGGGCGTCGCCTGGCTCTCGTACTACCTGTGGCGCGGCTTCACCGCACGGCGTCGGGCCCGCGAGGCGCTGCGCCACTACTCGCAGGTCACCCACGACTACGAGACCACCGAGCTCCTGGCGGGCACGATCCCCGAGGACGAGCCCCACGGGGAGCAGGTCATGGCCCGTTACCGCTGGTTCCGCGGCGAGTACGAGAAGCTGACCCGCTCCTGGCAGGACTTCGGCAGCCCCCGGGGCGCCCAGTGGTTCGGCATGTCGGTGCTGAGGCGTGCCACCAAGCTGGAGAAGCGCTCCGCGATCCTTGACTCCCTCGACGACGTCATCGCCAACACCGCGACCTTCCTCAACCAGGACAACGGCTGGGAGCGGACCTGGTACAACGAGCAGGGCCCGGTTCTGGAGGACCTGCAGTCGCTGCGGCGCCTGTGCCATGAGATCGACAGCTCCAACGTCGCCACCACGGGCGCCATGCCGGAGCGCTCCAAGGAGGAGCGGGAGTGGGTCCGCTCCCGCAAGCAGCGCCTGGACGCCATGACCTCCGAGCTGGAGGACGGCTCGCTCCAGCCCTCGGCCGCGCTCGACGAGCTCGACGAGATCGCCAGCGAGACGAAGACGAAGGCGGCCCGGCTCGCGCGCGAGGCCATCGACGCCGACACCTCCAGGTACGCCGAGGAGCGTCGTCGTCGCTACGACTCGCGCTCGTCCAGGGACGCCGCCTACGCCGGCTACTGGTACCTGGGCGGCGGACACGGCTCCTACAACCCCCACTCGACGATCCGTCTCAACCCCTCCTCGCCGGCGATCTCCGTGGTCGGCTCGTCCGGTTCGGGCTCCGGCGCCGGGGGCTCCTACAGCTCCTTCACCCCGATCTCCGACCTGGTGACGGGCTACAGCTCGGCCTCCTCCTACACGCCGTCGAGCAGCTCCGGCGGGTCGGGTGGCTCCAGCTTCTCCGGCGGCTACAGCGGTGGCGGAGGCTTCTCCGGGTCCGGCTCCTCCTCCAGCTTCTGAGCCGGGTGCCCGCTGCGGTCCGACGGTCGGCGGCGAGGTGGTGGCGGGCAGCCCGGGGACGCCCGGCTGGGGACGTCCGGCCGGTGGCCGGGCCGGCCGTGAGCCGCGTCATGGGCCGCCGACGGGCCGGCGTCGGCCTGGGAGGGGCACGGGCCGGCCGGTAGGCTGACGGTCATGTCGAAGAAGAAGCGCCACGGGCGCCGCCCGGCCGCCAAGGCCACCAAGCCCCGCAAGCAGAGTATCGAGTTCGTCGCCCGCCCCTTCGCCGGCATCCCGGCCGAGGAGGACCTCGTGGCGATGGCGCAGATCATCCCGGCCGCCACGGCCACGGTGCGCCTGAGCGAGGAGCACGGAGGCCGGCAGGTCCAGCTCGTCACGCTCCTGCCCGAGTTCGTCCAGGGGCTCAAGCGCTCCGACGGCGAGGTCCTCGTGGCCATGCAGACCTCCATGCACTCCGGGGACGCCTCCCGCGACGTCGCCGCCGCGGTGCTGGCCACCCTCGATCTGCCCGAGGGTCAGGCGCTGCGCACCGAGGGCCTGCCTGAACCCGGCCCGCGCCTCCAGGACATCCTCGACACCAGTGAGCCGCCGGTCGTCTCCGTGCGCGAGACCTTCGACTTCTGGGTCGACCCCCAGGCCGCCGGTGACAACGAGCAGGCCCGCCAGGTCATTGAGGACGCCATCGAGCGCGCCAAGGAGGAGATCGCCCCGACCCGGCCCGTGCCCGGCGTCGAGCACGCCTACTGGTGCCGCCTGGGCGCCAAGGAGTTCGTGCGCTGGGTGCGCGGGGAGGACGAGGACGAGTTCTTCAACGCCTTCGCCCGCATCTACGCCGCGCGCGAGTCCGACCTGGAGGAGGGGGCGCGCTTCGTCGGCGCCTTCCGGGCCAACGGCCTGGCCATTCCCGTGTGGGAGCTCGTGCCCGGCACGGAGGCCGAGGAGCTCACCGAGCCGCTGCAGGCCATGGGCAAGCGCCTCGACGCCGCACTGGCCGATGAGAGCCCCCTGAGCCCCGAGGTCCGCCGCGCCAAGGCCGGCATCATCTCCCGCCAGGTCAACCTCTGAGCCCTTTCCCTCCTCTTCTTTCGCCGAGCCGGGCATATTTCGCCCAGACCAACAGAAATTCTGTCGGGCACCGCGAAATATGCCCGGCTCGACGGTGTTCGCAAGTGCGGGGCCGGGGCGCGGGCCGGGCGGCTCAGGTCTCGGCGACGCGCAGCCGCTGGCGCGTCACCCTCGGCAGGCCGCGCCCATAGAGAGTGCCCTCCTTCGCCTTGACGGCGGCGACGAGCACGAAGCTGAGCGAGATGAGCAGCGCCCAGCTGCCGAACTTGCCGGCATGCACCAGGTGCCAGCCCTCGGCCTGGTCGGGGTAGCGCCAGGCGCTCAACGCCGTCGCCAGGTTCTCCGCCAGCCAGAGGAAGCCCCCGATGAGGATGAAGGCCACCGTCGTCGGCATCCAGTAGCGGTCCCCGCCGACAGTGAAGTGGACGCCGCTTCCCCACAAGGCGATGAGGAAACCGGCGGCGATGAACCAGCGCAGGTCGACGATGACGTGATGGGTGAAGAAGTTGAGGTAGGCGGCCACGGCCAGCAGGCTCACCGGCCACCACCGAAAGCCGCCCACGTGCAGGTCGAGGCGGCGGAAGGACTGACAGATGTAGGAGCCGACGGAGGCGTACATGAATCCGGAGAAGACCGGCACCCCGCCGATGCGCACCGCCCCGGCATCCGGATAGGCCCAGGAGCCGGTGTGGACCTTGAAGACCTCGAGGGCCAGGCCGATGAGGTGGAAGGCGCAGATGACGCCGAACTCGCGCCAGGTCTCCAGCCTCAGGGCGACGAAGGCGATCTGCACCACGACGACGTAGATCAGCAGGGCGTCGTAGCGGGCGATCGGCGGATCGGTGTAGCTCCAGATCAGAGTGCTCACCGCAAGTCCCACGAAGATGGCGATGGCGAAGCCGCAGCAGGCCAGTTCCAGGAGGGCGAACTGGATCAGGCGGCGGGGGAGCAGGCGCCACCGACTCAAGGGAAGACGCGCGATATCGGGCACGACCGAAGTATGCCGCACCTCCGACGTCGGCCTGGCGGGGAGGGGCTTTCCCTCGCGGTCGGGGACGTCTTGCGCGTGCGGGGACAGAATCCTGTGCCCGACGGCGTCGCATGTCCCCGGCCATGAGGAAAGGTCCCCGCCCGCGCGGAATGCCCCCGTCAGTCTTATGTGTGACTATTGGGAGGGCAGACCCGGCCGGGACTGACGACCATCTGGCCGGCCAGGAGATCACCGCCTGATCGAGCGCAGTGCTCGCTTGATAATCCGTTCAGTGGCTGGGGTGGGTGACTCCTTCTGCCATCGCCTGCAGAGCTCAACGGCCCAGGCGGGCTGTGTCTTGGAGGCGTCGTTGACCCAGTTCGCCACTGAATCCTGCACGTAGCGGGAGGAGTCAGCGCGCAATGGTTCAAGTAGTGGCAGGCCCCGCTCAGGCTCCTTCTTGAGTACGGGGATGTGCCGTGCCCACACACCATGTGGACGTAGCACCTCGCTGGTAAAGCGCCGAATGCGCTCCGAAGGTTCTGAGGACCATTGCCGCAGCGCGCGGATCGCCTCGTCGGGCTGGGGCACCAAGTGCGGACGCACTGCCATCCATGACCATTCGCGTACTCCGAAGTGCGGGTCATCCGCGGCTGGCCTTGCCAGGGCTAACAGCGTGTCGACGTCGGCGTCCTTCTCTTGCGAGACCAGGGCGAAGACTGCCCAGCCCCGGACTGTGTCGGCCGGGTGGTCAGCGAGATCCAGACAGGCAGAGCGACCAAGGTGCGTATACAGCGCTTCTCCCATGATCTGCATACGGGCCAGGACGCCGAGCGAGTCGGCATACGTGGCCGCTTCAACCAGATCCTCTGGTGCATCTGGCACTACCTGCCTCAGAAGTGCGGAGTGGGTGATGGCCAGGATCTCGGCCAGTGTTCGGGACTCGTCTCGTCCCGAGTTCAGGTCGGCTTGTCGCTCTGCGGCGATGCTTGCGGTGGGGCTCATGACGTCACTTCGCCACGAGGCGGGCGATGCGCTTGAGGTGCTTCTTATGCTGGCCTCGGCTGGCCTTGCCCACCGTGCCGAAGTTGACCCACGACCGTCCACGCATGCCCAGCTGCTTGATAGCGGCGCCCAGGAACACCGAGCCGACGTAGTTGCCGCAGAACCGGCGCAGGTACCAGGTGGGAGAGGTCGAGGTGGTGAGCACCAGGACCTGCTGGATGTGGGTGAGGTGGCCCTTAACCCCGGAGGCCGTCGCGTGGTACGCCCAGCCCTGCTTCATGACCTTGTCGACAAAGCCCTTGACGATGGCGGGCACGTCGCTCCACCAGATCGGGCAGATGACGATGATGCGAGAGGCGCCCTCGATGAGCTTCTGGTAATGGCTCACCAGCGGGTCCAGCGTGCCGCCCTCGCTGAACAGGGCCAGCTCCTCGGCGGTGTAGCGCGGGTCGAAGCCATCGGCGTAGAGGTCGATGACGTTGTAGGGCCAGTTCGCCTTGTCCAGGGCGGAGGTGACGGCCTCGAGCACGGCGTGGTTGAAGGAGCCGTCGTAGGGGTGGGCGTAGACGATGAGGGTGCGCTCGCCCGTCTTCTTGGAAGTCTTCTTGGTGGTCATCAGCTGTCTCCAATCGTGACGATGGCGCGCAGGGCTGCGCGGATGAAGGTGGCGTCGGCGGTGGTGGCGCCGACAGCGATGAGCTGGGTGTAGCCCTGCAGGCAGGACCACACGAGGAGGTGAAGCGGTTCCGGATCGGTTCCCCGCTGCGCGGCCAGGCGCTCCACCTCGCCGCGGGTCAGTGCCAGCAGCGGGTGCTCATCCAACCGGTCGAGCGCGGCGATGGCCGCGGGGCTGACCTGGTTGAACTCGAAGAGCCGGGGGCGCTCGGCGGCCAGATCCACCAGGAGTGATCCGATGCCGACGAGCGACTCGATCGGGTCCTCCCGGACCAGGGCGCCCGCGCGCTCGCCCAACGAGGTGGACAGCTGGCGCGCCGCGGCCTCGAAGAGACTCGTCTTGGACGGGAAGTGCTTGTAGCAGGCGGGCGTGGTCACCCCGCAGGCACGGGCCACACCGCCCAGCGTCACCTCGCTCCACCCGTGGACCTCGATGAGGTCCAGGGTGGTGTCGATGAGCCGTTGACGGGTATCCGTGCTGCGCCGATCTATCTTCACGCCAAGTAGGTTAACTCAATTTACCTATTTGTCAAGCGGTACTGGGGCGGGGTCGGTGCGCTCCGTCGTCGCTGTCAACCGGGAGTGACCACTATGTGGTCGATCCGGGGTCGGATGGGTTGATGCGAAGAGGGCTTGACAACCCCCTTGTTAACGTTATCAACGGTGCTATCGCAACGACGTCGGGAGACTGTTGAGAACGCCCCTGACCTGCGGGAATATCGGTACGGGTGAACCTCCGGGCAGGGGTCTTGACACTCCTGCCGAGGAGGCCTTGAATCATCTCAAGTCCATCACAGCACGACGAACGCCTTGCGTCGACCAGTCCCGGCTCGTCCGGCATGAAAGGAGCACTGATGACGCGTACCGCTTGCGGCTCCGCACCGCGGTCGATGCCGATGCGCGTCAGCCCCCTGCGCTCCTGTCGGTCCGTCCAGCCGACGCCATCGATGCTCGTCGACCGCCATTCAGTGACTATCCAGTGACTATCCGCTGACGCCTTCGGGCGTCCGTGTCGGTCGGAGGGGCGAAGAGGAACCACGGGTTCCTGAGCCCGCCGCCGAGGGACCTTGCTCCGGCTCGTCGTTGAGCCTCATCAGTCGGGGTCCTGCTATCCGCCAGTTCCCAGTCCCTGTCGCCCGGGCGGCACGGAGCCCCACTTGATTTATTCGATTTCGTTCGCTGTCAGAACCATGACGCCTATGGACCTTTGTTCCAGTTCCTGGCACCCTAGTGGGACGGCAGCGTCGCCGCCGGGCCCGCCCGCCATGCGGCGAGTGAAGCGAAAGGCCTGTTGTCATGACCACTGATCCCGCGAACCGCTCTCAACCAGGCACCGCTGCGCCACTCTCCGACCTCCACGAGCAGGATGCTCAGACCGGCGGCACGGACGCCGTTCCTGCGCCCACCACCAGCCCGGTCAGTACCGGGCCGCCCGAGCGGCCACCGGTCTACCCGCAGCATCCGAGCTCCGGAACCTGGCACCCCGTCAGCACGGCCGGCGCTCCCCTGAGCGTGCGCGACGTGGATGCGGCTGCTTCCACCGCCCCCTCCGCCCACACCTCTGCCCAGGCCACAGCCCGCTCCTCCGTCCGCTCCCCCTCGGAGACCGCCGCTGCCGGTGTGGTCCTGCGCGACCTCGCTGACGAGTACGCCATGCTCCTGTGCGCCTACGACCCCGAGGCGGCCGCCCGGACCGGCCTGCCCGGAGGATCTATCCTGCCGGACTACTCGCCCGCGGGCCTGGCCGAGCGACTCAGCGCCGAGCGCTCCCTGCGTCACCGCGTGGCCGCAGTCGACCGCTCGACCGGTTCCGACGAGCTCCTGCGCCGCCACCTCCTGGAGCGCCTGGAGACCTCCATCCAGTTCATCTCCGCCGGTGAAGAGGGCGGGAACCTTGGTTTCCTCTCCTCCCCCTTCCAGCAGATCGCCCGTCAGCTGCACCGGCCCCCCGAGGCCCCTGATCGGGCCGGTTCGGAGGAGGCCGACCTCGCCGAGGCCGAGGCCAAGTGGGAGGACGCCTGGAACCTGCACCGCACCCGCCTGGAGGCGCTGCCCGCCGCCCTGGAGGGACTGGCCGCCTCCCTGGCCGCCTCCGCCGAGGCCGGTGCCATCGCCCCGCTCAGTCAGGTCGACGTCGTCGCCGGTCAGGCGCGCGATCTCGCCAGCCGCCGTACCCGGGGCCTGCCCGAGGATCTGCCGGCCACCCTGCACGTCCAGCTCCAGGAAGCTGACATCACCGCCCGCCGCGCTGCCCTGGACTTCGCCTCGCACCTGCGCACCACGCTCTCCCCACGCGCCCCCCAGGCCGAGGGGGTCGGCCGTAGGCGCCACGCCCTGTGGATGCGCCGGGTCCTGGGGACCCGGGTGGATCCCGAGGAGACCTATGCCTGGGCAACCGAGGAACTGGCCCGGGTCATCGCCGAGCAGGACGCCATCGCCGTCGACATCCTCGGTCCCGGCGCCAACGCCCACAGTCTCAACCGGCATCTGCGCGCTGACCCGACCCAGGCCTTGCGCCCTCAGGACTACACCATCTGGGCGCAGGAGGTGGCCGATGAGGCCTGGGATGTTGTCGTCGGACGGGTCCTTGACCCGCCCGACGGTCTGGGCCGCCCCCGGGTGCGCCTGGGCGAATCCGGAGCCGGCGTCGTTCGCTACGAGGAGCCGCGCGGCACCGGCGGAGAGCGCCGGCCCGGCGTGGTCCTGAGGTCCCTGGCCGACGGCGAACGACTGGTGTGGCCATGGATGGAGCGGACTACGGTTCTGCACGAGTCGGTTCCCGGCCACCACGTCCACGTCGGTGCGCACGCCACCAGCACCCGACTGACCGCCTGGCAGCGCTATCTCGGCTCAGTGGCCGGCTGCGACGAGGGCTGGGGCCTGTACGCCGAGTCCCTCGCCGACGAGCTCGGGCTCATGCCCACGCCTGAGGACCGCTTCGGCCGTCTGGCGGCGCGCCGTTGGCGCCTGGCCCGGGTGCTGGTGGACTTGGGTGTCCACTCTCGGCTGCCCGTGCCCGACGACGTCGCCGCCCTGCCCGGTGCGAGCCGCGAGTGGAACCGGGCCACCGTGACCGCCGTGCTGCGCCACCACACCGTGATCTCCGAGGGGCGCCTGCGCTTCGAGGTCTCCCGGCACCTGGGATGGCCGGCCCAACCGCTGACCTACGCCGTGGGCGAGCGGGTCTGGCAGGCCGGTCGGCGCAGCGCCCAGGAGCAAGCCCATGCCGAGGGCGGTCGGCTGGACCTGCGGGCCTTCCACAACAGGGGTATCGACCTAGGGAGCGTGGGGCTCGATCTCCTCGCAAGCGCCTTGCACTGACCTGTACGAAGAATGCAAAAGGGGCCCAGTCGTTCGTCGGCCGGGCCCTGGATGTCTCCTCCTCCGTGACCCGCGGGGCGCCCGCGCGAAGTACCGGGGTTCTCGTCTGGCGGAGGATGGGGAACCAGTGCTGCCTGCGCAAACATGGATGGACGAGATCCGCGCCGGCGGCGCGGTCACAGAGGGGCCAAGGCGTGCCGGGGCGGCAGGGGGCGTCGCCCCGGCACACAGAAGGACGCGTGGTGCGTCAGCGGAACCCGGCTCCGTTGACGGGCTCCATGGCTTCACTGTGCCACGAGAACCGGGTGTGACATGCCGAAACAGGCGATCTTAGCCTTTCTATCAGGAAATGTGTTGCTTTACTGCAATATTTGTCGGTTTCTCCGGGGACCGTTGTCCCATGCTGAAGGTTTGACACAAAATCGCTGGGGAAGGCCTGACCATAGGTCGCTTCCCCGGCGTTGGCGAGATGGCGTCGGCGTGTCGCGGCGGTGGGCGGGATGCTCCCGGAGCGCCGTCGGTGAACGCCTGGTCCGTTGGGAGTCGCGAAATCCCGCACTTAACCGTGTCAAATCGGTGAACTTGACGGGCCTCACAAAAAAGGTGTGCGACAACGGGGGGCTCAGGAGTCGGCCGGAGACCGCGAGTCTGGATACCCTGGTGGCGTGAGTCCCACCAAGCGCCCCGACCAGCGCGTTGCCGTGGTCATCCCCGCCAAGGACGAGGCCGAGCGCATCGCCACCACTGTTCGGGCCTGCCGCTCCATTCCCCGGGTGGACCTCGTCATCGTCGTCGACGACGGCTCGACCGACGGAACCCAGGACCACGCCCGCGCCGCCGGCGCCGTGACGGTCCGCCACTCCGTCTCGCGCGGGAAGGCCTCCGCCATGGAGACCGGGGCCTCCGTCGTCGCGATGCGCGACTACGTGGACGGACCCGCCCGGCTGCTGCTGTTCATCGACGCCGACCTGGGCGACTCGGCCGCCTCCTGCGCCGAGCTGGTGCCCCCGGTCGTCGACGGCGTCGCCGACATGTCCATCGCGGTTCCTCCCAAGCAGGCCGGGGCCGGTGGGCGCGGCCGGGTCGTACGCGCCGCCAGACGGGCCATCTCACTGGCCACCGGGTGGTCACCCGTGGCGCCGCTGTCCGGCCAACGATGTCTGAGCCGCGAGGCCTATGAGGAGGCCGTGCCCCTGGCCGACGGCTGGGGGGTCGAGGTCGGCCTGACGATCGACGTCCTTGTGGCCGGGCTCGCGGTCATCGAGGTTCCCTGCGACATCACCCACCGCGTCACCGGCAACGACCGGGCCGGCACGATGCACCGAGCCGCACAGTACAAGGACGTTCTGCGGGCCGTGACCCAGCGCAAGCTGCGCCGCCACCGGGTGCCGCGCGCCACCTTCGAGAAGGCGGCCGCCGAGCAGGACCACTTCTTCGCCTACCGTGCCGTGCCGCTACCGCCCACGTCCGACGACGACGTCGACCCTGCCGAGAAGCAACACGATGCCGGCGCCCCGCAGACCGTTGAGTCGGAGACGGCCGACAGCTGACGCATGACGCGCCGAGCGCGCGTCCAGGCACCTGCTCCACGAGGTCCGGGTGGTACTGGTCAGGAGCTGACCGCACTGCACGAGTCCCCGCCCCACGTGGAGTACGCCCATGTCCCGGCCAGTAGCACCCCAGGCGCGTGCAGTACCGGCAGGGTGCCACAAGCGCGACCATCTCCACCTCAGCCACTTACTGAGTCCACCTACTGACGCAGGCTCTCAGTCGGGGCGGCGGGGGAGACGCTGGTGGGCTGCGGTGAGGCGCTCCCGGTCAGTGTCAGCAGGAGTGCCAGCAGAGCGGGGGCGGCCGCCGCGAGGATGAAGCCCGCCATGGTGACGCCGGAGTCGTTGACCAGGACGGACACGACCGTCAGCACCCCCAGCGACCGCAGCGCCGTCGTCCCCCAGTGCACGGACGGGGACATGTCACGCGGCCGGGGACAGGAATTTGGTCCCCCGCCGCGTGACACGTCCCCGTCAGCGGTGGAGGCGAGCCAGACGTAGGGGCTGGTGCCGGCGCGCCAGGCCCGCACCTGCCGGCGCAGCCACCAGATGGCCGCGGCAATGAGCGCCAGCGCGCAGACCAGGCCGGCAGCGGCGTCCGGCCTCGTCACGAAGGGGCCGACCAGCGCGTACGCCTTGCGTCCCAGCACGCCCGCGGCGGAGCCGTCCACCAGCTGGCGGACGAAGCGCCCCAGATGCGTGGGGCCGGCCGGTCGGAACAGGTCGACGACGCCGAAACCGCCCACGACCAGGACCGTCGCGGCCCCGATGGCCAGCCAGCGCCGCCAGCTCAGACGTAGCCCGGCCAGGCCGGCACCGAGGTAGGCCAGCGTCGGCACGAGGGTCAGGGCGCCGCCCACGTCCGCGCCCAGCTGGGGGGCGCCGTCGACGATCAGCGCCGCACCGCCCAGCAGGCCGGTGAGGGCCAGGGCGGTTCGGCGACCGCGCCCCAGCGCCTCCCAGGCCCCGGCGGTGACGACGACGAGGGCACCGGCCACCAGTGCGAAGGCCGTGTTCGAGACCCCGTAGAAGCGGCCCGCCACCACCGCGTTCATGCCCAACGGGTTGTTGAAGGCCAGGTGAGCGCCAGCGGCGGCATCCACCAGCCAGGCCAGCGGGATCATCGCCGCCACCAGCAGCGCCACGGAGGCGGTCCGGGCGAGAGGCGGAGACGGCGAGGAGGGCGCGGGGTCGGTGGAGGGCTCGGGGGTGGTGGCCTCGTCCGGCTGCGGTGCCACCCTGGGAGACTCCTGCGAGGACGCGGGGTCGGCGGATCCGGCCGGCCCCGGGGCGGTCGCGGCGTCGAGCCCCGAGGAGGAGGGTGAGGGCGAGGCGAGGGGGCGGCTGCGCCACCGGTGCACCAGTGTCACGATCCCGGCGGTCGCCCCCACGATGCAGGCAGCGATGACTACGGCTGCGGCGAGGACGGCGGCCGGCGCCCACGATGACGGAGTGCCGTGCCGGGCTCCCACTCGCCACCACGGGACGGCGTTGACCAGCAGCAGTGCCGTCGGCAGCGCGCTCAGGACGATGGCCGCCCAGGTGACCCGGCGACGCACCGCCCGGCGTCGGTCCGGCCGGGGCCCGCGCAGCGCGAGGGCCGCCCAGACCAGCAGCAGTGCGGCCGACACCACCAGCAGGGCGCCGGAGCCGAGCACGGACAGCTGCGAGGCGCGGGCGTGTAGGGCGTCGTCGGCCAGCCGGGTGATGCGGGCATCATCGGGTGCGGTGGTGTTCGGCGTGGTGGCGGTCGCGGCGCCGCTCTGGCCGCTGACGGGCAGGCTCAGCGGCTGGCCGTCGAAGGCCGGGTCCTTGCGGCCGGCCAGGGCGGTCGTGAGGGTCGGCGTGAGGTCGGTGAGCTGGGCCAGGCCCGCGCGGTGCGTCGAGGTGCCGACGATGAGTCCGCCGGAGGTGCCGCGCGCGCTCGTCGTACCGGCCGGGAGCACCGCCATCTGGGGGCCGGGGTCCTCGTCGTCAGCCAGGGAGGCGATGAGGATACGGGTGCCGGGGCGCGCCTGCTCCTGGACCACGCGCAAGGCGCCGTCAAGGGCTGTGATCCGCTCGGCGTCGGTGGAGGCGCCCTCGGTGGTGTCGACGATGGTGAGGTCGGCGCCGGTGGCCAGGGCCTCGGACAGGGAGGGGGACGAGGACACTGTCGAGGAGGTGGTGCTCGGCGAGCCCTCGGGGGCGCCGGTGGCGAGCTGTGCTCCGGAGCCGACGGTCATGACCGAGACGTCCTGTCCTAGCGTGCGGGCCAGGGGGGAGGCGCTGTCGGAAGCGACGGGGGCGCTGGGACTGGTGCAGGGGCCGGTGGGCTTGACGGCGCTCGCGCGGGCGCCCCGGCCCAGGGTGAGCCAGCCGTCGGCCGGGCAGGTGCGGTCCGCCGGGGTGCGCACGGCCAGGTTGATCGGCTCGCTCTGGGAGGCGAAGGAGAGCAGATGGGCGGCCGCTGAACCGGCATCACCCGTGCCGGGGCCGTCGCCGGTGGTCGCTGAGGCCGCCGCCTGCAGGTCCGCCCAGGTGAGGTTGCCGGTGCCCAGGACGACGACCGGCGCCGGCTGCGAGGGCTGGTCGGCCCGTGGGGCGCCGGAGGCAGCCGCGGAGGGGGACGTGGAGCCGGGGCTCGCCGCGGGGGAGAGGCGGGAGGCCGCAGCGGCCGGGGCGAAGGACGCCTGCTCCGCTGAGCTTGCCGCTCCTGCCGGGCTCGCCGGAGTCGCAGCGGCGAGGGCCGATCCCACCATCGTGAGGATCATGCCGATGACCACCAGCAGGACCAGGACGTACACGACCGCGCGCACCAGGCGTTGTTGGCGTCGTGGAGGTCTCACCCGACCAGCCTACGGGCCGTCCCAGCCGGAAAACTGTCCGCAGGGGACGACTTTGACGCCCGCGTCAGCGAACGTCTCGCGAGCAAAACGCTCTGACCTGCGCAAACGTGAAGGGTGTTTTCGGAGGCCGGTTTCAAAGTCGTCCCATACGGACACTTTCCTCGCCGAGAACGGGGTCTGGCGGCCGAGCGGATGCCCGCGCGCAGCCCCAAGCGCCCCTGGAGTTCCCTTTCGCAACACGACCTAGGTCCTGTTGCGTGTGTCCGGGTGGGCCTCCCTCACCAGTCGCCGACGTCGCGGTCGTACCTTGTGCCGCGCGTTCGAGGGGTAGAGGGTACGACCTCGCGACCTACCCTACGAACGCGCGGGCGCTCCATCCTCCTTGTGCAACACGGCTCAGGTGTCAGCGGCCACGCAGCGTGCGCTGCGGTCGGCACCGCTCACAGGTACTGGCGGGCCACGGCGACCGCCTCGCCGCCATAGCCGCCGCCGAAGAGGAAGGCGTGAATCATGATGATGTGCCAGGAGTGGAGGCCGACCCGCTCGCGCCAGCCCGCCGCCAGCGGCGAGACCTCGTGGTAGGCCGCGTAGATCCGGTCCAGGTAGCGCTGCCCGAACACCCCCAGGGCCGCCAGGTCGGTCTCGGCGTGCGCGCCCTGCGCCATGGGGTCGATGAGCACCCCCACCACGGTGGCCGGCCCGGCCGAACCGCCCGCGAGAGCCCTCCCGGCGGCCTCCTCCTGCGGCCCCAGCCCGGCCCGAGGCGGCGCCCACTGCGCGGCCTCGTCGGCCGGGGTCCACAGGACGTTGCCGCACCACAGGTCCCCGTGCGTGCGGGCCACCGCCACCCGCGCGCCGCGCTCGCGGGCGCCGGTGCGCACCAGGGCCGGCTGGTCGGTGTCGAAGTCGCCGTCGCGCAGGCGCTCGCACAGCCGCTCGATGACGCGGGCCCCGCCGACGCTGATGGAGCCGTTGTCCCGACCGGGCTGCAGGTAGGGCAGGATCCGGTCCTCGGCGTAGAACTCGCCCCAGCGGCGCGGCTCGCCCTCCTCCGCGGCGTGCGGTCGCAGGCGGATGTCCGAGCGGCCCATCTGCGCGCGGCCGTCCCACCCGGGAGGCGCCGCCCCGAAGGCCGGGGCGCCCGCCGCGTGGGTGACGGCCAGCGCCCGCCCGAAGGCCTCCGCCCCGGCCGGCGTCACGCTCGTCGTCGTCAGCCGCGGCTCCTCCAGCCAGCCCGGGCTGCTGGTCACCGGGACCACGTGCGCGCCGCCGTCGGGCATCGCCTCGGCGAGCCAGGTCAGGCCCTGGGCCTCCAGGGCGGTGGAGACCGGGCCGTCGTCGTGCTTGCGGAAAACGCTCATGGCCCCAGCCTGCCAGGCCCGGTGCGGCTACGGGAGGTGGGGCGCCCGCCGGCGCGGAGCGACTCCGCGGGCGTGGCCCTCAGCGGCGGGGGCGGTAGCGGGGTGCTCGCCGGCGCGGAGCGACTCCTGCCGAGGCCGGGCTCAGTGCGGCTGCGGGAGGGCCGGAGGAGGGCCGCGTCCCCGCCGGGACCGGGGCCGGCGCGCCCACCACGTTCCACGGACGTTCCACGGAGCAGCCCGGTTCCGGCCGACCGGCCCGGACCTGGCTACCCTGTGCCCATGACTGCTCCCGCTCCGCTCTGGTCCTTCCTGGGGCCGGCCGGCACCTTCACCGAGATGGCGCTGCGCCAGGTCGCCCCTGTCAACGTCGAGCTCGACCCCTGCCCGGACGTGCCCACCGCCCTGGACCACCTGCGCGAGCGCACGGTGGAGGCCGCGGTTGTGCCCATCGAGAACTCCGTCGAGGGCGGCGTCAACGCCACGCTGGACAGCCTGGTGGCCTCCACGCCCCTGGTCATCGCCGCCGAGATGGCCGTCCCGATCACCTTCGTCCTGGCCGGCCGCCCCGGCACCCGCCTGGAGGATGTGCGCGCCATCTCCACCCACCCGCACGCCTGGGCGCAGTGCCGCGGCTGGGTCCACCTCAACCTGCCCGAGGCGGTCTACGTGGCCGGGACCTCCACCTCGGCGCCCGCCCGCGCGCTGGCCTCCTCGACCGAGGACACCGGCTTCCAGGCCGTCCTGTGCAACCCGCTGGCCGCCAAGGAGTACGGGCTGGAGGTCATCGCCGGTGGAGTGGCGGACAACCCCGACGCCGTCACGCGCTTCGTCAAGGTCACCCAGCCCGGCCGCGTGGGCGAGCCCACCGGCGCCGACAAGACCACCCTCCTCGTCCAGCTCCCGCACGACCGCTCCGGCGCCCTGCTGGACATGCTCGAGCAGTTCAGCGCCCGCGGCGTCAACCTCTCGCGCATCGAGTCCCGGCCCGTGGGCGACTCCCTGGGGCGCTATCGCTTCTCCATCGACGTCGAGGGGCACGTGCGCGAGGAGCGGGTCCAGGCCGCCCTCATCGGGCTGCACCGCACCTGCCCGGTGGTGCGGTTCCTGGGCTCCTACCCGCGGCTGGACGCCCGCCCGACGGCGGTGCTGGCCGGCACCAGCGACAAGGACTTCGTCGTGGCCCGCTCCTGGGTCGCCGACGTCCTCGACGGCCGCGCGCTGTAGTCCTGCCCGCCCCTGCTCGCGTCGCCGGCGGGGACATTCCACTGCGGCCGGGGACATTCGACGCCGGCGGGGACAGGAATTCTGCACCCGACGGTGTGACATGTCCCCGTTCGCGCACCGCACGCACCCGGCCGGGCAGAATGTCCCCGGCCGTGTGGTGGCTGGTGAGTCGGCCTCGGCGGTGGCCCGGGATGTGGGGTGCCGGCGCGCCAGGGCCAGGCCGGTGGACAGGTGCCCGGGGCGTGCGCAAGGCTCAGGGCGTGACTACCCCTGACGCCAGCACCGAGTCGGCCTCCGTTGCCGCTGCCTCCTCGCCCGCCTCCGCCGCACAAACGGCGCCTCTGCCGGACCGTCGGGGCTCCGGGCCCTATTCGGTGGTCATGGTGTGCACCGGCAACATCTGCCGCTCGGCCATGGCAGAGATCGTCCTGCGCGACCGCCTCGCCGCCGCGGGCGCCCCGGACTCCGGGCCAGGCGGCGTGGTCGTCACCTCCGCCGGCGTCTCCGACGAGGAGCGCGGAAACCCCATCGACTCCCGCGCCCGCCGCGTCCTGAACGAGGCCGGCTACGGCACCGGCGCCGACGACGTCTCACGCGCCACGGACATCGCCATCACCTCCCACACCGCCCACCGCGTCACCGACGCCGAGATCGTCGAGGCCGACCTCCTGCTGGCCATGACTGACTCGCACTGGAACGTCCTCCAGCGCCGCGCCGCCGGCCTGGGAGCGGATCCCTCCCGGATCCGCATGTACCGCGAGCTCGACCCCACCGCGGCCCGGCAGGCCGAGGACGTCGCCGCGAGTCGGGCCTCCCGCAGCGTCCTCAACGTCCCCGACCCCTGGTACGGCACCATGGCCGACTTCGTCGACACCCTTGAGGTCGTCGAACGGGTCAGTGACGAGCTCGCCGCCCGCCTCAGCTGAGTTTCAGTGCAGTTTCAGTGCAGGCGGTTGTCCAGCCAGCTCGTGACGGCCTGGAGGTACTCGGCGCGCGCCAGCGGCCCGGACAGGGCCAGGTCGTGGACGCCCTCGGGGATCTGGCGGACGGTGACGTCATCGCCCAGGTACTGGGCGCGGTCGATGATCTGGTCCACGTCGAGGACCACGTCGGAGCGCTGCGCCTCCTCCAGGGTGGCCCTCGCGCCGTTGCTGACCGTCGAGCAGCACACGAGGATCGGCACCCGGATCCCCAGCCCGTGGTGGACCTCGCGCTGCAGGCGGCGGATCCCCGCCAGGAAACCGGCCCGCACGGGGAAGGACGGCGCCGGCTTGAGCGCCAGGTCCCAGTCCCACTCGCCGCGCCAGCGCCGGTGCAGGGCCGCCACGTAGTTGTCCTCCTTGCCGCTGCCGGGCTCGCCGATGACTCGCTCGGGGTCCCGTCGCGAGATGAGGTCCACGAAGGCCGACCCGTAGGAGCGCACGAGCGCCGAGCCGCGCAGGTCCAGCCACGGCGAGTTGAGCACGAGGGCGTCCACGGTCCCGGGGTGGTCCGCCGTCCAGATGACCGCCTGCAGCCCGCCGGTCGAGTGCCCGTTGAGGACGACGACGTCGTGCCCGTGCTCGGAGCGGATGATGCGCAGCGCCTCGGAGATCTCCTCATCGTGGACGCGCAGGTCGCGCACGTCGTGAGGGGAGGCGTGCCCGACGCCGGCGCGCCCGCAGGCCCGCAGGTCCAGCGCGTAGAACTCGTAGCCGGCGTCGAGGTAGGCCTGGGCCAGGTGGGTCTGGAAGAAGTAGTCGCTGCGCCCGTGGAGGTAGAGGACCGCGCGCGAGTGGCGTGGCGCGCTGGCTCGGCCGGCGGCCTCGCGCTGGAAGACGAGCACGGCGTGGTCGGCGCCGGGCGCCTTCGTGGGCGACTCGGTCACCGGGATGCGGCGCGCCACCCACGGCTCGCCCAGGATGTCGGGCGCAGCGGCGCCGGAGGCGCCGGGTGCTGCGGCTGCCTTGGGTGGGGCGCTCTCGCCGGCGGAGACCGGAGCCGCCGGTGCGGCTGCGCCCTGCCCTGTGGCGGCTGCGTCGCCCGGGCCGACGGCGGCCGGCGTCTGAGCCGGAGGAGGAGGCACGGGCCCGAGCCCGGCGGGAGGCGTCCCGGACGAAGGCGCCGCTGCCGGTGGCGGCGCGGTCTGAGCGCTCCTCGTGGCGGGTCCGGTCTGGGGCGGCTCGAGGGTCGGCTCCGGCTGCGGCTCGGGGGAGGTCTGATCGGAGGGCGCGCTCATGAGCTGATCCAAGCACGCCGCCCTGGGCGGTGCGAGTAGCGTCGCCGATACGATACCTGGGAATACCCAGAGCGTTACCGAAACGTGGGCGTGGACCCGGCTGAGTGGACCTCCAGAGAGCGTGACCTCGGTCCCTTGCCATGGCCCTCGCTTGCGCCACCGAGGAGACGCTGCGTATTTTACTCGTGACCATCTAGAGCAACCGAGAGACCTGGCTCGACGACATTGCAGCAACCCCCTTCATGGTGCGGGTGCTTCCGCCAGGAACGATGGAGGAGTACGTGAGCACACCTGACCAGTCGACCGCCGGCTCTGACCGGCGCGAGGGCGACGACCCCGCCGGCCCCCAGCGCGTCGAGCATGAGGAGGGCGTGAGCGCCGACCTTCGGGACGCCGATCCTCAGGACTCCGGGACGGGCCCCGCCAGCTCGTCCGCCGAGCCCATGATCTCCCTGCGTGATGTCCACAAGGTCTACCGCCTGCGCAGCGGCAAGGAGGTGCGGGCCCTGGACGGGCTCAGCCTCGACGTCGCGCCCGGCTCCATCCACGGCATTGTCGGGACCTCCGGGGCGGGTAAGTCCACGCTCGTGCGCTGCCTGACCTCCCTGGAGCGCCCCACCAGTGGCCACGTGAGCGTCGACGGCCAGGACATGACCGCCCTGCCGGCCGCTCAGCTGCGCGAGGCCCGACGCCGCATCGGCATGGTCTTCCAGCACGCCAACCTCCTGGACCAGCGCACCACCGCCCAGAACATCGCCTACCCGCTGGCGCTGGCGGGCGTGGCGGGCGGGCAGCGGCGCCCGATCGTGGAGCGCATGCTCGACCTCGTCGGCCTGGCCGACCGCGGCGGCTCCTACCCCTCCCAGCTCTCCGGCGGCCAGAAGCAGCGCGTCGGCATCGCCCGCGCCCTCGCTGACGACCCGGCCGTCCTCCTGTGCGACGAGCCCACCTCCGCCCTGGACCCGGAGACCACCCGCTCCATCCTCGAGCTCATCAAGAACGTCCGCGACACCCTGGGCCTGACCGTCATCATCATCACCCACGAGATGAGCGTGGTCCGCCAGGTCTGCGACTCCGTCAGCCTGCTCGAGGCCGGCAGGATCGTCGAGAGCGGCCGGCTGGAGGACATCGTGCTCGACGTCGACTCCCGCCTCTCGCGCGAGATCGTGCCCTTCCCGAAGGTGCCCGAGGCCGCCGTCGCCCACGGGGAGAGCGTCGTCGACGTCTCCATCACCGCTCACCCGGGGCAGCCGGCCGCGGTCGCCCTCATGTCCATGGTGGCCGAGCTCGGCGGCGACATCGCCGCCGGCGTCTTCGAGACGATCGGCGAGGCCCAGATCGGGCGCCTGGCCGTCACCGTCCCTGGTCCCGAGACCGAACAGGCCGTGAGCACCCTGCGACAGGCCGGTATCGCTGCGGAGGTCCGCTCATGAACTCGATCCTCCTTCCGCTGGCCCAGGCGGCCCTGCCGAGCAGCCGCACCTGGTTCGACAACCCCGTCATCCAGCGCAAGCTCGGTGACGCCCTGATTGAGACCCTGGCGATGACCTTCGCGTCCGGGGCCCTGACGATCCTCTTCGGCCTGCTGCTGGGGCTGGCCCTGGTCTCCACCGGTCAGCGCGGGCAGTTCCGCAACCCCGGGCTGTACTGGGTGCTCTCCCAGATCGTCAACATCGGTCGCTCCATGCCCTTCATCATCCTCATGGTGGCCCTCATTCCGGTCACCCGGATGCTCGTGGGCACCTCCCTGGGCTGGCAGGCGGCCTGTGTGCCGCTGACGATCGGCGCGATCCCCTTCTATGCGCGCCTGGTGGAGACGGCCATCAACGACGTCGACCACGGCAAGGTCGAGGCCGCCCTCATGATGGGCGCCTCCGGGACGCAGATCACCTGGGGCGTCCTCGTGCGCGAGGCCCTGCCGATCCTCATCCAGTCGGCGACCGTCACCATCATCACGCTCCTGGGCTACTCCGCCATGGCCGGCGCCGTCGGCGGCGGTGGCGTGGGTGACCTCGCCATCCAGTACGGCTACCAGCGCAACCAGGTGGACGTCATGGTCATCACCGTGGTCGTCATCGTGGTCATCGTCGGCATCATCCAGCTCATCGGCGACATGCTCAGCCGGCTGGTGAACCACCGCTGAGGCGATCACCAGCCGGGTAGGCGCACCGGGACCGGCACGGGCCGGTCCGGATCGGTCCCGGTCAGTCCAGCTGCGTCGTCGGCCCCAGTACCGTCAAGCCTTTCTTCTCTCCCACCATCGGGCCGCCCGGCCCTGCGAAAGGAACCACCATGTCCTCCTCGTCCTCCTCCATCTCCCGCCGCACCGTCATCGCCGGCGGCCTGGCCACCGCCGCCGCCCTCACCCTGGCCGCCTGCGGCTCCAAGTCCGGCAAGAACGGTGACGTTCAGGGCATCAAGGTCGACGGCGATACCGCCACGATCACCATCGGCGCCACCCCCAAGCCCCACGTCGAGATCCTCCAGTGGGTCCAGGACAACCTCACCGAGGGCTCCGGCATCAAGCTGGACATCAAGGAGATCAACGACTACCAGACCCCCAACTCCTCGCTGGACGACGGCTCGCTGGCCGCCAACTTCTACCAGACCCCCAACTTCCTGGAGCAGCAGAACAAGGAGAAGGGCTACGACTTCGTCTCCATCGCCGACGTCCACATCGAGCCCATGGGCATCTACACCTCCAAGGGCTACAAGGACGTCAAGGAGATCCAGGACGGCGGCACGATCGTCCTCAACAACGACCCGGCCAACACGGCTCGCGGTCTCAAGCTCCTGGCCACCGCCGGGCTCATCGAGCTGGACAAGTCCGCCGAGCTGCCCAGCGACACCGACGTGACCTCCAACCCGAAGAACCTCAAGTTCACCACGGTCGACGGCGCCCAGGTCTACAAGTCGATGCCGGACGCCGAGGCCGCGGTCATCAACGGCAACTACGCCATCGAGGCCGGGCTCAACCCCAAGGAGGACTCCCTCTTCCTGGAGAAGGGCGGCAAGGACTCCGAGTACCCCAACCAGCTCGTCGTGCGCAAGGACGACAAGGACAACGAGCACCTCAAGAAGCTCGCTTCGCTCCTCAACGACGCCAAGCTGCGCGAGTACATCACCACGACCTGGCCGAACGAGGCCGTCATCCCGGCGTTCTGACGCCTGGGCTGGCCGCGGTCGGCCAGAGCCGACGCCGAGGCCGAACGCGGCCGGCACCGTGCGCCCCTTTCGCCTCGTGCCTCCTCGCGGCCGGGGACATCCTGCACGTGCGGGGACAGAAATTCCGCACCCGTACGTGCGGAGTGTCCCCGGCTGGAGCGGACTGCACCCGGCCGTGCAGGATGTCCCCGGCTGCGCCGGCTCAGGCGGCGATGGCGGCGCCCAGGAGGATGAGGCGCAGCGCCCGCACGGTGGCGTCGGTGACGAGCTCCTCAGCCCGGGAGACGGCCTCGGGCAGGTCCATGGGGACGGGGATGATGCCCATGACGGCGTCGATCCCGGCGGAGTGGACCGCCTCGGAGCCGCGACCGATCGAACCGGCCAGCGCGATGACCGGCTTACCCGCCAGCTTGGCGCGCCGCCCCACCTCGGCGGGGATCTTGCCGCGCGGCGTCTGGAAGTCGACGGCGCCCTCGGCGGTGATGACCAGGTCCGCCTGGGCGATCTGGGCGTCGAGGTCGACCCCGCACAGGTCGGCGTCCATGAGCACCTCGAAGCGCGAGCACAGCCGGGCTCCCAGCCCGGCGGCGAGCCCGGCGCCCAGGCCGCCCGAGGCCCCGGTGCCCGGGCCGGTGAGCAGGTTGCGGTGGGCCGCCTGCGCGGGGAAGGCCTGCGCCAGGAGACCGGCCCAGTGCGCCAGGCCCGCCTCAAGGGCCTCCACCTGCTCGGGGCTGGCCCCCTTCTGCGGCCCGAAGACGCGGGCCACGCCGCGCTCGCCGGTGAGGACGTTGTGCATGTTGCCGGCCACGAGGATCTCGACGTCGCGCAGCCGGGGGTCCATGCCGGAGGTCTCGATCCGCTGGACCCGGGCCAGGTTGGAGCCGGTCGGGTCGACCTCGCGGCCCTCGGCGTCCAGGAGCCGGGCGCCCAGGGCCACGAGCGCCCCCGCCCCGCCGTCGCAGGTCCCCGAGTCGCCGCAGCCGATGATGACGCGCCGGGCCCCGCCGTCGAGCGCCACCGAAATGAGCTCGCCGACGCCGGTCGTCGTCGTGGCGCCGGGGTCGCGCATGCCGGCGGGCACCAGGCGCAGGCCGGCCGCCGCGGCCATCTCCACCAGCCAGGTTCCCTGGGCCGAGCCGCCCAGGCGGGCCAGGTAGGAGTCGACCGGTTCTCCTACGGGGCCGGTGACGCGAGTGGTGATGAGGTCGCCGCCGGTGGCCCGGGCCATCGTGGCCGCCGAGCCCTCACCGCCGTCGACCAGGGGCAGCTCGACGACGACGGCTCCGGGCAGGAGCCGGCGCACCCCGGCGGCCACCGCCTGGCACACCCCTTCGGGGGAGAGGCTCTCCTTGAAACCGGAAGGGGCGACGAGGATACGGGTGGGTACGGATGTAGGCATGACTTTCCTCCAGGACTGCAGGGTTTGGGGTGACGAGTGCGAAGGGGCGGGAGCCCGGGAGGCTCACCAGCTCAGGCCCAGCAGCGGCCACAACCAGGCGCTGCAGGCCATGACCAGGACCACCATGAGGGGCCCGAGGATGAGAGACAGGCGCCGCAGGTCGTCGGGCGAGAAGGTCTCCACGCCGTCGACGTCGGCGAACATGGCCACGGGCTTGGCCGAGGACGGCAGCGTGTGGCAGAAGCCGGCGGCGGCCGTCGAGGCGAAGGCCGCCGCGGCCGGGTTCACGCCCACCGCCGGCGCCAGGGCCACGACGATCGGGATGAGCACCGCCGAGCGGGCCGAGCGCGACTGGATGACCAGGTGGGAGGCGGTCGACAGCGCCACCACCACGAGCATGAAGGGCCAGGGCGAGTCGATCCGCAGGGCGTTGAAGGCCGAGGTCGCCACCCACTCGGCGGCGCCGGTGGACACCAGCGCGTCGCCCATGGCGAGGGTTGCCGCCATGAAGACCAGCAGCGACCAGGGCGCCCTGGCCAGCGCCTTGCGCAGCGCCACCGAGCCGTAGCCGGGCAGTGAGGTCACCAGCACGCCCAGGAGGGCCACGATGGCCGGGTCGACGCCGTGCAGCGACTCGGTGCACCACAGCACCACGACCGTTCCGATGAGCAGGGCGGCCCGGTTCTCGGCCTGGGTCAGGGGGCCGGTCACCGGCGTGGGGGAGGCGGCCGCGAGATCGGCGATGTCGACGCGCACCCGACGGCGCATGTCCTCCTTGCGCGTGAACAGCCGCACGATGAGCTCGGTGGACAGGTGGCTGGACAGGGCCGCCAGAGGCAGGCCCAGCAGCAGCCAGCCGGCGAAGGAGAACTCCTGTCCGCCCGCGGAGGCCACGATGTGCGAGGTCACCAGGTGGGCGCCGGCCCCCAGGAAGGAGCCGACCGCCGACAGCAGGATGACGGTGGGGAAGATGAGCGACAGGGCGTGGATGAGCCGTTTACGGGAGGCCCGGAGGTCGGCGTCCTCGTCCGCCCCGGTGCCGAGGGCCCCGGCCAGGGCCGTGTAGACCGGCAGGAGCAGCGCGGCCCGGCCCGAGGTGGAGGGGGCGGCGAAGACGGTGGCGACGATCGCGGCCGTCACCAGGTGGAGCAGGACGCGCGGGTGGTCGGTGCCGGTCACCAGCCAGGCCGCCAGGCGGCCGGTCAGGCCCGAGGCGCTCACCCCGACGGCGATGACGAAGGCGGCCACCAGCAGCCAGATCGTGTCGTCCCCGAGGCTGGCGAACATCTCGTCCGGGCTCAGGGCGCCGGTGAGGACCAGGGCGGTGGCGGCGCCCAGGGAGATGTAGGTGTCGTCGACGTCGGTGAAGGCCCAGGCCCACACCGAGGCGATGAAGATGATCAGGGTAAGTGCTCCGGTGACGGTCAGGCTCCCCTCGGCGCCGCCCGCGCGCCAGGCGGCCACGCCTACGGCCGCGCACAGGCTCACGGCGAGGGCAGCGGACAGAACGTGCCGCCACGGCAAGCCCCGGGCCGGTGCGGGCTCGCCGCGCCTCGCCAGGGAGAGCGGCAGGGTCTCGCGCACGGTGGGCGTGTCGGTCTCGAAGGAGCCGACGGTGTCGGTCGCGGTGGTCATGAGCCGGCCTCCTCTCCCGAGGTGAGGTGCCAGGAGTCGTCGGCCGGGATGCGCAGGCCCACGGTGGCTCCCTGGCCGGAGGCGGAGACGGCGAAGACGGTGCCGTCGTGGGCGTCGGCGATGGCCCGCACGATGGCCAGTCCCAGCCCGGCGCCGCGCGGGCCGCCGCCGGCCTCGCCGTGCGTGAAGCGCTCGAAGAGCCAGTCGACGTCGTCGTCGGCCAGGCCCGGGCCCTCGTCGGTCACGGAGATCTCCAGCCCGCTGCGGCCGTAGCCGTCGGTGGTGGGCGCGATGGTGAGGGTCAGGGGGCCGTCGCCGTGCTGCAGCCCGTTGCGGGCCAGGTGGGCGGTGGCCTGGCGGAGGCGCTCGACGTCGAGCGTGGCCGTGCCCCGGGCCCTCAGGTCGAGGCTCCAGCGGCCCGGGGCCATCGCCTCGACGTCGTCGAGCAGGGTGCGGGCCAGCTCGGTGACCGCGACGTCGGGGGTGGGGTGGGCGAAGTCGCGCCGCTCGGCTCGGGTGAGGGACTGCAGGTCGTCGAGGACCCGCTGCAGCTCACCGATCTGGTGGCGCTGCTGGAGGATGGTGCGGGTGGGCGGCTGAGCGGCCAGGCGCTCGTCCATGGCGGCCAGGGGGCCGGATATCTCCTGGTGGGCGCGCAGGACGAACTGGGTCTGGCCGTCGAAGGCCTCCTGGAGACGGTCCAGCATGCCGTTGAACTCCTCGGTCAGCCCGGCGATGTCGTCGCGGCCCTTGACGGGCAGGCGCCGGCTGAGGTCCTGGGTGGAGACGGAGGCGGCCGCGGTGCGCAGGTCGTGCAGGGGCCTGAGGATCTGGCGGGCCACGAGCAGCCCGACGACGCCGGTGAGAACCAGGACGGCCGCGCTGATGCCGACCATGAGCCAGATCGTGGCGTTGAGCTGGTCCACGCGCGAGGCCGTGAAGCTCATGGTGATGACGGACAGGTGCTGGGAGGGGTTGTCGGGCTCGAGCTCGACGCGGGCCCAGCGGACCTCCCCGCTGCCGTAGCCGGTGGCGCCCGACGGCGACTGCAGCATCTTGACGAACAGGGGGTCCGTGCTGGTCAGGTCCAGGGTCGGGGCGGAGGCGCCGGAGGCCTGGGTGGCCTGACCGGTGGCGTGGTTGTAGACGATGACGGCCTCCCGGTCGGTGAGCTGCTGGCCGTCGCGGTAGACCTCCATGAGGCGGGTGGTGGAGGTGAAGGGCTGGGAGGTTCGCGGGTCGACGCCGGTGGCGGCGAAGTTCTGGAGCTCCTTGACCTCGTGGGCGACGTCGGCGTTGGCGGAGCGGGAGATGTCCGCCATGAGGGTGGAGCGCACGGAGACGATCATGCTGGCCAGGCCCAGGGCGACGACGAACAGCATCCAGGCGACGATGCGCAGTTGGGCGGGGACCGAGGAGCCGGAGACCGGGGCGGTGGACATCGGGGGAGGGGACGAGGGGACGGAGGTCATCGGTATCAGCTCCCCCCCGCCGGAGGAGGTCAGGTAGACCGGGCTGGGCTGCGCGGGCGGGCCGGGGACGACGGCCATGAACTCGGCGGCCAGCGCCAGCGCCACCGGGACGAGCATGAGCAGGGCCAGGGCGAGGATGCGGCGTGAGGTGTTCATGCTTCAACTGTCACGAGCCAGTCCTAGAGGGACCACAAGTGGGTATGAGAGTTCTCTAATGTTGAGTGGGCTAACGAAATAGTGTTATTTATAAGTCTTTGCTGGGGTGCGGGGTGCTGAGGCGGGTGCGCGCGGGGCGCCCTCCTCACGGGTGGGGACATCACCTCGTGGCCGGGGACATCTCACGCGTACGGGGGCAGAGAACCTGCACCCGTACGCGTGGAACGTCCCCGGCTGGAGCGGACTGTCCCCGGCCGCGCAGAATGTCCCCGGCCACGTTGCGACTGGGGCCGGGCGTTGTCATCTCCCGTAGACAGTTCGAGGCCCCGGGGATTGTGCGGCGGGCCGGCCGCCTAGGTTGAGCCGCGGGCGTCCGACGGCGCCCCAGGACCCACGGGCGAGAGGACGGCGCAGGATCATGGCGCTCTGGAGTGGACACGGGCAGTCGAGCCGGTCGAGCCGGTCGGGGTGCTCGGCTCAAGCCGGGCACGAGAGCGAGACCGCAGACCTCGATGGCCCGGCCGCCGTCGAGGCCTGCGAGCTGCGCAAGTCCTTCCCGGTCCCCGGCGGCGAGCCCATCGAGATCCTGCACGGCGTCTCCTGCGCGATGATGCCGGGGCGGATGACGGCCCTGGTCGGCCCCAGCGGCTCGGGCAAGTCGACGGCGCTGCTGTGCCTGGCCGGGCTGGAGGCGGCGACGTCGGGCCGGGTGAGGCTCCTGGGGCGGGACCTCGGCGGGCTTCCGGCGGCGCGGGTGGCCGAGCTCTACCGCGACTGGGTGGGCTTCGTCTTCCAGGCCTACAACCTCGTGCCCTACCTGACGGTGCGCGAGAACATCACGATCAGCGACACCCTGGCCGGCCGGCGCCCCGACCCGGTTCGCGTGCGGACGGTCCTGGCCGGGCTGGGGCTTGAGGCGCGCGCTGACGCGAGCGCGACGACGCTCTCGGGCGGCGAGCAGCAGCGCGTCGCCCTGGGGCGGGTCCTCTACCGCCGCCCGCCGGTGGTCTTCGCCGACGAGCCCACCGGGGCGCTGGACACGCGTTCGGCCGCCTTCGTCCTGGCCGAGCTGCGACGCCTGGCCGACGACGGGGCCGCCGTCGTCCTTGTGACGCACGACCTGGGGGCCGCGGCCCTGGCGGAGACCGTGCTCATCATGCGTGACGGCCGCATCGTCGACCACCGCCGGGGCGCCAGTGCCGACGAGCTGCTGGCGGCCGTCAACCAGACGGGGGCTGCGGCATGACTCGCTACACGCTGCGCGCCCTGGCCAGTCAGTGGCGGGCCTGGTCAGGGGCGGTGGTGGTGCTGGCCCTCGCGGCGGCCCTCGTCAACGTCTGCCTGGTGCACCGCATGGCCGTCACCCGCCCCGACGTCGTCGCCGCGGCACGGGCGGCGGGCGTCAACCCGGCCGAGCTGACGGTTCCGGGCGTCTCGGTCGCCTTCTACACGGCGATGGTGGCGGTCCCGGTGGTGAGTGTCGTCGGGCAGTCCTGCGTGCAGGCGCTGCGCACGAGCTGGGCCCTGTGGCGGCTCGCCGGAGCCCTGCCCCGGCAGGTCCTCACCACCGTCGTCGTCACCGTGGCGGCGCTGGGAGTGGTGGCCTGCGTGCCCGGGATCCTGCTGGGGCTGGTCGTGGCCAGGCCCTTCGCCTCCGTGCTCACCCGCCTGGCCGCCGCGCGCATGGGGCGGATCGAGGTGGCCCAGACGCCGACGACGCTGCTGCTCACCGTGGCGGTCGTGGTCGCCGTCGCGGTCCTGGGCGCGATCGGCCCGGCGTGCAGGGCGGTGCGCACGTCCGCCGTGGAGGCGGTGCGCGAGGCGGCCCCGGCCGGGCGGCGCCGCATGGGTGCGGTCCGCTGGGTCGCGGCCGGCCTGTGGGGGATGGTCTGCGCCGTGCAGCTGGTGGCGGCCTTCCTGGTCCGGCCCGGCCCGATGGTGGAGGGGTGGCCGACCGGCGGGGGCCAGGCGACCCTGGCGGCCTTCCTGCTCGCGGTCCTCGTGGTGCTGCTGGCGCCGGTGCTCGTCCCGGGACTGCTGCGCCTGTGGTCGGCGCCGTTGGCGCGGTGGGGCGGACCGTGGCTGCTCGCGCGCCGCTCGGCGCTGTGGCGTGCCGGCTCCGCGGCCAGCGCCATCGGCCTGCTGGCACTGTCTCTTTCCTTCACCGCCGCCCTGATGACCAGTCTCGCCACGAGTGAGGCGGTGGTGGAGGCCGCGCACCTGAGCGTGGCGCTCAACCAGGTGGACTCCCTGGTTCTGGCGGCGATTCTCGCGGCGATGGCGCTGCTGGGGGCCGTGGCCGTCGTCGGCATGACCTCCCGGTCCCGGCAGCGCGAGGTCGCGGTGCTGCGCTGCGCCGGGGGCACGGTGCACGGCGCGCGCCGGCAGGTGGTCATCGAGGCGGGGCTGTACGTCGGGACGGCGCTGTTGGTCTCGGTCGTGCCACTGATGGTGACGGCGGTCGGCGAGGCTGTCTTCTACGCCAGGGCGGGGCTGCCGCTGGTGGTGCGCCCCGCCGTCGGACCGGTGGTGCTCGTGGCGTTCCTGTCCTTCCTGGTTCTGGCCGCAGTACTGCTCGCCCCGATCCGGAGCGCCTCCCGGACCCCGATCGGCGCCGTCCTGGCGGCCGAGTGAGGAAGGGGGGGGCGAGTCGTCGGGTGCCTGGGATTCGCTGACGCGCCCTCCGGCCTCGTGGACTGCCGGGACCTCATGTGCGTCTCACGGCTTCTGAGGGTATCGGGTGTCATATCGTCTGGAGGGGGTGCTCGGGCGCGGAGTCGTCGGTCGTCTTGCCGGGAGGCGTACGTGCGTGAGCGTTGCGAGGGCGCCCGGGCGTGTACTGCACGAGGCCCGGGTACTACTGGCCGGGAGGTGGGTGTACTCCACGAAGGTCCAGGTCCCGTGCAGTACGGACGGCCCCAGGCCAGTACAACCCCGCCCTCGTGCAGTGGCTGGCCTGAGAGGAGCCCAGGCCAGAAGCGGCGTGCTGACCGAACGCCGCCAGGAGCTGTAGAAAGGCCAGGGTGTCCAAATCTGTGACAAAGGCTCGGACGGTTCTCATCCAGGCGGACCGCAGCCGCATGATTCCAAGGTTCTCGTTCATGCGGTCTGGGGGCTGCGGATTCCTTTGTTGCAGATTTGGACACTATCGGGCCGATTCCCCCGAAGAGTCCGGTGCAACAGATCCACGGGAGCGCTGTGATCAGCGCCCCGAAGCCATCGTGACCACAAGGTCTGCCAGGATCCCCACCTGGGAGCAGGGCCTGGCCTGCTCATCATCCCGCCCCAAGGTGGTGCGGTCCCGACTCGCTTACCTCGCAATGGTGGAACTGAGCACCTCACGCCCTCACCAGGCCGTGTCTCAGGAGCCATGACACTCAAACATCTCAGAAGGCGAGGAGACCGACATGCTCCGAGAGTTCAGGTTTCAAGACCTATGGTTCGTCCGCGTGAGCGCTGACAGAAGCGGCAGCGCTTCGCCTCGTGCCGACGCCTGCCGGGACTTACACTCAATTCGCTCAAAACGATCAATTCGAAAAAGACGAGCGAGCAGCAGTGTGGGAGTGTGACATGACGATGACGACTGAGAGCAGGACCTACCTGCCTGAGGAGGACGTCGCTGGGCGCTTCGCCGAGCTTGTGACGGCACTTGAGGCGTCCCCGGGCACGACGCCGCAGCTGACGGTCAATGGTCAGTCGATCGAGCTGACGTCCGGGATGGCTGCGGCCCTTCTCCAGGTCGCGGACGCGATGCGACGAGGACTGGCTGTCACGGTCGCGCCGCAGGACCAGCGTCTGACAACGCAGGAGGCGGCCGACATGCTCGGCATCTCTCGGCCGACGCTGTTCAGGATGCTGGAGGCCGGTGAGATCCCGTTCGAGATGGTCAGACGGCATCGCCGGTTGTTTCTCACTGACGTGCTGGAGTTCCGCGAGCGTCAGCGCCGGGCGGCGAACGAGGCTCTGTCAGACATGGTGGCCGACGCTCAAGCGATGGGCGCCTACGACGAGGACCCGGCTGAGGCACGCCAGGTCCTTCAGGAACTCCGCGCGCAGGACTGACCGATGGCGTTCTCCGCTTGCTGCGACCGTGCCTCACGGCTCGGGAGCTGCTCCGGGAGCTCGGAATCCGGGGCGTAGGGTTACGGTCACGACGGAGAGGAGGGACGCCGGTGTCCGGTGCGGAGCGCGGCTCGTCGTCGGCGATGGGGATGCGGGCCGACTGGCGGGCGCTGGGGGAGTGGGTGCGCCAACCGGCGCCCGCGCAGGCCGGCCCCGGCCTGCTCTCCACGGTGCTCCTCATCCTGTGCGCCACCTACCAGGGAGGCATGATCGGCGTCGCGGTGCTGACCGGTCGCGTCGGCGACGGCGGCCTGCTTCCCGGGATCGCGGCGACTAGGCTCAGCATCACGGTTCTCATGGCGGTGGCCATCGGGTCAACGGCCCTGCTCGCGGCGCGGCACAGGTACCCGTTGGCGGTCTTTCTAGCCGAGTGCGTCGTGTACGTGGCGGCCTCGGCGCTGGGGCTCAACAACTTCTTCCTCCTCCCGGTGCTGGTGGCGCTGGGAGGCGCGGTGAGCCGCCTTCCGCTGTGGCAGCACCTCGCGGTGATCGGCGCGGCCTGTCTCATGGTGACGGCCAGCGCTGTCCTGGTGTCCCCGCCCGGGTTCCTGCTGGAGGAGTGGCTCAGCCAGGTGGTCGCCGTCCTGCTGACGGTTGTGGCCGCGATGCTCTCGCGCAGCGTCACGGGCTGGCGGGCGGCCCAGGCCCAGGCGAGGGTCGAACGGGAAAGACTCCGGGCGCTTCGCTCCGAGCGGGACCGTGCGGTGACCCGGGCCGGGATCGCCGCCGAGCTGCACGACTCCGTGGGGCACGGCCTGACCACCATCATCGCCCTGTCCGAGGGGCTGGCCGGCAACGCCGACCCGGAGGTCGACGAGGCGGTCGGCGGCATCAACGAGGTGGCCCGGGAGTGCCTGGAGCAGACGCGCCGGGCGGTCAGGGCCCTGGCCGACGGCGGCCGGGAGCCGAGTCGGGACGCCACCGCGAGCCGGTCCTGGGATGAGATCAGGAGCGTCGTCGGGCGGGTGCGGTCGCTGGGCGTGACGGTGGTCCTCACCGAGACCGGGCAGCGGGCCGACGACGCCGGTCAGGCCGACCTGTGCTTCGCGCTCACCCGGGAGGCGCTCACCAACGCGGTGCGGCACGCGCCGGCGCTGTTGCGGGTGCAGGTGTCCTGGGACCACGCGGAGTCCGCGGTGACGGTGACGGTGAGGAACGACGGTGCCGCGGGCGCCATGCGTGACGGGGACGAAGGAGAGGACGAGGTCCGTGGCGGGGAGCCTGTGACGGGAACCGGCCTGCTGCGGCTGCGGGGTCGGGTCGAGGAGGCCGGGGGCTCCCTGGAGTGGGGGCCCGAGGCCGACGGAGGCTGGCTCGTTGAGGCGGTCATCCCGAGAAGCCGTGGAGAGGGCTGAGGCGTGGGTGCGGAGTCGGAGGGGCTGAGGCCGACGTCGGTCATGCTCGTGGATGATCAGCGTTTCGCGCGCCTGGGGTTGGCGCTCATGGTCCGCAAGGCGCCGGACCTGCGCGTGGTGGCGGAGGCCGGCGACGGGCGGGAGGCGCTGGAGGTCCTGGAGGAGCTGAACCGGTCGTCGGGGCTGCCTGACGTCGTGCTCATGGACGTGCGCATGCCCGGCCTGGACGGGATCAGCGCGACTGGCGCGGTGGCGCAGCGCTTCCCGACGGTGAAGGTCCTGGTGCTGACGACCTACGACGAGGACGACTACGCCTTCGGGGCGCTGGAGATGGGGGCCTCGGGGTTCCTGCTCAAGGACGTGCGTGCGGCGCAGCTGGCGCAGGCGGTGCGGGCGGTGGCGCAGGGCGACGCCGTGCTCACGCCGCGCGTCACCAAGGAGCTCATTGCGCGCGGGGCGCCGCGGGCGCTGTCCGGTGCGCAGCGGAAGGAGATGCGGGAGCGGTTCGGGGCGCTGACGCCCCGCGAGCTTGACATCGTCCGGCTCATCGCTGAGGGGATGTCGAACGAGGAGATCGCCGAGAGGCTGGTGCTCCAGCCCGCCTCCGTGCGCCGCAACGTCAGCCGCATCCTGGCCAAGCTCCACTTGCGTGACCGCGTCCAGATCGTCGTCGCCTGGTACAAGAGTGGTGGTTGAGAGGTATGGCCGGCCCTGGCCCCTGTACTGGCGCTCACTCGTCCTCACTCGGGCGGGGACATTCGACGCCGTCGGGGACATTTTCTCCTGGCCGGGGACATCTCACGCGTGCGGGGACAGAGAATCTGCACCCGTACGTGTGGAACGTCCCCGGCTGGAGCGGAATGTACCTGGCTGCGCTGACTCAGGACGCGGGCTTGAAGCCGGAGACCTTTCCGTCGTCCTTGTCGTATCCGATGATGAGGTTGGGTTTCACGGCGATGAGTGAGTCGCCGTTCTGCCAGTCGATGCCGGTGAACTCAATCGTTCTGCCGGTGCTGACCTCCATGAGGAGAAGTATTGAGCTGGCATCGCCGTGCCTCCAGGTGGCCAGTTCGGCGATCTTACCGCCCTGGGATGCCGCCGTGTTTGACGGGCAGGGATTGTCCTCCGAGTTATGGTCGGAACTCTCTTCGGGGTTGACGACGGAGGTGGAGTTACCATCCTTGCTGGTAATCTTGGAGACGCATCCACTTCCTTCGGAAGAGAATGTGAAGGGGGCCTTGTTGAGGTCGTTGTCCTTGTAGAACGTGACGAACTCTTCGGCGCTGATGAGGGTGTTGTCCGCAATGGCCGGCAGCTTCTTCTTGTCAGCGTCCATAAGATAGCTGGTCTTCTTCTTTCCCTTAAAGTCGTAGATCGTTGTTCTCCACTTCGATGGCTCGGATGATCCCGAATCGTCTTCGGAGGCGTCCTTCTCTCGCTGGTTGACTACCCAGCCATCGTTGAGGAACGTGACCGATGAGTCGTTGTTGACTCGCTTTCCACCCAAGATTGTCGTGTCTCCGGTGTCGATATCAATGACGGCGTTGAACAGTCCGGTATAGCGATGATTGTCCTTGACGAGGACAGCTCCGGTGTCGAGGTAAGGAGACTCCGGCATTTCTTCCACGCCGGCGATCTCGTGAGACCACTTCTGCTTCTTCTGGGAGTCCCACGCGGTGCATTTCCCGCTGCTCGTGCAGCCGATGGCGATGTCGTCGGTGATCAGCGCGTATTTATCCTCCTCCCAGGGGGCTGAGGAGGTTTTTCCTGACTCCAGGTCAATGAGGGTTGACTTGTAGACGAGCGTCTTCTTGCCCCATAGTTGGAACTCCGGCAGTAGGGCGTAGGAGGAGGTTAGGCTCTCGTCGTCGATATCGGCCTTCCAGGCCTCCTTCATGCCGCTGCCCAGCGGTGTGTAGCCGGTCAGGGTGGAGGTGCTCTTGTTGAAGGTGAGGAAGTAGTCGCCCGCAACGTATGGTTCGGCGTCCGCTTCGACGTCGGCGCTCCATGTCTTGCTGGCGCCTTTAGTCCACGCGTCAGACACGGAGATATCGCGCGAGGCTGCGTAGACGTTGCTTCTCGACAGGAAGTACCACGCGGCCACGCCGCCCCCGGTCAGCAGCAGGGCGACCGGCAGGATGATGGCGAGTACCTTGAGGCCTCGCCTCTTCCTGGGCTGTGCCTGCTGCGCATACATCTCGGCGCCGTACGCCGGCGCGGCCGACTGGCTCGGACCGTATGCCTGGCCCGGGTCATAAGCCTGAGCCTGCCCCGGGCCGTATCCCGACGGCGCCCCGCTCTGCCCGTGCGCGTACCCCGCCGGCGCCGCGCTCCGCACGCCGGGCGGCATCGCGGTCTGCTGATCCACGGGCTGCGCCGCAGACTGCATCGAGGGTGCCGAGTAGGGCTGGGCCGACGGTGGCAGGGCAACGGGCTGTGCCACCTGGGACGGGTCCTGCGGGAGAGGGCTCTGCGGGGGCTGGGCCGTCGTCCGCCCGTACCCTTGGGGCGCACCCTGCTGCGGCGCCGCCCCGGGCGCGGTCGGCTGGACGCTGCCGTAGCCCTGAGGAACCTGACCATAACCGGACCCGGCGGCGGCGCTCTGCTGAGGCTGAGCTTCCACGGTCCCCGCAGCCGTCCCCACCGCCATGGTGGGCGCCATGGCGTCAATCTGGCCCGGAGCCTGCGGTTGCGCCGGCTGCGACGGCTGTGCCGCCTGCGCCGGCGGCGTCGGACCCGCGGCCTGGGACGCTGCCCGCCCGGCCTGGCGCGCCAGCACCTCCTGGACGACGGCGTCGTCGGACTGCTCCAGCATCGCGCGGACCTGGGGCGGGATCGACGGGTTGGTCGCCAGGATCGAGTGCAGGTCGGGGCGGGTGGCGGCGATCCGCTCAAGGTCCTGAGGCGAGGCGAACCTGCTGAGCGCCGTCGTCGCGTCGTAGTCCCCGGAAGAAGGTGAGTGCCCCGTCGTCATGTCTCCTGAGCCTAACGGACTCCGCGGCGCCATATCGCGGAGTCAGACCATCATCAGTACCCGACTCGCCGTCGTGACGAAGCGGGACGACTGTGGCCGACGGCTCAGTCGACGATGCCGTAGAGGCGGTCCCCGGCGTCGCCGAGCCCGGGCACGATGTAGGCGTGCTCGTTGAGTCGCTCGTCGACCCCGGCGGTCACCACCGTGACGTTCGCGCGCCCGCCGACCGCCTCCTCCAGCGTCTTGACCCCCTCGGGGGCGGCGATGAGGCAGATCGCGGTGACGTCGCGCGCCCCGCGCTCCAGCAGGTAGTCGATGGCGGCCACGAGGGTGTGACCGGTGGCGAGCATGGGGTCGATGACGAAGCACTGGCGGCCCGAGAGGTCATCGGGCAGGCGGTTGGCGTAGGTCTCCACATCCAGGGTGTCCTCATCGCGCTTCATCCCCAGGAAGCCGACCTCCGCCGTGGGCAGCAGGCGGGTCATGCCTTCCAGCATCCCCAGGCCCGCGCGCAGGATCGGCACGACGATCGGCCGCGGGTCGGCCAGCCGGCGGCACTGCGCCAGCGCCACGGGGGTGCGGATCTCCACCTCCTCGGTGCGCACCTCGCGGGTCGCCTCGTAGGCGAGCAGGGTGACGAGCTCGTCCACCAGCTGGCGGAAGACCGCCGACGGCGTCCTCTCGTCACGCAGGACGGAGAGCTTGTGGTTGATGAGGGGGTGGTCGGCAACGTGGAGGCGCATGGGGACAGCCTAATCCCGACGCCGGGCCCGCACCGCCCCAAAATCGCATCAACGCCGCGTCAACGCCGCGCCGGTTGCCTCCGCCGGGGTGGCCTGCCGCCGGCCGGGGACATTCGACGCCGTCGGGTGCAGAATTCCTGCACCCGTTCGCGTGATATGTCCCCGCCCGGAGAAAAAGGCCCCCGCCAGCCCTTACGAGCGGCGGGGAGCAATGGGAGAAGTTTGCCCCACACGGACCACGCGGTCAAGGTGAGGTGACCGGGGTCAGGCGCGGGAGTGCAGCCAGGCCAGGACGGCCCGCACGCGCCGGTTCTCCTCGCCCGGCTGCAGGTCCAGTCCCCGGAAGATATTCGCCACGTGCTTGGCCACCGCCCCGTCGGAGAGCACCAGCCGCTCGGCGATCTGCGCGTTCGACAGCCCCTGCGCCATGAGCTCGAGCACCTCCTGCTCGCGCCGCGTCAGCCGGTCCAGCCCCTCCCCGCCCGACGCCGCACGCGAGATCCCGCCCGACGGCGTCGACGGCGAGGCCACCCCGCCCGGCGTCGCGGCCCGGGGACCGGGCGCGGTGGCCGTCCTCGCCGGTGCGCCGGTGGACGCGCCGGCCTCCGCAGCCTCCCCGGCCCCGGAGCCGGCGGCACGGGCCGCCTTCATGAGGTGGGAGACCACCTCCGGGTCGATGACCACCCCGCCGCCCACGACGACGTCGAGCGAGTGCAGGAAGTCCGCCACCCGCCCCACGCGCTCCTTGAGCAGGTAGCCCACGGCGCCACCCGAGCCGGCCGAGCCGCCGGAACTACCCGGCCCGGCCGGGGACGCCGGGGCCCTCGGGGACTCCGTCTCCTCGAGCAGGTCCTGCACGTAGGGCCCGGCCACGTAGGCGCTCAGCACCACCACCGGCAGCCCCGGATGGGCGCGGCGCAGGTCAATGGCGGCGCGCAGCCCGTCGTCCGTGCCGGTCGGAGGCATCCGCACGTCGGTGACGACGACGTCGGGCAGCTCCCCGGCGTCGGCCAGACGCTCGACCTCCACGCGCAGGGCGTCGGCATCGGCCACCTGCGCCACGACCTCGTGCCCGGCGGTCGTCAGCAGCCCTGCCAGCCCCTCGCGCAGGAGGGCGGCGTCGTCGGCGAGCAGGATCCTCATGGGGACATCCTGCCTCAGCCGGCCGGGCGGATGCGGGCGGTGGCCACCGGGACCTCTCAGACCTCCGATGCCGGTGAGAGCCCTTGCGTCTGGGCGGCCGAGTCCTGCCGCTCACCCGCCTGCTCATCCTCCCGTCCCTCCCCGCCCCACGGCGGCGTCAACGGCGCCGTGATCGTCAGCCGGGTCCCACCGCCATCGGGGGAGCTGACCTCCAGGTGCCCGCCGATGGACTCCACCCGCTGCGCCATGCCGCGCAGGCCGGTGGCGTTCTCGCGCTCGGGGTCGGCCCCACCGCGTCCGTCGTCGGTCACGACGGCGCTCAGGCCGGTGCCCGTGCAGCGCAGTGCGACCGCGGCGCGTCCGGCCCGTGCGTGCTTGGCGGCGTTCGTGATCGCCTCGGCCACCGCGAAGTAGACGACCGTGGCCACCGGCTGGGAGATCCGGGCCAGGTCGGCCTCCTCGGCCTCGACGACGACGCTGATCGGCAGTGGCGCCCGGCCCGCCAGGTCTCGCAGGGCCGGCGCCAGCCCGCGCTCGGACAGGACCGCCGGGCGGATGCCGCGCACCGTCTCACGCAGGTCCCGCAGGGCCGCCTCCGCGCGGTCCTGCGCCGCATCGATCCCCTCCAGCAGCGCGGTCCGGGACTCCGCGGTGTCCTCGTCCTCGGGCAGGGACTGGGCGGCCAGGCGCAGCCCGCCCAGGCTCATGGCCAGGGCGACGAGGTCCTGCTGGGCGCCGTCGTGCAGGTCCCGCTCGATGCGGGTGCGCTCAGCCTCGAAGGCGTCCATGAGGGTGGCGCGGCTGGCCGTGAGGTGACCGACCTCGGCGGTCAGCTGCTTGATGTGCTGCGCCTGGCGCTCGCCCGAGAGCGCCTCCACCAGCAGCAGCCGCAGCATCCCGAAGCCCAGGAGCACCCCGGCGGTGAGGGCGAGGCCGACCAGCCCGAGCGGCACCAGCGGCCAGGCGGTGCCCGGGCCGGTCATTCTCACCTCGGGGTCGCCCAGGTGAAACACGATCGGGTCCTCCGCAGAGGCCATGAAGGGCGCCAGGAAGCCGGTGCCGGTCAGAAGGACGAAGAACCCGCCGAGGAAGAACGACGCCGTGCTCAGTGCCAGGCCGCCCAGGCACAGGGGCAGGTCCTGCCGCCAGAACTCCCCGTGGGCCACGCGAGCGAGCAGCCACGGGGTCTTGCGCTCGCCCTCCTTGCGGCCGGAAGGGGCGTCCACCCCCAGAGCGCGCGCGACGACGCGCTCCAGCGCCGCCGCCAGTGGGACCGTCAGGTGGAACAGGAGGGTCATGGGGATGAGGAGCAAGAACGTCGGTATCCACAGCGCGGCGTGCAGGAGCTCCCAGCTGATGATGCCGATCCACCGGCGCCGCCGGCGGTACCAGCGGAGCGGCTGGCGCTCGGTGGGGGACGCGATGGAGGGCATTGCGGTCATGCCGAGGACGTTAACGGGCTGCGAGCCGGGGACGCACTGGTGCTGGGGCCCGCGTAGGCGTGGTGCGGGGTCCCGGGGTGGTGCTGGCACCACTGGGTGGTGCGCACGCGACCGGGAGCGAGGTAGGGCTGACTGGAAGTGAGAACGGGAGTGAGCACCAGTGTGACGCCGGTCAATGGCGAGTGAACTGGTGCCCATGATCCGAGTTCCGTTCCACCTGCCCCTGCCTCGCGCAGCCGCTGCCTGCAACGACGCAGCCTCCGCCTTCCCGGGACCGGCCCGTGCGCCTGTCCGCTTCCGGGCCTCCGCCTTCCGGGCCTCCGCCTTCCGGGTCTTCGCCGGCGCTGAGACCGATGAGATGCCCGGCCCCGTCGGGCCGGCGCTGACGGAGCCGGGCTCCGGTCGGGCTCGCCTCCGCCAACGACGTCGGGACTGCGCGCGCCGGTACGTGGCGGTGGGCGCCGAGGCCGTGGTGCTGGCCCTGCTGATCGTCGTCGTCGGACGGCAGCTGATGCCGGTGGCGGGGGCCGCCGCGTCAGGCGGGGCGGGAGTCTCCTGGGCGCACGGCCTGCTGGTGGAGGCGCGTCAGCTGCTCGCCAGGGGCGCCGACACCGGCGCGTGGACCTGGCTGATGTCGGTACTGGCCTCGTTGCTGACGGTCGCGGGGCCCTGGCTGAGGAGGCCGGCTGTGCGATGGGGCCTGGCGGCCGCGGTGGGAAGCCGGCCGGCGTCCGTCATCGCCTGGATCGTCGTGGCCGCGCTCGCGGGATTCTCGGGGCAGTTGTGACGCGCCACCCATCCCCCTCGTCGGGGCCGGCGCCGCTGCCGACGTCGAGCCGGGCAGTTTTCGCGCTGCCCTACAGAAATTCTGCCCGGCTACGCGAGAAGTGCCCGGCTCGGTGCCGTCAGGTCCAGCCGACCGTCCGGCCCCGCCGACGCGCCGGTTGGGCCGGACGCGAAAGGCCCTGACGCCGCGCGGCCCGGCGGGGCTAGGTTGTCGCCACCGACCGTTCAGCAAGGACGTTCAGCAAGGAATCGCAAGGAGAACTCATGGCCGACGGCTCCGTCCCCACCATCACGCTCAACAACGGCATCGACATCCCCCAGATCGGCTACGGCGTCTTCCAGACCCCGCCGGACGAGACCGAGCGGGCCGTGCTTGAGGCCTTCGAGGTCGGCTACCGCCACGTCGACACCGCCCAGGCCTATCGCAACGAGGAGGGCGTGGGCGCCGCCGTCGCCGCCTGTGGGCTGCCCCGTGAGGACGTCTTCCTCACCACCAAGGTGTGGATCTCCAACGCCGGGGACGAGCGCGCCGCCCGCTCCATCGACGGCTCCCTGCGTCGCCTGGGCACCGACTACATCGACCTGCTCCTCGTCCACCAGCCCTTCGGCGACTACTACGGCACCTACCGCGCCATGGAGAAGGCCCTGGCCGCAGGCAAGGTCCGCGCCATCGGGGTTTCCAACTTCTTCCCCGACCGGTTCGTGGACCTGGCGCAGCACGTCGAGGTGCCTCCGGCCGTCAACCAGATGGAGACCCACGTCTTCAACCAGCAGGCCGACAACCGCGCCTGGTACGCCAAGTACGGCACCGCCCTGGAGTCCTGGGGCCCGCTGGCCCAGGGCCGCAACAACATCTTCACCCACCCGGTGCTCAGCGCCGTCGGAGAGAAGCACGGCAAGACCGCCGCCCAGGTGGCCCTGCGCTACCTCATCCAGCTCGACGTCATCGTCATCCCCAAGTCCGTGCACCGCGAGCGCATGGTCACCAACCTCGACGTCACCGACTTCCAGCTCGACGACGCCGACATGCAGGCCATTGCCGCCCTCGATGAGGGGCGGGGCGTCGTCGACCACTACGACCCCGCGTTCCAGGAGATGCTCGCCGCCTACACGATCGAGGAGGACTGACTCTCTCGGCGCCTCCCGGTTCCCCTCTGACGGACTGCTCCCAGCCAGCCGCAGGCGGGGACATTCCACGCGGCGGGGTGCGCCCGAGAGCGGCCGGGGACATCCTGCACGTACGGGTGCAGGATGTCCGTCCCCGACGGCGTCGAATGCCCCCACCCGTGGGGAAAGGTCCCCGGCCGCGCAGGATGTCCCCGCCGGCGGAGCTGCCAGGTCGGCGGAGCCGTCGGGTTCTCAGAGCCGGCGGGAGAACCGGGACTCGGTCTTCTCGGAGGTGCCCACGTACTCCAGCCAGCGCTCGTAGTGGTCGAGGACGTCGTGGGCCACCTGGTCGGAGTTCCAGTCGACGACGTCGTAGCCCTGGCCGCCGCTGTGCGGGCGCACCTCGAGGCGCACCGTGAGGTCGTCGGCCTCGTGGACGGCGAACCCGTAGGCGGGCACGGGGGTGACCACCATGCGCACCACGTAGCGGAAGGAGTCGATGGAGCTGGACTGCTCCTCTCCGCTGTCGGTGGCGGGGTCGGAGGAGACGACCAGGCTGGCCCGTCCCAGGAAGGTGCGCTCGTCGTCGGGGTCCTGCGCCTCGGGGCCCTCGACGAAGACCTCGGCGGAGACGTTCTCCTTGCGCAGCTCGGTGGCCACCGCCTCCAGGGCCGGCACGATGCGCCGCTCCAGGGCGTGGCCGGCCTGGTCGGGGGAGACGGAGTTGAGGGTGTGCGCCAGGCGCTCGCGCCAGGGCGTCTGCTCCAGGCCCGCGGCCGACCCGTTGAAGCCGAGGGCGCGGTTGCGGTTGACCACGGACAGCGCCTGGTTGTGGGTGTCCTCGGTGCTCAGCGCCCGCCACAGGGTGTACATGATGAGGATGAGCACCCCGGAGAAGGGCAGCGCCATAACGATCGTGGCCTGCTGGAGGATGGGGATGCCGCCGGCCACGAGCATCGCGATGGTCAGGACCCCGGTTAGGGTGGCCCAGAAGATCCGCAGCCAGGGGGCGGCGTCCTGGCGCGCCGAGCGGATGCGGCTGGAGAGGTTGGCCATGACCAGGGCGCCGGAGTCGGCGCTGGTGACGTAGAAGAGGATGCCGATGAACAGGGCCAGGGCGATGAGGATCTTCTGACCCGGCAGGTGCTCCAGCATCCAGTACAGACCTTGCTCGGGCTGGTTCAGGGTGATGTCGCGGAACTCGCCGTTGCCGCGGATGACCAGGTCGAGGGCGTGGTTGCCGAAGATGGCCACCCACATGAGGATGTAGCAGAAGGGCAGCAGGAGGCTGCCGAGCACGAACTGGCGGATGGTGCGGCCGCGCGAGATGCGGGCCAGGAACATGCCCACGAAGGCCGCCCAGGCGATCCACCAGGCCCAGAAGAACAGGGTCCAGGCGTTGAGCCACGCGTCGGGCCGGTTGTAGGCGTAGGTCTCCAGCGTCAGCAGCGGGAAGCGGGTGAAGAAGTCGCCGATGGAGCCCACGAGCGCGTCGATGAGGAAGGCGGCGTCGCCGGTGATGAGCACCCACAGGGCCAGGCCGATGGCCAGCAGCACGTTGATGGTGGACAGGACGCGCACGCCGCGGTCGACGCCGGAGACGGCCGAGACCGTTGCCATGATGACGGCCAGGGCGGTCAGCCCGATCTGGGTGGGGAAGCCCTGCGGCAGCCCGAACAGGATGTTGAGGGCGACGTTGAGCTGGACGACGCCGACGCCCAGGGAGGCCGCGATGCCGAAGACCCCGCCGACCAGGGCCGCGGCGTCGACGATGTCGCCGATGACGCCCTCGGTGTGCCGGCCCAGCAGCGGACGCAGGGTGGAGCGCAGCGTGAGCGTGTCGCGGCGTCGGTAGGCGAAGTAGGCCATGGACAGGCCCACCAGCGCGTACAGTCCCCAGCCGGAGATGCCGTAGTGGAACAGGGACAGGACGATCGCGTCGCGGGCGGCCTGGATGGTCTGGCCGTCGCCGGTGGGCGGGTGCATGTACTGCTCGACCGGCTCGGCGACGGCGAAGAACAGGATCTCGGTGCCGATGCCGGCGGCGAAGAGCATGGCCGTCCAGGCGAAGGTGGAGAAGTCCGGCGTCGAGTTGTCCGGCCCCAGGCGGATTCGCCCGAACCGGGAGAAGGCCAGGGCCAGGATGAAGATGAGCGCGGCGGTGATGAGGAGGATGTAGAAGGACCCGAACCACCGGCTCGTCCAGGTCACGGCCGCACCGAAGGCGCCTTTGACGACGTCGGGGGCGAAGATCGCGGCCAGGGCGACGACGGTGATGATGGTGGCCGACACGAAGAAGACGACCGGGTTGAAGAGCTGCTTCTCGGACGGGTTGCCGTGCAGCGCGCCGAGCAGGGTGCTGGACTCGGGCTCGGGCTGGGTCGGTTTCTCGGGCGGTGAGGCGTGGCCCGACGTCGGGGTCGGCTGGGGTGAGCCGGGTGAGCCGTCTGAGGGGCTGCCTGCTGCTGGTTCGCTCTGCGCGCTCGATTCGGGGGACCGGCTCACCGACCTGCTCCGTTCTTCATGGGGACTCGCTGCGTGCTGGACTGAGGGGGCACGGGTGGACGTGGGGGAGCTGCCACGATACGGCAGGACCGAGGCCTGGGCCCAGGGCCGGATGCCTCATGTGGAGCCTATAACGGAGACCGTGCACCCGTTATGTAATTCCTCCGACGTCGCCGGCCGACGCCGGCCGACGCCGGGCGTCGTCATGGGTGCCGTGGGTGCCGTTGGATCCGTCGGAGCCGTGCGTGCCGCGCGCGGGGCTGCGGGTGCCGCGCGCGGGGCTGCGGGTGCTGTGGGGCGAGTTCTCGGTGCGTGAGGTCTGGTCGCTTCCGGTGAGCTGAGGTGGCACGGATCAAGGAGAGGTGGACGAGCGCGGTGCGGGCGGTTGTCCCGGCGCCCGCTGCCCGCTGCCGGGTCTGCCATCCTTGGACCGTGACGTCTTCACCCTCTGCGCAGTCGCCGGTCCCCTCCGCCGCCGGGCCCGACGCCGGTGCGCTCGGCGGGCGGGCGGACGTTACCGGCACCCGGATCAGCGCCTCCGTTCTGGACGCCGCGATGGTCCGCGCCCTGGAACTGGCTCGCGCGGCGGGCGAGTCGGGGGAGGTACCGGTGGGCGCCGTCGTCCTCTCGCCGGACGGGACCGCCCTGGCCCAGGCCGCCAACGCCCGCGAGGCCGAGCACGACCCGACGGCGCACGCCGAGATCCGGGCCCTGCGCGCCGCCGGTGCGGCCCTGGGCGACTCCCACCTGGACGGGTGCACGCTCGTGGTCACCCTTGAGCCGTGCACCATGTGCGCCGGGGCCATCGTCCTGGCCCGCGTGGCCCGGCTGGTGCTGGGGGCGTGGGAGCCCCGGACCGGTGCCTGCGGCTCGGTGCGCGACGTCGTGCGTGACGCCCGCGCCAACCACCGGGTCGAGGTGCGCGCCGGCCTGCGCGCCCAGGAGTCCCAGGACCTCCTGGGCGCCTTCTTCGCCGACCGCCGCTGAGGGGCGACGTCGGCCGTGACTGATACCGCAGGATGCCGCGTTGGGGCGCGGGCCGCCGCCCGTGTACTCTCGTGGGCGAGGTAGCGTGTCCGAGCGGCCGAAGGTGCAGATCTCGAAAGTCTGTGTGGTTCATAGCCACCCTGGGTTCGAATCCCAGCGCTACCGCCACCACGGGAGGGCCCGCCGGCGCAGTCACGAGCTGCACGGCGGGCCCTCGCCGTCTGTCGTGACGTTCAGAGAGCCGGCCGCATCGCCCTGTGCTCCTCGAGCCGCGTACTCCACGAGGCTCGGGGGCTACTGGGGGAGGTGCGGGTGTACTGCACGAGGGTCCGGACCCCGTGGAGTGCGGTCGGCTCCCGGGCAGTAAGACCCGAGGCCCGTGCAGTGCAGTACGACCAGAGGTGGTTTATCCTGACTAAGACCGTCACTGAAGTGGTCTGTCAGTGGGGTCGGTTTGTGTCGCAGCGATGCGCTACATTGCGGACACAACCATTGGAAGGAAGCAGTCGCATGTCCACCGCCCTTGTCTTGTCGCGTGAGGTCGTCAGGCACTTCTCGCAGGCTGAGCTTGAGGAGCGCGAGAGGGCTGTCACCAGTGAGCTCGAGCGCCGGTTCGGCAGTGTCGATGCTGCGCTTGCCCAGGAGTACACCGGTGACTATCCGTCAGACGACCTGAAGCTGTTTTCCGAGTACCACAGCTTGATGTTCCTCCTCGGCAAGTGAACGTTGGGATTGACGAGCAGACCCTCCGTTTCGCGGATGGTTTGACGCACACAGTGCGGGCAGTGTGTCCAGCAGCGCCCGAGTTCCGGGTCGACATCGCGGGAGAGGATCCCTGGAAGGCGGCTGTTCTTCCAAAAGAGAATGCCCCGATCGTCTTGTCCATCGGTGGCAGGGAGCTCCTCGACCTGGTCGTGTCCTATCGATGCACGATGTCGACGCAGCACCCTTACATGCTCATTGAGAGCTCCACCTTTGGCCTGCGCCCCCATGGTGGAGGTGAGTGGCTTGCTCGCCTTGACCACCTGCACCGCCCTTCGGCGAGTGTTCCCTGCTCACACCTTCATGTTCACGCCCATCGTGATGCGTGGACCTTCATCATGTCGCGGGATGGCCGGGGCAGTAAGCGAGGAACGGTCAAGCGGCGGGGACGGGCGGAGAAGGCTCCCCAGATCTCTGACATCCACTTCCCCGTAGGCGGCCCACGGTTGCGGCCCACGTTGGAGGACTTCCTGACGATGGCGATCGAGGATCTTGGGATCGACCATCCTGTCAATGCGCGCAAGGAGCTTGATCGGGCTCGCGCCCGATGGAGGTTGGAGCAGACGAGGTCCATCGTTCGGTCGTCGAGTGACATTGCCGCGGATGTTCTCCGAGAGATGGGGTGGGTGGTCACTCCTCCCGAGAGCTATGAGACGCAGAACCTTGTCCCGGAGTGGCTTGAGCGGTACTGACGCTCATACTCCACGAGGCTCGGGGGCTACTGGGGGAGGTGCGGGTGTACTGCACGAGGGTCCGGACCCCATGGAGTGCGGTCGGCTCCCGGGCAGTAAGACCCGAGGCCCGTGCAGTACGGCCAGGGCCCAGGACCCGAGACCCAGGATCCAGGACCCGGGCCGCCGACGGCGTCGGACCGGTCGGTTCCAGACGGTCCCGGACGGCCCTGCGGCACTCGGCGTCGAGCCGCCCCGTGCAACGCCGTGAAACACGGTGCAATCCCAGATGCACCGGGACCTGCGCGCTTGTTAAGCGCGCTGAAAGCTCTTGGTCCCTGGACTGGCCGACGCCGGGCTCTACCCTTGAGTCATGAGCCGCCGCCCCCACCGTCCCCACGAGTCCCGCTCCCTGCCCCGCACCCAGACCCAGGTTCGCTCTGCCCACCCCCACGTCTCCGAGACCGCCCCTCACGCGGCCGCCGACCTCTACGCGCTGCTGTGCGACGCCATGGTCGCCGGAGACACCAAGGCGATCGACGCCCTGCTCACCGACGACTGCGTCCTGACCCACATGACCGGCTACCCCCAGCCCAAGATCGAGTGGCTCGGGGACATCGCCACCGGAGCCATGCGCTACCACGCCCACGAGGTGGTCTCCGTCCAGGCCGACACGATCGCCGGCTTCCCGGTCATCCGCGGCCGTACCCGCACCACGGCCACCCTGTGGGGCGGGCGCGGCACCTGGAACCTCCAGATCGTCGGGTACGTCGTGCCCGACGCCGACCCCGACACCGAGCACAACCCCACCGGCTTCCGCTTCAGCCGCCTGGACGTCTCCACCTGGTGAGCCGCCGCTGAATCGGCTGCCCCGGGTCGGGTGCCAGGCTCGTCGCGGACGCACCATAGGGCCCGTGGACGGCACTGCAGGGGTCAGCCCCAGGGCTCTAAGGTGCGTCCGCGACACCTGGCAGTTTCTGGCAGGCTACCGACGCCGCCCGGTGCCCCGGGTGGCGGGCGCGTTCCACGGGTCCTCGGGCCAGGCGTGCTTGGGGTAGCGGCCGCGCATCTCGGCGCGTACCTGCGGGTAGCCCTGCTCCCAGAAGGAGGTCAGGTCATCGGTGACCGCCACCGGCCGTCGCGCCGGCGAGAGCAGGTGCAGCAGCACCGCCACCCGCCCGTCCACGATCCGCGGCGTGGCCGCCCAGCCGAAGCACTCCTGGACCCGCACCGCCAGCACCGGCCGACCCGCCTGACCGGCCTCGGCCGAGGCGGTGAGTTCACGGGAATCCCGGGAGCCCGAGGACCCCAGGGCGGCCGTGCTGCCGGAGGGGCCCGCGGCGCAGTAGTCCACCCGCACCTGCGACCCGGAGGGGACCTCGATGCGCTCGGGCACCAGCTCGTCCAGGCGCGCCGCCTGCGGCCATGGCAGCAGCGCCCGCAGCGCCCCGGCCACATCCAGCCGCTCCAGGCTGAAGCGCCGGCTCCCAGAGCCCGATCCCGGTCCCGATCCCGGTCCAGGGCCCGACGACGCGGCCCCCGCCCGCCGGCCCGACTCGGCTCCCCCGACCAGGCCCATGACCGCCGGCGCCAGCCACTCCTCGGCCCGGGCCGCCAGCGCCGTATCGCTCACATCCGGCCAGGGCTCGCCCAGGTGCTCGTGCAGCAGGGCCAGCCGGGCGCGCAGGCTGCGGGCCTCCTCATCCCACGGCAGCACGCCCAGGCCCGCATCGGCCCCCTCGGAGCGCACCCGCGCGACGACGGCGCCCGCCACCTCCTGAGGTCCCGGCGGCGGCCCCGGGGTCGCTGCGAGCGTGATGGCTCCCAGCCGGCGCACGCGCTCGGTCCTCAGGCGCCCGCCGTCCCAGACGGTGCGCTCCTCCTGGGACAGCCAGGAACCGGCCAGCTCCAGGGCCGTCTCCTCATCCAGGGGTGCCGCGGCCCGGACCAGCGCGTCCCCACGGCCGGAGGTGAGGTCGACGTCGGCCACCGCCAGCCACTCGGACTCCGCCAGGGGCGAGTCGGCCGGCAGGCGCAGCCCGGTCCCGGCGACGCTCGCGTAGTGCGCCTCCTGTCCCGCCCGGGGCGCCGGCCCCCGACGCCTGGCGATCCACTGCGGCTGCGCCGTCCCGGCCACGAGGGCCACCGCCGCCTCCAGGTCGCCCGCCCGGGCGCCGTCGGCTCCCTGCGGGCCGGGTGCAGAGCCGGGGGCGCCCTGACCGGCGCCGTCGGCCGGGGAAGCGCCGCCCGCGACGTCGGGGTTCTCCTCGACGCCGCGCCGCCAGGCCTGCTCCAGGCGGCGCGCCTCCGTCTTCCACGCCCCCGACCCGGCCCCGCCGCCGCGCACCTGCCGGGCCAGGGCCGTCAGGTCCCCGCCCGGTGCGCGCAGGTCGGCGGTCAGCAGCGCCGTGGCCCGCGCCGCCCGACGCGCCCCCAGAACCGGCGCCGTCACCAGCAGGGCCCGGGCCTCGCGCACGCCCGCCGGCAGCCCGGCCACCGCCCGCCCCAGAGGCGTCACCCCGTCGGCTCCGGCCAGCCCCAGATGCTCCAGCGCCTGACAGGCGGCCGTCATCGCCGCGGCCGGCGGCTCGTCCAGCCAGGCCAGCCCCGCGCCGTCGGGCACGCCCCACACGGCCAGCTCAAGCGCCGCCCCGGTCAGGTCCGCGGACAGGATCTCCGGGGTCGGGGCCAGCGGTGAGCGCGCCCAGTCCGTGGGCGAGCAGCAGCGGTAGACGACGCCGGGCCCCTCGCGACCCGCCCGCCCGGCCCGCTGCACCCCGGCCGCCCGCGAGACCCCCACCGTCACCAGGCCGCTCATGGACCGGGCCACGTCCAGACGCGGCTCGCGCGCCAGCGTGGAGTCCACCACCACCCGCACCCCGGGCACGGTCAGCGAGGACTCGGCCACGTTCGTCGCCACCACGACGCGCCGCCGCCCCACCGGGCTCGGAGCCAGGGCCGCGTCCTGGGCGCTCGCGGGCAGGCGGCCGTGCAGTGGCAGGACGTCGACGGGCTCAGGGTCCTCGGGGACGGCCCGGCGCAGGCGGGCGACGACGTCGTCGACCTCGCGGGCGCCGGGCAGGAAGACCAGGACGTCGCCGGCATGCTCGGCCAGCGCCCGCTCCACGGTGGCGGCGACGTGGGCGAGGAACTCGCGCGGCACCCCGCGCGGCCCCAGCCGTCCGCTCCGCCCCGGCGGCGCCCACACCTCCTCGATGGGGTGGAGCCGCTCGGGCACCTCCACCAGCGGCGCCGGGCGATCCGCGGGCTCTGTGCCGTCCGTGCCGCCCGAACCCGCCTGCGCGCCGCCCAGGACGCGGCGCAGGCGGTCGGCGTCGAGCGTGGCGGACATGGCCACGAGTGTCAGGTCCTCGCGCAGGGCCGCGCGGGCGTCGGCCAGCAGGGCCAGGAGCAGGTCGCTGTCCAGGGAGCGCTCGTGGACCTCGTCGAGGATGACGGCGTCGACGCCGGTCAGCTCCGGGTCGCGCTGGAGCCGGCGCAGGAGGAGCCCGGCGGTGACGACCTCGATCCGGGTGGACGGGCCGGTGCGCCGCTCCCCGCGCACCGCGTAGCCGACCGTGCCGCCGACCTCCTCGCCCAGGAGGGCCGCCAGGCGCCGGGCCGCCGCACGGGCGGCAATACGGCGCGGCTGGGTGACGACGACGCGGCCCGGCCTGCGCCGCGGGCCGTTGCCGTCCGATGCCCAGGTGGGCCGGGCCTGGGCGATGACGTCGGCCAGGAGCGGCGGGATGAGCGTGGTCTTGCCGGTCCCGGGCGGCGCGGTCAGTACCAGGCCTGCGCCGACGCCGTCGGAACCGGGGGAGAGGTGCTCGCGCAGCTCGGGCAGCACCTCGACCACCGGCAGGTCAGGGGGAGAGGCGAGCAGCGCCCCGATGGGGTCGGTGCGCTGCGGGAGCGTGCGGCCCTGTGGCCCGGGACGTCCGGTGCGACTCATGCCCCGATTGTGCCCGGTGGGAAGGCGCGTGCGGGGACGGCGGAGCGAGGTCGGAGCACGTGGGGTGAGCCGAGCGGCAGAAGGCCTCCGGTCACCTGGGGTGGCCGGAGGCGCAGTGGGTGGACAGGGATGAGGGGGTGAGAGGCTGTGGCGCCGGTGGCGTCCGGTGCTGGTGGCGGTTACTGCACGCCCAGGAGGATTCCTTGAGCCTGCAGGGCCTGGGTGAGCTTCTCGACGTACTCGGCGTGCGTCTTGACGGACTTGCGCATGCCGATCGCGCCGCCGATGAAGGCCGACCCCGTCGAGGAGAGGTAACGCACCAGGGTCTCGCCCTGGGGGCCGGTCCCGAACTGAAGGTTCTGCGAGAGGTAGAAGTCCTTGCCCATGAAGGCGCCGAAGGCGATGGACATGCCCTTCTTGCCGCGGGAGATCTGGACCGTGTCGCCGGAGAAGGGCGCGACGTTCCAGCCCTCGCTGGTGAAGACGTTCAAGACCGCTGTCTGGGCCTGGTCGATCGGAGCTTTGATGATGAAAGTTCGCTCAGCCATGGCTGGAGATTAGATGACAATCTATTTTTCTTGCACATTGCGTCCAATAAAGCCGTCATGTGAAGTAGGCTTGACATGACAGATTCTGTCAAGCACACTAGACATGTCAAGCAAACATGACACCCTTTTGCGGGGTGAGCGACTGCTCAAGGGATGATCGCCATGGATAACGACGTGCGCAGTCTGCGCGAGGCGCGCGGCCTGACCCAGGCCCAGCTCGGCGCCGCCCTGGGCGTGTCCAGGCAGAGCGTCAACTCCATCGAGAAGGGCAAGTACGACCCCTCCCTTCCCCTCGCCATCGCCCGCTACTTCGAGACCACCGTCGAGGAGATCTTCCATGTCTGAGTCAGATCCCGTTTCTCCCGCCTCCTCTCCCGCCCCCGCCGCTTCGTCTGCGGGCGCGTCTCCCTCCGGTTCGACGTCGAAGGCCGACAGGACCCGTAAGGGCCGCCCAGCCGCCGCGCTGTGGCCTCCCGCAGGCGGGCGCATGACGTACGTTGTCGCCGTCGTCATCCTCCTGTGGGTGGCGGCTGTGACGATCCCGATGATGCCGGCCGTTGCCATCGTCATGTGGATCCAGATCATCTGCCTCTTCGGCGGGAACATCTACTTCAACCGCACCATGTAGACCGGGGTAGACCGGGCAGGCCGGGGCCGGCCGCAGTGAGGCCCTGTTGCGAACGCACGCTGAGGCGTCGGCGTGTTCGTAGGGTAGGTCGCGCGGTCGTGCCCTTTACCCCTCGAACGCGAGACCTACGGTACGACCGCGACGGGGCGTGTGCCTTGAGGCGGTTGCTCGGAGCCTGCCGCCCCTCTCGCGAGCCGGACCGGACGGCGGCGCGCCCCGGCGACTTCGCGTAGACTTCGCCCCACCCTGGCCGGCGCCCAACGCCGGCCATCGTCCCCGCCCTACCGCCCGCCCCGGGCGCACCCGAGGAGAACCCATGGCCCAGCAGTCCGTCCCACTAGGAACCTGGGACGAGGACCCCGACGGCGCCTCCATCCTCCTGGCCACGGGGCGCGCCCGTCACGACCTCCTCGTCATCGCCGAACCAGCCTTCCTGCGCGACCTCGACCAGGTCTGGGGCCGTCCATCAGCCCGTGTGCGCCTGTCCTTCCTGCCCGGCGTCCACGCCCCGAGCGCCCCCGGCCAGGAGGACGCCCTGATGTCCTACGAGCGCGGCGGTCTCGGTGTCCTCGTGGCCCGTGGTCGCACCAGCCTGTACGAGGGTGAGTCCGTCCGCAGTACGACGGCGCTGGCTCGGATCGCCTGTGGTGCCCGCCTGCGTGCCGCCCTGCTCGTCACCCGTGCCACCCCGCTGCGCGGCTCCGGTGATGTGGCCGGAGGGGCGGCGCCGGGCCAGGTGCGCGTCGTCTCCGACCATCTCAACCTCTCCGGCGGTCCGCTCTTCCAGGCCACCGGCATGGTCTCGGCGAGCTGGGACGCGAACCTCACCGAGCGTCTGGGGCGCCTACGTGGGGTCAGTGGCAGCGCCGTCGCCGCGCTCGTTCCCGGCCCCCTGCGCCCGAGCCCGGCCGAGTCCCGTGTCCTGGCCTCCATGGGGGCCGACGTCGCCGTCACCGACTCCGTTGCTGAGGCCATGGCACTGGCCTCCCGAGGCGTGTCCGTCTCCGCCCTGACCTACCTCGACGCCCCGGCCGCCGGCGGGAACCTCGGACAGGCGCAGCTCTCCTTGCGGCAGGCCTCCGGTGTCGCCCTGGCGGCCGTCGAGGAGGTTCTCAGAAGCCTGCAGGCCGGTAACTGAACGTGATTCTGAGAACGGCGTGAGAAACGATGCTGACCCGTCTGCCGGCCCCCGCTAAGGTCATCCCGTGAAACCCTTCCTCTTCCTGGCCACCCGCAGCGACGACGAGCCCGCTGACGCCGAGTACGAGGCATTCCTCAAGCGCACCGGCCTGAACGAGTCCACGCTCGTCCGACTGCGCCTGGAGTCCCGGCCCCTGCCGCAGATCGACCTGGACGACTGGTCCGGCATCCTCGTGGGTGGCTCTCCCTTCAACGCCTCCACCCCGCCGGAGAAGAAGTCGGACACCCAGAATCGGGTCGAGGGCGAGCTCTCCACGTTGCTCGATCGCGTCGTCGAGGCCGACTTCCCCTTCTTCGGCGCCTGCTACGGCGTCGGCACGCTCGCCTGCCACCAGGGCGCGGTTGTCGACACCACCTACGGTGAGGCCGTCACCGCCCCCGACGTCACCCTCACCGAGGCCGGCCTGGCCGACCCGATCTGCGCAGGTGTCCCGAAGGTCTTCCAGGCCTTCGTCGCCCACAAGGAGGCCGTCACCGAGCTGCCGCCCCACGCCGTCGTCCTGGGGGCCGGCCAGGCCTGCCCCGTGCAGATGTTCCGCATCAAGAACAACCTCTACGCCACCCAGTTCCATCCCGAGCTCGACGGCGACTACCTCGCCCACCGGCTCGGCTTCTACTCCGGTCACGGCTACTTCGCCGACGACGAGCTCGCCGAGCTCCAGGCCCGCGTGCGCCTCGACGACGTCTCCGACTCCTGGAAGCTCCTGGCCAACTTCGTGGCCGTCCATGCTCGCGACTGACGGGCGCGCCGTCGGCACAATGTCCCAGTTCGCCCAGCGCGGGAGGAGGTGCGTGCGGTGCGGGCGGGGTGAATGCTGGGGCGCACCCGGGCCGAACCGTCTGATCGGCCCCGAAGGTCCAGGAACTCTTCAGAAAGGGCGTCGCACATGTCCCGCATCGTCATGATCGGAGGCCACGGCAAGGTCGCGCTGCTGGCCGCACCGCTGCTCGTGGAGGCCGGCCACGAGGTCGTCTCCCTCATCCGCAACCCTGATCAGGCCGACGACGTCGCCGCCGTCGGCGCCACCCCACTGGTCCTGTCCGTCGAGGAGGCCGACGTCGCCGAGCTCGCCCGGGCCTTTGCCGGCGCCGACGCGATCGTCTGGTCCGCCGGGGCCGGCGGCAAGGGTGGCCCGGAGCGCACCGACGCCGTCGACCGCGCCGCCGCCATCCGTTCTATGGAGGCCGCGGCCGCAGCCGGGGTCAGGCGCTACGTCATGGTCTCCTTCCTCACCGCCTACGGGGAGGTGTCCGTGGACCACCCGTTGCGCGCCTACGCCATCGCCAAGATCGCGGCCGACCGCCATCTGCAGACCACCGACCTGGACTGGACGATCCTGGGGCCGGGCCTGCTGACCCTGGAGGAGCCCACCGGAGCCATCACCGTGGCCCGCGTTCTCAAGGGCACCCCGTCCTCGAAGGCGCCGACGTCCCGCGGCAACGTGGCTCGTGTCATCGCCGCCGTGCTCGCCGAGCCGGCCAGCATCGGCAAGGTCATCCCCTTCTACGACGGCGACACCCCCGTCGCCCAGGCCGTTGCCGACGTGCCCCAGGAGTACGCCGACCTGTCCTGATCGCCGTCCTCGTGGGGCGGGTATTAGGGGGACTGCGGCCCGCGCTCATGGAACGAGCGCGGGCCGCAGTCCGTTGTGGCAGCAGACGCGGGCGGCCTACTTGCCGTCGCTCATGGAGCCGGAAGTGGGGCTGTCGGACATCTTGTCATCCGACATCTTCCCGTCGGACATCTTGCCGTCTCCGGTCTTGTTGTCGCTCATCTTTCCGTCGCTCATGGTGCCGCTCGGGGTGGAGGTCTGCTCCATCTTGTCCTCGTTGGCGCCCGTGGAGCCGCAGGCAGCGGTTCCGACGGCGAGGGCGGCAACGAGCAGGGCGGCGGATACGATCTTGCGAGTACGCATAGGAGAACTCCTTGGTGACGTGGGTTGGCGCGTGGCTCGGTGAGTAGTGGCGCACCGCAGGGGTGTGCCGTCACCAAGAGTTCGGAGTCTGAGGATAATTGGATGGGGCCAATAAAGCGACCCTCGTCACATTGTGTCAATGTCACACCAAGCGCTTGGAACGCAGAGGGTTTGACGACTTATTTCGGCGTGATGTCAGTGCCGCAGTTGCTAGAACCTTCTGGCGGCTCTCCGGTCTGCTTCCGTGTATTGACGGTTCGCTCCGCGGAACTGCTGCTTGAGTCGATCGAACCATCCGGTCGGGACAGCATCGCCGGTGCTGTTGGCCTTCGGTGCGGATGCACTGACTGCTACTGGCTCTGCGGCGTTGGCTGTGGTGGCGCTCAGGGTGAGTCCGGTGGCCAGGATCCCTGCGCTCAGGGCCAGGGCGAGGAAGCGCTTGGGGGTAGGTGTCTGTCGCATATTGACCTCCATTAAGATTTTCTGTGGCAGTCGCACCCTAGCAGGCCTACTGCGGTCTTGGTGGTCTTCGCTTCCTGGGTTCCGACGGCGGTGCGGGGTTGTTTGTCAGTGTGGCGGGAGCGTGATGTCCGACGGCGTCTGTTGGTGTGTCAGTGGTTAGACGTTGATCCGGCGCAGCAGGTCGGCTGGTGGTAGGGCGTCGTCCCCGTGGACCCACCGCACTGGATATACGTAGCCCGCGCCGGAGGGGAACGAGGAACATCATCAATGCGCCACACCCCCTCAGGGAGACCCCGCACCGCAACAGAGAACACGTACTTCCCGTCCAGGAACTTTGGGGAAGTGAGGCTCCGCGCTACCCGCTTCGCAAACTCTGCGGAGTCTGTGGCATGAAAAACTTTTCTGGGGCCGCTCTCGCCGTTCGTCTGTCCGGAAGTGCCGGCCGTAGCAGTTCAGGCGGGTCGTGTGCTTCCCTTGTGCTTGAGTCGGGCGCAGAAAAATCTTGTGGTGCTGGGACCAGGTCGCGAGGACCCGGGACTCTGGCACCACGGGGCCGGTGGGGTTTGTTCCCCGGCTTCAGCGGGCTCCCATACTTCTGCGGGGCGATGTGTGGCCCGGTAGGAGCAGGCAGCACGTTGCAAGGATGGGGTGGAACGGAGCGAACCGCTTATGCCGCGAGTTACAGGTCGTTGCGGCGGGCGTGCTCGAAGACGGGTGGGCTGCCGGGGCGGCCGATGACGGCGTGGGGGATTCCCTCTGGCTTGGGGCCGAAGTCCTTTCTGAGGTCGGCGGTGTCGAGCTTGTTGAGCTCCATCATGGACAGGTAGTAGTCCAGGAAGTCGTCATAGCGCTCAACAACCTCGCCGCGTACCCAGGAGACGGTGCCCTCAGCTGGGGTACCGGGGCGACCCATGAGAGCGACGTCGATCTGCTCCCGAGCAGCAACTACGGGGAAGTGGTCGGCGGCGATAACGCCTCCGGCGGCCATGGCCTCGACGCACTCCTCCAGCTCCAGCTGGGTCTGGCCGGCCTCGTGCAGCTCGCCGCCCAGCAGGTCGGAGGTGGAGAAGATCGTCATGTTCTGGTAGAAGTAGGGCCAGCCGTTGGAGGCCAGGAGGAAGCCTCGGTAGGACTCTGGTAGGCGGAAGCCCAGCTGGGCCTCCGCGTTGGACACGGTCTCCTCTGTGGCGTGCACGTGCGGAAGGGCGTAGTTCCATATGCCTTTCCAATCGGCCTCCATCCGCGCCTGGACAATCATCCACCCCCAGCTGATGTAGTTGGGCCACGTCCACCCGGGAACGCTCCGACTCGGCTCACCGGAAGCGCCACTAGTCTCACCAGTCATGTCTCACTCCCTTTCCCCAACGAGGAACGCCGTCGGTTCGCGCCCCACCGGACAATGATAATGTTGTTCCCCGGACCGAAACTCGCCGAGAACTACATCAGTGACCATGTGACGGGCGTTGAGTCATTCACCCACTATGATGAGCCGGTATAGAACGAGGGGAGGTGTTGGAGTTCAGTGAGCTGCTCGCCCACTGGCCGGCTTGCGCGAGTTTCCTCTCGCGTTCAGCGGGCCAGGACCGTCGGGATCGCCTCATCGAGGTACCACAGCCAAAACGCCCGGCGTGCAGCCACGTCAGTCTCCTCCACAGGCTGCCAGTTCAAAGCCCCAGCAGCAGCACTAGCGCAGGCGTAACTGGGTTCCAGTGAATCGGGCAGCAACTCGTCATCATCAGTTCTCGTGCTGAATGTATTGTAATCGGGATTTCTATAGCAAGCAGATACTACGGTGTGCACGGAAGCATCTGCCACATATACGGCAGGTTGAGTAATCGAGTCGTAGTTCTCAACTTCATCGTATATTTCATTGAGGAAGTCGTAGCTTTGGAGCTCTGCTTCTTCCGGAAAGATTTGTCGCCGAATTAGCTGCTCGGTGATTGCCATCATTTCTTCGGCTCGCCCATCGTTGGGGAATGCTCGATCCCACAGGTGTTGCACCTGCCGCACGCACAGAACTTGCAACATCACCCTGCGTCGGTACGTTGCATCTGCATCCTCTGGGTCGACCATCGCGCGCCAGATTTGCCGACGGAGCCTTAATGACAGTATGCGTTTCGCGTTGATTGCGTCATGAATCTCTCTTTTTCCGCTATCAATTGCTTCATCAATTGCGTTCTCGTTGAGCATAGGTCGGCTCCTTTAAGATAGTGAGGCGGCTCCCAGTCGTTGGAGGTTATTGTGGGCCGCAACGATGTGGGCTGGGGCTGGTGGTGTCAAGGCGCCGCCAGCTGCTGGAGAACGAGGGTGCCGGTGTGTGACTGTGGTGGTGAGCCGGTGTCTACAGTAGGACGACGTCTGGTCGTGGTAGTCGATCAGCAGTGGTGAGTCGGTCGTTTCTGCTGTCTGCCGGAACTGGGACGCTGCCATGTATTAACCGGTGTTGGTGGAGTTGTCAGGAGAAGTACTCGGGGTACTCCGCATAGGGGTCGTGCTCACGATGATCCACCCACTGATCAATGACCTGCTGGGGCGTGATGCCAGGAGTCAGAACGGTGTGCCCGTCGAAGACGTTCGTAGTGAACCATAACACCAAATTGGGATCCGGGTTAAGAGATCGCACCCAAACGGCAATGTCGGCAGCCTCCTCAAAGTCTGCTCCGCTCACAGATATGAGTCGATTGTCGCTGAAGTGACTGATAACCGTCGATGCTCCATCTGGAGTAAGCAGAATATCTGCATCTGTGCCGTCTTCGTCGTCGTTCCAGCGCGTCCCCTTGGAGTCCGGCCATACCTTGCTTCCTTCGTGGAGGAAGGTGTCGGTGTTGGCGATAGTGTAAGGAGAATTGAGGACAGTAAGGAGGTAATTTACGCTCATGTGTACGGTCTTTCTTTGATTAAGGAATGAAGTGAACTACCAGATCGATATCAGGGCCTAGGATGTCGCGCGCTCTCTGGCCAAGAAATTCCACGGCTTCTGGGGTGTTGGTGACTAAATTTAGAGTGGAAACTGGATTGTCTGACGATTCTATCACCTTGCGGTACCTTCGTACTTCTTTATCAAAGTCTCTCATGAGGAACTCGGGACCCTTGCCTTGGTAGAGGGCCTTGCCTCCGCCGCCTGTGTGCTTGGCGTCCCAAGCCTTAGTGATTGTGCCGTCCTTGGTAACTGAGCCCGCCCAGACTTCATCACCGTTGTCGGCCGTTAGCTGGCGCTCGACGTCGGTCCCGAGGACTCTGTGCTGGCATGGGATCTATCCTGTCGACTCAAGGGAAGAAAAACTCCCCCAGTCCGAGAAACACCACGCACCCCAGTCCCGCAGCATGCCCTCGAACCGCTCGAAAGCCTCCTGCTCACTCAGGTTCTCAGCACTCACAGGTATTACCTCCTAATGATGGTTCACGAACTTCTCTCGCCGAGGAACGCCTTCAGCGTCCGTCCACGTCGCTTTGAACTCGGTGGGTACCTGCTCGGTCTTGGTCAGCTCCGGCCCGACCGGGTCGCGGTAGTTGAAGTCCACGGCGAAGCCCTTGTAGCTGCCCGGGTCCTTCGCGATCTGCTGCTCCAGCTTCAGGTAGGACTCGAAGTCGCTGTCGGGGAAGTTCTGGTTGACTTCCTTGAGCATCGCCACCACGTTGATCCTCTCAGGCGGGCCGTGGAACTGGGTGCCGTCCCCCTGGTGATGGCCCGTGTTCGACAACAGCTTGCCGATCACGTCAGCGATCGCGTCACGCACCCCCAGATGCGATCATGTATGTCCGAGAACCATATTTCCTGACGCAGAGATAGTTTCGCGTTTAGTGCAATCGAGATCTGTTCAGTCTGCCTCGCAAGCGAGTCGGCAGAAGAACCGTTTCTAGACCCGGATGTCCCTAAGGGCATTCTCTCCTCTCTCCGTTGTTTCATAAACAAGCATCCTGCCGTCCGGCTCATCCATCGTCAGAAGCCTTTCTGGGGTAATCATCTGAGAACTTACAGGGTCGCCTGGGCGACATGCGGGTTCACGTGAGTTGGGATCCCCTAGCCATACCTCGATCATCTCGTCCTTAATTAATTGAATAAGAATCTCGGTTGTTCTGGTGACGGCAGCGGCATCGTCATTCAAGCCCTCTTCATCCTTCACAGCATTGAATGCTTCAAGGCCGCTCGTCTCAGCTTCGGTCCCCATGAACAGCACTTCGGTGACGGCTGACTCAATCATAACGCTGGATTCCCTTCCAGTGGAATTCGGTAGACTTTTCCACCCTCTGACACTCGAATATATGGACCCGAGTGTAGCGGATCTTTAGCCCAGGGTTTGCCTGGTTCATAAATAATTTGCTCGCCGTTACGGTGAGGGTTCCTAAACCTAATCCCATCAGGCTCTTTTCTTGGGGTGTCAACAATCCAGTCGTCAGGAATGATGTCAAGGACATCGTCGGCAGGACGTCCTCGTACGCTCTGCACGTCTGGAAATGGCCCTTCTGGACGAGCCTTATCCCCATTTTTGTTCGGAGTGGGCTTGGTAGAATTGGTAGCACCAGCGCCTCCCTTATTCGGGTCAGGCGGTGTTTCACCTTTACCCGGCGGGATTCCTCCTCCATCGCCGCCGCCTTTGTTGGGTGGGACGGCGCCGTCAACCCCCTTAGCGGCGTTGTCGGCGTTCTTAGAACCATGCCCCAGAGCCATGGCCGCCATGCCGGCGAACTTCTCGCCGACGTCGTCGAGCAGGGTGCTGGCCTTGTCCAGCAGGCCCTTGAGGTTCTTGGCCGAGGTCACCACGTCGGTGATCTCCTTGGCCAGGCGTGTCACCCAGGACGACACGTCAGCAACAACTGAGGACACCGCCCAGGGGGCGGCCAGGCCCGCAGTAAGGACCCCGATGACGACCTTGGAGGCGATCTTGCCGATCACGTCCGAGATCGCGTCACGCACCAGGTCGTGCACCACCCGCACGATCACCGAGGCCACCGTCAACCCACCCGAGATCGCGCCAGCCACGCCACCAGTCATCCGCAGGTGCGATGCAGAGCCGGCCTGGAGGGACTTGAACGTCGCCACCGCCACGGACTCCTGCCCGGCCAGACGCCCCGTGCACACCGCCTCCAGGTCACCGGCGCACGAGATCAGCGTGGTGGCGATGTTCGTCCACGTCGAGGCGGCCGCAGCCACCGCGTGCGAGTGTGAAACGGTGGGGGTCGAGTCGGGAGGGCTCGGCCCCCACCGTCGGTGGGTCGGTCAGTGAGGTGCTTGCTCGCTGGTCGGCTCGTGCGAGTGTCTCCGGGGCAGGGTCAGCCGGCAAGGACAGCTGGGATCGCCTCATCGAGGTACCACAACCAGAACGCCCGACGCGCAGCCACATCAGTTTTCTCAACCGGCATTGAATTTGTGGCTCCAGAAACCGCGACTGAGCAACTGTAACTGGGGTCTAGCGTGTCGGGAAGCAGCTCGTCGTCATCAACCAGGTCTTCGTCGATTTCTGCGTAGAGGTCTCGATAGCAGGCAGAATCTACCATATGAGAGGCGGCATCGGCCACCATGGCTGCGCGCAGCACATCTGGATCTCCAGTACCACGCGCCTCTACGTCATTGAGAAAACTTCCACTGCGCGACTCGGCCTCATCGGTATCAACTGTTCGATCTATTAGCTCCTGCGTCAAGGAAAGCATTTCCTCGATCCCGTCATCTCCAGGAAAAGCTCTCTCCCAAACAAACTGCACATGACGCACGCAGGCCATGTGTAGATGTGTGCGATCCCGGTAGGATCGTTCGACATCGTCTACATCCAGCATGGCCTTCCAAATTTGCGTGCGGGTCGCCAATGATAGGACGCCCTTGATGTTGTCGTTTCTGGAAAGCTCGCGCCTGCCTGCTTCGATTTTCTCGTTCAATGCGACCATGTCAATCATACTCTTGGTCTCCTATCTTGAATGATTCTGGGCATTTCGTAGGCGGCCTTACTGCTTGGTGACGGTTCCATCGGCATGGAAGATCCATGAGTTATTCGGGTCGGTCACGTACCAGTCGCGGCCCTCGTGTTGAGCCAGCTTACTGAAATACCCCTGGCAATCAGGGCACATTGCTTTAGATACGCCAATATATGGCTCCTTTGCAGTCAGAGATAGCTGTTTCTCGGCATGTGACGCATGGTACTGACCTGGCACTCCGTTATCCTTGAAATCGTGAGGTTCGGGTGTGTGTCCGATTTCATCACATTTTGTAAGCACGTTATCTATATTGGGGTCTTGGAAACCTTCAGGCCTCCGAGCGCTCCACCCACTGAGGGTTTTGACATGGTCAGACGAGACGGTCTTGCTCTTGTATGCCTTTTTCGTGTTGACTTCTTTGGCTTTCTCAGCGGCTCGCTGCTGGGCTTCCTGGGACTTCTTGGCGGGATCGTCACCTCCTCCGCCACCATCTTTGTCGCCCTTACCTGGTGGGGTTCCTCCTCCGTCGCCGCCGCCTTTGCTGGGTGGGACGGCGCCGTCAGCCCCCTTAGCGGCGTCGGCCGCGTCGTCGGCGTGCTTGGCTCCCTTAGCGGCGTTGTCGGTGTTCTTAGAACCATACCCCAGAGCCATGGCCGCCATGCCGGCGAACTTCTCACCGACGTCGTCGAGCAGGGTGGTGGCCTTGTCCAGCAGGTTCTTGAGGTTCCTGGCCGAGGTCACTACGTCAGTGATCTCCTTGGTCAGGCGGGTGACCCATGAGGCCACGTCGGAGATGACCGACTGGACCACCCAGGGGGCGGCCAGGCCCGCGGTGAGTACTCCGATGGTGACCTTGGAGGCGATCTTGCCGATGATGTCGGAGATCGCGTCACGGACCAGGTCGTGCACCATGCGCACGGCCAGTGAGGCGAGCGTCAGTCCGCCCGAGATCGCGCCGGCCACATCGCCGGTGATGCGCAGGCGCCGGGTGTGGCCTTCCTGGTGAGGCGGTTGCTTGACCGACGGCGTTGCTACTTCATCAGGTGTGGTGGTTTGCAGAATGTCGCCGCGTGTGTTCCTCAGTTCCTGTTGAGGCGAATGAGCGGTGGTGGCAACCTTGTTTAAGGTGTGCGCAGGACAGGTTGATTTAATGTTGCGACAAGCAGTCCGCTGGCTGGGAGCGGGAACAGGAAACACTTGTGGTGCTGGAACCAAGACGGCTGTTTCGACTTGGCCCCAGCACCACAGGGTCGGTGGAGATTGTTCTTCAGCGGGCTCCCATACTTCTGCGGGGCGATTCGTGCCCGGTAGGAGCGGGCAGTGCCTCAGGCTGAAACTGCGTGGGAAGAGGTGCTGATGCCACGATCTACAGGTCGTCGCGGCGGGCCTCTTCGATGACGGGTGGGCTGCCGGGGCGGCCGATGACAGCGTGAGGCACGCCGTCGGGCTTGGGGCCATAGTCTTGTCGGAGGCGGGTAATCTCGATCTTGTTGAGCTCCATCATGGACAGGTAGTAGTCCAGGAAGTCGTCGTATCGCTCAATCACTTCGCCGCGTACCCAGGAGACGGTCCCCTCCGCCGGGGTGCCGGGCTTTCCCATGAGGGCAACGTCGATCGACTCCAGCGAGGCGGCCACGGGGAAGTGGTCCGCGGCGATGACACCATCAGCGGCCATGGCCTCGACACACTCCTCCAGCTCCAACTGGGTCTGGCCGGCCTCGTGCAGGTCACCACCCAGCAGGTCGGAGGTGGAGAAGATCGTCATGTCCTGGTAGAAGCAGGGCCAGCCGTTGGAGGCCAGGAGGAAGCCTCGGTAGGACTCCGGCAGACGGAAGCCCAGCTGGGCCTCGGCGCGAGCTACGGTCTCCTCTGAGGCGTGCAGGTGCGGTATGGCGTAGTCCCATAGGCCTTTCCAGTCGGCCTCCATCCGCGCCTGGTTAATCATCCCGCCCCAGCCGATGTAGTCCGGCCACGTAAACTCCCGCGCGCCCTGACTCGCTCCACTGGACGCGCCAGTGTTCGTATCAGACATGTCTCACTCCCTTTCCCCGCGAAGGAATATTGTCGGTTTGAACCCTACAGGATAGCGCTTATTCTGTCCCCCCAGACTGGAGTTCACCTTGCGTGACATCGGCTGCCACTCGTACGGCTCTGCCGTGCCCATCCACGTGCTGTCCGGAACGTGACCAGCAACTTTGCCATCCGAATACAATTCGGGATGTGCCGTCCTCTCCTGCCGAGCCGCTCGAGCAGCCTCGTCGGCAAGAGCAGTGCCTGTCGTGGGGACTCTCCCGGTTTTCGACAGCGCGCCGGCTTCAAGTGCTCGGTTACAGCCGGCAACGTACTCTTGGTATTCCTTCATCTCAGCTTCTGTTGCGTTTTTGCGAGGATAGAAGACGACCGGGCCGCTCATTGGGTCGCTTCCGCCGCCGCCCTTTCCGTTGCCGCTGCCCTTGGGTGGGGTGCCTTCGCCGCCACCGGTGGTTGGTTTGGGGTCGGACTTGGCTGGGGCTTCGTCGAGTTTTACTCCCCAGCGGCCTTCGTTGGGGTTGGGGCGTGTGGGTTTGGTGCTCTTGGGGGTCTTGGGGGTGTGGACGGTGGGGCTGGCCTTGCCGGCCTGGCGGGCCTGGGCCATGGTCATGCCCGGTGCGCCGGCCAGCGCGTGCTGGGGGCCCAGGGAGGATGCGAGGTCCTTGGCGGCCTCCACCTTCTTGGTGACGGCCTCGCTGGCCTTGGCCGGGATACGGGCGAAGGCCGCGGCGACGTCGTCGAGCAGGGTGGTGGCCTTGTCCAGCAGGTTCTTGAGGTTCTTAGCTGACAGAACGGTGCTGGCGATGTCCTTGGACAGGCGGGTGACCCATGAGGCCACGTCGGAGATGACCGACTGGACCACCCAGGGGGCGGCCAGGCCCGCGGTGATCACCGTGATGGTCGCCTTCGACAGCAGCTTGCCGATCACGTCGGAGATCGCGTCACGCACCAGGTCGTGCACCATGCGCACGATCACCGAGGCCACCGTCAACCCACCCGAGATCGCACCAGCCACACCACCAGTCATCCGCAGGTGCGATGCGGAGCCGGCCTGGAGGGACTTGAATGTTGCCACGGCCAGGGACTCCTGCCCGGCTAGACGCCCCGTGCACACCGTCTCCAGGTCATCGGCGCAGGAGTTCAGCTTGGTGGCGATGTTCGTCCACGTCGAGGCGGCCGCAGCCACCGCGTCACTGTCACCGGTGAGCTCGTTGAGCCACTTGTTCAGGCTCCCCAGGTGCTCAATGACCCATGTTACCCCGGCGGACATCGCCTCACCCAGAGGATCCATCGCAGCCGACACGGCGTCAGCGGTGGTGGCCGCCACCGCCAGGCCACCGGCGACCCAGCTCTTGGACTCAAACGCTTCCTTAAGATCGAAGCCATCCTCCAGCAGACGCGAGCCGGTCCAGATGTTCTCCGAGTCCTTTACCTCGGTGACAAGATCGTTACCCATCACCGATCACGCCCCAGGGGGTCGGCAAAGTCGGTTTAGGTGGGGGTTTGGGTGAGTAGTCTGATGGCTCGTTTGGGTTGTCGTGACAGGGATCTGGTGGTGCTGGCGATGGAGGTGCCGGTGCCGTGGAAGAGTCGGATGAGGCTGATGGCCAGGTTACGCAGGGTGGCCATGACCTGTGGGCCGTTGCCGATGCGCAGCTGGTGGCGGTCCTCATCGAAGACCACGTCCCTGACCCAGTGAAGTCGGTTCTCGATTCCCCAGCGCCCTTGGACCCAGGCCGCGACGACCTCGGGCTGGGCATCGGTCATAGGGAGGGAGCAGATCAGGTAGACCACCTCAACATGCTTCCTGCTCTTGATGGTCCTGGTGCGTCGGAGCTGGACCACCTGCGCAGCCCCGGGGAAGTCCACCCAGGCGGGAGCCTCAATCGCCTTGGCAGCGCGCCGCACCCGCCGACCGTGACCGGCATCGACGCTTGAGACGGACGGGACACTCTTCCAGGGCAGCGCCTTGAGCGTCCTGCGAAGGGTCTTCTGGTTGCCCTTGACCGTCAGCACGTAGTGACCACCACGCCGGGTGATCCACCGGGCTGTGCCTGTCTGGGTGTGCATCGCATCGGCGCTCACCACCACCCCTTCCAGGTCCAAGGGTTCGAGAAGCTCCCTGAGCGCGGGGATCTCGTTGGACTTGCCTGCCACTCGCTGCTGGGTCGGTACGGCGCCGGTGGCGTGGTCCAAGGCGGCCAGGAGGTGCGGCGCTGGGTCCTTGCTGGTGCGGGCGCCGCGCATGGTCTTGCCGTCCACGGCGATCACTGTGCGGCCGTTGATGGTGCCGGTACGCGTGCACAACCATGACCTCAGGTGGGCGTCAACGTCAGCGGGGTCCAGGTCCTGCAGGACTCGGCGGATGGTCGACTCTGAGGGCAGGGCCTGGCCCGCCGCTAGTCCCAGGGCCTCCAGGTCGGCGCTGGTCAGGTCGGTGGTGCGCTCCCATATCGCCGTCAGGCTGCGACAGCCGGCCAGCACCCCGGTCACGGCCAGGGACAGGACCGTAGACAGGTTATGACGCACGCCCCGACGGTCCCTGGGATCAGCCACGTTCCTGAGAACCTGGACCAGGGGCCGGCGCGACAAGGCGGTCGTGGTGGAAGATGACATCGGCGCGGGCTCCCAGGACGAAGGGATTGATTAGACACCACTCATCGTCCCTGCGGGGCCCGCGCCCCCGTCCTAGCGACACACCATCCCCGTCAAAACGGCTCAGACACCCCCACCCACCAACTTTGCCGACCCCCTGGATCACGCCCCCACCCGGTACGCACCGGAAGCAGCGTCAGCGTCGGCGCCCTCCAGGGCGGTGGCCGTGCCCCGCAGACCAGTGGCGCTGTTACGCAGCCCCTTCTCAGCCGAGACCATCATTGCGTCGGCCGCGGTCTTCACCAGCGTGTAGGCCGGCAGGAACAACGGCGAGCACATGAGACCAAAGGCGTTGTCCCCCAGCGCCGCACCCGAGGCGTCCCGGGCCTGAGCCACACCAGCAGCCACCGCATCCGTATCCCTAGCACCCGAACGCAACGTCCCACCATCAACCCGAATATCAGTCATGACAGATCTCTTCCTACCTTTCTTGACATCATTTCATTGACAACAGTCAGCACCGCACCAGCCCGCCCAGATCCTCCTGAGCAGGCTGTATCGGTCACCTGGAGCTACCTACCTGGGAACACCAGACCAGGAGGCGTCTCACGCCTCTTGTTCTGCTCGGCCCGCTCGGCTCGTCGGGTCACTCCCACCTTCGGGCCGGCCATCTGCTCATAGGCCTCCAGCATCGTCCGGCCAAGTCCGGTGTCCACTCCAATGTGCCGGTCCACGATCGCCCGGATCCTGCTGGCGGCCTCACGCCGGCCAGTGTCAATGGCCTCCATGACCGCCTCGGAGAGCTGGGGCGGGCTCAGCACCTGGCTCGCTGCCGTGAAGCGCACGTCCCGCACGCGCCCGGCGGCGTCAACCACCACCGTGACCTCGCCGCCCTTGGACGTGCCCTCAACCTCCAGTGAGTCGGCCTGCTCGCGTACGCGCTCAGTGCCCTCGTGATTTCTCTGCGCCTGAGCCACCTGCTCAGCAATCTGGGACAGACGCTCCTCAACCAACCGATCAGACATGAAACCCACCCTAACCAGAACCTCGGAGCAGAAGTCGCCCCCCCAACCTGTCAGGTTATTAACAGGGGGATAACGCCCCATCCGCCTCGACATTCCTGCTCTGCATCTGGTAAAAGCCGGCAAGCGCAGCTTCTACTCACATGGTCGGTGGCGTCCAGGCGAGCTGGAGAGTATGTACACCGTCGCGGCTGATGAGCCGTGCCCGCCCGGCCGGACCGGGCTGCGGCTTCTGCCGCCCCAGCAGCGGCCCCTCATCAGGGTTGCCGGGGAGCATGATGCCCGGCGTGGACAGATCGCCGAGTGTCTGCATGATCGGCTCGTACATGGCGCGCATCGTTCCGCCGATGCGGCGCGTGAGCACCAGGTGGAGACCGATGTCCTGAGCCTGCGCCAGCAGGGGCTGCAGAGGTGCGAGCGGGTTGGACGTATTCGTCGCCACCAGGTCGTAGTCGTCCACGAGGAGATAGATCTCCGGCCCCCTCCACCAGGAGCGGTTGCGCAGCTGCTCGGCTGTGACATCGGGGCCGGGCAGACGCCCCTGGAGGTAACCCGTGAGGTCGTTGATCTCGGAGACGGCCATATCGCGGACCGACAGGTACGCGAGCAGAAACTCCTCGGGAATCTCTCCCAGCAGGTTGCGGCGCAGGTCGATGGCGAGAATACGCACCTGGTCCGGTGTCTTGCCGCGAACCAGCTCGCGGGCCAGCGCCCGTAGGAAGGTGGTCTTCCCCTTCTTGGCGTCGCCCAGCACGATGAGGCTGGGGTCCTGCTGCATGGCGAGTGTGACCGGTTCCAGACGCGCCTCGTCGATACCGATGACAGGTCCGGCGTCGGCGGGAACCATGGCCTGAAGCTCGGTCAGGTCGATCTGGGTCGGCAGCAGCCGCAGCTTAGGACCAGGCGCGCCCTGCCAGGCGTTGGCGAGCTGCTGGCAGGCATGGTGGATCCCCTGCGCCAGGGTGGAGTCGTCGTGGTCTCCGTCAATGCGTGGCTGCGCCAGGAGCATGTGGCGAGCCTGCCGATCCAGTCCGCGCCCCGGCCTGCCCTCGGGCACCTGACGGGCGATCTTCCGGTTGATCTCCGAATCGGCCGGGTCACCCAGGCGCAGCTCGATCCGGGTTCCGATGGCATCGCGGATCGCCGCCCGCAGGTCCATCCATCGGTTGGTGGACAGAACGAAGTGCACACCAAGCGCCAGTGCGCGCGGTGCCAGGTTCTGCACCTCCATGGAGATGTCCTCGAAATCGGTCTTGAGGGTGGCCCAGCCGTCGATGATGAGGAAGACGTCCCCGTACCCGTCGTCGACGCGCCCCGCAGCCCGCTCGCGCCGATAGGTCTGAATCGAGTCGATCCGGTTCGCCCTGAAGTACCGTTCGCGATCGTCGAGCAGCGAAGCGATCTCCGCCATGGTCCGAGCCACGATGTCGGGCTCGTCGCGCGTGGCCATCCCGGAGAGGTGGGGCAGGTCCAGCATCGTCGAGAACGTCCCGCCGCCCAGGTCGATGACGTAGAACTGCACCTCGGCGGGCGTACGAGTCAGCGCCAGCGCCAGCACCAGGGAGCGCAGCGCCGTCGACTTCCCTGCCAGAGGGCCTCCGACGACGGCCACGTGACCGCCGGCACCCGACAGGTCCACGGTGAGCGTCTCACGACGCTGCTCCAGAGGGACGTCGGTTATGCCCAGAGGCACAATGAGGTCGCCTCGCGCTCGCCATGACGGCGACGTCAGGCCCAGGTTCCGGTCGACCACCAGATCGGGGACGAGCGAGTCGAAGGTCTCGCTGATCTCGAGCGGCGGCAACCAGATCTGGTGCGCCGGGATGCCGTGGCCGGTCATCCGGTCCACCGCGATGTCCATGGTGGTGCTGTCGCTGTAGGCGTCGTCCTGCGGGAAGACCTCGGGCTCCAGCACTGCGGGTTCCGAGGCTTCGATGATCATCTCCTCAGGATCGTCCTCCACCTCGACGTCCTGGGCGGTGAAGGGAAGGATCTCGACAACGCCGCGAGTGACTCCGGCCGCCTTGCCGGCCCCCGGTAGCTGAAGAGCTCGCTCGGCTCGTCGAGCCGGGGGCTTGCCGGCCACGTAGGAGGCGCGGAAACGAGTCATCGTCTCGGTGTCACTCTTGAGGTACCCGCTTCCCGGTAGGGGAGGCAGGTGGTAGGCGTCCGGGGATCCCAGCACCGTGCGGGACTCGCTGGCGGAGAAGGTGCGCAGACCGATCCGGTAGGACAGGTGCGAGTCGAGACCGCGCAGACGGCCCTCTTCGAGTCTCTGGGAGGACAGGAGCAGGTGCATCTGCAGGGACCGGCCCAGGCGCCCGATGGCCACGAAGGTGTCGATGAAGTCCGGCTTGGCGGACAGGAGCTCGGAGAACTCGTCCAGGATGATGAACAGCGCCGGGAGCGGATCACCGTTGTGCTTGCCCTTGACCCGGTCCTGCTCGTAGTCCATGACATTGGCGTAGTTACCGGCGTCGTGGAGCATCTGCTGACGGCGGTTCATCTCACCGCGCAGGGCCTCGGCCATACGGTCGACCAGCCCCAGCTCGCTCTCAAGGTTGGAGATCATCGCCGAGACGTGCGGGAGGTTGGACATACCCGCGAAGGTCGCCCCGCCCTTGAAGTCGACCAGAACGAAGTTGAGCTGATCGGGTCCGTGAGTGAGCGCTAGCGCCAGCACGAGCGTGCGCAGCACCTCCGACTTACCTGAACCGGTGGCTCCTACGAGCAGGCCGTGCGGCCCCATACCGTTCTCGGCCGACTCCTTGATGTCGAGGACCACCGGCTCGCCCTCGGGGGTCACGGCGAAGGGGACGCTGAGCCGCTCGGCGCCGGTCCGCTTGACCCACTGGGTGTCGGGGTTGAAGTCCCGTACGTCTCCCAGGTGCAGGAGCCGTAGCAGATCCTCGGCGCGCTCGGGATCGGAGGTTCCCACCGGTACCGACGAGGTGATCTCCTCCCTCGATGTCTGGTAGCGCGCCACCAGTCGACGGGCGACGGCCTCGGCGCCATTGATGCTGAGTGCGTCCGCCAGGGCGGGGCTGGGGTCCTGGCCCGCCATCTCGACGTTCATGGGGACGGCTGTTTCCTCGAGCGTGCCGCGAAGGGCCGTATCCGACTGCTTGTCGGAGGGGTGCAGGACCAGACGCAGCCGGTTCGGCAGGACCAGGGGCTGGCCGGCCTGATCGGAGATGCTGATGACGGTGACGCCCTGAAGCCCACGGTCGGCTGTCAAGGGGGAGCTGGGAGGAAGCGTGCCGCCGTCGACCAGGACGATGACATGAGGCAGAGGCGGTTCTCCTGCGGAGGAGGAGAAAGTGCCTCTGGCGCTGAGGTCCTCGGGGAGCTTGCTCGTGAGCTCGTCCAACGAGTGAGCCATGAGCCGCGATGGGCCGACGGCGTCCGCCACGGAGTCGGACCAGGCGTGAGGCGCCCACTTCACCCAGTCCCACTCGGGCTCGGCCTCTTGGGAGGTGAGAACCACCAGCTGCACCAGTCCGGGGGAGGTCAGTGCCAGGATGTGCGTCAGCATCGCCCGAACCTGGGCGCGAGCCTCGTCGAGGGGGCCGACCACCTCGATATGGGAGAAGGCGCTCAGGTCGATGCCGAAGGGAAGCGCGTCCACCTCTGTATGGGTGGACACGAAGCGGTGCATCGCTGACAGGCACACGGGGTCGGGGGTGTTGAGGGGGCCGACCTCCTCGGCCTCGATGGTTGCCGCCAGTGGCTGGGAGGAGCGGCCCAGTCGGATGAGCAGGTGATCCTGACCCTGGCGTCGTTCCCATACCCGAGCTCCGTGCTGAACGAGGTACGGCAGCGCCTCCGGCTCGGGCAGGTGGCTGACGGCACTGCGCCGCTGGTTCTTAGCCGCCTCCCGAACCTCGGAGCGCACCTCGGAGATGTAGCCGAGGTACTCGCGGCGCTGGTTCGTGACGTTATTGCGGTGCTGACGGATCTGGCGGTACACGTTGAGGACCGCCATGGAGAGCATCGCCACCACCATGCCGCCGCTCATGAACAGCATGCGAGTGTTGTTGTTGTTGGAGATGGCCATGAACACCATGACGCCCATCGACCCGGTCAGCGGCAGCACCATGGTCAGTGCGCTGCTGGCGTCCTGCGGTGTGATGGCGTTCGGTGGGGCCTTGAGCTCGATCGTCTCGGTCGACGCCTCGGAAGTGTCGATTGTCACGTTCTGCTCCTCGGTGTTCATGGGGCGGGGAGGGCGCACCCTCCGTGAGGCGGAGGGGTCGACGTCGTGAGAAGTAGCCGACCGAAGCGAAGCCCACTCAGCTGGGTGCTGACGTCATAGTATCGATAGAGTCACGATTGTCTGCACCTCGGCCGACCCTCTCTCCCCAACCCCTCGGAGTACTGATCCTCGGATGAATGCGACCAGCACCCGTGTCACCCTCGTCCACGAGGGTGAGCGGCTTGATATGGCGGCACGTTCAGGCGTGTCGGTCGGTGAGCTCGTGCCTCCGCCGCTGGCGCACCAGCCCAGTGGGTTTCTCATCACAACCGCTGACGGCACTGTGGTGGACGCCGAAGCCGCCCTGGGGACGGACGTTCTCGAGGGCGCTGTGCTGGTGACCACGCCGGCTCGGGCGGGCCTGCGAGGCTACGCCGCGACGGACTCCGATCTGGAGAACGTCGTGCGTTCGTCGGTCGGGGAGACTGCGGTCGTCCTAGTGGCGGTGCTGTGCTTCCTTCTGGGAGGACTGCCGCCCTTGACCGGGCACGGGCAGCTGCTGCCGCTCGCGTTGCAGATCGGAGGGGCCTGTCTCCTGGTGGTGCTCCTGGTGGCTGCGGCGTTCAGGCCCGTCGGAGGCGGACCCGCATTGCGGGAGGCGCTGGGGGCCATGACCGTACCTCTGGCAGGAGGGGCTGCCGGCGCGCTCCTGGCGCCCGTGTCCAGCCCGGACTCCCGGCTGCTGGTCGCACTGCTCGCGGCGTGGGGCACGGGGGTGGCCGCCCTGGTGCTGTGGATCGTTCGCAAGGGAGTCGGCGAAGCGGTTGCTGCGGGCACCTGGCTCTTCCTGGCCGCTGTGGGGACCATGGTGCCCGCCGTCGGAATCTCACGCGTCCCCGTGCTTGTGGGGCTCGTGGGCGTGGGAGCCCTGGGTGGGCTGATGATTCCGAGCCTGGCGGTGCGTGTTCCCAATCAGCTGCTGCTGGACATGACGCAGCTGAGAGTCATGGGGCGCTCCGTGCGTCAGCCCGAGGTGCCGGTCGTCGACGACATCTCCTCCCGCTCGGTCTCTCAGTCCGTGGCTCACGCGGCAGTGTCCTCAGTCGCACTGGAAATCGCCTTCGGGATCATGGTGCTGCTCGGCCTGCCGACGACGGTCCAGGTGGCCTTGGGGGGCGGCGTCGCGGGATGGGGGGGCTCGAGTCGAGGTCGTGTGCGTCATGCTGCTTCTGCTCCTGCGTCCACGTACCGCGCACTCGCGGCTGCTGCGCCTGCTGCCGAGACTGGTCGTCGCCACGGCGATCATCCTGGTGCTGAGTCTGCTCTGGGTCAGCGACAGCGACCGACTCTTGGCGCGAACCGGAAGTGAAGTCGTCGCATTCATCATTTTCCTCACAACAGCCGCTGCTTTCGCTGTAGGGATGTTCCTCAGTACCGTTCGGTCGGCATGGTGGGGGCGGCTCGGCGACATCTTCCAGACGCTCGCCGCCCTCGGAACCCTTCCCGCAACCGTGATCGCAGCAGGACTGATCGACGTTATGAGGCAACTATGAGAATCACGCCAACACCTGCGGCCTCCGCGGCGAAGCGCGTGCCGGCTCGCCGAGAGTGGCGCCCCCTGACCACCGGGGAGGCGGTGGTGGCTGTCGTCGTTGATGTCCTTCTGCTCGTGATCGTCGTCCTCGTGCCGCTGCTGGCACTCAATGTCAGAGCGCTTCCCTGGATCCTGCTCTTCCAGGTGATCGCGGTGCAGAGCCTGGTTCTGGCGCGTTTCGGCAGGACGGCGGGGCTGGCGACGGTATCGGCCACAGCGGTGGTCCCGCAGCAGGGTGCGGCCCCAGGAATTGGGCGAGCACTGGCGCGAGTTCTTCTCGCGGTCCTTCTCCCCATTCGCGTTGGTCGGCAGACGACCGCGGGCCAGCACGATGGTGACGGTGAGCATCTCCTGGATCGTCTGACCGGGACCCTGACCGTCACCCGCCGTCCGGCCCCATCACAGGAGCGTCAGCGCCAGGTTTCGTCGCCCCGCGGAGAGCGGCGCCGCGGCCAACGGGGCTCGAGGGACGGCGCGCCATCATCCATGCGCTATCAGGCAGCGGCTGGACAGGGGCGCAGAGACCGCAGGCGGCGGAGCTCCTCCGGATCCGTTGCCTCAGGGCCGCCCATGCTCCAGCCTCAGACTCCACCGGTCCGTGAACGCCCTGACCTGGCCGGTCCCGGCTATGCGGGCGCGCCAGGCGGTGCTCACGCCTCCGTGGGTGCCAACCCGGCTGCCGTCGGAGGCGCGGGTGGCGGTCGGTCGCGCTTTGCGCCGCCCGTCGCCCCTCCGGCAGCGGCGGCCCCGCCACCGTCCGCGCCGCTTCCTCCTGTGGCGTCCGAGTCGCCCGCTCCGTCCCCAGCTGTCCCGTCAGCCTTCGCTGCTCCCCCAGGGCCGCCTCCGACGTCGTCGATACCGACGCGGCCTGCCTCCTTCGAGCCGGCCTCCCCCGGCAGCCCTACGCGGCCTGCATCCTTCGAGCCAGCCTCCCCCGGCAGCCCGACCCGCTCGACGGCCCCGGTCGAGACGAGCGCTCCTCTGCCTCCATCGTTGCCACCACGAATTCAGCCTGGTCGACGGCAGACGGTGGCGCCTATCGCGCCCTCGGGCAGGCCGGCTGCTCCCTCAGCCGGTGGGACTCATGCCGGTGACTACGCAGGCGCCCACCGCGCAGGTCCGAGTGACTCTGGAGGGCCGGCCGCGCCGCCGCCTCAGCCTCCAGCCGTGCAACCTGTTGTTCCTCCTGGCTCCCATTCGCCGCAGCAGCAGCCGATGCCGCCCGTCTCCGGGAGACCAGATCCCTCTGCGCCAGCATCCGGGCCGGCCTCGGTGCAGCCCGGGCGCAGGCCGGGACGGTCGGATGCCCAGCGACGTCGTCCCATGGTGTCCTGAGAAGGGCCCGAACGTCGGACGACCCGCGGTCGCCGGTACAGCGATCGCCATCGTTCTCGCAGCACGGCAATAAGACGACGCCCTGAGCCTTGAAGGCTCAGGGCGTCGAAGACTGTCGGGGATGACGACGGAGCTAATCAGGCGAAGGTGCTGGCCGCCTGGTGGTCAGTCGTGTTGTAGTTCTCGGACGAGGTGGTGACGTGGCTGCCGAGCTGCTGGATCAGCTGCTGCTGGTCGGCGATCGCCGCACGGCACTCGTTCATGGAGATGGTGTACTGCTGCTGAGCCTCACCGGACCAGCCGCTCTGGGTGGGACGCAGCTCGGCGTCCATGGCGTCCAGGTCCGCCTGGGACTGGGCGGAGCCCTGGGACATCGCGGAGGCGAGCTGCTCCAGCGATCCGTAGTTAACAAGCATGTCCGACATATTGTCTCCTGACAGTAAGTAAGGGTGAGATGAACTGGGTGTAGGTGGGATCAGGCGGGAAGGTTGTGGTAGCCGCCGCCCGCGTTGGCACCGACGCGCTGGGCTCCGGCTGCGGACTCCGCCTCAGTGCTCAGGTAGGACTGGTCGGTCGTCTTCAGGGAGTCCGAGAGTCGAGACAGTGCCTGGTCGATTCGGCGGTTGTCCTCACCGTACTGCTGGACAACCTGGGCGACGGCGGCCGCACCCTGGCCCTGCCAGCCAGACTGAGACTCGGCGGCGGCGTTCTGAACCCGCTGGCCGATGGCGTTCTGCTCGGCGCGGTGCGTGTCCACGGTCTGGCTTGCCTTGGCAAGTACGCCGCTCTCTGACTTTAGTTGCTGCTCGGCCATGAGGCTCCTCTTTTTCTCAAGGCTGCGCGTGGCAGCCACTGTGATTGAGCAACATCGAGAAGAGATGTCCCTGTGATGAGGGTCTCGAAACATTGGGATGCTGCTCTCTGGCCCGTTCAGACTAGTGCATGACAACCGATCACGGCATTAATTCACGTAATGTGATCGAGATCAGTGTGGGCAGTCTCGCCGCATGAGCCCGCCCGTCTCCTCTAGTCGTGACACCCGTTTCGTGATCTACGATGGGGTGTCGCTCGGCTGCGTCCGCAACCGGTGACGGCTCATCCTCGTCCCGCTCTCCAGGAGAAACGCCTTGCCTCCTCCCGCCTCGCGTGTCCGGCGCGGCTCCTCCCTCATGCCCGTCACCGTCGTCTACCAGCGCATCCCGACTGACGTCTCGTTGCCGGTCGACCTGCCGCTGGTCGAGGTAGTGCCGGCGCTGGCGGAAAGGCTTGAGAGTCTGGGAGAGGACGCCTCGACCTACGGCCTGTGCCTGACCACGCAGTCGGGCACGGTTCTTGACGACTCCTTGTCCCTGAGCGACCAGCGAGTGGGCGCGGGTGATGTTCTCACACTCGATCTTCGCAGCATGGAGGCCGAGCACCGTTACGACGACCTCACCGAAGCGGTTGCGGCCGCCGTCGAACGTCAACAGGTCGCATGGGAGCCCAAGGACACGATGTCCTTGTCGGTGGGGGCCACGTGCCTGCTCTTCGCTGCGGGAGGCGCTCTTCTCCTGCGCCAAGGGCCCGGCGGCTGGGTGACACCGGCCTGTGCGGCGGTGGCTTCGGGGCTGCTCATCCTGGCGACGCTGGCAATCAATCAGATGAAGGGCAAAGGGGCCTGGGCACTCGTCATGACCGCGGCGGGTCTGGCCGGTGTGGCGCTTCACACTGCGATCCAGGGGCCGCCGACAGGAATGAGGATGGCTGCGGCAGGAGCCGTCGGCGCCTCGCTCCTCGGCGCGTGCCTCCCGATGCTGGGTCGTGATCGTCCCCTGATCGCCGGTCCTATGCTCGTCTGCGTCGCCATGATGGTGACCGGGCTGGGGACCCAGGCGCTCGGCTACCCGCTGGCGCAGGTACTGGCCCTGGTCAGTGCGACAGCTGCCGGTGTCTCGCTGCTGACCCCGTGGCTCGCCCTTGCCTCGGTCCCGGTCACCATCAGCCTGCCCGACCAGCCGGAGGGGTATCACCGAGCCGAGGATGAGGGGCCGATCAAGGCGGCGCTGACGTCCCGCATCCTGAACCTGCACGGGCTGGTGCTGTCCGTGCGCATTGCCTGCTCGATCATTGTGCTGGCGTCGGTTCCCTCGCTGGCCTCGGTCGGCTACGACGGCATCGCTCTGGTGGCGGCCATTGCGGTCGCGGCGATGCTGAGCACGCGGGCGGTCCGTTCACGTGCGGATGTGACGGCCGGGGTCGTGGGCGGCATGCTCATCCTGGCGACGCTCGTGCTCGTCATTGTCCTCAGCCGAGCCAACTTCGTCATGCCCATGGTGGTGCTGGTCGGGGTCGTGGGCGTCGTGGTCCTTCTGCTGAACGTCCTGGGTCCGAGCTACCGTCCACGACTGGCCCGTGTCACCGATGTCATCGAGATCCTCGTCCTCGTCTCCATCGCGCCGTTGGCCGCTCTTGTCATCGGGGTGCTGTGATGGCTTCCAACAAGGACATCCTCAATGCGCAGCGCTTCAACCGGCAGCGTCTCATCATGGCCTTCAGCGCGGGGACGCCGGAGGGGCGAGAGCTTGAACCGCGCAACATGCTCCGGCCCGTGCTGGGCGGCATCGCGGTGGCGCTCGTCATCCTGCTGGTCTCCCTGGTGATGGGGCGGTTCACCTCGCCACTGCCTAATGAGTGGCAGAACAACACTCTCGTCGTGGTCAAGGGGGAGGGGACGCGGTACGTCACCATCCGCGGACGTCTGCGGCCGATCACGAACATCGCCAGCGCCCGGCTCCTGTCCGACCCGGGCTCCTTCAAGGAGACCACCACCGGAGCCGATGCCCTCGACGGGATCGAGAGGGGCTCGCAGGTGGGGATCGCAGACGCCCCCGAGTCGCTTCCTGCGGCCAAGTCGCTGGTCTCCCGGGGGTGGGCCGCCTGCTCCTCCACCTCAGGGGCAACGTCGACCCACGTCGGCTCCGCGCCCTCGGGCATGGGGGCGGTGGGGCATGCGCTGGTGTCCGTGGACGGGAGCTACTACCTCATCGCCAACGGCAGTCGGTACCCGATTCCATCCGAGAACCGCGACGCCATTCTTCTCGCCCTTGGCCTGGACTCGGACCCTGTCCTGGCGGTGGACGCCACCTGGATCAACCTCTTCTCACAGGGCAGCACGATCCAGCCCTTCTCGCTGCCGGACGCGGGCACCTCGGTGAGCACGCTGTCCTCATCGATCTCCAATCCCACCGCCGGTTCGCTGCTGGCGGTCTCCGACGGGTCGGGCGCTCAGCGCCACTACCTGGTGCGGGCCGATGGCCGAGTAGCGCGTCTCAACGAGGTCGAGCTCGCCATGTACCAGCTCGGTGCCCCGGGCGTCAGCGAGCAGCAGGTCAACGCCTCGGACCTGAGTCAGGTCAGTACGACGTCGTCGTCGGCGCCCACCGACTGGCCCGACACGCTGGGCAAGGGCGTCTCCGAGAACCAGAGCGCCTGCGCCGTCCTCCAGGTCAATGCCTCGGGGCAGGCGACGTCGACGATCAGTGCCAGCAACCAGATCGAGAACGGGGGAGTGACGGTCAAGGGAGGCAAGGGGGCCCTGGTGCGGGCAACCTCCGGAGGCTCCGCCGGGCAGATCTTCCTGCTCACCGATGCCGGCCGCGTCTGGGCGCTGGGAGGTACGACTGCTGACACGGTCAAGCAGCTCGGCTACACCATGAGCAACGTCTCCGATATCCCCTCGCCCTGGGTCTCGCTCTTCCCCGCCGGTCCGGAGCTGTCGAAGGCCGCCGTCTGGAAGGACGTGGCGGACAAGTGAAGTACTCGCCTCGGGCCCTTGCGATCTGCGTCCTGGCCGTGGTCCTGCTGGCGGCCTTCCCCATCATGGGGATGGCATCGTTCGCGAGCTCCAGCGCGGCCAGAGGAGTTGGCGCCGAACCCAAGGGAAGCCTGGTGCCCCGTTTTCCGGTCCCGCGTCCCTCGTCCTCACCGACGCCGGAGCCCGCTCCCTCCCAGGCTCCTGCCGAGACCACGGCGCCGGAAACGCCTTCGCCGACGCCGGAGCCGGAACCGGAGCCGGAGGCGTCGGCTGCCCAGCCCGCCCAGACCGGCGCTCCGCCGATCAGCGTGGACGTCGCCGACTGCCAGAGGGGACAGGGCTCGCTGCTGCCGTCCGCTCCGCCGGTCTTCAAGCAGATCGGGGTGGAGCAGGCCTGGAGCGTGTCCGAGGGGCAGGGCGTCGTGGTGGCCGTCGTCGACTCCGGCGTGGACGCGACCAACCCCCACCTCCAGGGGGCCATGGCGCCGGGGATCGATCTCCTCGGCCGGGGGGACGGCCAGGTCGACGAGGACGGTCATGGGACCGCTGTGGCCGGGATGATCGCCGCCCGCCAGGTGGAGGGCTCCGGCGTCGTCGGAATCGCTAAGAGCGCCACCATCATGCCGGTGCGGGTCTACCAGGGGGTCTCCGACGATCAGGTGAAGAAGGGTGTTGGACCCACGCCCGCGAGGACCGCTCAGGGAATCCAGTGGGCGGCCGACAACGGGGCCAAGGTGATCGTCGTCGGTCACATGCTCACGCAGGATGAGCCCGAGGTCCAGGCGGCAGTGAACCAGGCGACGGCGGCCGGGGCCATCGTGGTCGCCGGCGCCGGAGCGGTGGACAGTAATGGACGCTCGAGCGGCGGCGCGACGGCCTCCACCGCACCGCCTGCGACAGATGCCAACGGGGCCGAGGTGCGTTACCCGGCGGCCTACTCGAACGTCCTGGGGGTCACCAGCCTGGATGCCACTGGGGGTGTCTCCAAGGAGGTGCTGCACGGCTCCCACGTCGATGTGGCGGTTCCGGCCCAGGCCGTGCCCACGACGTTCTTCGATGAGGGGGACTGCCTGGTCTCCCAGAACCGTCCCTCGCCCTCCCTGGCGGCCGGGTACGCAGCAGGAGTGGCAGCGCTCGTGGTCGCTGCGCATCCGGGGGAGACGCCCGCGGACTGGAAGTACCGGCTGACGGCGACGGCGATCCGGCCGGAGCCGGCGACGTCGAGCCCGGCGACCGGCTGGGGGCTCATCGCCCCCTACGCGGCTTTGAACTTCGTCAACGACGGCACGGCAGTGGGGCCGGAGAACCCGCGCGGTGCCCATCCGGTTCCGACGCCGTCCCCGAGCTCCCTGAAGCCGATCGTTCCCGACCCGGCGCCCGGGCGTCGGGCGCGGCTCGCGGGAGCCACGGGTGCCGTGGGAATGGTGGCGCTGGCTCTGGGGCTGGTGGCCAGTAGGGTCCGGGGACGAAAGCAGCCCTGACGTCCTTCTGCATCATGGGTGCTACCCACGATCAGGCGATCCGTGAGCCGGGTGCTGGGGTATCGGAGTCCGCGCAGGTGGGTGATGAGCGCCGTCACGTTGGTCTCCGTCAGGTCACGACCGACTGGTAGGGTCGCTCCTGTTCTATTCGTAGGTGCGCGGATGCTTGAAGCGGGGACGCACCATGACAGCTAGCAGGAGAGTGCTCTGTGGCGGGTACGTTGAAGTGGGATGCCGAGTCGGCGTCGTCGGTGGTGTCGGACCTGAACTCTGCGAACTCGGAGATCAGCGGTAAGAGCGTGAAGGCGCCGAACGGGTGCGGATGGTCTCAGTCGGAGGCAACGCCGGTGGTTTCAGAGCTTCAGTCGACCTTGTCCCAGCTGCAGAAGAGCCTGCCGGGGCTGGCGACGAACCTGTCGTCGGCGAACACCTCGGTGCAGCAGTCCGATCGGGACAGTGCCAGTAGGACCCCGAAGTCCTCGTCGGGCTCCAGCTCCCGTTTCTGAAGAAAGTGATGTGACGGATAATGCCGATTGACACGCACCTGGATGCAACACCTGCCGACATCACTGCCTCGGCGACGGATGTGGGGACGGTGAAGACCGCCGTGGATGAGGCTGAGATCGATGTGTGGAGGGCCAACCGCACCATGCAGTCAGGAGCCCTCCAGGGGCTGACGGCTGATCAAGTCAAGACCGCTGTGGGGTTGAAGGAACGGCAGTGCCAGACGCTGTCCTCGAGCCTGGGGAGCTACAAGACGGCCCTGGAGAACCTCGGCTCCGGGCTGACGACGATCAGCTCCGACCTGGCTGGCGTCCGGGAGAAGGCGACTGCCGGCGGACTGAGCGTTGAGGGCGAGAAGGTGTTGGAGCCGCAGGCGCCACCACCGCTAACGGAGAACAATTCTGCCGAGAGGGACAAGGACCGGCAGACTCATCAAACACTGGTTGACAACTACAACACCTTGAAGAAGCTGTATGACTCGCTGGTCAGTGAGACGAGCGATATCCGCGTCAGGGAGACCGAGGTGCGTCAGACCTTCGCGGACGCCTGTTCGGCAGTCATTGACAACCCGGTGTGGAAAGAGCTCAAGGGGGCTCTCTTCCCGGACGTGTCGGCAGGTGGCGGTGTCGCAGTGGGGAAGACGGTGCTGTGGGCGAATTCCCTGGCGCAGAATGCGGCGACCCTTGCGGAGGGTGTGGGACTGAAGGCCACTAATGCCGTGGTCAAGCACCCGATGCACAGCAAACCCGGTAAATGGGTGACATCCCATGACCCCAGGCGAGGCACTCCCAAAGGGATGAAGCCTGATATGGTTCGGAATGATCGCCATCTCGCGAACTGGGAAGTTCCCAAGGGCAAGAGTGGGACCTGGGGAGGGAAGGCCGTCGCTGCGGCTCGAAAGGCTGCGCCCTATCTGGATAAGATCGATAAAGGATGCGTGGCGCTCGACTTCGGTGTCAGTGCCTACGAGCAGTGGGAGAAGGACTCCCACAACCCGTCCCTCAGTGAGGGGAAGAAGGTGGCGCGAGCCGCGACGACGGGAACTGGGGCTGCGGTTGGAGGATTAGCTGGGGCGAAGGCCGGTGCTGCTATCGGAGCGACAATCGGTGTGGCCGGTGGTCCCGTTGGAGTCGCTGTTGGAGGAGTTGTCGGAGGTATCGCTGGAGGAGTGGCGGGTTCCTGGGCCGGGAAGAAAATCGCTGGCGGGCTTAATAAGCTGTTCGAGTAGTTTTGGTTATTTGAAAGGTTTGTTGCGTGCATTCCGATCTTATTGCTGCCGTTGTTGCTTTGGTTTTAGGGGCATTAACTCTAGCGAATTGGTGGTTTGTTATGTTTTCGGATCACTGGTATGCAGATCTGCTGCGTGCGCAGTCGAAAACGTGGTTCAATCTCGGTCGAAACACTGAGTCGTTGATTTCGCCTGCCAGTGGCATGTTTTTTATGTTCGGTGGACTCGGCATGCTCATGTATCCGGGCAGAATTGACGATAGTCCCGTGGCTATGTTGTTGTTCGGTGGTTCAGGAGTTTTCTTGGCTGTGGCCGTGCTGGGGCTGATTCCGTTTCGGTTGCCGGGGCCGATGTATCCGGAGTGGCAGATGGAGAGGCGTCGTCGGGCGCTGGAGGCTGAGCGGGCCCGGTGGGATGCCGAGAGGAGAGACTCTCCTCCGGTGGGGCGGCATGCGGCGAGCCCCGGCTCGGAGAGTGGCCTCTATGAACGGTATGGCGATGGCTCGCACGACGGAGGTTCAACCGCCCCCGGTGACGAACTTCCGACGCGGGCGCGCTCCACACGCACCGACGAAGATGGCCACTGTCCTACCGACACTTCGGGTGTCGGCGGTGCAGCAGGCTAACTGAGGTGGTCGGCTGGTGGGAGCTGTATCGAGTAAGGGGGGCGGCGTCTTCGGTGGGGGATTATTGGTGTCGCCAAAGACCTCATCGTTGGAGGTGTTGTTGGAGGCGTGGGGCTGGTTCGTGGGCGGGAAAACAGGGCCAATTGGTTTAATGATAAGTTCTCTAAGTAGTTTAATGATTTGATGAGTTACTTATGGGTTCTTCTGTGATGACTGCGGCTGTCGGGCTACTCGTTCTTGGTGGTGTCACGCTAGTGAATTGGGCTTTCACAATGTTTTCCGATCACTGGTATGCAGATCTGCTGCGTGCGCAATCGGAGGCGTGGTTTAATCTCGGGCGGAACACTGAGTCGGTGATAATGCCCGCTATCGGCATGTTTTGCTCGTTTTGCGGCTTTGGGATGCTTCTGTATCCGGATACCGCTGACACGAGTGCGGGAGGATATATACTAGGGGGCGGTGCGGTGTTCTTCTTGTTCGTGGCTGCGCTGGGGCTGATTCCGTTTCGGTTGCCGGGGCCGATGTATCCGGAGTGGCAGATGGAGAGGCGTCGTCGTCGGGCGCTGGAGGCTGAGCGGGTCCAGTGGGATGCTGGCAAGAGCGACTCTTCTCCAGTGGGGCGGCATGCGGCGAGCCCCAGTTCGGAGAGTGGCCTCTACGGGCGGTATGGCGATGGCTCGCATGATGGAGGCTCACCTGCCCTCGGCGACGACCTTCCGACGCGGGCCTGCTCCGCACATGCCGACGAAGGTGGCCGCAGCTCTACCGACACGTCGGGTGTCGGTGGTGCAGCAGGCTAACCGGAATCGTCGATAGCTGGGTGCCGATTGTGTTGACTAGTATCTGGGCGGGGGTGATTGGCCTCATCATTGGTGTAGTTCTGCTGGTGAACTGGTGGTTCGTCATGTTTTCTGACTGCTGGTATGCTGACTTTCAACGCGAGCTGTCGAAGGGGCGGTTCAATCTTGAGCGTAACACAGAATCGCTACTAACTCCGGCGGCTGCGATGATGATGTTGTGTGGGGCCTGTCTTGCGCTACTGGACCACTTCGACTCTGAGAATGCTGCAGCCCTTACTTTCTTGGCTGGCATGTTCGTAGTCTGTGCAGGTATAGCTGTGCTGGGGTTGATTCCGTTTCGGTTGCCGGGGCCGATGTATCCGGAGTGGCAGATGGAGAGGCGTCGCCGTCGGGCAGAACAGGCTGCAAGAGCTGCATGGAAGGAGGGGCAGGAGGGTCCCGAGAGTGAGTGGCACTCCTCGGACGACCCCGCCCCAGCCCTCACAGGCCGAGGTTCCGAACCTCAAGGACTGTTTGACAGAAACAAGTCGGGAAGACGTGCTAGGCATGGTGATGATCTGCCGGAGCGGGCGCACCGCGCCGAGCGACAGCAAGGAGGGAGCCAAGACCCATGAGTGAGACGGTGAGTGTTCACCTGGCGCCGGGATGGCAGCCGATTACAGCGCAGGAGCTACCTGCGGGGCTGCTTCAAGGAACCGAGGACACCGTGCGCTACATCGCAGCCGCCGTGCCGCAGACGCGCACCTACGCCCCCAACCTGGTGGTGGTGCGCACCGAGCTCGGTCGGGGTGAAGAGCCGGAGCAGGTGCTCGTCGGCTCCGGGCGCGCCATCGTGGACGCAATCCCCGGAGTTCGGATGATCGATGAGTTCCCGGCCGACGGGCTGCTCGAAGGCTGCCGACTGCGCAGCGGCATCTACATCCTCGACGAAATCGCGCTGACCTTCATGCAGGTCGCCTGGATCCACGAGAGCCCGGGCGAGCGCCCCTGCCTGTGGACCGCGACCTTCACGTGCGCCACCCGTGAGTTCGGCGCCCACTTCGACCAGATGTATGAGATGAGCCAGTCCCTGGAGGTTGTGGCATGAGCTCTTTCGACGCCGACCGTGGCGTGATGATCCTGGACCCGGAGCAGTGGGACGTCCTCCAGAGGATGGTGACCGGCCCCGTTGCTGAACGCGCAAACTACGCCGAGGGCGTGCTGGCGGGCCTGGAGGACATCGGCGTCATCGACCCCTACGGGCCGACGCTGGCGGCATCAGAGGTCTTGGCCGGCCTCATGGCCGCCGATGCGCGCTACAGCCTGCGCCGGATGGACCCCAGGGACCCGATGCCGGTGCGAGACATCGTCTTCTGGCTGAACTCGCCCCGGTGCACCGTTGAACGCTACGACACCGACGGTATCCACGTGTACGGGTGCGACGACGTCGAGGTACCGCATATCGCCCTGGCCAATGACAACCTCTACCCCCGGCCCATGATTGATGACGGACCCGACGACATCTACGACACGCTGGCCGCCGCTGTGCGCCTCGGTGACGTTCAGGCCGCCGAGGCGAACATGAACAGGATCGGTTACGGCGGGCCCAAGGCCTCCCAGTTCGTGTGGGACGCCCGCGATGGGCGATGGACCATCGTGCTCCACAGCAGAGAGGACCGTGACCGGGACAAGGGCTTCGTCCCCACCGAACAGCTGATGACGCTGGGGGTGACCACGATGCTCTACGTGATCGAGGAGGACAGCGCTCCAGTCGTCGACCCGAACGGTCCCAGTCAGGGCATCCCTCTCATTCCGGTCTCGGCCACGGAGGCGTGGGGCCACATCTCATCCTGGATGTGGGCCACCCGCTGATACTGCCAGCGCCGGTTGAACCATGGGACAGTGCTGCGATGCCCCGCCGCGGCTGCCGCGCCGGTGAGGACGGCGCCGATGATGAGAGCCGCCACCAGCTCCTGAGCGGGATTGAGAGGTTTGTGCGCATACGTCGCCTCCGCGCTGATGCCATAGACGGCGACGATGAAGAGATTGTAGATATTGAGGAGTGACACGGTGGCGATAGCGGTGATCCTGAACGCAGTCCGGTGAGACGTCCTTGCCCCGAGGATCAGGCCTGCCAGAGACAGGGACATGACAATGAACGTGACGAGCAGGCCCGGTGCCAAGGTCAGCCCTAAGCCACCGGAATTGGACCAGGAGAGCCAGATTCCTGCCGTGTACTGATTGATGTCGATGTTGCTGGCATTAGATACGTACTCGAACCAAGCGAGTTCGAAGAGTCGAAGCACGGCGATGGTGAGTATGAACTCGCAACTTGCCAGGCTGAGAGTGACTGGTGCCGTTCGAGAGGGGATCAGGCGCTTGTTGAGGAGTATAGAAAGAGCTGCCCCCACTGTGGTGGTCAGCAACATGAAGATCGTCAAGATAAAAAACAGGTCATGACTGAATATATTTCGTGTGCCTGATGCCAGAGTGATTGTCTTCAGGGCGAACCATATCGACATTGCGACCATGCTCGTGTCTGGTCGATTTTTGAGAAGGTTGCGTATCGAGATGAATATCCACCAGACCGGAGGTGAGACTGACAGGTAGGCCAGTATCAGCGACAGAGCCACAATCCAGTCGGTGCCGTTGGTGGTGATCTGCCAGAAATAAAGGAAGTGGATGACCTGCAGGACGCACGTAGTCAGGATCAGCGCCGCCGCCGCCAGCTTCTCACCGCGCCAAGGGATCGGCGTGCTGACATCTTCTGGACGGCGGCCTGCGGTTTCGGCCGCGGGATAGGCGCGGAACATCGAGGGAGCCGGGCCTCCCGGTACGGGGGGCGCTCCACTCGGCTGCTGCGGGCCGTGACCCGCATACGGCTGATAGAACTGCTGGGCCCCAGTGGCGCCGGTGGGGTAATACGGCGGGTAGAGGTGATCCGCCGAGGAAGGGCCGGTGCGGATGAGCGGCACCGACTGGGTCGGGATGGCGAGTTGGCCGAACTGATCATCGGGGCTGGGGTTCCCCTGAATGGGGTGGGGTGGCTGCCGCATGCTGGCATTGTGGTCGAGTGGACTGGCGGGTGTCTATCGGTGGGGCCACTCCGCGTGTTGACCCCATGCTGTCTCAAGGCGCCGGGGCTCCGCTCAGTATCCACCTCCTGCAGGGGGGTGGGGTCGTTGGTGCTGGTGCAGGCGGCTCTGCACTCCCTGACCGACGGATACACGTGAGGTGTTACGGCTGTAGGGGCTGTTGCCAGCGGGCGGTGCGGCAGCAGGACGACGTCCTGCGAGCCATGTCGATCCGATGAGGACTGCTCCCACGATGATGATGGCCAGCAGTTCTATTGGCGAGTCAGAGGGCTTGTATGAGCGTCCGCCGCTGCTGGGAAGCCCATAGGCGACGAAAACGAGGAGGTTGTGAAGGGTCAGAAGAATGGCGGCGCTCACGGATGTGATCATAAATCCTCTGCTGTGAGGCGATCGCTTTCCCAGGAAGAGGCCCACGGTCGCCAAAGAGGTGATCACGGCCGAGATGGCCAGTCCGGGCGCCAGGGGCATGCCCTCCCCTTCTGACCATATGAGCCATGTGCTGGCCGTGTAGTGGCTGAGGCTCTGCCCTCGTGGTAGGCGCGTGTAGGCTATGAATGCGAGTTCGCTCAGACGAAAAGCGCTGTTGAGCAGTATGAACTGGCAGGATCCCAAAGCCAGGGTGACGGTCCACGGTCGAGGATTTCTTAGGCGCTGGTTGAGTCGAATGGTTAGGATGCTGCTGATGGTGCCGACGATAAATAAAAGAGCGACCACGAGGCCTTGCAGCTCATCGTAGGTTCCGCTTTGCGTGCCGCTTGTCAAGGTGAGTGATCCCAAGCCGAACCACAGTGAGAGTCCAACCATTTCGGATACCGGCTGGTTGTGGAACAAATGGCGCAGCCCGAAGTAGTGAGACCAGACCGCGGGGGTGGCGGCGATGAACATCAGGGTCAGAATAGCGATATTCAGCCAGCCTCCGCCTGTGTTGAGGGTAAGAATGAAGGTGATGTAAATAATGAACTCGAGGGCGCAGGCAATAAGCATCAGGACCAGCGCCGCCGCCTTTTCTCCGCGCCACGGCACCTGATGTCCCACGCCGTTGTCCCGGGGTGACGTCGTCTCTCTGCCCGGATGGCCCGCCTGCGGGCGTCGGTCTGCCGTGGAGTAGCCCGGAGCCGTCGCCGCCCCGCTCAGGTACCCGTGCCCGGAATCCGCGTAATGCTGCTGATACTGCAGGTAGGGATGGTACTGCGGCGTCTCGGCCGGGCTGGTGAGGTACTGCGGCGCGGGCGCCTGCGCGGATGGAGCTGGATACGGCTGCCCTGGGAAGAAGGGACCTCCAGGTGAGTGGTGAATCGCCTGCGTCGGGATCACGAGCTGCTCAGGGTCCATGTAGGAGACGTAACCTGCCGGCGTCGGCGACTGCCCGTAAGGCGCCCCGGTCGGCGCGGCGCCCACTGGCTGCTGACCGTAGGCGGCGTACGGAGAACTCGGCGAGCCCGGTGAGCCGCCGTGTCCCTGCGGCGGCCCGGGGTGGGGCGACGGGTATGTCATGGCGTGGTCCTGATGGTCGTGGCTGAAGAGTTCAACGAGTCTCATCTCCGGCCCGGGTTCCAGGGCGTCAGGCGGCCCGCCCGCCGGACGAGTCAGTCGCGTGAGAAGTGCGAGACGAAGTTGCGGATGATCTGCCCGGCGTCGTGCGCCTCGGAGGACCGGGCCCGGGTGAGGATGTCCTCGCTCATGTCCGGGTCACCGTACCCGGCCTCGTCGTAGATGCTCACGCGCCGCTCGAACCGGACGGCGTCGAGCTCGGGGTTGAACTGGCAGGCGTAGACGTTCCTGCCCACGCGCAGCATCTGGACGGGGCAGTCGGGAGAGCTCGCCAGCAGGGTCGCGTGCGCGGGAACCTCCCCAACGCCCTCGTAGTGCCCGGCGAACACGGTGACGGCCTGCGGAAGCCCCGCCAGGACCGGGTCCTCACGGCCCTCCGCCGTCAGGAACAGGTCGACGGCGCCCAGCTCCTCGCCGAACTCCTCATGCGTCCCGGTACCCAGGTAGGCGGCCAGAACCTGGAGCGCGACGCCGGTGGCCAGGAGCGGGATCCCCTCCTTGAGGATCACGGCGAGCAGCTCGTGGATCTGCTCCTCGACATGCCGCTGACTGCGGGTCTTCTCCGCGGCCGGTGTGTCCGCGTTGTAGGGGCTGGCGCCGATGAGCACCCCGGAGACGTCGGCTGCGGTGAAAGAGTCCAGGAAGTCGACCTCCTCCAGGGCGATGTGCTGCAGGTCCTCGCGCGACAGGCCACTCTGAGCCAGGAAGGACTCGTACTCGTCCTGCGCCGCCTCGTGCTCGGGGCGCGTCGTCACCATGATGAAAGGCTTCACGGGACCACTGTAGGGGACCCGTCGGCCGGCTGGGGCCGCTAGACCACGAACAGTACGAGCACCAGGATGACGAGCCAGATGATGGTGGAGGCGCAGCCGAGGATGAGGCCCAGCCAGGCCATGCCCTCCCCGGAGTCGTAGCTGTGGCGCAGCCGCTTCAGCGCCCCGGCACCGAGGATGATCGCGGCGACGCCGACGACGGGGATGAAGCTGAGCAGCCCGCAGGTCATGGCGGCCGTCGCCCCCGAGTCCGTGCGAGGGCGCGGGGCGGTGTAGCCGGGGCCGGAGAAGATCTCCGCGGGGTTGAGGTTCTCGGTGCCGGGGAAGACGAAGCCCGGTGGAAGCCCGTCGACGTACTGCTCCGGGCCCGAGGAGAAGGGCGGGGCACTGGCTCCTGGAGGTGCGGTCCGGGCGGTGCTCATGACTCCATCATGCCCGCCGGAGCCGCAGGCGGCATCGTTCCCGCGGAGGAGGCGTGAGGATCGTGAGGTCCGTGAGGACAGGGGCCGGTGGAGCGCCTCTGAGCGCCAGATCGGCACGGCCGCCGGCCGGGGGCTATGCTGAAGTCCCGGCAGGCTCTGCCGGGTCCTGCTGAGCGTCTCGCCGGATCGTCCACGGGATGCTGTCACATCCCCATCGCTCAGGCAGGAGACCGCTCGTGTCCTCATCTCCGTCTCGCGGCTGGCGCCTTCACGGCGACGGCCGGTCCATCGCTCCCGGCGAGGTCGTCGCCCCCGGTGAGCGCCTCACCTGGCCTCGCACGATCGGCATCGGTATCCAGCACGTCGTCGCCATGTTCGGCGCCACCTTCCTGGTGCCCCTGCTCACGGGCTTCGACCCGGCGACCACGCTGTTCTTCACCGGCGTGGGCACCCTGCTGTTCCTGGGGATCACCTCCGGGCGCCTACCCAGCTACCTGGGGTCCTCCTTCGCGCTCATCGCCCCCATCGGAGCGGTGACCGGTTACATGGCCGACGGCGGAGGCCCCATCGATGCCCACAAGGCCTCCCTGGCCCAGGGCGGGATCATCGCGGCGGGACTGTCCCTGCTGCTCGTGGGCGTCGTCGTCCACGTCGCCGGCGCCAGCTGGATCGACCGGCTCATGCCTCCGATCGTCACCGGCGCGATCGTCTCCCTCATCGGCTTCAACCTGGCCCCCTCGGCCTGGAACAACGTCAAGCAGGCCCCGGTGACGGCGGTGGTCACCATCGTGTCGATCCTGGTCATCACCGTGCTGTTCAAGGGCATCATCGGGCGCCTGGCGATCCTCATCGGCGTGCTCATCGGCTACGCCACCGCCGTCATGAGGGGCGAGGTCGAGTTCTCCAAGGTCATGGACGCCCCCGTGCTGGGCCTGCCCCACTTCCACGCCCCGGCCTTCGACGTCAGCTACCTGGGCCTGTTCATTCCCGTGGTGCTCGTCCTGGTCGCCGAGAACATCGGTCACGTCAAGTCCGTCTCCGCCATGACCGGGGAGGACCTCGACGACGTCACCGGGCGCGCCCTGTTCGCCGACGGGCTGTCCACCATGCTCGCCGGCGCGGGCGGCGGCTCGGGCACCACCACCTACGCGGAGAACATCGGCGTCATGGCTGCCACCCGCGTCTACTCCACCGCCGCCTACGTCGTGGCGGCGGTGACTGCCCTGAGCCTGTCCCTGCTGCCGAAGTTCGGGGAGATCATCGCGACCATCCCGGCGGGCGTCCTGGGCGGCGCGGCCACGGTCCTCTACGGCATGATCGGCATGCTGGGCGTGCGCATCTGGGTGCAGAACCGGGTGGACTTCTCCGACCCGGTCAACCTCAACACGGCGGCCGTGTCCATGGTGGTGGCCATCGCCAACTACACGCTGGCCTGGGACGGCATGACCTTCGAAGGGATCGCCCTGGGGTCGCTGTCCGCGATCGGCATATACCACGCCATGCGCTGGATCTCGAAGGTTCGCGGCACCAACCTGGAGCAGGCCTCCCCGGCCTCGGCCCCCGCCGGCACCGAGCTGGAGGGCCCGGCCTACTCCGGCCGCGCCGCCCACGCCCCCTCGGCGGCCTCCCCGGAGGCGACCTCGACGCCGTCGAGCCCTTCGGAGTGACGGGCGCCGAGCGGATCGCTGAGTGTCGCAGAGGGGCGCAGGGGTCTACTGACTGGGAGGTGGGTGTACTCCACGTGGTCGGGAGCCCCGTGCAGTGCGGTCAACCCCTGGCCAGTACCGCCCGAGCCTCGTGGAGTAGGGCGCCCGGAATCAGGCCGCAGGGTCCGCCAACCCGCAGTCTGCCTGCTCCAAGCCGCTGCGGCGCTCCCGCTCAGCCTTCCTTCTTCTCGGCCTTGTCTGCTGGGACGCAGTCGCTGGGGGCGGTGATGGGCTTGTCGGAGCCGAGCAGCTTGATCTCGTCGGCCGACAGCGCGTTCTGCAGGTACTCCTTGCCCAGGACCACCGAGACCGTGGAGTCGTCGTCGGCCAGGCTCCCGTCGATCTGCACCGTGGCGTTGGGGAAGACCTGAGCCAGGGAGTAGGCGTTGGTCAGGCTGCCCTTGGAGGACAGGATCTGCACCTCACCGTTGTAGATGCCCCCGGGCCAGTCGCTCGCGGAGGCGACGGTCATGCCCGCCTCCTCCAGGTCCTGCTGAACCTCCGTCGCCAGGCCCACCGACTCGGAGCCGTTGTAGACGTTGATCGTGAGTGTGGTGACGTCGACGGTCTTGGCGTCGACGGGCGGGCAGGGCTGCGGCACGTAGGTGGCGGTGCTCTTGGGCTGCGAGAAGCCCGGGTTGTAGGCGGGCAGGATGCCCAGCGCCACCAGGAGACTCACGGTGACCGCGACGACCATGACGGCCAGGACGGAGCCGATGACGGTGGCCTGACGGTGCTGCATGTGCCGCCGGTACTCGGTGCGCGGATCTGCGGGACTACTCACGCGATCCAGGGTAATGGACGACGGCGCTCGTCGGGTGGTGGTGGGCCCGATGTGACATGGGACCGAGCCGGGTCGTGCGACTCCTGGCCGCCTTGGGCGGGTATCAGGCGCTCGGAGGTGCTGGAGCGAGCCTCGGTGTCCCGTCCTCGGTGACCTCCAGGATGCGGGCGTGGATCGCGGTGCGGCCCTGCAGGGCCGCGCGCAGCGCCCGGTGCAGGCCGGTCTCCAGGTAGAGGTCCCCCTTGAAGGAGACGACGTGGGCGAACAGGTCGCCGTAGAAGGTGGAGTCGTCATCCAGGAGGCTGCGCAGGTCGAGAGTCGCGCGGGTGGTGGTGAGATCGGCCAGGCGGATCTGCCGGGGCGCGATGACGGCCCACTCGCGCTGAGTGGTGACCCCGTGGTCGGGATAGGGGGGCCTCTCTCGCACTGCCTTGAAGATCACGGGAACATCCTAGTGAATGAACCGGCCCGCGGCTCACGGGAGCGCCGTGGGCGGGCCAACATCCGGCTCGCCCACGGGGGCCGCAGGGCCGGCCGCAGGGCCCGAAGGGGAGCCTGCTCCCCTCGGAGGGAGGACTGTCGATCCGCGCTCCAGATCGTTATCTGTCTCACTAGTTGGAATGTGGCCTGCAGAACGATCGTCTCGTCATCTTGTTGTGATTGGCGTTATCACTACGAAATCTAGTGGTTTGCTGGGAAGGTGGGACGTCTGATGCTGTCAGCGGGTTTTATGCCTGATTTCCAGACTGTTCCCCTCCTCTTCAGGGCTCTAGTACCGTGTTGGCTGCACCGACGTCGACCGAAAGGATGCCGCAGTCATGACCGCCACGGTCCGCCGAAGCGGCTTCACCATTCCCCTGTCCCTTGTTGTCCTCACCTCGACCGCCATGCTTCTGGCCGGTTGTCAGTCCGGTGGTGCGTCCAATGCCAATCAGCAGGGCACCGCGGGCTCGTCCTCGTCGTCCTCTGCCAAGTCCCAGTCGACTGCCAGCGCCAAGCCGACCTCCGGGCAGAAGTCGGGACACGCCTCCCCTCGCATCCCGAGCCCCACGGGGAAGGGTTCCGGCGAGTCGTCCGCGCCGCAGGCCTCCTCCGGTTCCGGCTCGCGTCCGTCGAGCCCGCGTGCCAACGAGCCCCGTCCGGCCGCCAGCGGCACTGGCGCCAACAAGGCCGCGACCCCCGGCAAGACGGGCGCGTCGAGCTCCTCCAGCCCCTCCGGCCAGAACAACGGCGGCTCCTCCGCGTCTTCGGAGGCCGGTGGCGCCGAGAACCGGGCCGGCGCCTCCCCGCAGGCGCAGTCGGCGGCTCCCGAGGCTCAGGCCTCGCCCGAGCCTGCTTCGCCCACTCAGGCGCCCGCCGACGGCTCAGGCAACGCCGACCAGACGACTCCCGCACCGGCGCCCACCGAGCCCGCGGACCCCGCCACCCCGCAGGCCGGCCAGGCCACGTCCTTCGTTCCGGACAACCTCGTCTCGGAGAAGACCGCCATGGTCGTCTCGCCGTCGGGCAACATCGGCTGCGACCTGTCCGCCCACTTCGCGGGCTGCGGCGTGCTGTCCTACCGCTCCGACGGCACCTACGGCCAGGACGAGATGGGCTCGCCCAAGTGGTGGTTCGACCTCAGCAGCGGTGACACGCCTCAGCTCGGTGGTCGCAGCGAGGGAGCCTTCTCCCTGGACGAGTTCTTCCGCGGTGGCGGCTCCTCGCCCCAGGTGATCGAGTACGGCCAGTCCGTCACCTTCGGCTCCTGGGTGTGCAGCTCGGAGGAGACCGGCATGACCTGCCGCAACACCGAGACCGGCCACGGCGTCTTCCTCAGCTCCGCGCGCTACGAGACCTTCTGAGCCGGACCCGACTGGTTCCGACCATACGCATGCGTTCGCCCCGGTTCCCAGCCGGGGCGAACCTGTGCGCCCGAGTTCACGAGTGGAGCCCGCTGGAGACCAGGAAGGTGTGCGCGTGGGTGAGCAGCTGAAGAAGTCCGAGGCGTCCGCGACCGGCGTCCTCGACGGCCTTGCGAACCGATGGCTCGCCTGGCTGCGCCGGACCGGCTCGCTGGAGATGGTGGTGGAGATCGAGGCGCTGGGTGAGCGCATCGCCTGCGCCAACCGCGTGCTGCGCAAGGTCGGCCTCCTGCGCCGGATCGACTGGGTGGAGGGAGGCGTCCCCGACGAGCTCGTTCACGACGCCGTCGCCCTGCGGGGCTCCACGACCCGGGCTGACGGCGCCGCCTGGACCTGGGCCTTCCTGTCGATCAGTACGCGCGACGGCGAGCTCACCACCGACTTCGACTACGAGCGCCGCCCCGACCTGGTCCCGCCGTGCACCCGCGACGACTGCGCGGCGGAGCTGCGGCGCTTCCCCCGCGACCCGAGCCGGCTTCCCGGTTGGATGGCGGGGCTCCACACCGACGACGCCCGGGATGCAGTACCCCCAACGGGCTCGGAAGGCGATGGGGACGCGGGGTCTCGGCGGCTGGTGGGCCGTCCTGCCCTGCAGCTCCGCTAGACCATTTCCCATCTCCGTCTGCCCAGAAGGAAGATCTCGTGTCCGATTCCCCGTACTCTCCCGGCGCTCCGATCAGTGGCGGTCACTACGGTGGCAACGTGCCTCCGACGGCGGGCGCCGACGCCGCCTACGGCTACCCGCAGACCCCTGCCTCCATGCCTTCCCCGTGGCCTTCGGTGCCGCGGATCGAGGTGGGCGACGCCGTGAAATGGGCATGGTCCAAGACCTTCACCAATCCCCTCATCATCGCCTGGATCCCGCTGTCCCTCGCCGGCGTGGGCCTGGTGGTGGCAGGCCTCCTCAGCCTGGTTGACGATGACTCGCTCAATGCCGCGATCGGGGTCCCCGCGGTGCTGGTCTGGGCGCTGGTCATGTACCTGGGGATTCAGAGCGCGGCCCTGCGGGTCGCCCGCGGGGAGAAAGTGACGTTCCGGTCCTTCGTCGCCCCGCCCAATGGTTTCGACGCGGCTGCGGCCCTCGCGTTCGTCGGACTCGCGATCGCGGTCGGCTCGTTCCTCCCCTTCGGTAGCGTGGTGGCCGGCTACTTCCTCTGGGTGACGGCGATGGTGGCCATGAATGAGGGCTGCTCCTGCTTTAAGGCGATCAGCCGTTCGTGCCGCCTCATGAAACAGGGTGGGAACGCGCCCCTGGCGCTGCTCGTCCTCGGTCTGATCCATCTCGTCGGTATGTTGACCGCCGTTGGCTGGCTCATCACCGGTCCGATGGCCGCTCTCATGACGGCCTACGTCTACATGCGCGTGTCCGGTAGCGACGTGGCGCGTTGACACGGCCGGCGCCGCCCCGGGTCTCCAGCGGGCGGTCATCTGGGGCGCAGCGGGCCGGTGAGGTAGTGCTGGATCGTCGGCCCGACGACCTCCACCAGGTGATCGACGCTCGCGCCGGCAATGGGCTCCAGTCGCAGTACGTAACGGATCATGGCCAGTCCCACCAGCTGGGACCCGGCCAGCGTGGCCCTCTCGCGCGCCGAGACCCCTGACAGGCCCGACTGCTTGAGAGCCTCGGCCATCGGGACGGCGATCTGCTCGGTCGCGTAGCTCTGAACCGCCTCGGGGGCGCTGACGTCGGTGGCCATCCAGCGCAGCAGGGTGCGGAAGGTCGCCCCGTCAGCGGCGTCGTCCCAGGCGGTCAGCGACAGCCGTACCAGGCGAGGACCAGCCGAGCGCAGGTCGCCGCTGACGGCGGCCGCGATCTCCTCGCTCGCCCGCACCCGCAGGTTGACGGCTGCCCCGAACAGGTCCCCCTTGGAGCCGAAGTAGTACGACACGAGCGCCGGATCCACCCCGGCCGTGCGAGCCACCGCCCGGATCGTCGTGCCCTCGTAGCCCTGAGCCAGGAAGGACTCGCGCGCCGCCTTGAGGATCGCCTCCCGCGTGGAGGGTGTCTGCGCACCTCCCGGGTCCGGCCGACGTCGTGGCCCGCGGCGGCGGGCACGACCGGGACGAGTGGGCTCGGGTGCCTCCTCCTCGGGTGCGGCGCTCGGCTGCGGCGCGCTGACGGCATCACTGGTCACTCCAGGAGATTACGGGTGCTCCCGACGGCCGAGGCTGCCGGCCCCGGAGAAACTGGCGAAATTCCGGGAGAACACAGCGCTTGGCCGGGGTGGGCGGAGCCGGGGATGTGTGACTGCCGCCCTATTTTTAGAAAACACTATCGGCGCGATATTCAACATCGTTTAGATTCTCGGCCCGGGAGGCGGGTGTGCAAGGAGGCCGTTGGGCGTCATCCCGCCAAGAAGCGCGGTGGGCGCCGAAGGCGCCGAGCGGACATTTCAACAACGTTGAGGCTGGTGGGGCGCCTCGATACGGTGGAGCCCAGCCCACATCGCCGTCGGCTCGTAGGGGGTCGGCGCAGTCGCGCGCCGAGGTGAAGCATGTCCGATCACGATCCCGTCTCCAGCGTGCGGAGGACCGAGCCCTCCGCAAGCCCAGGACCGGCTGCGCAGCCGGCGGCGACAGCGCCCGACGGAGCCTCGACGGTCCTGCGCATGGGGCTGGACATCGGCTCGACCACCATCAAGCTCGTCCTCCTGCCCGAGGCGCCCATGGGCGCCCGGTCCGGCTCGGGCTCAGCGCCGGTGGCTCCTGTATTCGCTGAGTACCGTCGCCACAACGCGGACGTGCGCGGCGAGCTGACCCGGCTGCTGGAGGAGGTCGGACGGGCCTATCCGGAGGCCGTCGTGCGCGGGGCCGTCACCGGCAGCGCCGGACTGTCCCTGGCCACTCTCATGGGACTGCCTTTCGTTCAGGAGGTCATCGCCGAGACCGAGACCGTGCGCGTGTGCGACCCGCAGGCCGACGTCGTCATTGAGCTCGGCGGCGAGGACGCCAAGATCACCTACCTCCACCCCACCCCCGAGCAGCGCATGAACGGCACCTGCGCGGGCGGCACCGGCGCCTTCATCGACCAGATGGCCCAGCTCCTCCACACCGACGCCGCCGGCCTGGACGACCTGGCCTCCCGGTACACGACGCTCTACCCCATCGCCTCGCGCTGCGGCGTCTTCGCCAAGTCCGACCTCCAGCCGCTCATCAACCAGGGCGCCGCCGGGGAGGACCTGGCCGCCTCGGTCCTCCAGGCCGTCGTCACCCAGACCATCGCGGGCCTGGCCTGCGGGCGCCCCATCCGCGGCCACGTCATGTTCCTGGGCGGGCCGCTGCACTTCCTGCCCCAGCTGCGCGCCGCCTTCGAGCGGACCCTGGCCGGCCAGGTCGACTCCTTCACCTGCCCCGACAACGCCCAGCTCTACGTCGCCATCGGCGCCGCCCTGCTCTCCTCGGGCGAGCCGACGCCGATCGCGGAGCTGTCCACCCGACTGGCCACCCGCAAGGCCCTGTCCCTGGGCACCTCCCGGATGCGCCCGCTCTTCCGCGACGACGCCGAGCTGGAGGCCTTCCGCGAGCGCCACGCCCGCGCCCACGTTGAGCGGGCGCCCTGGCCGGTGCCCGAGGAGGCGGCCGCGGAGCCGGCCGCGGCGGATGGGGCGGACGACGAGCTCGACGACCGGCTCAGTGAGCAGCGTGATGACGAGGCGGGCGCTGCGACGTCGGCGCCAGGGGTAAGTGGGGCCGCGGAGCACCAGGAGAGCGACTGCTTCCTGGGGATCGACGCCGGATCGACGACGATCAAGGCCGTGGTCCTGGACGCGCGCGGGCGGATCGTGTGGGAGCACTACGCCGGCAACGAGGGCGACCCGGTGACGGCCGCCGTGGAGATCCTGCGCCGCATCCACCGCGAGATGCCCGACGGGGTACGGATCGTGCGCTCCTGCGTCACCGGCTACGGAGAGTCCCTGGTCAAGGCGGCGCTGCGCATCGACGAGGGCGTGGTCGAGACGATGGCGCACTACCGGGCGGCGGCCTACCTCAACCCCGGGGTCACCTCGGTCATCGACATCGGCGGCCAGGACATGAAGTACCTGCGCATCAAGGGCGACGCGATCGACTCCATCAGCGTCAACGAGGCCTGCTCGGCCGGCTGCGGCTCCTTCCTGCAGACCTTCGCCCGCTCGATGGGCCTGGAGATCGGCGAGTTCGCCGAGGCCGCCCTGCACGCCGAGCGGCCGGTGGACCTGGGCAGCCGCTGCACCGTGTTCATGAACTCCTCGGTCAAGCAGGCCCAGCGCGAGTCGGCCACGGTGGGGGAGATCAGCGCGGGCCTGTCCTACTCGGTGGTGCGCAACGCCCTGTACAAGGTCATCAAGCTCAAGGACGCCGACCAGCTCGGCGAGCGGGTCTCGGTCCAGGGCGGCACCTTCCTCAACGACGCGGTCCTGCGGGCCTTCGAGCTGCTC